>NZ_CP067087.1:2019403-2686306 GCF_016745095.1 Croceicoccus sp. YJ47
TCGCAGTTTCAATAGCCGCTTGGGTTCCGAATGGACGAATTTTAAATCTCGCGGTGGAAGAGATTTGAGCGATCAATGCTGGACCATCGTCGGGAGCAATGACCAAAATTTCGGCCAGCGCTGGGGCGGGAACGATTATGGTGTCATCCGCTTTCAGGCAATCTAGGAACTTGTTGATTCGGCCTTCGCAGTTATTAATTGGCCCCCCATTGTTACGGTCCTTGGGTGGACTTGCTTGAGGGTTAAGTAAAAGGATTAAAGCTGAGCTGTCGACCACAATAATCACTCAGATTCGTCCTCCTCGTTCCCCCGCAGTGCAAGCAATTGTTTAACTGCATCTGCGCTTCGCAATTGGCTGCCCAAAGTTTTACGAGCCTTGATAATTACGTCAGCTATTTTGTTCCCATCCAGACGTTCAAAACGGTCTACTTTGAAGTCGCTCATCTTCCAATCGCCATCTGGGAGGCGTTCGAATCGCCCATTTCCGTATAAGCGGACAGGCTCACCGTATAAGAGGAGGGCAAGTTCTTTCGCTAGTTCACGCCTCATCGTGATACCCGCGTGTATGGTTTCGCCGTCCTGCAGAATCGCATGTGCAGAACTGTCCCGGCCTCCAATAGAGACGATCGTTCCGTCGAGGCTTGTATCCTCGCGAAAGGGTGGAAAATTTAAAGGCTTTTTTCGAGTCCTTCCGGCGAATGGAAGGACCACGATATCATCGCCACCGACAGTTAGCGTTGCGATTGCGTTGTCATTTGCCAGCAAATCCTCAAGCTGATCTTTCGCAGCTAGCGCATCTTTAGGGGCGGTACCGATACGAACGCCGTGTAGGCGGGTTTCGACCTTCGGAGCATCAATGGGGTCAACGGCAGCGCGTAGTTTTGCACTTCCTTTTTCAATGCCAACGAAATGGGTATGCTCTTCGTGACCAAACATTCTAGCCAATGCGCTGAGATATGCCGCCAAACGTTGCATCGGCAGAGTTGCCGGATCGAACGCATCAATACGGAAGACATATTGAACCGGATCCAAGGCTGCCTCCTTCCGTTTCAATGGGCAACGGTCTGCCATGGTGCATGCAGATGCATGATTGAACACGCATGGGAATAACCCCCTATAACGAGACTCGTATATCTTAAAAGATATGTTGTGAATTTTTGGTTCCCGAGCTTCCCGTGAGCCCAAGTAGCGTGCGCTGACCGAATCGTTATCGATCGAGCCATTCGAGCAGTTCGTCGGTCATGCCGTCGATGTCATCGCGTGCAAACCCGAGCAGCCGTCGCCGGGGATAGCGGGCGCGAATCGTATCGCCGGCCTTCGTTTTGCCGACATAGCTTTCGCGCCCGAAATGATGGTCGCTGGCGATCCGGTTTGAGCCGGCCCGGAAGCGAAGCTCGACGCCTTCGTCGGACGGTTTGATCGTCAGGTGCCGGGCATAGCGCAGCCGCCGGAACATCTTGCGTCGGCGCAGGCGTTTGTCGCCGCGATCCTTGCGCGGTTCCATGGCACCGCCATCCGGTTCCTCGTTCGCGGCCATGCGGGCAAGGTTCGATCGACGCAGCTGCTGCCCGATCTTACGCGCGACGAGCCGTCGACGCGCCGGCGAGATGTCGGCCAGCATGTCATCGAAGAAGCGGCCGAGGTCATCCAGGCCGTGGCCGGCGTCGGTCACGGCAACAGACCTGCGCCGCCGAGGGTGATGGCATCGAGCGAGGTTTCGGGCGGCACGCCTTCGAAGGGCGGGTCGATATCGGGTTCATCGCGATAGGACATGGTGCCATCGGCGGCGATGTCGACCGCCTCGTCGAGCGCGATCGTGATGGCGATGTCCGCCTTGTCGTCGTCGAGGATATCGACCTCGAAGCTGAAAGCTTCATCGCCGGCGGTGTGGTTCTGCAGGCGTTCTGGCTGTGCGGCGCGGATCCATTCCAGCACGGTGGCGGCGAGGCGGTTCGGATCGCCGGCGAAGTCGAGCAGCACGACGTTCAAGGTGTAGCGCCATTCGAAGCCGGTTGCCCGGTTCGTTCCGCCCGGCCCCGCGCGTGCGGCAATGCGGCCCTTATCGATATAGATCGACAGCGCCTGCGGATCGCGGGTCAGATCGGGAAAGGCGGCGGTGAGGGCCGCGCGCAGGGCGTCGTGCTTGCGCATGGCTCAGCGATACTCGCGTGCCAGGCCGATGGAGATGAGATAGGCACCGGCGTCCTGACCATTCACCGAAAGATGCGCCAGCGTCCGGCCATAAAAATCACGGCCGTCGCGATGAACCAGAACCGGGCCGGTGCTCAAGAAATCCGCCAGTGCATCGCGGCTTTCCTGCGCCAGGGCGTCATCGCACCAATCGCGCGGTTTCGGCCGCCGACATCGCGGTGATCCCTTCAATTCCGGTGCCTCGATCTCGAGCAGCCGAATCCGCTCGTCGCCGCAGCGAATGGTGTCGCCGTCATGAACGGACATTTGCTGGCAGACCTCACCGGGGGCGGAGGCGAGCAACAGGAACGGGGCCAAAATCTCAATCATCGCATGACCTTAGCACTTGATGCCTCGATCGCCAGTGCCCAGTCGTGGGCTGCCTCGGCGCGCAGCGTGTTCGACGTGCAGATCCGCACGTCGGCCGCGCTTACGACCACCATGTCTCCATCAGATTTGTGATCGGGCGCATCCAGCTCGGCCGGTCGACCGGCTGCTTCAGCGTGTCCGGCGCCGCGATCGCCGGCGGGGGTAAAGGTTCCGCCGGGTGGACAATCAGCGGTTTTGGCCCGCACGCGGTGAGCAGCAATGTAGCGATCGGCAGCAGCCATGGCTTCCGGGGTCTGGGCATCGGCATTGTCATCGATCCTTTGGGCGAGTTGTCGATAGGCAGCTTCGGCGCGGGCGTGATCCTTCCGCGCGCGGGCATTGGCCGCGTCCTGAGCAGCCGCAACGGCCTTTAGCTCTTGCGCAAGGCGCACCGCCTTCGGCCGCCATCCTTCGACGGCGATCGGGCCGATGCGCATGCCGCCCAGCTGCACGCTTTGGAACGCGGCGATGAAGATTGCGATGGCCAGCAGCAGGCCGGTCAGGCCGACGCGGGCCACGATACGGGCGAGGAGGGGCGGCAGCGTCATGCGACCAGCCCCTTCCAATATTTGCGGCGGGTATAGGTCAGCACCGAATGACGGGCGCGATCGGGGCGGTAGCTGCAATGGATCCAGCCCGAGTTCGGATCGCCGCGCACGTAATTTTCGAGGATGAGCTGATCGAAGCGCAGATTGTCGCGGATCCATGTCGCGACGGCGAGGTTGGAGACGCCGGCGATCTCGAAGTCGGCGGCCTGCCCCTTGCAATGTTGCGAGCGGGCCGATGAGCCTACGGCGCGGCTCAGCGCGGGGGTGCGATAGCCGCTGGTAATGCGAACGGGGCGGCTGAACTGTTCGCGCACGGGCTCGAGCACGGCGCGGCACAAATGCCCCATCGCCTCGATATGATCGAGGGTCGGGCCGTTGGCGATGCCGAGGCGGCGCGCGGTGGCGCTGTTGGTGAATTCGGCGAGGCTGAAATGCGGCGACAGTTTCATGGGTCAGGCCTCCTGTTCCGACGGTTCGGCGGTCTCGGTGAAGGTGTAGGGCGGCACACCCGCTTCGCGCGCCTCGCGAAGGATGCCGGGGAACTCTTCACCAAGCAGCACCTGGACATGCGCCAGCTCGGGCGCGCCGGGTTCGTCGCGGGCAATCTTCGACACGAGCAAATGAATGGCGGTGCGCTGTCGGCCGACAGTGTCCATGACCTGTTGCAGCCGGTCGCCCATGCGCGCGACCTCCGCCTCGAGCACGCGGATCCGGCTGTCGCGCATTTCCTCGAACGCCTTTTCGCGCGCGTCGAGCTCGGCGCCGCGCTTGTCAATGCGGCCCGTCAGCTGTTTCCAGGCAAAGCGCAGACCGCCGCCGATCAGGCCGAGGACTGAAATGGCGGTGAAGCCGGTGTAGAATTCTTCGGTCATCGTTCGGTCAATCCCAAAGCTGGACGAGTTTGATGGTGGGTGCGGTGGCGGGCGGCGTGTCGGGCAGGTCGATCGGCGTGCCCGACGGCAGCACCGGGCCGAGCGCGGCGAGATCGGGATTGCGGGCCAGTACGGCGCTCACCGAACGTTCGCTGCCGAGCTCTCGCCAGCAGACGAGGTCGACCGTGTCGCCCTGGATGGAATGGACCCGCATCAGATCAGCTCGACCGCAGTGCGTGTAACGCCGAGGATGTCGCGGATCGCGTGTGTGGCGTTGCGGCGCAGCTCGTCGGCAGCGGTCGCTTCCTCATCGATGCGGCTGCGGCCGTCTACCGTGGCGCTGACATCGTGATGGGTTTCGGCAAGGTCGGCGGCCGCCATGCAGAACACCGCGCGGCGATAGAGCAGGACCGATGCCGATTCGCCGTCGATCGTTTCGGCCGGAATTGCGGCAAGCGACGGCGCGCCGGCCAGCACATGCGCGAGCTTCCATACGCGCAATTCGCGGCGGACATGGACCATCGCGCCGCGCAGGGCATCGCGCACCCGCTCCTCCGCGATGGAGCTGCGTCCGATTTTCATGGCGTCGCGAAAGCTCGCGATTGACACGCCCGGCCAGAAGACATCGCCGGCCACGATGTCGGTTTCCGGCGGTGGGGCCGTTTCGGATGGCGGGCGGGCGACGAAGCCGGACATCATGCTCCTTTCGAGCGATCAAAGTTTTCGGGGGTGGGGAAGCGCGAGAGGATGCGGTTTGGCAGGCAAGCCTGCTCCGTCCTTCGTCTTCCGCCCCCGAGCGCCGTGGGGCGAGGTCGTTGCGGCCGGTCGACCGCGAAATTCAGTCGTTGTTCGCGTCGGCCAGTTTGTTGGCCTCGCGCGTTCGTTGTTCGATCAGTTTCTTCACGCCCGACTTGTCATCGAGCGCGAGAGCGCGGTGCGCATGGCGTAGCGCGAATTCGAGTGCGGCTTTCTTGCCGCCGGCGGGGCCATCGCCCGAGCGTTCGCCAGCCTCGGCAACGTCGGCGCTACGTAGCGTCGCGATCGCGATTGCCTTGTGCAGCTTGGCGCGGGCCTGGTCGGGCATGTCCTCGTGTTCGGTCAGCTCGGCGATCTCGAGGAGGGGGCGCGTATCGATATGGTCCGCGCCGCTGCCCATCGCGCGAAGGGCAGTCTCGGCAAATTCCTCGGCGATCATGCAGCCGAGCGTGCGTTCGAAGCGCGAGGGCAGTTCCATGCCGTGGCGCAGGACACAGCGCGCACGGGGCAGGGCGCGGGCCTCGTCGGCGGTGTCGATCGCCCAGATCATCGTCTGCACCAGGATCCGATCACTTTGCACCATCTGGCCCTTGTCCTCGGCCTCGCGCGCGGCGGCGAGCACGCCTTCGGCCCAGTCGTCATATTTCGGCAGCAGCTCGGCCTTGCGGGCGATTTTGGCCTCGATCGATTGCATATCCTTCAGCCCGCGCAGATCTTCGCCCAGCTCGGCAAGCCGGATCTGGTAATCGCTCTCGGCGCGATCGGCGCGGCGCGGCGCGGCCTTGGCGGCGGGGGCTGCACGCTTTTGCGCCATGGTCCGGGCGCGGTGTCGCATCGCGAGGCTGGTCATCGAAGGGCGGTCCTGTTGGAAAGGGTGGCCCGGCCCGGATCAAGGCCGGGCCGGGGTGTCAGCGGTTGGGGTTATGCAGGGTCGGGGCGGGCCGGGGCGGCGCCGATGACGATATTCTCGACCAGCACGGCGAGCTCGTAATCTTCGACGACGTAATCCTCGTTCACGCTTTCGTAGTTGGCGATGCGATCATATTCGCTCTCGTCCCTCAGCTGCCGACGGCGCGTGCCTTCCTGGAAGTAGATGGAAAGGTTATCGAGCCGGGTGATGAGGATGCCATCGGCCGGGAAGAACGGCACGCGCACGGCGGGAAGTCCGCCGATCTGCTTGTTCGACCGGATGATGCGATCGGCGGCCTCGACCTCGGTCGCGGTGGCGCCGGCGTTCTGGACGATGTTGAAATATTTGTCGTCGACCAGGTCATGGTAAGCGATGACGACGAGATCGGTGTCGCCGCGGTGCCATTCGGGCAGCAGCCGCTTCGCATCGAGAACCAGCGCGTCGAGCGAGGAATAATCCGCCGCCGCGTCGACCGCATTGTCGAGGCTGGAATCATAAAGCTCCGCGCCTGCCTTGACGTAGATCGCCTTCGTCGCGTCGTCATCGGTGCCGTCGCTGTGCACGGAAAGCGAGCCGTCCAACAGGACCATTTCGGGCGCGCGGGTGCGGATCTTGTGGAGCCAGCCCTCGTTGACGTCCTGAAGCATCGGGAAGGCCGCGCGATCGGTCTCGACGGCGGCATGGGTGCCGTGCCAACCGATCATGATCCGGTCGCGACCCTGCTGTTTCAGGATCGCGTCGCGCAGTTTCGTTTCGAAGTCGGGGCGGTGGCGCCATGCGTCCATTGCGGCATAGCTGCGCGCCCAGTCGAAATTGGTCTGGCGGCAATGGTAGTTGTTCCGCTCCTCATTGCCGGTCGGATCGGTGGGGTTGCGGCGATTGCCGCCGGCGGTGTTGGTGCGCCCGGCGATGGTGCGCGTCGCCTCGAGTCCGATGGTCTGGCCCACCTGCTGGGTGACCGGCACCATGTTGATCGCGCTCAGGAACTCGGACGATTCCTTCATCCGCTCCTCGAGCTTTTGCTCGATCGATGGATCGACGGAGAAGCGGACGGTGGCGTCGGGTACCGAGTTCAGCAGCGCGATCTGGCTGACATAGGCGGAAAAGAGGGCACGGGTTTCGTTGCGCATGGGGCGGTCCTGTCGGGAGAGAAAGGCGGGGGGCGGTTTACAGGCGGGGCAGTTCAGTTGACGGGGCGAGTGTTCCGGTTGACGATCAGCAGTCGGTGCGGGCGAAGTTCGCGTTCTGGCCGCTGGCGAGCGGCCGCTGCGTGCCGCCCTTGTCGGTGTTTTCGACCGACGCCTTCAGCGTGTCATGATCGCTGCGCAGCTGGTTGAAGCTGGCGGTGAGATCCTTCCCCTGCTGTTCGACCGCGGCGGCGAGCTTGTTCACGCCATTGGCGAGCGCATTGAACGCGGCGATATTGTCGTTCGCGGGTTCGGGGACTTCCGGCTCTTCCTTTTCCGTCGGCGCAGGGTGTCCGGCGAAGAACTGTTTCATGGACGCGAACAAGCCCTTTGCCTCGGCGAGCAGCGCCGTCGTTTCGGCAGGGTCGTTTTTGCCATCGGAGAATTCCAGCCCGGTGACCGCATGGGCGGCGGAGAAGAAATTGCCCTTTTCGACCTTGCGCTCCGCAAAGGGGTTGGTCGACGCCTTCGCCGCGAACTGCATGACCTCGGTGCCGAGCGAGGCCGGGCTGTCGGTGACGGCGAGACCCTGAAGATAGGCCTTCCCGGTGCCGGCGAAGTTGGGGTTGAGTTCGACCGAGCTGAAAAGTTTCTGACCCTTGCCATTCAATTCGATCAGCGTGTCGAGCGCGTCGACCTGGGCGAACAGGCCGAGCTTCGTTTCGGTCTTGCCGCCCAGCTGGATCTCGACATCGCGGGTCTCGAGCGCGACGACGTCACCATAGGCATTGAAGGGCGCGTCGGCGGAAAAGCCGCGGATGTGTTCCATGTTGATCCGCGCCGTGTAGGTTTTCGGATCGTAGGTCTCGGCCATTTCTTCGAGCGCGCCGCGATCGAGCGTGCGGCCATCGCAGGTGGCGCCTTCGACGGCGATGCAGAAGAATTTCGAACGCTTGGGCATGATGGTCGCGGGCTCCATTGTCAGGTGAGCTTCGACGCCCAAGGACGAGAAAGGCGCCGAAGCTCGGGATCGGCAGGCGGGCACGCGCCTTGCCGAATTCATCGGCCCCGAAAGGGCACCGAAGCGGGCCGCGGTTCAAGCGGCGGGTGTTGTAAACCGGGCGGTTACAACAAGAGGAGCGCGCATGGCGGGCGGCTGTGCGGTTAGCTGGCGCCCATGTTGCTCGCCCCTCTCGATCGACCCGCCTATGCCGACGTGCGCCGTGAGGCGCGCTCTCTCTATTGGCGCGGGTGGGGCATCACCGACATCGTCGACGAACTCGATCGGCTCGGAGTTCGCGGCGAGGATGGCAAGCCGGTGCCGCGTCCGACGATCGCGAGCTGGGCCAAGCGCGAGAAGTGGAAGGAAGCGCCGCCGCTCCGCGCTGCCGAGGAATCGGTGCTGGTCCGGTACCAGATGCTGGTCGCCAAAGACGAGAAGAGCGGGAAGGACTTCAAGGAGATCGACCTGCTCGGCCGCCAGATCGAGCGGTTCGAACGATGCCGCCGCTATCGCGACAGCGGGAACGAGGCCGATCTCAATCCGAAGGTCGCCAATCGCAATGCCGGGCCGAAGAAGGCGAAGCGGCCGAACCTGATCGATGCCGACATGGCCGCGCAGCTGAAAGCCGCGTTCGAAGAGGAATGCTTCGGGTACCAGGGCACATGGTGGGCCAATGCCAATCAGCGCACCCGGTTCATCCTGAAGAGCCGCCAGATCGGCGCGACCTGGTATTTCGCGCGCGAAGCCTTGATCGACGCGCTCGACACCGGGCGCAACCAGATCTTCCTGTCGGCCTCGCGCCGGCAGGCCGAGATCTTCCGCCGCTATATCATCGAGTTCGTGTTCCGCGTCACCGGCGTCACGCTGAAAGGCGAGCACATGCTCATCGATCGCGGCGATGACGAGGACGGCAAGCCGCTGGAACGGCCGACGCTGTTCTTCCTCGGCGCGAACTATCGCACCGCGCAGGGCGAGCACGGTAATTTCTATTACGACGAGTGTTTCTGGGCGCAGGATTTCGAGCGCATCGACGAAGTCGCCAGCGGCATGGCCAGCCAGAAGCGGTATCGTGAGACCTATTTTTCGACGCCCTCGAGCACCGGGCACGGCGCCTATCGCAAATGGTCGGGCGAATGGTTCAACGAGGGCAAGCCCAAGAAGGACTGGACGAAGATCGAGGCCTATTCGGCCGACGATCTGCGCGACGGCGTGTTGTGCGCCGATGGGATCTGGCGGCAGCGCGTCACGATCGAGGACGCGGCGGCCAGCGGATGTGACCTGTTCGACATTGCAGATCTGCGCCGGCGTAAGTCGCCCGACGTCTTCGCCAATCTCTATCTGTGCGAATTCGTCGACGATGCGCAATCGGCCTTTCCGATGGCGCTGCTTAACCGTTGCCGCGTCGATGCCGACGACAAGTGGCGCGATTTCGATCCCTATGGTCTGCGCCCGTTCGGGGATGGCGAGGTGGCGATCGGTTACGACCCGCAGGAAAGCGCGCAGGGCGACGATGCCGCGCTCGTCGTGATCGCCCTGCCGACGAAAAAGGGCGCGCCGTTCCGCGTTCTCGACAAGCGGCGGCTGCGCGGTGATTTCGAGCTGCAGGCCGCCGCGATCGAGGACATGATGGGCCGCTATAACGTGGTCGACATCGGCATCGATACGACCGGCGTCGGCGCCGCGGTGCTTCAGCTGATCCGGCTAAAGTTCCCGGCGGCGCGCGGCATCCAGTATTCCGCCCAGGTGAAGAACCTCATGGTGCTGAAGGCGAAGAACGTCATCCGAGCCGGCCGCCTCGAGTTCGATGCGGGCGATAAGGACATCACCGCCAGCTTCCTGTCGATCCGGCCGCAGCTGACGAAGTCGGGCCAGCAGCTGACCTATGTCGCATCCCGGAGCGAGGACACCGGCCATGCCGATGTCGCGTGGGCGGTGATGCACGTCCTTTTCAACGAACCGCTCGACGGCGACGCCGCGGGCCAGAAATCCACGATGGAGATTTTTTGATGGCGCAGCCTGTCACGATTTACGATGCGCAGGGCCAGGCGATGGAGCGGGCGGCCGCGACGGCGACGATCGACCAGGACGGCAAGCGCGGCGTCACCGCCTTCAGCTTTGGCGAGCCGGAGCCGGTTCTCGATCGATCCAGCATGCTCGGCTATATCGAAAGCGTCACGAATGGCCGGTGGTACGTGCCGCCGGTGTCGCAATGCGGCCTTGCGCGCGCATTCGACATGCCGGGGCCGCACGCGAGCTGCATCCGGCTGAAGGTGAACCTGCTGGTGAAGCACTTCGTCCCGTCGCGCTGGCTCGACCGCGCGAACTTTCGCAAATGGGCGCTCGACTTCCTCAGCCTCGGCAATGGCTATCTCGAGCTCCGCGACAATCTCGCCGGGCGCCCGATGCAGTTGCGCCATGCGCTGGCACGCTACATGCGGCGCGGCGTCGACGAGGGGCACTTCTTCTTCGTGCCGGGTTGGCGCCAGGAACATGCGTTCGAACCGGGCCACGTTCACCAGCTGCTGCAGGAACATCCGGCGCAGGAGATCTATGGCGTGCCGGAATTCTTCGGGGCGCTGCAGGCCGGGCTCCTCGGCGAGGCCGCGACCCTGTTCCGGCGCCGCTATTATCTCAACGGGAGCCACGCGGGCTTCATCTTCTATGCCTCGGGCGCGGGGATGAGCAACGAGGACGCCGACCAGGTGCGTGAGGCGCTTCGGCAATCGAAGGGGCCGGGCAATTTCCGCAACCTGTTCCTGCATGCGCCGGCGGGCGGCAAAGACGATGTGAAGATCATACCGATCAGCGAGGTCGCCGCGAAGGACGAATTCCTGAATGTGAAGCGCGTGAGCCGCGATGAAATGCTGGCGGCCCATCGCACGCCGCCCCAGCTCGTCGCGATCATTCCCGAAAACAATGGCGGGTTTGGCGATGTGCAGAAGGCGCTCGACGTCTTCATGCTCAATGAGATCGAGCCGCTTATGTCGCGCATGATGGAGGTGAACGACTGGGTCGGGCTGACGGCGGTGGATTTCACGCCTTATGCTCCGCCATCGGCCGCTGCCTAGCCGATAGGGTGGACTAGTTCCGGGCTGTACGCGCCGGAACTAGTCCACCCGGCTTGCAGATCGAAGGGTTTTGCCCAGCGTTGCGGCGCGACACCTTCCCGGCTTGTTCTCATTTCGTTCTATAGGACGGATGAGCAGCAAGCACTTCCGAACCATCCACGATTTTTCCAGGCACGGATACGATGTCGAGCTGCGCTGCAGTTGCGGCCATCGCGCCATGCTGTCAGGCCGCGCGGTCGTCACGCGGTTCCATGAGATGCGCTGGCCGATCGGCCTGGAGGGCGCGGCAGAACGATTTCGATGCAGCGTGTGTGGGAGCCTACCGCAATCCATCGGGCCGCTCGCGCGAGACTGAGCCCGTCAGCACCTCACTGCCACCCGGAGCGCCGGGCTTGCCCCCACGCCTCGCCTGCAGGCTTTTTGCCCCGGTTTTGATGCAAATGGTTGGGCGAGCTTCGCCGCAGTTTCGCTGGGCAGCTATGCTATCAGGCAGCTGTGGCTCGTGTTGCGATATGATGCACGAAACGGCTAACCGAGCCATGGCGGCCGCCGGAGGGCTCTGGCGGAGTGGGAGGTTCAAGATCGGCGGCGTTCAAACCGCCCAGATTGAGAGGATCGTTGCCGCCGCGTGTCAGTGTCGAGAGCGGCTCATTCATAGATCGCGCGGCCACGAAATATCCCGTTCCTCGGCAGATCGTCAGTCGGCAAGTGCATGTCTGGCCGATCAAAGAAAACTCGCCGCCGCGCACTCGATATAGGGCCAGAAGATCCGCGTCGAAGAAGTGACCGCAATCAATGCAGCCGACGCGCAAGATTATGTTGTTCTCGATCATCTGTTGGAGAGTTCGATAAGCGACTGGCCAGATACGAATTTGCCCCATGTCCTAACTATAGCGATGCGAACAAATGGTGAAAGTGCTTTGTGGCAGAAGTCTAGGAATGAGGAAGGCGCGCGATGCGAATTGCGAGACCGTTATGACTGGCACGGCCTTTGCCCCCCTTGGCCCTCGCCAAGCATCGGAGCGGCGCAAGCCGCTCCGTCCGACGGTGCGGCCGTCGGTGATTTCCAGATTTGTTCGAACGTTTCGGGGCCGGTCAGTAAAGATATTGGGCGCAGCCCGCGCATGAGAAGGCGAAGCCTTCTCATTCCTTTCATGGATCAGAATGATCCCCCGGTTTCTCCGTCACTGAAGGATTCGCGGTCACGGCATCACGGGCGTCGAGCGCGCGGGCAACATTGGCCAGAACGTCGCCGTTCTTCGTCGCGCCGAACGCTGCTTGCCAGTCCGCGGCGGTCATGCTTGCCGCGATCCGGTCCAGTTCCGCCCTGTCGGCCGCTACACGGTCCTGCGCGCACGCTGGCGTCGGCGCAGGCCGAAGGAGCCGGCCGAGCCAGTTACGCATTTGTTCGGGCACGAGCAGGGCGTAGGCATTGCTGATCTGCCTGACTTGCGGGCCGTCGGGTTCGGGGTTCTCGATCGGTTCGCTGCGCCGCATCCAGCGCAGGAAGCCGCATTCGCGAAGCCGGACGAGGGCGCGGTGGGTTGCGGAATATGATCGTCCGATTGCGTCGGCGATCGTCGCGATGGCAGGTTCGAGGCGCCCGGTTGCATAGTCGACGATGCCGAACATGTATTCGAGCACCTCGAGGCCGACATGGCCGATGACGCCGTTCTCGCTGCCAGGCAGTTTCTCCCGCCGCTTGAGTCGCGAGGCAAATTCGAGTTCGCGCGCACGCTTCAACAGCGCCCGCGTCCAGCGTGCCCCGCCTCGCTTCGTGCCATCGTGAATCGGTCGCCAGAGGCGGTCCTCCATCTGACCGCGGGAATAGCTGTTGCGCCAGACGGGCTCGCCGCTGCGCGGGCTGTCGCCCCGGCCGAGCCGTGCGCGCACCTTGCGATCCAGTTTGACGCCGACGATCTGCGCCGCGATCGCGCCGAAGCTCGTGACGTTGTCACTGCCACCCGAAAGCTTGTCGCCGAAAACCGAGGCCGTCATGCGCGGCCTCCGATCCGCGCTAGTTGCGCGGTCCCATAAGAAGCTTTTCGGGTGCGGGCATGCCTTCCATCAGCAAATCGGCCCATTCCTGCGCGATGCGCCGGCGCGTCGGCATATACGCCGCGCGGTTGTAGATCGCTTCGACTCCGCGCGGCTGGTGAGCAAGCATGAGATCGATGATCGCCCGGTCGCCGGGCCGATCGAACTCCGCCGCGCGTTCGTTCATGATCGTCGAGAAGGTCGACCGCCAACCATGCGGAACGTGCTTGCGTTCGAAGCCGGGGATATGGCGATAGGCGACGTTCAGCGCATTCTCGCTGATCGGCCGATGCGAATGGCGTTGCGAGGGGAAGAGATAGCTGCGCCGTCCGGCCAGATCGGCGGCGAGCTTGAACACCTCGACAGCCTGTCTGGACAGCGGAATAATGAAGTCGAAGGCGCTCTGCTCGCTCTCGTCCTTTTCCAGCTTCATTTTTGCCGCGGGAATGCGCCAGATCGGGTTGGCGCCGCCGATATCCTCGAACTCGGCACGCTCTGCAAATCGGATCATGCCCGGTCGGGCCGCAGTCAAAGCCAGCAGGCGGGAAGCGAGCTTCGTCGAAGGTTGCCCAGGCCGCGCCTCGACGGCGAGCAGAAATCGCCGCGCAGTCTCGACATCCAGCAGGGCGGAATATTTGCGTTTCGGAACTGGCTTCAGCACGGCGGAAAGCGAGCTCGCCGGGTTCAGGTCGATCTGCTCCGACGCAATCGCCAGATCGAAGATGGCCGATATTCGCCAAAGAAGGCGATGCGCGCCATCGATCGAGCCGCGATCCTGGACCGCGTCGATCGCCGACCGAATGTGCGAAGGCTTGAGTTCTCGCAACGGGATCGAGCCGAGCGATGGAAAAGCATCGGCCTCGAGGCTCTGCATGACATGGACCGCGTGCCGGGGTTTCCAGCCTTCGCTCTGCAGCCGGTGCCACCGTAGCGCCGCCTGCCGAAACGTGAATTCCGTTTCGATGCGCCCGGCCCGCCGATCGCGAATGTTCTTGCGGATCGCATCCGGATCGCGACCTTCTCGCAGTTCGTGAAGTGCTTCGTCCCTTTTCGTCCGCGCTTCCTTCAACGATACGTTCGGATAGGGGCCGAAGGTGAGCTGCTTCTCCTTGCCACCGAATCGATATTTCAGCCGCCAGCTTTTGAAGCCTTTGGACGTGATGTAGAGGTGCAGACCGTTGCCGTCGAAAATCTTGCGGGGCTTTTCCGCTGGCTGCGCTGTGCGGCAGGCTTTGTCTGTCAGCACGCGATGCCCCCAATGCTTGGGGGCAGTGCCCCCGGAATGCCCCCGTAAGAAGTGGGCTTGGGTGGGTTTCGGCGCATCCGCATGAGAACGCCGATGCCGCTAAACCCAAGCTTTCGCAAGGGTCTCGGGCTTCGTTGACACCATTTGAGAAGAAGAAATGGTGCCCGAGGGCGGGATCGAACCACCGACACTACGATTTTCAGTCGTATGCTCTACCAACTGAGCTACTCGGGCATCGCCGTCGTGACAGCGTCACCGCGTTCGCGACCGGTCCGAAGAACCGTCCGCGACGGGAGCGCCGCCTATGGCCAAAGCTGGCCTGCCTGTCCAGCCCCAATCGCGTGGTTTTTTTATACGCGCTCTAACCATCCTCGTCGGGATCGTGCACCGGCACGTCGGCCTACGGGCCGGGAATGGCGTAACCATCGCCGAGCCAGTTCGCGAGGTCGCGGTCCCGGCAGCGCGATGAACAGAACGGCGCATGGTCCGCATGGCGCGGCTTGGCGCAGATCGGGCATTTGCGGAGAGTCGTCATGCCTCCACCGCTTGGGCGAAACCGGCCTCGGGCGCAAGGGCAGGATCGGTCGTGATCCGCGTCGCGCGCCCCGTCCGGCGGGAAAGCTCGGCGATCCGATCCTCCGACAGATGCGAGGCTAGGGCGGGGTGGGCAGCGATCAATATGGTGCCCGCCCCCGCGACCCGTTCCGCGCGGCGCAGCAACTGGCGCGCGGCGGCGGCCATGCGGCGATGGGCCACGCGGTGCAGGATCGACGGGCCGCCGTTGCGCGAAACGATCTGGACGAAGCCGAAGCCGTTCATCGCCGTGCGTTCGTGGGCGAATCCGGCAAGGGCATGGGTCAGCGCGTCATCGACCGCGCGGCGGTCCGCTTTGTCCGGTAGCGTTGGAAAGTCGATGCCGACCGATCCGCCCATGTCGAATCGGCGCAGCGCCGCCGCGATGGCCGGCACGGCGGAGAGCGATAAAGTGCGCGGCGGCAGGGTGCCGTCAATGTCGATCAAGGTCATGGCGGGCGTCGGGGACAGGACGATCGCGCCGCCGGTGAAATCGAGGCGGCGCTCGAACGCCTCGGCCATCAACGCGTCCCATTCGCCGCCGGGAAAGCTTCGCACGCGCACCGGATCGTGCCCTTCGTCGCGCAGCATGTCGAACAATGTCGGCGCGCTGCGCAAACCGGCGTCGGTCGGGCGGGCCTGCGCGCGTTTCACGCGGCCCGGCTCGCCAATCGCGGCGCGCGTGATTTCGAGTGTGATCGCCGCCCCCTCGCTCGCGTCGCGGGGCAGGCGCGATACCAGCACCTCCGTCCCGTCGGCGAGGCGCGCCGTCCCCCGCGCAGCGCCCGTGTGCCGCGCCACCAGCCGGGCGGCCACCACCGCGCCCGCCGCCAGCTCGCCCGGCCAGCGGATGCGCGCAGCGACAATGGCGTCATTCTCGATACAGACCGCGCGTTCCTCCGCGATGCCGTCCTCGACGCGCCAGTCAGCCAATGGCGAAGCCCGCGGATTTCAGCAATGCGCGCGTTTCATAAAGGGGGAGGCCGACCACGCCCGAATGGCTGCCCCGTATCCACTGGACCAGCGCCTCGGCCATGCCCTGCAGCGCGTAGCCGCCGGCCTTTCCGTCCCATTCGCCGCTGGCGATATAGGCGGCGATTTCCTCGTGGGAGAGCACCTTGAAACGCACGATCGTCTCGCTCAACCGTTCGCGGATCGTGCCGTCGGGCGCGCGCAGGGCAATGGCGGAAAGGACGCTGTGCCGGCGTCCGGACATGAGCGTGAGACAGGCGCGCGCGGTATCCGCATCCTCCGCCTTGGGCAGGATGCGGCGACCGAGCGCAACGACCGTGTCCCCGGCCAGCACATGACCGGTATCGTCGCGGACGGCTTCGGCCTTTTCGCGGGCCATGCGGCGGGCATAGGCGCGTGGAAGCTCGCCATCGCAGGGCGTTTCGTCGATGTCGGCGGGCGCGATGCGGGCCGGCGCGAGGCCCAGGCGCGACAGCAGTTCGGCCCGGCGCGGGCTGGCCGAGGCGAGGATCAGTTCGGGCGCGGACATCGGTTCAGGCGCGGAGAGGTTACAGGTGCGCGCGGAGCGGCTCAGCTCGGTCCCGGACCGCCGCGACCCGGCATGAAGCGATAGGTGATGCGGCCCTTGGTCAGGTCATAGGGCGTCAGTTCGACGAGAACCTCGTCACCGACGAGAACGCGAATCCGGTTCTTGCGCATCTTGCCCGCGGTGTGGCCGAGAATCTCGTGATCGTTCTCAAGCTTCACCCGGAACATTGCATTGGGCAGCAGTTCGACGACCGTGCCACGCATTTCGAGGAGTTCTTCTTTGGCCATGTGCGGGCTTCGTGCGCCCTTCCTTTCCGCTGCTGTTCGATGAATTCGTTCGTCCGGCCGAAACCGGAACGATGCGCGCCCATAGCGTCGCCGCGCCGAAATGGGAAGCGCCATGGGCAAATTCAAGCGATTACGCACGTTTGGTCGTGCCGTGCCGCACTGCGACAAATTAATACCACCCGTGACTATCTCACGCAGGGGCGGTCTTCTATCGCAGGCCCATGATCATTCGTCCGACCTTCGGCGCGAGCGCGGCCATCGCCGTCATCGCATGCAGCAGCCCCGCCCTGGCACAGAACGGCAGCGATGCGCAGCCGGGCGGAGACGTCGTTGAGGGCGAGCCCGTCACGCTCGATGAAATCGTCGTCATCGCCCCGCGCCTTCGCGGTTCGGTCGATGCGCCGCAAGCGCCCGTGGCCGTGCTCGACGAGGAGGAGATCGCCGGTTTCGGCGCCGGCTCCATCGCCGAGCTGGTCGAGCAGCTCGCCCCGCAGGTCGGATCGGGAAGCGGACGCGGCGGCGGCAGGCCGGTCTTTCTCCTCAACGGACAGCGCGTGTCGAGCTATCGCGAATTGTTCAACTATCCGCCCGAGGCGATCGCGCGGGTCGAGGTATTGCCGGAGGAAGTCGCGCTGCGCTTCGGCTATCCCGCGACGCAGCGGGTCGTGAACTTCATCCTCAAGGACAATTTTTCGGCCCTGACCGCAGAGGTCGAATATGGCCAGCCGACAGACGGCGGCTATGCGACCAACGAACAGGAGGTCAGCCTCGCGCAGATCAACGGACGGAACAGGCTCAATATCGCGCTCGAACTCGAAGACAGCAGCGGGCTGACCGAGGCGGAGCGGGGCGTATCCTCCGCGCCTGCGCCCGTGTTCGGCGATGATGCGAACCCGGCCCGGTTCCGCAGCCTCGTTGCCGATACGCGCGATTTTGCGCTCAACGGCAACTGGTCCACCGGGCTGGGCGAGGATGGCGGCGGCGGTTCGCTTTCGTTCAACGCCGCGATCACGCGGTCGGACAGCGTGGCGCTCGCCGGGCTGGACACGGTGACGCTGACCGCGCCGGACAGGGCGAGCGCCTATCGCGCGCTTTATTCCGCGGCGCTGGGCTATGGCGCGCGGGTCCGCGATGTGCAGAGCAATGGTTTCGAACTCGGCACTGCGTTCAACACGCGCCTTGGCGACTGGGACCTGACCGCGACGGGCAAATGGACCCATTCGGAAAACCGGACGCGCAGCGATGTCGGCGCCGATACGGGCGCGCTCGCCGCCGCGGCCCTGGCCGGGGACGTCGCGATCGGCGCGCCGGTCGGCGATCTGCTGGCCGCCGGCCTGATCCGCCCCGGCGGCAGCGAGCTATCCCGCACCAATGGCGAGAATGCGACCAGCCTCGTGACCCTCGTGGGCCGCCCCGCCGAATTGCCGGGCGGGGAAATGACCATGACGCTGACCGCCGGTTACGACTGGCAGAATGTCGTGGGGCGCAACACGCGTAACCCGGCCAGCGCGTCCGACCTGACGCGGGGCGATGCCAATGCGGGCGTGACGCTCGGCATTCCGATCACCAGCCGGCGGACAGGCTTCCTCGACGCGGTGGGCGACATCACGCTCGACCTGTCGGGCGCGGCGCGGCATCTCTCCGACTTCGGCATGCTCTATTCGGGGAGCGCCGGCGTCAACTGGGGCGTGACGGAGCGGCTGGGCCTCAATGCGAGCTTCAACTATCGGGAGGCGGCGCCGTCGCTCTCGCAGCTCGGCGCACCGCGGATCGTGACCGTGGGTGCGACGGTGTTCGATTTCGCGAGCGGGCAGACGGTGCTGGCCAATCTCATTTCGGGGGGCAATCCCGACCTCGTCGCCGAGCGGCAGGGCGACTGGAAATTCGGGGCGAATTACGACCTGCCCTTCCTCGACCGGTCGCGCGTCATCGCCGAATATTTCGACGAGACGAGCAAGAACGTGTCCAGCGCCTTTCCCATACTCACCCCCGCGACCGAGGCGGCCTTTCCGGGCCGCGTCATTCGCGATGGCGCGGGCAATCTCGTCGCCATCGACCAGCGCCCCGTGACCTTTGCCGAGCAGAACGGGCGCCGCCTCCGCCTGGGCTTCGACCTGTCCGACCGGATCGCCGCGCGCGATGAGGACGGCGCGCAAAAGGGTGGGCGCGGCGGCGGGCCGGGGTTCGGCCGGAACGAAGGCGGCGGACGCTGGCAACTGGGGTTCTACCACACGATCCGGTTTCAGCAGGACGTGCTGGTCTCCGGCAACGGGCCAAGGCTGGACCTGCTCGACGGGGCGGCGCTTTCGGGCAATCCGACCGCGCGGCACCAGTTCGAGATGAACGGCGGCCTTTTCTACGAAGGGATCGGCCTGCGGCTTTCGGGCGATTACGTGGGCAAAAGCGCGATCGACGGCACGCTCACGGGCCGGGACACCACGCTGACCTTCGATCCGATCATCCGGTTCGATGCGCGGATCTTCGTCGATCTGGGGCAGCAGGACAGCCTCGTCGAAAAATGGGGTTTCCTCGACAACAGCCGGGTTTCGCTGCGCATCGACAATATCTTCGATGCACAGCAACGGGTGCGGGATGCGACCGGCGCGGTGCCGGTCAATTACCTGCCCGATTTCCTCGACCCTGCCGTTACGTTTTTCGAGATCGATTTCCGCAAGCAGTTCTGATCGCGCAATGCGAGGCGCGAGGGCGGTTCCATTCCGGCCCTTGCGCCCCTATCTCCTCCGCCATGGCCAAGACCCCCGCCGCCCCGCCTGCAAACGCATCGTCGGACCGCTTTCTCGAGGAGAAGGCGACCCATACCGTGCGCGGGTCGGGTGGCAGCACCGACATCGCCGCCGGCGTCGCCGCCATCCGCGAGGTGCAGCGCACGTTGAAGCCCAAGCCCGGCGTGTATCGCATGCTCGATGCGAAGGGCGAGGTGCTCTATGTCGGCAAGGCCCGCGCGCTGAAAAACCGGGTCGCCAATTATACGCAGGTCGAACGATTGTCGAACCGCCTGCGCCGTATGGTCAGCCAGACCCGCGGCATGGAGATCGTCACCACCAATTCGGAGGCCGAGGCGCTCCTGCTCGAGGCGCAGCTGATCAAGCGGTTTCGCCCGCCCTACAATGTGCTGTTGCGCGACGACAAAAGCTTTCCGTTCATCCTGCTGCGCAGCGATCACGATTTTCCGCGCATCATGAAACATCGCGGCGCGCGCCGGGCCAAAGGCAGCTATTACGGCCCGTTTGCCAGCGCCGGATCGGTCAACACCACGATCAACGCGCTGCAGAAACTGTTCCTGCTGCGGTCGTGCACCGACAGCTTTTTTTCCCGCCGCGACCGGCCCTGCCTGCTCTATCAGATCAAGCGATGTTCCGCGCCCTGCGTCGGACGCATCGATGCCGAGGGTTACGACGCGCTCATCCGGCAGGCGAAGGATTTCCTCGGCGGGAAATCGGGCGCGGTGCAAAAGGAGATCGAGACCGAGATGGCGCGCGCCGCCGCCGATCTCGACTTCGAACGGGCCGCCATGCTGCGCGACCGGCTGCGCGCCGCGACCTTTATCCAGGGCAGCCAGGCCATCAATGCGAACGGGGTCGGCGATGCGGACGTGTTCGCCATGGCGGTGAAGGGCGGGCAGACCGGCATACAGGCGTTCTTCATCCGCGGGGGGCAGAACTGGGGCCATCGCGCGTTCTTTCCCCGGCACGACGGCGACATGGATGCCGATGCGGTGATGGCCGCCTTCCTCGCGCAGTTTTACGAGGAGGTGCCGCCCGCGCCCATCGTGCTGATCGATCGGGAGCTGGAGGAGCGCGAATTGCTGGAGGATGCGCTGTCCGAACTCGCCGAACGCAGGGTGAGCATTTCGGTGCCGCAGCGCGGGGACCGTCGCCGCCTGCTCGAACAGGCGTCGCGCAATGCGACCGAGGCGCTGGACCGCCGCCTTGCCGAGACCAGCACACAGGCCCGGATCATGCGCGAAACGGCTGAGTTCCTCGAACTGGCCGAGGTGCCTTCGCGCATCGAGATCTACGACAACAGCCATATTCAGGGCGCGAACGCGGTCGGCGCGATGGTCGTCGCCGGGCCGGAGGGGTTCCTCAAAAACCAGTATCGCAAGTTCAACATCAAGAGCGCGCAGACCAACGACGATTTCGGCATGATGCGCGAGGTGATGAACCGCCGGTTTGCCCGCGCGCTCAAGGACGATCCCGACCGCGAAACGCTTGGCAAGCAGGATGCGGCATGGCCCGATCTCGTGCTGGTCGATGGCGGCAAGGGCCAGTTGTCGAGCGTGATGGACACGCTGGAGGAGCTGGGCATCGAGGATGTCGCCGTCGTCGGCATCGCCAAGGGACCGCATCACGGGCGCGAGGGGCGCGAGGTGTTTCATTTCCCCGACGGACGGGAAAAGATGCTGCCCACCAATTCGCCGGTGCTGTTCTATCTTCAGCGCCTGCGCGACGAGGTGCACCGTTTCGCGATCGGCGCACACCGCGCCAAACGCAGCCGCGCGATCAGCGCCAGCCCGCTCGACGAAATTCCCGGCATCGGCCCGGCGCGCAAGCGGGCGCTGCTGCTCCATTTCGGGACGGCGGGGAAGGTTCGGGCCGCATCGCTCGACGATCTGGCGCGGGTGCCCGGTGTTTCGGAGCAGGTCGCGCGCACCATCTATGATTTCTATCACCCCGGCGGATGAGCGGGCGCTGGATTTGTCCCGGCCCATACCCTAGACCCCGGATCGGCAAACAGGAGAACGACCCATGAGCAGCCTCGTCGGACCGGATGAAGACAATCCGCTCGGCAAGCCCGATGTCCCGGACGAGGTGCAGGACGCGATCCGCACGCTGATCCGCTGGACCGGCGACGATCCGGAGCGCGAGGGTTTGCTCGACACGCCGAAACGGGTCGCGCGCGCCTGGCTCGAATATTGCCAGGGATACAGGGAGGATCCGTCGATCCACCTGTCCCGCATATTCGAGGAGGTTGGCGGTTATGACGAGGTCGTGCTGCTGCGCGACATCCCGTTTCAGTCGCATTGCGAACATCACATGGCGCCGATCATCGGCAAGGCGCATATCGCCTATCTCCCGCGCGATCATGTCGTCGGCATTTCCAAGCTCGCCCGCGTGCTGCACGGGTTTGCCCGCCGGTTGCAGATTCAGGAACGGCTGACCGCCGAGGTCGCCGAATGCATCTGGGACCATCTGAAACCGCATGGCGTCGCCGTGGTGATCGAGGCGAGCCATGCCTGCATGACCGCGCGCGGCGTGCGCACGCCCGGCGTCGGCATGACCACGAGCCGCATGATGGGCGTGTTCCGCGACGACGATCGCAGCCGCAAGGAAGTCTTGTCACTGATGGGGTATTGATGAGCGAGCATCCCGAAAATTCCGATTTCTTCCGCAAGGTGCTGGGCCATTGCAGCACCGCGGTCACGGTGATCACCGCGCCCGGCGCCGACGATGGCGACGGCCCCGTCGGCATGACCGTGGGCTCGTTCCTGTCGGTGTCGCTCGATCCGCCGCTGGTCGCGTTCCTTCCCGCGACGAGCAGCAGCACGTGGCCGCGCATCCGCGACGCGGGCAAGTTCTGCGCCAACGTGCTCACGCAGGATCAGATGGATCTGTGCACCCGGTTCACCCGGCCCGTGGCCGACCGTTTCGCCGGGGTCGGCTATCGCATGTCGGACAATGGCTCGCCCATTCTCGACGATTGCCTGGCCTTCGTCGATTGCGACATCGAGGCGGTGCACCCCGCCGGGGACCACGTATTCGTGGTGGGCCGCGTGCGCGAACTCGCGCTGGAAAAAGAAAGCGAGCCGCTGCTCTTCTTTCAGGGCCGCTACCGCGCGCTGCTCCCCCTCGGCGAGGGGTAAACGCGTGCGAGCGTCCACCGGCGACGCGCCCGCCGCCCCGGCTTGCCATAATCAGCCGCCTCACTTAGCGAAGGCAGCGAGGCACCCGGCAGGGCAGCGAACCACGCGGACGAGGGGCATGTGAAGAAGGCGTTTGACAGCGACTATCCGGTAACGGGACGATTTCTGAAGGGCAGGCTGCGTCACGCCATGTCACGGCACGAGGCGGACGCGACCGAGGCGATGTTCGATACTGTCGAGCGTTTCGACGATGGCCATGTGCTGTCCCGGCGCGGAGAGCTGGTGAACAGGTCGACGATACTCGTCGATGGCTATGTCATTCGGGCCGTCGTCGAACGGGACCGCCGCCATATCGTCGGAATCCAGGTGCCCGGCGACTTCATCGACCTGCATGGTTATGCGCTCAAACGGCTGGACCACGATCTCGTCGCGGTGGGGCCGGTGCGCGTGTCCTTCGTCGATCATGAGCGGCTCAACCATACGTTGAGCGGCGATCTGCATCTGACGCGGCTGATGTGGTTTTCGACGCTGCTCGATGCCTCGATCCACCGGGCGTGGATCATGAAGATGGAGCAATTGCCCGCCGATGGTAGCTTCGCCCATCTCCTGTCGGAGATATGGGAGCGGCTGCGTCTGGTCGGGCTCGGCGATGCGCAGGGTTTCGACTTTCCCATGACGCAGATCGACCTTGCCGATGCGTGCGGCACGACCGCCATCCACATGAACCGCATGGTGCAGAAATTGCGCGCCGGCGGTATCGTCGATATTCGCCGGGGGCGCGTGAACGTCCTCGATCGTGCGCAGCTGCACGGCATTGCGCGATACGATCCCGATTACCTCTACGGTCCGGGCGATCTCGCGGTTGGCGCCCATTTCGACATAGCGGATTGATGCCATGCGGATTTCTCACAAAGCGAAAGGCGACGCCATGAAACCCATTCCCGTACTCCTGCTCACCGCGATGCTGTGTGCATGCGGCGCCGCCGACGACGATACGCGCCCGGTCGAAAGCGAGGTCGTGGCGGACGATGCGGACGACGGTGCGGCCCTCGAGCCAGGCGATCAATCGCTGGCCGATCCGGCGCCCGGTTCTGTCACTGCTCCCGCGGACGGCGTGCGCGGGTCGGGGGACGGCGGGTCGGCGGACGCCACCCCCATGGCGATACCGGCGTCGATGCGGGGGCGGTGGGGCCTGACCCGCAACGATTGCGACGGACCCGCTTCGGTGGCGAAAGGTTTGCTGACTATCGAAACGAACAGGCTGACCTTTTACGAATCGAGGGGCACGTTGGCCGACGTGACGGAACGGTCGGACGATTATCTGCGCGCCATGTTTGCGTTCGTGGGTGAAGGCATGGAATGGCGCCGGGACATGATGCTGCGCCGGGAAGGCGACGTATTGCTGCGCCGCGAATTCGGGCCCGATGCCATGCGCGGTGACGAAAGATATATGCGCTGCGCGTGAACCGCGCGGCCCGCGATGCGTAAAGACAGGAAACGCCCGCCCCGCCGCGCGGCGCAAAAGGGTGGCCATAAGAACGACCGACCGCGCCTTCGCGGCTGAAGAGGAAACGAGACACGATGGAAGACCAGTTTTCGCTGACCGGCGACCAGATCGCCATTCAGGAGATGGCGCAGCGCTTTACCGCCGACAATATCACGCCCCATGCCGGCGAATGGGACGAAAACGCGATCTTCCCCCGCGATACGATCAAGGCCGCGGCAGAGCTGGGCTTCGGGTCGATCTACGTGTCGGAGGAATCGGGCGGGATCGGGCTCGGCCTACTGGAGGCCGCGCTCATCATGGAGGCGATGGCCCATGGCTGCCCCTCGACCAGCGCGTTCATCTCGATCCACAACATGGCCGCGTGGATGATCGACCGTTTCGGCGGCGAGGCGGTGAAATCGAAATATCTGCCCGACCTCATCGGCATGGACCGGCTGGCGAGCTATTGCCTGACCGAACCGTCGTCGGGTTCCGATGCGGCGGCGTTGAAGACCAAGGCGGTGGACAAGGGCGACCATTACGAGGTCACCGGATCCAAGCAGTTCATTTCGGGCGGCGGCGAGAATGAAATCTACGTCGTGATGGTCCGCACCGGCGCCGACGGACCGAAGGGCATTTCGTGCCTCGTCATCGAAAAGGACATGGAGGGCGTGTCCTTCGGTGCGAACGAGAAGAAGCTGGGGTGGAAGAACCAGCCCACCGCGCAGGTCATCTTCGACAATGTAAAGGTGCCCAAGGAAAACCGCGTCGGCGACGAGGGGCAGGGTTTCTCCATCGCGATGACCGGCCTTGACGGCGGGCGGCTCAATATCGGGGCGTGCTCGCTCGGCGGGGCGCAGCGCGCACTGGACGAGGCGATCGCCTATACCAAGGACCGGACGCAGTTCGGCAAGGCCATCGCCGATTTTCAGAACACGCAATTCACCATCGCGGAAATGGCCGCCGAGCTGGAGGCGGCGCGCGCGCTGCTTTACCTCGCCGCGGTGAAGGTCACGAACGAGGCGCCGGACAAGACGCGCTTTGCCGCGATGGCGAAGATGATCGCGACCGAAACCGGATCGCGCGTCGTCGACCATGCGCTGCAGCTTCATGGCGGCTACGGCTATCTCAAGGATTACCCGATCGAGAAACTGTGGCGCGACCTTCGCGTTCATTCCATTCTCGAAGGCACGAACCAGATCATGCGCATGATCGTGGGCCGCGATCTCCTGCGCGATTGATAGACAAGCGAAGGCTGCACATGACCGACGACGTACATATTCACGCGCACGGGGCGGCGGGGCATATCTCGCTCAACCGGCCCAAGGCGATCCATGCCCTCACCCTCGACATGTGCGAGGCGATGACGGAGGCGCTGCGCGGCTGGGCCGGGGACGATGCGATCCGGGCCGTGCTGCTCGACCATGCCGAAGGGCGGGGTTTCTGCGCGGGCGGCGACGTCACCCTGCTGCGCCGATCGGCGATGGAGGATGCGGGCGTGCGCGGGCGCGAATTCTTCGCTCTCGAATACAGGCTCAACCATCTGATGTTCACCTATGACAAGCCGATCGCGGCGTTCATGGACGGCATCACCATGGGCGGCGGCGTCGGCATCGCGCAGCCGTGCCGGTACCGCGTGGCGACCGAGAACACGAAATTCGCCATGCCGGAAACGGGCATCGGCCTTATCTGCGACGTGGGCGGCGGGTGGTATCTGCCGCGCCTGCCGGGGCGCGTGGGGCAGTTCATCGGGTTGACCGGGGCGCGGCTCGACGGGGCGGAATGCGTGTGGGCGGGCATTGCCACCCATTACATCCCCTCCGAAAAACTCGCCGAGGTGAAGGCCCGCATCATTGCCGAGCCGGGCGACATCGCCGCCATCCTGGACGCGGCGGCTGAAACCCCGCCCGAGGCCCGCATCGCGGCCAATCGGGAGGCGATCGACCGGCTCTTCGCCTCCGACGATCTGGAAACGATCCTCGCCGCGCTGGAGGCCGACGACAGCGACTGGGCGGCAAAGGAGCTGAAGACCCTTCGCACGAAAAGCCCGACCAGCTGCAAGGCGGTGCTGCGCCAGTTGCAGCTCGGCGCCGAGGCGGAGGATTTCGCCGCGAACATGGCGATGGAATATCGCGCCGCCGGGCGCATCATCACCCGTCCCGATTTTGCAGAGGGCGTGCGGGCCCTGCTCGTGGACAAGGACAACGATCCCCAATGGCAACCGGCCACGGCCGACGCAGTGCGCGAGGATGACATCGCCGCGCTGTTCGCAGCCCTGGACGGGGAAGAGGAATGGAGACCGCTATGAGCTACGAAACGATTACCGTCGAACAGAAGGGCGCGGTCACGCTGATGACGCTGAACCGGCCCAAGGCATTGAATGCCCTCAATTCCCAGGTTCTGGAGGATCTGATCGCCGCGTTTGCGGAGTATGAAAAGGACGATAGCCAGCGCTGCGCCGTGCTCACCGGCAGCGGGGAGAAGGCGTTTGCCGCCGGCGCCGACATCAAGGAGATGGTCGACAAGTCGAGCGCGCAATTCTTTACCGAGGATTTCTTCGCCGGCTGGACCAGCCGCCTTGTAAAGGCGGTGCGCAAGCCGTGGATCGCCGCGGTCAACGGGTTCGCGCTCGGCGGCGGGTGCGAGCTTGCCATGATGGCCGATTTCATCATCGCCAGCGATACCGCGATGTTCGGACAGCCGGAGATCAAGCTCGGCGTGGCGCCGGGCATGGGCGGGTCGCAGCGGCTCACCCGCGCGGTCGGCAAGGCGAAGGCGATGGACATGTGCCTGACCGGACGCAACATGAATGCCGAGGAAGCGGAGCGCGGCGGGCTGGTATCCCGCGTGGTGCCCGCCGCCGACCTCATGGACGAGGCGATGAAGGCGGCCGAGGCGATCGCCGGCATGGCCACGCTCGCCGCGATGGTGAACAAGGAAATGGTCGACGCGGCCTTCGAAACCACGCTCGATCAGGGATTGCTGTTCGAGCGGCGCGCGTTTCAGATTCTGACCGCGACCGAGGACAAGAAAGAGGGCATGCAGGCGTTCGTCGAAAAGCGCGCAGCCCAGTGGAAAGGACGCTGACATGAAGATCGCATTTATCGGCCTTGGCAACATGGGCAGCGGCATGGCCGCCAACCTGGTGAAGAACGGCCATGAGGTCGCCGCATTCGACCTGTCGGCGGAGGCGCTGGAGACCGCGCAGGCGAACGGCATCGCCACCTATGGCACCGTGCGCGAAGCGGTGGAGGGCGTCGAGGCGGTCGTGTCCATGCTGCCCAACGGCGACATCGTCAAAAGCGTCTATACAGGGTCGGTCATCGGCCATGCCCCGCGCAGCGCCGTGCTCATCGATTGTTCGACCATCGACGTCGAAACATGCCGCACCGTCATCGCCAAGGCGACCGAGGCGGGACACGACATGGTCGACGCGCCGGTGTCCGGCGGGATCGCCGCGGCCAATGGCGGCACGCTCACCTTCATGGTGGGCGGCACGCAGGAGGCCTGCGAACGCGCGCGCCCCGTGCTCGAGGCGATGGGCAAGGCGGTCATCCGCGCGGGCGATGCGGGCGCCGGACAGGCCGCGAAAATCTGCAACAACATGCTGCTCGGAATTCAGATGATCGGCACGTGCGAGGCGTTCAAGCTGGCCGAAAGGCTGGGCCTCGATGCACAGAATTTCTACGACATCGCGTCGGTGTCATCGGGGCAATGCTGGTCCATGACGAGCTATTGCCCGGTGCCCGGCGTCGGTCCGCAAAGCCCGTCCGACAATGATTACGACGGCGGCTTTGCCACCAATCTCATGCTGAAGGACCTGCGCCTTGCGATGGCGGCGGCGAAATCGGCCGACAGCGCGACCCCGATGGGCGAGCGGGCCAAGGAACTGTTCGAGGATCACGACGCCGACGGGAACGGCGGCAAGGATTTCTCCTCGATCATCCGCCGCCTCTGATCCGCGGCAGGGCGGGGCGGCGGGGCGTATCGCGCGCGTTCTGCGCCGCGCGCTCCGCCCGCCGTTCCCGCTTTTTCGCGGCGAGTTCCTGCTTGTGGCCAAAGCTCACATGGCTGTCGGCGAGCACGGCGCCGCGATGGCCGATGGGGCGGTCCGGCCCCTCGGTCGAATCCTGAATCGTCTGCCGCTCCGCTTCTGCATTGAGCAGCGCGCCGATCAATATGCCGTAGGCCGACAGGAACAGCCACATCAGGAACACCACGATCGCCGATAGCGAGCCATAGGTGGCGTTATAATCCGACACATAGGCGACATAGGCGGAAAAGGCGAAGGACACGCCGATCCACAATATGGTCGCCAATACCGCCCCGGGCGCGAGCCAGCGCCATTTCGCCGGGCGCCGGTCGGGCCCGAACCGCATGATCATGGCAAACCCGATACTGCCGAGCGCGACCGCCGCGCCATAGGTCAGCAGCTTGATGAAAAACCCGGTCCACGGGCCGAAGAACACCGTGGTCTGCCGCGCGAGCCAGGTCAGCGCCGCCCCGCTCACCACCCCGATCAGCGCGATGCCGATCGCCGCCAGCGTCAGCACCGCGGCCCGGAGCGTCAGCCGCAGGATATTGCGGGTTTCCGGCTCCTCGTTAATGACGTTCAATGCGCGGATAAGCCCGCTTGCCGCACGCATCCCGCCATAGATCGCGAAGAACAGCGCGATGACGAGCGCGAATCCCGCGACTTCGCTGCTGGTGTTGACCACGCCAAGGAGTTGATCCTCGATCAGGCGCGCGGCATCGG
The DNA here is from genome assembly GCF_016745095.1 of Croceicoccus sp. YJ47. Classification (NCBI taxonomy): domain Bacteria; kingdom Pseudomonadati; phylum Pseudomonadota; class Alphaproteobacteria; order Sphingomonadales; family Erythrobacteraceae; genus Croceicoccus; species Croceicoccus sp. YJ47. Next base: position 2,048,017 of record NZ_CP067087.1, read on the forward strand.
ACGGCACCACCTCGACCACGGTGCGCATCTGTTTCTCGACGAGATCGACATTGCCGACAAGGCCATAGATCATGACCGTCGCGGCGATGAGCGGCGTGATGGCGAGAAAGGTGAAGAACGCGACCCCGCCCGCCAGGAGGCCGAGATTGTGAAAACCGACCATCACATAGACGCGCTTCAACACCGCCAGCCATCCCGAAAACGGGATATGATGCGGCCAGGTCGCGACCGCGCCGGGATCCCCGTTTTCGAGGGTTTCGCCCGCATCGGGCGCGTCCGTTTCCTTTTCGCTATTGTTTTCCATGGCATCGACGGGCAGACGGTTCGGATACGAGGTTTCGGCGTTCGGGGTTTCGGCGAATGGTGGTTCGGTCGGCGTGCGATCGATCATCCGTTGCGGACCTCTTTATTTTGACGCTGCGGGAATTGCGGTTGCACATGACAGGAACGCATATCGGTCGATTTGGCAAGCATGTCCTTGCCGGCGCGTCTTTTCTGGCGATGGCGCAGGTCGGCGCCGCCGCGGCGCAGGATGCCGGCGTGCCCTACGATCGCGCCGGGCCGCAGGCCGCGGATAGCGCCGACGCAGATCCTCTCCCCGTACCGGCACCGCCCGCCGATGTAACCCTGCCCGAGGTCGAAACGATCATCTCGGACGAGGAATTTGCAGAATCCATTCCCGACCTCAATGCCGAAAGCGACCCCGCGCTCGACATGCCGCTGGAATCCATTGCGGAGTTCGAACGCCGCCTTGCCGAGGAGCAGGCCGGTGCACAGCCCGAAATGGGCGAGGACGCGCCGCTCGGCGATCCGGCGCTGGCCGATGGCGATGCGGTGGAGGAGATCGGCGATGCGCCCGTCCGCGATGCGGAGCTGACCGCGCCGCTCCCGCCCATTTCCGCGTTCGAGGTGGAGCCGGTGGAATTCGCCGAGGGCGAGGAAGACACCGAGGTGACCGAGGTTTCGTATGAAATCGCGCTCAACGGGATCGACGAGATCGACGCGGAAACGGATGTGAACATCCGCGACATGTTCAACGATCTGTCCGCCCTGCGTTCGGACGGGCGCACCGCGAACAATGTGGCGCAGGTGTCCGCCCGGCTGACCGAGGACAGCGTCCTGATCGAGCGTATCCTCGCCTCTGAAGGGTGGTTCGGCGCCAGTGTCGAGACGCGCATCGACCGTTCCGACGTCGCCGATGGCCAACCGCTGACCGCCGTGATCGACGTCACGCCCGGACAGCGTTACGAATTTGCCGAAATCGTGATCGATGCGGAGCCGACGACGCCGCCCGATCTCATCCGGGAAAACCTGCCGCTTGCCGTCGGCGAGCCGATCGTCGCCACGCGGGTGCAGGGGGCGGAGGCGAATGTCGCCGTGGCGCTGCCGCACAATGGCTACCCGTTCGCCGCGGTCGGCCAGCGCGACATATTGCTCGCTGCCGAAACGGGCGACGGGGTCTATACCCTGCCGGTCGATACCGGGCCGCGCGCGGTGTTCGGGGGGATCGAAACGACGGGCGACCTTGCGTTCGATGCGGAACACGTCGCCGTGCTCGCCCGCTTCGAACGGGGCGAGCTTTACGACAGCGACATGGTCGACGATCTGCGTCAGGCGCTCGTCGCGACGGGCTTGTTCAACACCGTTTCGGTCGAGCCGCAGCGCACCGGCGAGGATGCCGGCACGGTCGAGGGCGGCCCCGCGGAATACGCCACCGTGCTGGTCGAGCAGGACGCCGGACCGCCGCGCACCATCGCCGGCAGCGCCGGTTACGGCACCGGGCAGGGCGCGCGGGTCGAGGCGACATGGACGCATCGCAATCTGTTTCCGCCCGAAGGCGCGTTGATCGCCCGCGCCATCGCCGGCACGCAGGAGCAGGGCGCGGGCGTCACGTTCCGCCGGTCCAATGCCGGCCGCCGCGACCGCACCTTCGAAATCGTCGCCGAGGCCTTGCGCAGCGATTTCGACGCGTTCGAGGCGCTCACCGGCCGGCTCGCCGCGCGGGTGAATTACGATTCCACCTCCATCTGGCAGAAACCGCTGACCTATGCCTATGGCGTGCAGCTGCTCGGCACGATCGAGGAGGATTACGATTTCGACCTCGGCGAACTGCGGCGCCGTACCTTTGGCATCGCGGGCCTCACCGGGCAGGTCGGGCTGGACAGCACGAAGAGCCTGCTCGACCCGACGAGCGGGTTTCGCGTCACCGCGCTCATCGAACCCGAAGCCTCGGTGCAGGATTCCTTCGATACCTACGTACGGGCCCGTCTCGCGGCGAGCGCCTATTACCCGGCGACCGATTCCATCGTCCTGGCGGCGCGCGTGGCGGCCGGCACGATCCAGGGGATCGACCGCTTCGACCTTGCGCCGTCGCGCCGGTTCTACGCCGGCGGCGGTGGTTCGGTGCGCGGGTTCGGATTCCAGGAACTCGGCCCCAAGGTCGAGGTGCCCAACCCGAATTTCGATCCCGAGGATCCGGACGAAACCGCCGATCCGTTCCGTTTCCGGCCGCTCGGCGGGCTCAGTTTCAACGAGCTTGCAGTCGAGGCGCGCTACCGGTTCGGCAATTTCGGTGTCGTCGGCTTCGTCGATGCGGGGCAGGTCTATCTCGACAGCGTCCCCGATTTTTCGGGCCTTCGTTACGGCGTCGGCCTCGGCGGGCGGTTCTATACCAATTTCGGGCCGCTCCGGCTCGACGTGGCGATGCCCATCGACAAGCAGCCGGGTGAAAGCTCGGTCGCGGTCTATGTTTCAATCGGGCAGGCGTTCTGATGGCGGATATGCGGGACGGGGAAGAACAGCCGGTGACGGACGAAACCGCCGCGGAGGTGCGCGGCGACGACACCATGGTGGAGAGCGGCGAGGACACCCGCACGCACCGCCGCTGGCCCGTCCGCGTCGCGAAGGGCGTTGCCATCGTCCTCCTCGGTATTGCCGTGCTGGTCGCGCTGGTGATCTTCGGCCTCAATACGCAGCCGGGCCGGCGGTTCGTTGCCGAGCAGATTGCCGGGCTCGAATTCGAAAACGGCATGGAAATCGGCATCGGCCGCATCGACGGGTCCCTTTATGACGAGATGGTGCTGCACGATTTCACCGTGTCGGACCCGCGCGGGGTGTTCCTGTCCTCGCCCGAATTGCGCGTCGACTGGCGTCCGTTCGCCTTCGTGAACAACCATGTCGACGTGCGCCGCGCCACGGCGGAGCGGATCACGCTCGCGCGCCTTCCCCAGTTCAACGAGACGGAAAGCGAAGGCCCGCTGCTCCCCGATCTCGACATCGATATCGGCGTCCTGCGTGTGGACCGGTTCGTCGTCGGCGAAGCCGTCACGGGGGAGCGGCGCGTGCTGTCCCTCGGCGGCGAGGCGCATATCGCCGACGGGCGCGCGCTGGTCGATCTCGACGCGCGGACGATCGGCGGGGCGGATGCGGCGGGCGGCGACCGGCTTGCGCTGAAACTCGACGCGGTGCCGGAGGAAAACCGGCTCGACATCGATGTGAAGCTGCGCGCGCCTCAGGGCGGGGTCGTCACCACGCTCGCCGGGCTGGATCAGCCGGTCGCGCTCGACCTGTCGGGCCGGGGCGACTGGGCGCGGTGGAACGGCCGGCTTGCCGCCAATCTGGGCGGCTCGGAATTTGCACGGCTCGCCATCCTGGCGCGCGACGGCACCTTTACCGTGCGGGGGCCGACGCGTGTGGCGCGCCTGTTCGAAGGGCAGACGGCGGCCTTGCTCGGCCCCGTGACCACCATCGACATGACCGGCGCGCTCGACGAACGCAGCGCCAATCTGACCGGCACGATCGAAAGCGACGCGCTGCGCGTGGGCGCGGACGGCATCATCGATCTGTCCGACAACAGTTTCGACGACATGAAAGTGACGCTGGCGCTCACCCGCCCGTCGGTGCTCGCCGAAAATCTGAGCGGGTCGGGCGTGCGCGGCAACCTCACGCTCGATGGTGCGTTCGCGGCGCCGACGGTCCAATATGCGCTCGCCGCCGACCGGATCGCGATGGCGGACATGGCGCTCATCAATTTCGCGGCCTAGGGCGCGGCGCGGGTCGACCCCGACCGGATCCTCATCCCGGTGCAGGCGCGCGCGTCGCGCATTACCGGGCTCGACACGGTGGCGGGCGGCACGCTCGCCGATGTGCGGCTTGCGGGCGATATCGCGATTCAGGGTCCGCGCATCCTGTCCGACAACATGCGGATACAATCGGACCGGATCGATGCGAATGTCATCCTTCTCGCCGATATGTCGACCGGGCTTTATACCGGCGCGATCGACGGGCGGATCGACAATTACCGTGTGGAAAGCGTCGGTATCTTCGACATCACCACCGATGTCGATCTGCGGACCGAGGCGGGCGGCTACGCACTCGCCGGGCGGGTCAGCGTGCGTTCGCGCAGGCTCGAAAACGAAAGCGTGCGCGATTTCCTCGGCGGCAATGCGCTGGCCTCGGCCAATGTGCGCTATGCCCCCGATGGCACCATCAATTTCACCAATCTGAGGCTCGAGGCCCCGCTCGTCCGCATTACCGGCGGCAGCGGGCGTTACAGCACCGACGGGCGCATCGCGTTCAATGCCGACGCCATCACCGATGCCTATGGCCGCGTCGGCGTGCGCGTCGCGGGCACCATCACCGATCCGCAGGCGACGATCACCGCCGAAAACCCCAATTTCGGGATCGGCCTCGCCAATCTGAATGCCGAGATTCGCGGGACCGGCAATGGCACGGGCTACCGGCTCGACCTTACCGGCGACACCGATTACGGCGCGTTGACCGCGGATGTCACGCTGGGGCTGGGCGATGCGACGACGGTGCAGATCAACAGCGCCAATCTCGGCGGGGTCGATTTTACAGGCTCGCTGCGTCAGACTTCGGCCGGGCCGTTTGCCGGGCGGCTGCTCGCCAACGGGCGCGGGCTGACGGGCGTGGTCCGCCTCGATGCCGAGGGGCGGTATCAGGAAGCGTTGTTCAACCTGCGCGCGAACGATACCACGCTCGAGGGGCCGGCCAATCTCGCCATCGGTTCGGCGAAGATCGACGGGCGCGTCGTACTCTATGATCAGCCTTACGTGGTCGCCGCGGCGCAGCTGGCGCGGGTGCGGTACGGTTCGTTCGACATCAATGCCGCGCGCGCCACGGTCGATTATCGCGGCGGCACGGGCAAGGCGAAGCTGCTGGCCGAGGGGAGCAACGGCGTGCCGTTCCGCATCGCGCTCAACGCCGACATGACGCCGCAATTGTGGCGCGCCGCGGTCAAGGGCCGGGTGCGCGGCATCGATTTCGCCACGGTCAATCCCGCCCGCATCGTGCCCGGAAACGGCAGCTATGAACTGCTGCCCACGCGCATCGATTTCGGGAGCGGCAATCTCCGCCTTGCCGGCAATTACGGTGACGGGATCAAGGTGCAGAGCCGGCTCGATTCGCTCGACATGGCCATCGTCAACGCCTTCGTTCCGGGCCTCGGCCTCGGCGGCAACGCCACGGGCAGCCTCGATTTCGCGCAGGCCGGGCCGAATGCCTTCCCCCGCGCCGATGCCCGCCTGTCGATCGACGATTTCACCCGCACCACCGCCGCCTCGGTGAGCCAGCCGGTCGACATCAATTTCGTCGGCAAGCTGCTCGCCAACGGGGGCGAGGCGCGCGCGGTCATGCGGCGCCGCGGCACCGTCATCGGGCGCATGGTCGCCTCGCTCAACCCGCTCCCGCCCGGCGCGGGGCCGTGGACGCAGCGCCTGCTCATGGCGCCGCTTTCGGGGGGCATCCGCTATAACGGGCCGGCCGATACGCTGTTCTCCTTTGCCGGACAGCCGGATCAGCGGCTTTCGGGCCCCGTCGGCGTCGCGGCGGATTTCTCGGGCCGGGTGTCGGACCCCGATCTTGCCGGGATCATCCGCGCCAAATCGCTGACCTATGAAAACCTCACCTATGGGACGCGGCTCACTAATATGGCGTTGCAGGGGCGCTTCGACGGGAGCGAACTCAGGATCGAGCGCATGACCGCCACCGCGGGCGACGGTTCGGTCGAGGCCAGCGGCTATGTCAGCCTCGCCGCCGACAGCGGCTATCCCATGGACGTGTCGGTCACGCTCGACGATGCACGACTTGCGCGCAGCGACATGATCCGCGCATCGGCAACCGGGCAATTGCGCCTTTCGAAGAGTGCGGGGCAGACCGCGCTTTTGTCGGGGCAATTGCTGCTCCCCGAAACGCGCTATCAGATCATCCGCCAGGGCGCCGCCGAGGTGCCCGAACTGACCGGCGTGCGGTTCAAGCCGCCGCGCGGACCGGTGCGCATCACCGGGGACGAGGAGCCCGAAACGCAGCCGGGCATCTTCGATCAGCTGCGGCTCGACATCGATCTGAACGCGCCGGAGCGGCTCTATGTCTCGGGCATGGGGCTGGAATCCGAATGGGACGCGGACCTCACCATCGGCGGGACCAGCACCGCGCCGCGGCTTTCGGGCGAAGTGTCGCTCATTCGCGGCACGCTGGGCTTTGCCGGGCGTTCGTTCGAGCTGGTCGAGGGGCGGATCGGGTTTACCGGCGGGTCCACCATCGATCCGGTGCTCAATCTCGTGGCGAGCGAGGAGATCGAGGATGTGACCGTGCGCGTGAATGTCGCGGGCCGGGCCATGGATCCGCAGATTTCCTTCGCCTCGACGCCGGGCCTGCCGCAGGACGAAATCGTGTCGCGCATCCTGTTCGGAAGCTCGATCGGCAATCTCTCCACGATCCAGGCGGTGCAGCTTGCCGCATCGCTCAATTCGCTGCGCGGGTCGGGGGGCGGGCTGAACCCGCTCGGCACGCTGCGTTCGGCGACGGGGGTCGACCGGCTGCGGATTCTCGGCGCGGATGAGGCGAGCGGGCGCGGCACCGCGCTCGCAGCGGGGCAGTATATTACCGACGATATCTATGTCGAGCTGATCACCGATGCGCGCGGGTTCACCGCGACGCAGCTCGAAATCAGCCTGACCCCGGCGCTCTCGATCCTGAGCCAGGCGGGCGGGTCGGGCCGCACCGATGCCAGCATCCGCTATCGCAAGAATTACTGATGCAGGTGGTGCGGATCTCTGCCGTGGTCGTGCTGCTCCTGCTGGCCGGGTGTCAGGAGGAGCCGGATTTCGACACCCGCTACGAGGAGGCGGAGGCGCATATTCGCAAGCAGGCGCGCGAGATCGATGCCGAGCTGGCCGCGAACCGCAAATTGCGCAGCGAAACCGACGCCGCCGCCGCGCAGGACGAGCCGCCCGCGGGCGAGCAGTGACGCGGCCGCGCGATGATCGAAACGGGCCGTTTCAGTCGCCGCCGTTCACGCGCCGCATCACCGCGTCGAGCCGCGCCAGTACCGCCGGGTCGCGGCAGGCCGGATCGGTGATGAGCGCATTGTCCAGCACCGTGTCGATGGGCGATGGCGTCCGCGTCGGGGGAAGCGCGCGGATGAATGCGTCGACCGCCCCGCGCGCAATCTCGGCATTTTCCGCCATGCGCGCGATGACGGCGTCCACCTCGACCGCCTCTGTCTCATCACGCCAGCAATCGTAATCCGTGACCATCCCGACGAGCGCATAGGGCAGCTCCGCCTCGCGTGCGAGCCGGGCCTCCGGCAGGGCGGTCATGCCGATGACATCGGCGCCCCATGCGCGGTACATGTGGCTTTCCGCGCGGGTGGAAAATTGCGGCCCCTCCATCGCCAGATAGGTGCCGCCCTCGGTCACCGCGCCGCCCGCGTCGCGCACCGCGGCCCCGGCCATGGCGGAAAGGCGCGGGCAGACCGGATCGGCCATGGACACATGCGCGACCATCCCCGTCCCGAAAAAGCTGGACGGGCGGCCCGCGGTGCGGTCTATGAACTGATCCACCACCACGAACCGGCCTAGGGCAACTTCCTCGCGCAGCGAACCGATCGCGCTGATCGCCAGAATGTCGGTGCAGCCTGCGCGTTTGAGCGCGTCGATATTGGCGCGGGCGTTCAGCGCCCCGGGCGCCACCACATGGCCCCGCCCATGGCGCGGCAGGAAGACAAGCTCGACCCCGTGCAGCGATCCGGTCAGCACCGCATCGGAGGGACGCCCCCACGGCGTCGCGATCTCGATCCATTCAGCATTCCTCAATCCGGGCATCGCGTATAGACCCGAACCGCCGATGATGCCGATGCGCCATTGTGTCGTGTTGCGTATCGTCACGCCCTGTCCCTGCTGTTAAGGAGCGCCCATGCGACGACTCTCGATGAAAACCGCGCTGTTGTTCGCCACGCTGGCGACGGTGTCCACCCCTGCATGGGCCGCCGCGCCGATCGAGGGGCGCTACGTCACCGAAAACGGGCGCGCGGTCGTGGCCGTGAAAACGTGCGGCAAGGCCATGTGCGGCAAGGTGGACAAGATCCTGCGCCCGAAAAAGGGCGTGCCTGCGCGCGACATCAACAATGACGATCCCGCGCTGCGGAGCCGGCCTATCCTGGGCCTGCCGATCCTCATGGGTCTGACCGCGGATGACGACGTGTGGCGCGGCGACATCTACAACCCCGAAGACGGCAACGAATATCGCGCGGTCGTGAGCCGTATGGCGAATGGCTCGCTCAAGGTGCAGGGCTGCCTCGCCTTCATCTGCAAGACGCAGGTGTGGAAACCCGCGTCCTGAGCCTCAGGTGACGGCGCCGCGCTTGCGGAAACGGGCCTCGCGCCATGCGCCGGTCGCGATGACCTCGGCAATGGTCTCGGCGGCGCGGACAATGTCCTCGAACCCGGTATAGAGCGGGGTCAGGCCGAAACGCGCGATGTCTGGCGTGCGGAAATCGCCGATGACGCCGCGCGCAATCGCCGCCTGCACGATGGCGAAGGCGTCCTCGTGCAGAAACGAGATGTGGCTCCCGCGCCGCTCCGCCTCGCGCGGGGAGGCGAGGGTGAGGGCGGGGCATTTCTCCGCCATGCGCGCGGCAAACGCATCGAACAATGCCGCCGATTTCGCGAAAAGCGCGTCCATGTCCACCTCCAGCATGAGATCGACCCCGCTTTCCAGCGCCGCCATGCTGAGCATCGCGGGCGTGCCGGCCTGCCACCGTCCCATGCCCGGCGCGGGTTCGTAGGCATCGGCAAAGTCGAAGGGCGCCTTGTGGCCGAGCCACCCCTGCAACGGATTGTGGAGCCGGTCCTGCCATTCGTGCGCGACATGGACGAAGGCCGGTGCCCCCGGCCCCCCGTTCAGGAACTTGTACCCGCATCCCACCGCGAGCATCGTCCCGCACCCCGACAAATCGATCGGAACCGCCCCTGCGCTATGGCTGAGATCCCAGACGATATGCGTGCCCGCCGTTTGCGCGCGGGCGTTCATCGCGGCCATGTCGTATCGCGCGGCGCTCCGGTAATGCACATGGGGCAGGATGACCGCGGCCGTATTTGCCCCCATCGCATCGGCAAGGTCGTCGGGCGACGCGGTGAGGAGCGTCATCCCGAGGAGGTCCGCCACCCCCGCCGCGATATGCAGGTCGGTCGGGAAATTGGCCGCTTCGGCGAGGATCTCGGTTCGGCCCGGATTTGCCCGTGCCGCCGCGGTCAGCAGCTTGAAAATATTGACCGAGGTGGAATCGGCCACCAGCACCTCGTCCTCCGCCGCGCCGATCAGCGCCGCGATCTTTGCGCCGATGCGGCGGGGCGCGTCGATCCAGCCATGGTCGTTCCACGCGGCGATGAGGTCGCGGCCCCATTGTCGGTCGACCATGTCGGCGACCCGGTCCCGCGTCGCGCGCGGCAAGGGCCCGAGCGAATTGCCGTCGAGATAGACGATGCCCGGCGGAAGATCGAAGCGCGCACGAAACGCGCGCAGCGGATCGGCGGCGTCGCATTGCCGCGCTTCGTCGATGGTCATGGTCATGGCGCGATGTCCCCGGGTTTCAGCGCATCAAATATCGCACCGCACGCCGCCGCCCACGCCGCCGTGCCCGGCGCGATCAGTTCGACATGCCCTTCGTCCGGGACGGTTACGCAGGTCACCTCCGCGTCCGCCGCATCGGCCTTCGCGGCATAGGCCGCGGCGAAGGACGGCGGCGCGATATGATCCTCTCCCGTGTTGATGAGCGTCTGATGCGTAGCGAAGGGCATCATGTCGGCGGGCGAGCAATCGGCGAACAGGTCCGCCGCATCGCGAACGTCCGCGCCAAGCAGCGCATCGACCGCCTCCGTCCCGCAGGTATTGCCGGGGGCGACCCGCGCCGCGCGCAAATCGGGCAAGCCCCCTGCGCAAATGGCACTGCCGAACCGCAGCGGATCGGGATGAAACAGCGGGCTGCGCGGCGCGATCACGTGCCGCGCCGCGAGCCACAGCGCGAGATGCCCGCCCGCCGAATGGCCGAACACCAAGCGCGCCGCCGTATCGATGCCCAGCGCCGCACCCCGTTCGCGCAGCATGTCGGACCCGCGCCCGACATCGCGAAACGTGCCGGGATAACCGCCGCCGGGCCGGTCCACGCCCCGATATTCGAGGTTCCACACCGCGATGCCGCGCCGGCGCAGGTCGTCGGCGATGTAGTTCATGATGCCCGCCCGCGCGACATCGGTCTGCCAGCATCCGCCATGCACCATCACCACCACCGGATGGCCCGCCGCGTTTCGCGCCCGTGCGCGCGGAAGCCAGACATCGACATGCTGCAACCCGTCGCGGCCATAGGCGATGCGCCCGTCGGGGAGCGGGCGGGGGCGGTGAAGCAGGTCGGGCCATTCCATCATGCCCGGCATTTGCGCGATGGCGGGCCGCATGCACAAGCGCAAAACCCGTAGCTCTGTCGTTTTGCGCAACCACGATTGCCGTTTTGGGGTTTGAAACTTGCCCGCGAATGCGCGATGGGAGGGGCGGTTGCACAATGTCTGCAGCCGGGAATGCGCGGCCCTGATCGTGCGAAGGCACCGGCCTGATGGCCATGCGCGCCCCGATGCGCCCCGAATTTGCCCACGCGAATCGCCGGTGTCAGGAAAGAGCGAACCCATGTTCGACAATTTCGATGCGCTGGTGCTGGCCCGGATTCAGTTCGCCTTCACCGTGAGCTTCCATTTCATCTTCCCCGCCTTTTCCATCGGGCTGGCGAGCTTTCTTGCCGTGCTCGAAGGGTTGTGGCTGAAAACCGGGAAATCGCTTTATCTCGACCTGTTCAAATACTGGCTGAAGATCTTTGCCATCGCGTTTGCCATGGGCGTCGTGTCCGGCATCGTCATGTCGTATCAGTTCGGGACCAACTGGTCGGTCTATTCCGACCGGGCGGGGCCGGTGATCGGGCCGTTGATGGCGTATGAGGTGCTGACCGCCTTTTTCCTGGAGGCGGGCTTTCTCGGCGTGATGCTTTTCGGGATGGAGCGGGTGGGGCGCAAGCTGCATTTCGCGGCCACCTGCATGGTGGCGTTCGGCACGTTCATCTCCGCGTTCTGGATCCTGTCGGTCAACAGCTGGATGCAGACGCCGACCGGGTTCGAAATGGGCGCCAACGGGCAATTCCTGCCGGGCGCAAGCTGGTGGGACATCGTGTTCAATCCCTCCTTCCCCTACCGCCTCGTGCACACGGTGATCGCGGCCTATCTCACCACCGCCTTCGTCGTGGGCGGGGTGGGGGCGTGGCACCTGCTCAAGGACCGCACCAACGCCCATGCGCGCAAGATGTTTTCGATGGCGATGTGGATGGCCGCGCTCGTCGCGCCGGTGCAGATCTTTGCCGGCGACATGCACGGGCTCAACACCATGGAGCATCAGCCGCAGAAGGTGATGGCGATGGAGGGGCATTACGAAAGCCACCCGGACGGTGCGCCGCTCTATATCTTCGGCATTCCCGATGACGAGACGCAGACGCTCGATTACGCGATCGGCATTCCCAAACTGTCCTCGCTCATCCTCAAGCACAGCCTCGATGCGCCGCTGGCCGGGCTGGACACCATTCCCGACGATGAACAACCGCCGGTCGCCATCGTGTTCTGGTCGTTTCGCATCATGGTGGGCATCGGTTTCGCGATGCTCGGCCTCGGGCTGTGGAGCCTGTTCGCGCGTTATCGCAAGCGGCTTTACGACTGGAAACCGTTGCACCGGGCGGCGCTCGTCATGGCGCCGTCGGGGTTCGTGGCGGTCATCGCCGGCTGGATCACGACGGAGGTCGGCCTACAGCCCTATGTCATCTACAATCTGATGCGCACGTCGGAGGCGGCGAGCCCGCTCGACGCGCCGGCGGTGGCGACCTCGCTGCTGGCCTTCGTCATCGTCTATCTCACCGTGTTTTCCGCAGGGGCGTGGTATATCCTGCACCTGATGAAGGACGCGCCGCATGCCCACGAAGAGGGGGTCAAGCGCGGCGACGACGGCCCGATCCGAAGTGCCGGCTTTACCCCCGGCCCGACGCAGGACCCCACCGGCGAAGGCCACGGCGAGGCGATCGCCGACCAGCCCCGCCACCCGCAGGGAGACGGCGAATGAGCGTGAATTTCGACCTGACCGTCATCTGGGCGTTCATCATCGCCTTTGCCGTGTTCGCCTATGTCGTGATGGATGGGTTCGATCTCGGCATCGGGGTGCTCTTTCCCAGCTTTTCTCCCGGTGTGGAGCGCGATCAGGCGATGAATTCCATCGCGCCGGTGTGGGACGGGAACGAAACCTGGCTCGTGCTCGGCGGGGGCGGCTTGTTCGCGGCCTTTCCGCTGGCCTATGCGGTGGTGTTGCCCGCGACCTATCCATTGGTCATCGCGATGCTGCTGGGGCTGGTGTTTCGGGGTGTGGCGTTCGAATATCGCTGGCGCGATCCGAAACATCGGCCGTTCTGGGACTGGGCCTTTTGCGCAGGCTCGCTCATCGCCGCCTTTGCGCAGGGGATGACGCTCGGCGCGCTGCTTCAGGGGATCGAGGTGTCGGGCCGCGAATATGCCGGCAGCTGGTTCGACTGGTTCACGCCCTATACGCTGCTCTGCGGGATCGGCGTGGTGGCGGGCTATGCTATGCTCGGCGCGTGCTGGCTCGTGTGGAAGACCGAGGGCAAATGCCAGGACCACGCGTATCGGCTGGCGCGGTGGGGCACGATCCTGACGCTCGGCCTGATGGCGGTCATCAGCCTTTATAACCTCATCCTGCGGCCCGAATATCGCGAACGCTGGCTCGACACGCCGGCCCTGTTCTTCACAAGCCAGGTGCCGCTGCTCACGCTCATCATCGCAGGCTTCCTGTTCCGCGCCCTGTTCAAGCGGAAGGAGGCGACGCCGTTCTGGCTCGGCATCGCGCTGTTCCTGCTGGGCATGGCGGGGCTGGGCGTGACGATGTGGCCGGATATCGTGCCGGGCAGCATCGACATATGGGAGGCCGCGGCCCCCGAACGCAGCCAGGTCTTCATGCTGATCGGCGTGGCCATCACGATGCCGCTGATCCTGATCTACACCGGGTGGGCATACTGGGTGTTTCGCGGAAAGGTCGGGCACGAGGGCTACCACTGATGCGGCCGGGAGAGGCGCCCGAACGCCGTCCTTTGTGGCAGAGGCTGGCCTGGATGGCGGCGATCTGGGCGGGGAGCGTGGCGGTGCTCGGCGTGGTGGCGGTGATCCTGCGCGCGTGGATCGGGGCGTGACGCCGTAACCTCGACGGGCCGCTTTCGTCGGTGCGGCATCAAGAAAAAGGGCCGGCGGATCGCTCCGCCGGTACTTTCGCCGTTTCAGTCGATCCGTGGATCAGGCGAAGATCACCTGCTCCGCGGTCAGTTCGACATTGTTAGCAAAGGTCACGGTCGCATCGGTGACGCTGTCGCCATCGATGTCGATTTCCACGAGCCCTTCGCTGAAGGTCAGCGCGCCCGCATCGAGGCCGAGAGCCGAGATGTCGAGCATGTCTTCCTCGAGGCTGAAATCGAGGATCGTGTCGTTGCCGTCGCCGACCACGAAGGTATCGGCACCCAGGCCGCCTTCGAGCACGTCGTCGCCGCCAAGACCGGTCAGCACGTTGTCGACATCGTTGCCGCGCAGGAAGTCGCGCTCGCTCGACCCGATGGCGTTCTCGATGATCGTGCCATAGGCGATCGAGAGATTGTCATAGGCCGTCGCGAACACGCCGTCGACGCCGGTGTCGGATTCGATCAGGCTTTCATAGTAAGGCTTGTAGGTCGCCTTGTACGCCGCGACATTGGCATCGGTGAGGTCGCGCAGCGTGTTGCCGCTGATTTCCTCGATCACGTCGCGGCGGGCATTGATGACATCCGCATCGGGAATGTCGGCCGCACCGGCGCTGAACGAACCGGGGGTGAGGTCGATGAAGACGCCCGCGCCCGCGCCCGACATGTCGATCGTATCGTTGCCGCCGGCATCGTAGATCGACAGATAGGGGAACAGGTTCTGCGAGAAATCATAGACCGCGTTGCCCGCCGTCGAATTCCAGCCATAGACCGTATCGTCGGCCCGCGTCGTCATGTCCGCGCCATACTTGTCCTGAACGGTCAGGATGTCGTGGACGAGCGGCGTCTGCGGGTTGTTGTAGTAGAGCGTGCTCCAGTCCACGTTGTACTGGTTGATCGAGGTCGCCTCGAGGCCCCAGTAGGACATGAGCGTGTACTGCTCGGAATCCTGGGCATATTCGGCCTGCGCGGCATAGGTGGTCGCGCCCGCGCCATTATACGCGCCGGGGTGGCTCAGCCCGATGGCGTGGCCCAGTTCGTGGACGAGCGTCGTCGCGCCATAGCCGCCGAAACCGAGCCAGGCATTGGTCCAGTTCACTTCGGGATCGGCCACGAACACGTCGCCCAGATATTTCTGACCGCCCTGCTCGCTCGGGTAATAGGCGTAGGCCTGTGCCGGATCGGTGGAATTGGCGAACTGAATGTCGGCGCCGCGGCCGTTCGATTCGCGGAAGCTCGGCGCGATCAGATCGTCCCACAGCTGAATCGATTCGCGTGCCTCGTCCCGCTGCTCGGGCGAGAAGGCGGCGAGGCCTTCGCCGGCGGTGAAGCCGTATTTCTTGTTGTTGTAGATGCTGATCAGGTCCTGCCCTTCCTTGAGGAAGGTGTAGGTGATCGTGTTGTTGGCGGTCACTTTCTGTGCCCGGCTGCTGTCGATCTGGTCGATCACCTGATCGAGATCGGCGACCGTCTTGCCGCGCCAGCCGGACCCGACATAGGGATCGAGGCTGAAATCGACGGGATCGATGTCGTGATCCTCGTGATTGAGCGGCGTGATTTCGGACGTGTAATATTTGCTCATGAACCCTCCAAACATGGAAGGCCGGAATAACGATAATCGCGCGACCCGTGCGCCCTTATCCTCCCAGCCCGGATTCGTAGCCTATGCAACTACTTAGCCAAGCGCAAGCGGGTGTTAACGTTTTGACGGGCCATACGCGGCTTCAATCGGCATTTGGTTCCCGGGAATCGCATTTTTTTTGCGCGGCTTGTCGCGGGGCCGGCATGGACCCATCGTCTCGCCGGGCGCGGCGGGAGGGGGCCACGGGAACGAACCGCCCTTTAAAGACCTCTAATCCCGATGCCCTCTTCGTTCCCCCGCCGCCGGCCCGACAGGCGCCGCATCGCCACCGTCGTCGTCGTCGCGCTGCTCCATGTGGCAGCGATTTTCGCGCTTTTGCGTGCGTTCGACATCGACGTCGTGCCCGAAACGCTGCGTTCGGTCGCGTCCTTTGCCGTGCCGCTCGACAGGCCTGAACCCGAGCCCGAACCCCAGCCCGAACCGGAACCGACCATGGCCGCACCAGAACCCGACGGTGCCGCCGCGCCCGAGGCAGCGGAGGCGACGCCCCGCGAAGTCGCCGCGCCAAAGCCGCGCGTGGAACGGCGTGCGCCGCCCGCGCCCCCCGCGGCGGCAAAGGGCAATGAGAACCGCTCCGGCGCCGGGGACACGGGCACGGGCAGCGGCGGGGGCGGCGACGGCGTCGGCACGGGGAGCGGCGGTTCGGGCACCGGCTCCGGCGGGGGCGGCGCCGCGATCCGCGGGGCGGAAAAGATCGCCGGCGAAATCACCGCGCGCGATTTTCCCCGGAACAGCGCGCCCGACCGCAATGGCGCCTTCGTGATCGTGTATTTCACCGTCGGCACCGACGGCCGCGCCCGCGATTGCTCCGTGCGCAGCAGCAGCGGCAATGCCGAGGTCGATCGCATCACCTGCAACCTGGTGGTGGAACGGTTCCGCTATCGTCCCGCGATCGGAGCGAATGGCGATCCGGTGGCGGAGCGCACGGGCTGGAAACAATGGTGGTGGCAGTAAGGCCGGCGGCGCATGGCTGCGGCGTGTTATCTCGCAATCGCACAAAATCTTCGCGCTTTGCGAAAAAAGGGCGTAGAATACTGGAGGTGGACGCTTTTTCGACTCGTCTCGAAAGGTGCGCGCGGGAAAACCGGCCCATAATCGGACCGATGTTCGCAATCGCGGGAACCACTCGCAAGGCACTGGATTGACGAGGTTAACGCTTTATTTAAAGGTTCGCGCCGATGACCGAAAATCCCGTTGTATCCGACGTGGTTTCCCTGTTCCAGAAGGAGCGCAAGAGCGCCGATCCGGCGAACGAGGGCGGCGATCCGGTGCACAGGCGGGTCGCACTCATCGGAACCTACACCCCGCGCCAATGCGGGATCGCGACCTTTACCGGCGACATCGTCGAACAGCTCGCCCGGTTCCACCCGGAAATCGCACTCGACATCTATGCCATGGACGACCTGGCGCAGGGTCTTTCCTATGACGACGTCGCCGGTACGATCGCGGCGCACGATGCCGCGTCCTATGCCCGGGCGGCGCGGCGTATCAACGAAAGCGGCGTCGATGCCGTGTGGCTGCAACACGAATATGGCATTTTCGGCGGCACGTCGGGCGAGATGGTCCTCGACCTCGTGGACCGGCTGGCCGCGCCGCTGGTGCTCACCCTCCATACGGTGCTGGCCGACCCGTCGGAACGGCAGCGCGAAATTCTCGATCACCTGCTGAACCGGGCGAGCCGGGTGATGGTGATGTCGCGCCATTCGGCCAATCTCCTCGCCGAAACTTATGGCGTGGGGTCCGACCGTGTCGCGGTGATCGAGCATGGCGCACCCGATCGCCCGTTTGGCCGGCAGGCCGAGTTCAAGGCGCGCATGGGTCTCGAAGGGCGCAGGGTGCTGACCAGTTTCGGTCTGCTCGGACCGGGCAAGGGGCTGGAGAACGTGATCGAGGCGTTGCCGTCCATCGTCGCGCGCCATCCCGAAACGGTCTATCGCATCGTCGGCGCGACGCATCCCAATCTCGTCGCGCAGGAGGGCGAGAGTTATCGTGACGGGTTGAAGGCGCTGGCCGAGAGGCTGGGCGTGACGGATCACGTGGTGTGGGACAATCGCTTCGTCGATACCGACGAACTGCTCGATCAGCTGGAAAGCTGCGACATCTACATCACCGCCTATCCCAATATGCAGCAATCGACCTCCGGCACGCTCAGCTATGCTGTCGCGCTGGGCAAGGCGGTGGTGTCCACGCCCTATCTCCACGCGCGCGAATTGCTGAGCGAGGGCGTGGGCGAGTTCGTCGCACCGGGCGACAGCGCGGGTATCGCCCGCACCGTCAACGGCCTGCTCGACGAACCCGAACGGCTGGAGGCGATGCAACGGCGCGCCTATGCCCGCGGGCGCAAGACGGTCTGGCCGCGTTTTGCCGATGCGACGGCCAACCTGCTCAACCGCGTGGTCGCGCGCCAGGCGGCGACGCCCGTGCCGCTGCTTGCGATGCCGGGCATGTCGGGCTTTACCGCGATGTGCGACGACACCGGCATGTATCAGCATGCGGTCGGAAGGGTGCCCGACCGGCGCCACGGATATTGCGTGGACGACAATGCCCGCGCGCTGATGCTCGTCAACGTGGCCGAGGCGATGGGCGACGACGAAGCGGCGCGCATGGCGTCGGGCTTTGCCTCCTTCCTTCAGCAGGCGTGGAACCCCGATCGCCGCCGTTTCCGCAATTTCATGGGCTTCGACCGCCGGTGGTGCGAGGAGGAGGGGTCGGACGACAGCAATGGCCGCTCGCTCTGGGCGCTGGGTCAGACCTGCGCGCGGGGCCGGGACGAGGATTTGCGCTGGTGGGCGAAAACCCTTTTCGACGAGGCGTTGCCTGCCGTGGCCGAACTCGATTCGCCGCGCACGGTGGCGTTCACCATGCTGGGCGCGGCCGGGCGGCTTGCGCAGGAGCCGGACCATGAACAGGCGCGCGCCGTGCTTGAAAACGGCGGGGCGTTCCTGTGCCGGCTGATCGCGGCGGCGCGGCGGCCGGACTGGGCCTGGTTCGAGGCGGTGGTGGGCTACGACAATCCGCGCCTGTCGCAGGCTTTGATCGAGGCGGGGCGCATTTGCGGGCGCGATGAATGGCTGGAGGCCGGGCTGTCCAGCCTCGCCTGGATCAACGAGCAGCAACGCTCCGCGACCGGGAATTTCCGCCCCGTCGGTTCGGACAGTTTCAACCTTGCCCACGAAATCCTCCCCTTCGATCAGCAACCGCTCGAGGCGCTTGCCGCGATCGAGGCGGCGGCGGCGGCCTTTGCCGTCACGGGCGAGGCGCGCTGGTTCGAGCATGCGCGCATCGCCTATTGCTGGTTTTTCGGCGGCAATGATCGCGGGGTTCATCTGGCTGACATCAGGACCGGGCATTGCCGCGATGGAATCACGCCGCGCGGCGCGAATCGCAATTGCGGAGCGGAGTCGATACTGGCATTCCAGTTGTCCTATTATGCGATGACGGCTCTTGCGCGTTCGCAGCCGGGCAATTCGACGGGAGATCTTTTTGAGAACCAGCGACTATCCGGAAAGTCCACTAAACATATCCGATAAGCGGCTTCATGCCGATCCGTCGCGCGTTGTTCTAAGGCCGTTTCACCTAGGCTGGCAGGCCCGCACCGCCGATGGCAATCGCGCCATGCGGCTGGTGGAAGATATCGCGAACCTGTCCGATGCGGCGGTCGCGACCGAATACAAGCGCGTGCTGACCGATTTTAGCGAACGCCACTGGCAGACGGAGGCGGTGTTCGAGGAGCGTTATCGCGAGGTGGAGGACGTGCTCGGGCTCGACGCCGCGCGTTTCGGCGACATGCAGCGCAAGCTCATCGGCAGCTATTTCTGCCACGAATACACCTATGCGGCGGCGGCGTTGATGAACCCGTCGATCGTGCCCCATCCCGATCAGTCCGGGCTGGACGAGGATAGCTGCCGTTTCGTCCTGTCGCTCCGCGCGGTGGGCGAGGGGCACATCAGCTCCATCGCCTTTCGCGAAGGGATCATGGACCGCGACGGCGAATTCACGCTCTGGCCGCAGGGCGCCTTTGCCACCGCGGTCGACAGCGGCGAGGCCGAGGTCGCCGGCGATGGCGCGGTCACCGTGTTCCGCAACCCGGACAGCAATCTGTCGCACACCGTCATCTTCCCCATCACCGAACAGCAATCGGGCGGGCTCGAGGATCTGCGCTTGGTGCGTTTCGACCATGGCGGCGGGGATTACGAATGGATCGGTACCTATACCGCCTATAGCGGGCATGCGATCCGTTCCGAATTGCTGCGCACCCGCGATTTCCGCAGTTTCACGCTCGAACCGATCGAGGGGGCGGCGGGGCGTAACAAGGGCATGGCGCTCTTCCCGCAGAAGATCGACGGACGCTATGCGATGGTCGGGCGGCAGGATGGCAAGAACCTGTTCCTGCTCCGCTCCGACAGGATCGACCGGTGGGACGACGAAGGCGTGCTGCTCATGGGGCCGAAATATCCGTGGGAGTTCATCCAGATCGGCAATTGCGGAAGCCCGGTGCTGACCGAACATGGCTGGTTGCTGTTTACCCACGGGGTCGGCGCGATGCGCAAATATTCGCTGGGCTGTGCCTTGCTCGACCGGGACGACCCGTCGAAGGTCCTCGCACGCAGCAAGGCGCCCGTATTGACGGCGGAGGACGACGACCGGTCGGGTTACGTGCCGAACGTCGTCTATACCTGCGGCGTGATGAAAATGGGGGAGCAGATCCTGATCCCCTATGGCATTTCGGACAGCGCGGTCGGTTTCGCGACGAGCACGGTCGACGGGTTGCTGCAGATGATGGAATGACCGAAGGCCGCGGGGGGCGGCTTTCATGGTGATGGGGTAATGTGAAGGGTTTTGTGATGGCGTCGATAATTCCTGTAATCTTGTGCGGCGGGAGCGGGACGAGGCTGTGGCCCCGTTCGCGCGCGGTCCGGCCCAAGCCGTTTCTGCCACTGATCGGCGGGACGCCGCTGTTTCGCGAAACGCTCGACCGTTGCGGCGACGAAACCTGTTTCGGTGCGCCGGTCGTGGTCGCGGGCGCGGCGCATGTCGCGCTGGTGGAAGAGCAGCTGGACGGGCGGGGCACGCTCATCGTGGAGCCGGCGGCGAAGAACACCGCTGCGGCCATCGCGCTCGCCGCGTGCCGGCTCGATGAGGACGCGATCATGCTCGTCTGTCCGAGCGATCATCACATCGGCGATCCCGCGGCCTTCGCGCAAGCCGCGACGAAGGCTGGCGAGCTTGCGCGCGAAGGCTGGCTCGTCGCGTTCGGCATTGCCGCCACCGCGCCCGAAACCGGCTTCGGCTATATCAAGCAGGGCGCGCCGATCGAGGATGCCGGCTATCGCATCGAGCGTTTCGTGGAAAAGCCCGATCGCGACACGGCGGAGGCGTTCCTGGCCGATGGCGGCTATGCGTGGAACGGCGGCATCTTCGCTTTCCGTGCCGGCACGTTCATGGACGAACTTTCCAGCCACCGTCCAGAGCTTGCCGATGCGGTGCGCAAATCGGTCGCACAGGGGCGCGAGGAGGATGCGCGTTTTTACCCCGATGCCGGCGCGTTTTCGGTGATCGAGGGGGAATCGGTCGATTACGCGGTGATGGAAAACACGCGCTCCGCCGCGATGGTGCCCGCCGACATGCGCTGGTCCGACATCGGCAACTGGCAAGCCCTGCACGAGGCGCGGGGCGGCGATAGCGACGGAAACATGGCGCAGGGCGATGTCGAGATGGTCGATTGCCGCCGCGTCATGGTGGACAGCGACGGGCCGCGCGTGTCGGTCATCGGGCTGGAGGATGTGATCGTGGTGGTTGACGGCAATGACGTGATGATCACGACGGCCGCCGGTGCGCAGAAGGTCGGCAAGCTGTCCGGGGCAGTCAACCAGTGACGGTGCTGTCCACCCGCACGGTCGAAAAGCCCTGGGGCCGGGACCGGTTGCCGGCGCCGTTCGTGGCACCGGAGGGCACGCGGATCGGCGAAATATGGTTCGAACCGCCCGAAACGCTCGATCAACTGCTCGTCAAATATATCTTCACCAGCGAGAAACTGTCGATTCAGAACCACCCCAGCGACGCCCAGACCGAGGCGAAGGGGCAGGGCCGTCAGGGCAAGGAGGAATGCTGGTACGTGATCGACGCCGAGCCGGGCGCGGCGCTCGGCATCGGCTTTTCCGAGGACGTCGATGCGGACACGATGCGCGCGGCGGCCGAGGACGGCAGTATCGAGGATATGCTGGTCTGGCACGCGGTGCGGGCGGGCGATTTCTTCTACATCCCTGCCAATACCGTCCATGCCATCGGTGCGGGCGTCAGCCTGATCGAGGTGCAGCAGAACAGCGACATCACCTATCGCCTCTATGATTACGGGCGCCCGCGCGAACTGCATCTCGACGAGGGGATCGCCGTTGCCACCGGCACGCCGCACGATCCGCATCTGCGCTTTCATGTGCCAGCGCGCGGGACGCAGCGGCTGGTCGAGGGGCCGTTTTTCGTGCTCGACCGCCTCGACGGACAGCCGGACGCGGAACTTCGCGCGCAATATACGGGGCCGCTGCTCGTCATTCCGCGCGAAGGATCGGTGACCGTCGATGGCGAAGAGGTGGCGCCGGGGGGCTGTGCGCTGGCGCATGGGATCGATGCGGTGCGGTTCGCGGACGACGGGCTTTGCCTGGTGACGCGGCCATGCTGAAACGTGCGCGCAATGGATTCAGCGACGCCGCGATGGCGCAGCGATGATCGCGCAGACCATTCAGCTCGCCCTTGCGCCGGTTTTCGTGCTGGTCGCGATCGGCAACATGCTCAACATGCTGGCCGGGCGGTTGGGGCGCGTGGTCGACCGGGCCCGCACGGTGCAGGCACTCCACGCCGCGACCGAAGGGTCGGAGCACGATCAGGTCGTGCGCGAAATCCGCATTCTCGACCGGCGGATCAACCTCATCAACCGGGCGATGCTGCTCCTCGTGCTCAGCGCTTTATCCATCGGGCTTACCGTGGTGTCGATCTTCATGACGGCCGTGTGGCACGCGCGCTACGACTGGCTCGACGCGCTGTTTTTCTTCATCGCGCTGTCGCTCCTGATGTGGGCGCTGGGGCTGTTTCTCACCGAAACGCGGCTCGCGTCGGCGTCGCTGCGCATTCCGCGGGAATTGCTGGAGTGGGAGCGCCGCCTCTAGCTCAGCAGCTTGCGGCCCTTTTCCTCCAGCGCGCCCTTCACCATCGGCTCGACAAAGGACAGCGCCAGCGGCAGGTCGATCTCGAACGTGACCTGCGTATCCTCGACATCGACATGGCCGTTGAGCTCCTGCCCCATGGCGCGGATGACCATCATCATGCGGTCCTCCCCCTGCCAGTAGGTTTCGATGTCGGCCATGCCGCCCGGCACGAAACCGGCCAAGTCGTCCTTCTTCGCGTCGAGACGGCTGCGCACTTCGGCACGGGAAAGCGAATGGGGGACGGCAACGCGCATCAGTTCAATTCCTTGTTCGGTCGGTCGGGTCGGTCGCCGACGGAAGCGCGGTGCCGCGTGCGCCCGCATCCGTCAAGGGCACACCATTGTCCGCGCCCAGTGCGGTCGCCGATGCATCGGGCAGGGCGGCGACATCCTGACCATAGCGGTAGTCGAGAAATTTCGTGCGAATGGCGAGATCGTCGATCGCCCCCTCGGCGAGTTGCCGGGTCACGCTGTCGATCTCGGCGCTGATCCGCGAAAGCCCATCGGTGACCTGCTGTGCGGGCGTGGTGCCGCCGTCGCGCGCATCCTGCCTCAGATGCGGGGGTATCGCGGTATAGCTCGACACCATTTCGGGCAGATGTTCGGTGACGAGCTTGCGCACCTCGCGCATGGCGGGCGTGTTTTCGTCGAGCCCCTCCATCTGCACGCCCAGCCCGTCAAGTTGCGCCCCTATGGTGTCGAGGATAGGCACCGCCGGGGCGGGCAGGGCGGCCCGCTTCCCCTCGAGCCACAGCTCCGTCCGCGCGACCGTCTGCCGCAGATCGCCGCGCGACAATGTTTCGCGGCGCGGCATGTCCATCTTGGGGAACTTCCACAACACGGCCATGACGACGATGATGGCCAGCACGGTGAGGAAAAGCCCCTCGAACCCCAGCGCGCCCACGAACAGCCCGATCCCCATCGCCGCGATGACGATGGCGAACACCGCGACGAATATCCGCGTCAGCCGCGATTTCGCGTGTTTCGCCTTCAGCCGGGCGGAACCCTCGCCGATCGAACGCCGGCGCCCGCCCGCGCGATTGTCGGCGAGGCTTTGCCGCGCGCCGGACATGATCCGGTCGGCCTCGTGCGTGCTGTCGGCCATCAGCCCTCGATGCTCAGCGGGGAGGCGGCGGTCTCTATCTGCGCCTGCGAGGCGCCTTCGGCCCGCGCGATATAGCCGCGCGATTTTTCCACCTCGTCGGACAGCGTGTCGACGGTCTGCTTCATGCTGTCCAATGCCTTCAGCTTGAACGTGTCGATATTGTCCATCGTGTCATAGATATTCTGAAACGCGCGCTGGAGCGTTTCGAGCGGGATCGTGCTCGACGCGGCCTGTTCGTGGATCTTGCCGGTCTGTTCGCGCAGGAGCGTGCCCGTGCTGTCGATGAGGCCCGCGGTCGTTTCGTTCAATGCGGTGATCTGGCCGAGCACGAGACGCTGATTCGTCATGGCCTGCGCGACGGTGACGGCGGTGCGCAGCGCCGCGACGGTGGTCGTGCTGGCCCGGTCGACGCCCTTCACCAGCTCGACATTGTTCTTTTTGACAAGGTCGAGCGCAAGATAGCCCTGTACCGATACCGCCATCTGGGTGAGCAGATCCTGCGTGCGCTGCCGCGTGTAGAACAGCGCCGTTTCGCGGATCGCCTTCGCCTTGGCGGGATCGGAAATGTCGAGATCGTTCGCCGCTTCCTCCAGCCGGGCGTCCAGCGTCTTCGAAATATGGATCATCTGCTCCAGATCGCCCATCGCGGCCCACAGCTTCTGCCGCTCCACGTCGATGGCGGCATTGTCCATCAGCAATTCGTCCTTGCCCGATGCGAGCCGGCCCAGAATCGCCTGAATATGCCCTTGGGACGAGGTATAGCTGTCGAAATAGTTCTTCAGCTTGTTGCCGAAGGGGATGATGCCCAGAATCTTGCGCGGACCCGACAGCTTGCCCTGCCGGCCGGGGTCCAGCTCCTCCACCGTCCGGCGCAATTCGGCAAGATCGTTGCCGACGCCCGTATCCTTGTCCATCGCGCGGACCGGCCGGTCGAGAAAGCGGTTCGATTGCCCCGCCGCCGCGGCGATCTCCTTGCGGCCCATATTGGTGAGCTGGTCGACCTTCTTGCCGAATTCGGGCGAATTGGCGTCCTCGGCGATGAGGCCGGAGACAAAATCGTCGACCTTTTCATCGAGCTTCGATTTCTTCTCCTCCGATACAGGGACCAGCCCGGCCGCCTTTTCGGGCTTCACCTCGGGAACGGGCGCGGGCGCCTCCAGCGTCAGCTCGTCGGCGGTGGCGGTCTTGGTGTCGGCCATGGTCATCCTGTCGGCTTGGGCGCGCCGCGCCCGGTTTCGATCCACTGTATTAGCGGTGTAAGACACATGATTCAAGCGAAACGCGGTGCCGGCAACGCGCGCCGCATCGTTCGCTTTGGGTTCATGTCGCTGAAGGCTATGCCAGTCGTCTCATCAATTGATTGGATATGACCCATCATGATTCGCAAGACCGTAATGATCGCCGCCCTTGGCGCACTCGCCTTCGGCCTGACCGCATGCAACACCATCAAGGGCGCGGGCCGCGACATTCAATCCGTCGGCGAGGCCGGCAACGACGCCATCTGACGCGTTACGAAAGCTGGAGCGGATCAGCGATATTCGTTCCAGCTTTTCGTGAGCATGACCGCGCAATTGATGATCCCGACCAGCGAATAGGTCTGCGGATAATTGCCCCATAGCTCGAGCGTGTTCGGCTCGATATCCTCGCTCAGCATGCCGGCCCCGGTGCGGCGGGCCAGCATCGTCTCGAACAAGGTCCGCGCCTCTTCCTTGCGCCCGGTGAGATGCAGCGCCTCGATCAGCCAGAAGGTGCAGACGTTGAACGCGGTATGCGGCAGGCCGAAATCGTCCTGCGTGTCGTAGCGCAGCATGTTGTCGCCCCGGCGCAGCGCCTTTTCCAGCACGGCGAGCGTCGAATGAAACTTCTCGTCATCCTTGGAGATGAACCGGAGGTCGAGCAGTTGCAGCAGGCTGGCGTCGCGCTC
Organism: Croceicoccus sp. YJ47; assembly: GCF_016745095.1. Classification (NCBI taxonomy): domain Bacteria; kingdom Pseudomonadati; phylum Pseudomonadota; class Alphaproteobacteria; order Sphingomonadales; family Erythrobacteraceae; genus Croceicoccus; species Croceicoccus sp. YJ47. The sequence goes on from NZ_CP067087.1 coordinate 2,073,504, forward strand.
GTCCCCGTCGAAGGTGGCGGCGATGGCGCCTGTTTCCGCGTTCCAGCTGCGAGCCATGATCTCGTCGCGCATGGTCGCGGCGTGACCCATCCAGTATTGCTCCCGCTCATCGAGGCCGAGCTGCTGCGCCGCGTGGGCGAGCCTGTCCGCCGCGGCCCAGCACATCGCCGCGGAATAGGTGTGGATATGCTTGGAATTGCGCAATTCCCACAGTCCCGCATCGGGCGTGTTCCACACCTTGAGCGCGCGTTCCCCCACCCGTTCGAGCGAGGCGAAATCCTCCGCCCCCGAAATGCGCAGCAGGCGATTGTCGGCAAAGGCCTGCGCCGATGACAGCACGATCTGCCCGTAGGCGTCATGCTGAATCTGCCGCCAGGCGTCGTTGCCGACCCGCACCGGTCCCATCCCGCGATAGCCGGCGAGATGCTCCGCCTCCCATTCCAGCAGTTCGGCATTGCCGCGCACGTCGTAGAGCGGCTGAATATGCCCGCCCTGCGCGCTGTCGACGATATTGCGTAGATAGCCGAGATAGCTTTCCAGCACGTCGAGCGCGCCGATGCGGTTCAATGCCTGCACCGTGTAATAGGCATCGCGGATCCAGCAATAGCGATAGTCCCAGTTGCGGCCGCTGTCCGCATGTTCGGGGATGGATGTCGTCATCGCCGCGACGATGGCGCCCGTATCCTCGTGCTGACACAGCTTGAGGCCGATGGCCGCGCGAATGACCGCGTCCTGCCATTCGAAGGGGATGGCAAGCCCGCGGACCCAGTGACGCCACTCGTCCGCCGTGCGGGCCAGCATGTCGCCGATCCCGCTCGACAGCGAGGTGGAGAAGCTTTCGTCCGGGCCGAAGAAGAAATGCATCTGCTTTTCAAGGCGGAACGGCGTTTCCTGTTGCACCAGCCCGACCGGCGCGTCGGTGGTCATCCGCATCGCCATGGCGGGGTGGCGATAGGTGATGTGGCTCGACCCGAAACTGCGCTCCGGCTGTTTCGCGCCCCATTCGCTCGCGGGGCGGAGCGCCATGCGCATGCGCGGGCTGCCCGCCGTGGGGCGCACGATCCGCACGAAGGCGACCGGGCGATACATGCGGCCCTTGTCCCGAAAGCGGGGGCAGAAATCGAGCACTTCCATCGCATTGCCGTCATCGTCGGCAAACTCGGTCTTCAGGATCGGCGTGTTGCGGATATAGGATTGCCGCACCACGCGCCCGCCTTCGAGCGCGATTTTCCAGAACCCCTTCGCCGCCGCGGGATCATCCTGCGTATCGACGAGCGAGGAGAAGATCGGATCGCCGTCGATCCGGGGCAGGCAGGCCCAGGCAAACGTGCTGAAACGATCGACCAGTGCCGAAGCCTGGCAATTGCCGATCGGCCAGAGTTCGAGATCCGCTTCGGCGGAGGGGAAGGCGGCGTTCTGATTCGTCTGGGTCATTACCCTCTGCAATAAGGGCCGTGCCCGCGATGTGAAGCCGCCGGGGCAAATTTATCGCATTGCAGCATGCCGCGCCGGGATCAGAACGGCAGCGCGCCGTGCCCTGTATCCTCCTCGGTTTCGGCGCGTTCCACCGCCGCGCCCGCGGTCAGGCCGTGCACCACCGCCGACAGCAGGATGGCAAGTGTGACGATCGCCCAAAGCTCGCCCTCGTTGTCGAACTCGATATGCGCGGCGGCATAGCCCAGATAGTAGATCGAACCGATCCCGCGCACGCCATAGGCCGCGACCACGAGCCTGTCGCGCCCCTTCATCCCCGTGCCGAGCAGCGCCAGCATGCCCGCCGCGGGCCGGATGACGAAGATGAGCGCAGCCGCGATGAGCGCGGTGGTCCAGCTCAATTCTCCCACGAGTACCGGGAAAAGCCCGCCGACCAGCACGAGCAGAATGGCGGTCAGCCCATGCTCGATCGATTCGTTGAACGCATGCAGCCGGCCATGAAACTCGTGATCCTGCTCCACCCGGCGCAGGGTCGCACCGGCGGCAAAACACGCGATAAATCCGTAACCTTCCACCAGCTCGGTGATGCCGTAGGAAAAGAGCACGCCCGCAAGCGCAAGGACCGCCGAACCCGTCTTTGCCAGCGGATTGCCCCGCGGCATCGCGAAAAGGAACCGCGACAGCAGCCAGCCGACCGCAATCCCGCCCAGCGCGCCCACCGCGATGCGATAGACCACGTCGAGCGCCAGCCATTGCAGCCATTCGCCAGCAGACGGAATGCCCGTCGCACCGAGCAGCAGGCCGAGATAGACGAACGGAAACGCCAGCCCGTCATTCAGCCCGGCCTCGGCGGTCAGCGCAAAGCGCACCGGATGTTCGCCGCCTTCGGTGGGCGGGCCGACCTGAATATCGCCTACCAGCACCGGGTCCGTCGGCGCCAGCACCGCGCCCAGCAGGACCGCGCCCGCCACGGTCAGCCCCGCCGCCGCCCAGCCCAGCAGCGCGATCGCCGCAATGGTGAGCGGCATGGCGATGACCAGCAGCCGGATCGTCGGTTTCCACCGCTCCAGATTGGTGACGCAGTCGATCTTTATCCCCGCACCGAACAGCGCGATGATGACCGCCATCTCGCTCGTCAATTCCCAGAAGCGCGGCGATGTGCGCGGGTCGACGACATCGGGCAATCCGGGGATGAGCGCAAATCCCGCCATGCCCAGTCCGATCAGCAGCGCCGATGCGGCCGGTTCCCGATTGGAGAAATAGCGGGGCAGCCAATAGGCGAGGATAATTGCCGCCCCGGCCGTCGCCAGCGTGACGTGATAGGGGTCGAGCCCGTAAAATGCCTTTTCATCCATCTGTGTATCGGAACGTCGCAACCGCGTTTTTGTGCCGGTCGGGTGCGCGCGGATGGACACGGGCCGTGCGCCCGCGATAAATGCCCGTCAATTCGCGCGCCATATCCCGTGCGCGGCAACGGAGATTCGAGTGGTCGATCAATCCGACGCGATCGAAAAATCGCGCGAAAGTTTTCAGGGCGTGCTGCTGTCTTGGCGGCTGTGGTGGCGCCATTCCGTGGTCGCCTCGGTCGATCAGGGCGCGGTGATCGAGGAACGGCGCGAAGAGGCGATCATGTCCGCGCGCTATTTGTTCATGCTGGCCATGTCGGCGGGCATTGCGGTGCTCGGCCTGTTGCTGTCATCGCCGGCGGTGGTCATCGGCGCGATGCTGCTTTCGCCGCTCATGGGGCCGATCATCGGGCTGGGCTTCGCGCTGTCGACGGGGGATTACAACTGGCTGCGCAAGGCTTTGCGCGCGCTCGTCATCGGGTCGGTGCTGTCGATTGCGTTTTGCGGGCTGATCGTGGTGCTCTCGCCGTTGCAGACGGTGACCCCCGAAATCGCCAGCCGCACGCGGCCCAATCTGTTCGACCTGCTCGTGGCGCTGTTTTCCGCCATGGCGGGCGCCTATGCGATGATCCGCGGGCGGGCGGGCACGATCGTCGGCGTCGCCATCGCGACGGCGTTGATGCCGCCGCTGGCCGTGGTGGGGTTCGGGCTGGCGACGTGGAACTGGACCGTGTTTTCGGGCGCGCTGCTGCTCTACGTGACGAACCTTGTCACCATTGCGCTGACCGCGATGATCATGGCGCGGCTTTACGGGTTTCGCGCGAATCTGTCGGAGAACAAGACCCGGCTGCAGGATTTCATCGTCGTGGCGGCGTTCATCGCGCTCGTCATCCCGCTTGCCCTGTCGCTGCGTCAGATCGCGTGGGAGGCCAATTCGCAGCGGCTCGTCAACGGGGCGATCCTCGATGCGTTTCCCGATGCGGCGCGCGTGTCGCAGATCGACATCGATTTCAAGTCCGACCCCATCCGCATCACCGCGACCGTGCTCACCCCGGAGATCGAGAACGGGGCGGAGGAACGCTCGATCCGCCGGCTCCAACCGCTTGCTGGAGGCGCCGGTCACCTTGCAGCTCGACCAGTTCCGCGTCGGCACCAGCGCCACCGCGGCGGAGGAAGCGCAGATCGCCGCCGCCAATGCACAGGAGCGGGCCGCGAGCGACCGCACGGTGCAGGATCTGACGGAGCGGATGGCGCTCATCGCGGGGGTTTCGGGGGACGACGTGCTGATCGACCGGGATCGCCGCCGGGCCACGGTCCGTGCGCGCCCGCTCGACGGGGCGACGCTGTCGGCCTATCGGCAGCTCGAACGGCGCATCGCGCAAAGCGTGCCCGAATGGCGGATCGAGCTGATCCCGCCGGCCCGCGCGCTACCGGAGGTGACGTTTGAGGACGGGGCGCCGACGGATGCGGGCCGCGATGCCATCGCGCTCATCGGCTGGGCGGGGCAAAGGATCGACGCGCCGATCGCGCTATCGGGGGGCGAGGAGAATATCGCCGCCGTGCGGGAGCGGCTGTCGCCGGCGGTGCGCGTCGTCGAACGGACGGGCGGGGGCGCGAATGTGACCGCGACATGGGCGCCCGTCGATACGGTGATTTTGGAGGAGGCGGAGACGCCGCCGGCTGCGTGATACTGTCGTGGTGACGGTGCCCTCATGACCGGGGGGAACGCCGCGGTTCCGGCGTTCCCTCGGTCATCCTGCGCTCAGGCCGCGATGGCGTAGGGTTCGATCTCGCCTTCGAGGTAGAGCTTCTTCGCCTTCGCCCGGCTGAGCTTGCCGCTGCTCGTGCGCGGCAGGCTCTTGGGCGGCACGAGTTCCACGACGCAGTTCATGCCGGTGATGGAGCGCACCTTGTCGCGGATAGTATCGCGCAGGCGCACGCGCTCATCGGGATCCGATACGCGGCAATGGACCAGCACGGCGGGTGCTTCCTCGCCATCCTTCGTCTCGACCGAGAAGGCGGCGATGTCGCCCTGGTGGAAACCGGGCAATTGTTCGACTGCCCATTCGATATCCTGCGGCCAGTGGTTCTTGCCGTTGATGATGATCATGTCCTTCGCGCGGCCCACGATGAACAGATAGCCGTCCGCCATGTATCCCATGTCGCCGGTGTCGAGCCAGCCATCGACGAGACAGGCATCGGTCGCCTCCTCGTCGCGGAAATAGCTGTGCATGACCGACGGGCCGCGGCACCACACCTTGCCGATGACGTGATCGCGTTGCGGCTTGCCATCCTCGCCGCGGATTTCGACGTCCATGTCACGCACGGGTTTGCCGCAATTGACGATGGCACGATACCGGGCCGGGCGCGACAGGTCGCGCGGGCTGCCCGAAAGCCGTTCCTCTTCGACCAGCTCCACCCGGATGCCTTCGCCCGGCGGCATGATGGTCACGGCGAGCGTGGCCTCGGCGAGGCCGTAGCTGGGGTTGAACGCCTGCGCCCGGAAACCGGCATCGGCAAAGGCGTTGACGAAATTCTGCATCACGTCGGGCCGAATCATGTCCGCGCCATTGCCCGCCACGCGCCAGCGCGACAGGTCGAACCGGTCGGCGACCGAAGACTGGCTCGAAATGCGGCGGGCGCAGATGTCGTACCCGAAGGTCGGCGAATAGGAGAGCGTCGTGCCGGCATTCCGGCTGATGAGATCGAGCCAGGCAAGCGGACGGCGGGCGAAATCCTCGGTCTTGAGGTAATCGCCGGACACCTGGTTCGCGATGAGCGAGAGGAAACAGCCGACCAGCCCCATGTCGTGATACCACGGCAGCCAGCTGATGCAGCGGTCGCCGTCGGTGACCTGCATGCCGTGCGAATGGTAAGCCAGATTGTTGAGCAGCGCCCGGTGCGTCACCGCGACGCCGTGCGGGAAACGGGTCGATCCGCTCGAATATTGAAGATAGCAGATATCGTCCGGGTCGAGCGTGGGAAGCGGCCCTTCGACCACGTCGCGCGTCGCAAAATCGGACCAGGCAATGCCGCGCACGCCCTGACGCTCGCACGCGGCCTCGGTCATCTGCGCGATTTCCGCGGGGTAGAACAGGACGAGCGGGTCGCTGCTCGACAATTGGACGGCGAGCTGGTCGATATAGCTGTCCTTGCCGCCAAAGCTCGTCGGGAGCGGCAGCGGCACCGGCCACGCGCCCGCATAGATCGCGCCGCAGAACAGCGCGGCGAATTCCGCCCCGGTTTCGGCGATCAGCGCGACCCGGTCGCCCGGTTTCACCCCGTCGGCGACGAGCCTGTGCGCCATGGCCAGCGCATCGCTCCGCAATTCGGAAAACGGGTAGGGCCGCAGCAGGCGCCCGCGCGCATCGTGAAAATTGAGCCCGCGAACCCCTTGCGCCGCATAGTCGATCGCATCGGCGAAGGTCGCGAAATCGGCGAAACGACGCGGCAGCGCATCATCGTTCGGCGTGGGCGTCAATTCGGAAGTTTCACGGGTCCCGGCCCCGGCGTTGTGCGTCATGACGCTGTAGCTTTTCCCGTCCAGTATGTTCTTCATCATCCGGCCTTAGCCTATCGACCGCTGAACGCCGTATGAAACCGGCGTCCGTGTCGTCCTCTCCCACCGGTCCCGTATGCGGTTTGCCCGAAATTCGCTTGCCGGGCAAATAATTGCAGCGACCGACGTTCCCATTCCAGCGGCAGTGTGGCACGATTATGGCACGATGAAAGACGAAAGCGCCCGTTATCCACGCCAGCGCCAACGCGCAAGAGTGCCAAGGCCGCCGCCAAGCCCGCTCACCAATCAGCGATTGAACGAAATGGCTCTGGCCTATGTCGCGCGTTTCGCGACGACGGCGCGCAAGCTGCACGATTACTGTCGCCGCAAATTGCGCGAGCGTGGCCTTGCCGAGGGGGAGGAGACGCCGGACATCGACGCGCTGGTCGCGAAATTCGTCGCCAACGGATGGGTCAATGACGAGGAATTCGCGCGCGCCAAATCGGGCAGCCTGCTGCGCCGCGGATATGGCGGGCGGCGGGTGAATGCCGCGCTCGACGCCGCGGGTGTGGCCGCGGGCGACCGCGCGGGGATCGCCCCCGGCGAGGCGCGTGCCGCCGCGCTGCGCATGGCGGAAAAGAAACATTTCGGCCCCTTCGCGCGCGACGGCGTGCCGCCTGCGGACCGGGCGGTGCGCGAAAAACAGGTCGCCGCCATGCTGCGTGCCGGGCATTCGCTGGACAGCGCGCGCAATCTGGTCGATGCGAGCGACATGGAATCGGCGCGCGACTGGGCCAGCGCGCTCGACGATGGCGTGGATGGCCCGGTGCACAGTTTCGAGGATTGACGAATGCGCAAAGGTTTCGCTCTTTTCGCCGGTGTCGCGCTGACGCTCGGTGCCTGCTCCGCCCCCGGCGACGCGCAGACCGAGCGCAGCGCCGCGACGCAGCAAAGCGCGGTCCATGCCGAATCGGGGCTGCCGCTCGTTCCCCTCACCATTGAATCGGGCGGGCGGACGCATCGTTTCACCGTCGAATATGCGGCGAGCGACGAGGATCAGCGCAAGGGCCTGATGTTCCGCACCGAACTCGGTCCTGACGAAGGCATGCTGTTCCCGAATGGGACGCCGCAGCAGCGCAGCTTCTGGATGAAGAACACGGTCATTCCGCTCGACCTCATCTTCATCGCGCCCGACCGCACGATCGAATCCATTGCCGCCGATGCGGTGCCCTATTCTCTGGATCCGATCCCGTCGCAAGGGGCGGTCGTGGGCGTCCTCGAACTGGCCGGGGGACGCGCGGCGGAACTGGGCCTTTCGCCGGGCGACGCGATCGACTGGCGCGCGCCGGGGCAATAGCGCGGTTTCATGGGGCGCGATGGCGTGTTGCGCGCCGCGTCACATGCCGCTAATCGGACAGGCACGATGAGCATTCTTTCCAAGATCTTCACCTGGTGGGACGGCGCCACCATCGGCACGCTGTTCGATAGCTGGAAACACGGCGAACAGGTCGGCACCGATGCGCAGGGCAATCGCTATTTCCGCGCGAAAAAGCCCGATGCCCGCGGACGCGAACGCCGCTGGGTCATCTACGAAGGCGCCAATGACGCGAGCCGGGTGCCGTCCGAATGGCATGGCTGGCTGCACGGCAGTTTCGATGGCGTGCCCGAAAGCCATCTTCCGCCGTCGCGTATCTGGGAGGTGGATTACACGCCCAACCGGACCGGCACGCTGGACGCATACCGCCCCAAGGGCGCGCTGGAGCAGGGCGGCGTGCGCGCCAAGGCGACCGGCGATTACGAAGCATGGTCGCCCGACCAGTGATTCGCAGCCCGGTCCGGCTCGCATGGCTGTGGCTCGGCTGCGCGGGGCTTGCGCTGTCGGCTTGCGACGGCGCGGATGCCCCCGGCGAGGACGCCGAGACCGAGACGGCCGAACCTGCGCCATCGCCCACCCCGCCGCAGTCCTCGACCGACGAGAACGAGATGATTTCGGCCGATGATGGCGACATGGCGGCGGATCTCGACCTGCCGGGCGGGACGCCGATGGCGGAACGCGTCGCGACGATCGGCCTGCTTAACAAGCGCAACAATATCACGCGCGACATTACGCTTTCGCCGGGGGAGCAGGAGCGGGTCGACGATGTCGTCATCCGCCTGCGCGCATGCGAACGCACCGCCCCGTGGGAGGCGCAGCCGGAAACCGGCGCCTTCGTGCAATTCCTGACCAAGACGCCCGAAAGCGACGACGACAATCCGCGTTTCCGCCGCGTCTTTTCCGGCTGGCTGTTCAAGAACAGCCCGTCACTGAACGTGGTCGAACATCCGATCTACGATGTCTGGGTCAAGGATTGCGCAATGTCCTTCCCCGGCGAGGAAGAGCCGGACACGAGCGAGGAATAACCTTCCGGCAACGTGGCGTGGTCGTCGCCGGCGCGCGATGCCTGTCGCACCAGTTCCAGATATTGCGATTGGGGGAGCGGCACCGCCCCCATGCTTTCCAGATGGCTCGTCATGAATTGGCAATCGAGCAATTCCAGGCCCGCGGCCCGCATCGCCGCGACGAGCCAGCACAGCGCGACCTTCGATGCGTCGGAGACCCGGCTGAACATCGATTCGCCGCAGAACACCCGGTCGAACGCCACGCCGTAAAGCCCGCCGACCAGCCGCCCGTCCTGCCAGCATTCGAAGGAATGGGCGTGTCCCTGGCGATGGAGCAGGCGGTAGCTCGCCGCGATCCGGTGGCTGATCCAGCTTTCGCCATCTTCGTTGTCCGGGTCAGGCCGCGGCGCGGCGCATGCATCGACCACGTCGGCAAACGCCGCATTGCAGGTCACGCGGAACCGTTCGCGCCGCAACGTCCGCGCGAGCGAGCGCGACACGTGCAGCGCGTTCAACGGGATGATCGCCCGTTCGCGCGGTTCGATCCACATGATTTCGGGATCATCACGCGCATCCGCCATGGGAAAGACCCCGCTGCGATAGGCGAGGAGCAGCAATTGCGGGTCGATGATCCCGGTGTGGTCGGAGGTGAGCGTTCGGGTCATGGCCTGCGATAATGGCGCATGGCTGCGCACGTGTCACCCGTCGGGGCGGCATGGTCATGATTTTCGAGCACTGAATGCTTGTCAGCCCGGCGGTAAGGCGATAGAGGAGCCACCACCTGCAGGAGTGTAGCTCAGTTGGTAGAGCATCGGTCTCCAAAACCGAGGGCCGCGGGTTCGAATCCTGCCACTCCTGCCAGTTTCCCGTTCATCGCCGGATTGTTTCGCGCCAAGGCCGGCGATGGCGTCCTGCGCCGTCTTCCGGGTCGTATCGGATGATGCTGCCCGAGCCGCCCGTGTCCACCTACGGCGGGGCATCGCTTTTCCTGACGGCTTGCATCAACGAGGGCGCGGCGCGGGTGCAGCCGATTGTCGCTGGCGCCTATCAGTATTGCCCAACCCATGACGACAGGAACGCGAATGGACGCACCTGTACCGTCGATACGCCGCGTTCCGATGTGTTTCTCCGCCGTCGAGAGAACGAGGCGCGGCCCGGCGCCGTCAATCTCAACTGCATGAGATTCATCGGTGGCGAGGGCCAACTGGCTTAACGACGGGCGGCGGACAGCCCGGTGGAGCGCGACCGGCTCGCCAACATACTGATCGACCGTTCAAGCGCCTTTTGTCAGTCCGAGCTTGCTCTCCTGATGCAGAACCAGGCCGAGGTCGGCGGATGGCTCGGAATCAGTATCACCAGCTCTGTTCGTTCGAGGCCGGGCTGAGCCTCGTGGTGACGGCGGTGGGCAAGGCCGATGCGCTGCAACGCGAGCGCGACGATTTGCGCATTCCGATGGTGCTCGTGCAGATGCAGGTGCAGCTTGCCCAGGCCGGGGAAAGCGAAAAGCCGGCGATCCGTGCCAAGATGGAGGCACTGCGCAGTGCGTGGATCGAATTGCAGACGGGCGTATCCCTGCCCGTCGAACCGGTGCAGTAGGACGAAGAGACCAACGAAAACGGGCCGCGGCGTATCATTTCCGCCGCGGCCCGTATCCCCGTCATCCGTATTGCGATCAATCGTCGCGCGGATCGATATGGTGGTCCTTGCCCGCCGTGCGATTGCCGCGGGCCAGCGCGAAGACCACGCCCGACAGCGCCGCCAGCGCGATGAGGTTCGGCAATGCCATCGCCGCATTGGAAATGTCGCCCAGCCGCCAGACGAGCTGCGAAGGCTGCGTCGCGCCGACATAGATGCCGATGCACCAGATCACGCGCCAGATGATGTGCAGGATCTTCTCGCCCCCCGCGCTCGCCCCCGGAATGCGGTCGTAGATGAAGGTGATCGCCCGCTCGCCATAATAGCTCCACGTCAGAAGCGTCGTGAACACGAACAGGATCAGCGCCACCGACGCGATCAGCGTGCCGAGCGGAATGCCGCCGATCGCATAGGGAAACGCCGCCGCGAACGCCCCGGAGGTGGTGACGAAGCCCGAAAGCTGCGTCGTGCCGAGGTCGGATTGCCACACGTGGCGCACCTGTTCGACCGTGCCGTCGGCCAGCGTATGGGTGAAATTCCCCTCCACGGTGAGGATCACGAGCGCCGTCATCGTGCAGATCACGATGGTATCGATGAACGTGCCCAGCATCGCCATGCGGCCCTGCTGCTCCGGATCGTCGGTCTGTGCGACGGCGTGGGCGATGGGGGTCGAACCCTGGCCGCTTTCGTTCGAGAACAGCCCGCGCGCGACGCCGGCACGAATGGCGATGATGATCGCCGCGCCGGCAAAGCCGCCCGATGCCGATTGCGTGTTGAATGCGCCGGCAAAGATGCGCCCGAAGGTTTCGGGAAGGTCGGTGAAATTGAGGATCAGCGCGACGAGCGCCATCGCGATATAGGCCGCCGCCATGAACGGCACGACCTTTTCGGCGATGGAGCCGATCGACTTGATCCCGCCGATGATGACGACGAACACCGCAACCGCGACGATGATCCCGCCGAGCCAGCGTTCGATGCCGAACAATTCGTTGAGGCCGCTTGCCACCTCGTTCGACTGGATCGAATTGCCGGTCACGAGCGCGGAAAACAGCGTGCCGAGGCAGAACAGGATCGCCAGCCACGTCCATTTGGGGCCAAGCCCTTGCGTGATATAGGTCATCGGACCGCCGCGCCACGTGCCATCGGGCGTCTTTTCGCGGTAGCGGATGGCGAGCGACCCTTCGGCAAAGCCCAGCGCCATGCCGACGAGCGCGGTGATCCACATCCAGAACACCGCCCCCGGCCCGCCGAGTGCAATGGCCGTGGCCACGCCCGCGAGATTGCCGGTGCCGACCTGCCCCGACAATGCGGTGGACAATGCGGCGAACGGGCTGATCTCGCCGGCGGTCTTGCGGCCGCGGAACAGGCCGGTGATCGCGCTGCCCAGCTTCACGATGGGGTAGAAGCGCAGCCCGATCATGATCCACAGGCCGATGCCGAGCAGGACGATCACCATCGGCGGGATCGGAATGACTTCGACCCCGTCCCAGCTGCCGCCCCAGATGAAGTCGGAGATATTGGTGACCCGGTCGATCAGTGCGGTGGAGGGCGGTGCTGCGCTCATAATTGTCCCTTGACCCCTGTTTGTAACGATTGGTTGCAAGTGCTATCGGTTGGCATGCGCGAAGGGAAGCACGCATTGCAATTTTTGCACCGATGCGGCCCGCGGGACGATCGCGCGCGATCCTTTGTGCGGTAAACCGCGCGCGGCGCACCCCTTGCGTTCGGGCAAAGGGCCGGTTATGGGGCAACACGTTTTTCCGACATGGGAATAGATCGCCTCTCCCCGACCATGCGGCCGGGGCGGCGATGAACCCTTGGCGAGAACCCGGCAATTTCAACCGCGCGAGGAACACGCAAATGGCGAAGACCAGCCCCGGCGAATTCATCCGGCAGGTACGGGCCGAAGGGTCCAAGGTCGTCTGGCCGACCCGGCAGGAAACCGTCACCACGGCGATCTTCGTCGGGATCATGATGCTGATCCTGTCGGTGTTCTTCCTGGGCATCGATTCGCTGTTCGGCGCGGTGGTGCGCTGGCTGCTGACGCTGGCCTGACGCGCGACACGGTTAAGGACAGGATTTTTTGATGGCTCGCTGGTATATCATCCACGCCTATTCGGGTTTCGAGAACAAGGTGAAGGAATCGATCCTCGCCGAGGCGGAACGGACAGGTCTCGACCAGCTGGTCGAGGCGGTCGAGGTTCCCACCGAAACCGTGACCGAGGTCAAGCGCGGCAAGAAGGTACAGACCGAGCGCAAGTTCATGCCCGGTTACGTCCTCGCCAAGCTGGCGATGAACGACGATGTCTATCACCTCGTCAAGAACACGCCCAAGGTCACCGGATTTCTCGGCACCAACAACAAGCCGCAGGCCATCAGCGAGAAGGAAGCGGCCCGTTATTTCGGCCAGCGCGACGAAATGGCCGCCGCGCCCAAGCGCGAAATCGACGTCGATTACGAGATCGGCGATTCGGTCAAGGTGCTCGACGGCCCGTTCGCGAGCTTCAACGGCGTGGTCGAGGAACTCGATTTCGACAAGAACAAGGTCAAGGTCAGCGTGTCCATCTTCGGCCGCGCGACGCCTGTGGAACTCGACTTCGAACAGGTCGAGCTTTCCAAGTAAGGGATTTCCCGTCCGGGACGAAAACCGGCGGGGATGAATGCGGGAGGAAGGCGCTCGTCTTCTGTCTGACCGCTTAACATGACGGCGTCCCGTGGGCGCCCGACAGTGTGAAAAAAGGAGTGGCCCCATGGCCAAGAAAATTACCGGTTACATCAAGTTGCAGGTGCCCGCCGGCGCCGCCAACCCGTCGCCCCCGATCGGCCCGGCGCTGGGTCAGCGCGGCGTGAACATCATGGAATTCTGCAAGGCGTTCAATGCCGCCACGCAGGACATGGAAAAGGCGATGCCGATCCCCACGATCATCACCGTCTATGCCGACCGTTCGTTCACCTTCACGACGAAGACGCCGCCCGCGTCCTTCCTCCTCAAGAAGGCTGCGAAGCTGAAGTCGGGTTCGAAGGAGCCGGGCAAGGTTTCGGCCGGAACCATCAAGCGCAGCGAGCTGTCCGCCATCGCCGAACAGAAGATGGCCGATCTCAACGCGAACGACATCGACCAGGCAACCAAGATCATCGAAGGCAGCGCGCGTTCGATGGGTCTCGAAGTGGTGGAGGGCTGAACCCATGGCCAAGCTGACCAAGAAGCAGAAGATGCTCAACGAAAAGCTGGACGCTGAAAAGCTGTACGGCGTGGACGAGGCGCTGCAGACGCTGCGCGATGTGAAGACGACGAAGTTCGACGAGACCGTCGAGGTCGCGATGAACCTGGGCGTCGATCCGCGCCACGCCGATCAGATGGTGCGCGGCATGGTGTCGCTGCCCTCGGGCACCGGCAAGGACGTGAAGGTCGCGGTTTTCGCGCGCGGCGACAATGCCGACAAGGCGACCGCCGCCGGGGCCGACAAGGTCGGTGCCGAAGACCTGATGGAAGACATGCAGGCCGGCAATCTCGACTATGACCGCGTGATCGCGACCCCGGACATGATGGGCGTCGTCGGCCGTCTCGGCAAGCTGCTCGGTCCCAAGGGGCTGATGCCGAACCCGAAGCTCGGCACCGTGACCCCGAACGTGGAACAGGCCATCAAGGACGCCAAGGGCGGCCAGGTCGAATTCCGCGTCGAAAAGGCCGGCATCATCCACTCCGGCATCGGCAAGATGTCCTTCACCGACGAACAGCTGAAGGCGAATTTCGACGCTCTGGTGAGCGCGATCGTCAAGGCGAAGCCGTCGGGTGCGAAGGGCAAGTACGTCCGCAAGGTCGCCATGTCGTCGTCGATGGGCCCGGGCCTGAAGATCGACACGGCGGAGGTCGAGGGCGCCTGATCGCTCCTGCGACAATGCCTGAATGAACGAGGCCGGCGGAATGCGTTTCCGCCGGCCTTTTTCATGCGCGCCGGGGTGCCGACGGGGCCTGCGCTGCTAGCCGCTACGTTCGTTCGGGAAAGAAGCAGCGCCACACCCGTTGATCAGGCACAACGACACAAACGAAGGATATATCCATGCCAACCGTCTGGCTTATCGTCGTGATCGGGGGGCCGCTGCTCTTGCTGCTGGCGCTTCTGTATTCACGCGCGAACAATCGAAAGAACGAAACGGCCGCGCAGGAGCGCCGCGCCGACGCGGGCGCGGCCGAGTTGCGCGAGGATATCGAGCATGATCGCGAAATTCGGGAAGACGACCGCTGAGGCCGGTTCAGATGCCGCCCGGCGTGAAATCGTAGCCAAGCTCGCCCAGCCCCTCGCATAGCGTATCCATACAGCTGGCGAGATCGTCCGCGTCGGTGGAGCGGATCACGAAATTCGCACCGACGCGCCCTTCGCGAAAGAACGGATAGCTTCCGATCTGGCAATTTTCGTGGGCCTTCTCGACCTCACGCAGGAGGACCGCGACCTCGCTTTCCGGGATCCAGCCGCCGACCGTCTCGGAGATGAGCGGCGCGCCCCCTTCGAGCGTGCCGGTCAACGCGTCGAGCATGCCCGCGGTGATATGCGGGACGCCCGCCATCATGAACACGTTGCCGACGCGGATCCCCGGCGCGCCGGACCGTTCGTTCGGAATGAGATCGGCGCCTTGCGGCACGCGCGCCATGCGCAGGCGCCCTTCGTTCAGACCGCCCTTGTCCGCGTAATAGCGTTCCAGCGTTGCGCGGGCTTCGGGATGAATCACCACCTCGACGCCCAGTGCGCGGGCCACCGCATCGACCGAAATATCATCGTGGGTGGGGCCGATGCCGCCGGTGGTGAACAGGTAATCGTTGCGCGCGCGCAGCGTATTCACCGCCTCGGCGATGGCATCCATGGTGTCGGCGACCACGCGCACCTCGGCAAGGCGGATGCCCTGCACCTGAAGCCAGCTGGCCACCTGCGCGATATTCTTGTCATGGGTGCGCCCGGACAGGATTTCATCGCCGATGACGATGAGCGCGGCGGTATAGATGCGATCGGTGCTGGCCATGCGGGGGTGATGCCCGCAGCCCCCGTCGCCGTCAAACCAATATCGTCGAAACCAGGGCCGTGAACGCGCCCTGCGCCGCGCTGGGTCGTTGGCGCGCGGTTATTCGGGGATGAAACCGAACAGATCGTGCGCGTCGGCATCCTCGACGCTGGCCATGGCGATATCGCCGGGCACCAGCGCGGGCGATACGTTGCGGAGATAGACGTGGCCGTCGATGTCGGGCGCGTCGGACTGGCTGCGTGCGGTGGCGCCGATGTCGCCGTCCTCGTCCGGTTCGCCGATCTCGTCGATGATGACGGGGAGCGTGCGGCCGATCTTCGCCTGCAATTTGGCGGCGCTGATCCGCTCGGTCACTTCCATCAACCGGGCGTAGCGTTCTTCCTTGACCTCTTCGGCCACCGCGCCGGGCAGCGTGTTGGCCTCCGCGCCCTCGACAGGTTCGAAGCGGAAGCCGCCCACCCGGTCGAGCTGCGCTTCCTCCAGCCAGTCGAGCAAATAGCGGAAATCATCCTCCGTCTCACCCGGAAAGCCGACCACGAAGCTGCTGCGCACGGTGATGTCGGGACAGATTTCGCGCCATTTGGCGAGGCGGGAGAGCACCTTTGCCTCGTTCGCGGGGCGCTTCATGGCCTTCAGCACCGACGGGCTGGCATGCTGGAACGGAATGTCGAGATAGGGCGTCACCAGCCCTTCGGCCATGAGCGGGATGACCTGATCGACATGCGGATAGGGATAGACGTAATGCAGCCGCACCCACGGCGCCATGTCATCGCCCGTGCGCAGCTGGCCCAGTTCGCGGGCGAGGTCGGTCATGTGGGTCCGCACGGTTTCGCCGTGCCACTGGCGTTCCTCGTGCCGGACGTCCACGCCATAGGCCGAGGTGTCCTGGCTGATGACGAGCAGTTCCTTCGTGCCCGCGGCGACGAGCTTTTCCGCCTCGCGCAGGACGGCATCGATCCGGCGGCTGCTGAGCTTTCCGCGCAGCGACGGAATGATGCAGAAGGCGCACGAATGATTGCACCCTTCCGAAATCTTGAGATAGGAATAATGCCGCGGCGTCAGCTTGATATCGGGCTGCGGCACGAGATCCACGAACGGACCGCGCGCGGCGGGCGCGGCATCGTGCACTGCACTGACCACCTGCTCATACTGATGCGCGCCGGTCACCGCAAGGATGTCGGGAAATCGTGCGCGGATGGCCTCGGCCTCATTGCCCATGCAGCCCGTCACGATGACGCGGCCGTTTTCGGCCATCGCCTCACCGATCGCCTCCAGGCTTTCCTCCTTCGCCGAATCGAGAAAGCCGCAAGTGTTGACCAGCACCACGTCCGCGCCCGCATAATCGGGAGACATGGCATAGCCATCGGCGCGCAGCTTGGTCAGGATGCGTTCGGAATCAACGAGCGCCTTGGGGCAGCCGAGGCTGACCATGCCGATTTTCGGGGCGGCGTCGATCCGGGTGGGGTGGTTCATGGTTTCAGTCATTGCGCCGCGCCTCTACACCCAAGCGCGCGCCGACGCCAGCCGTCGCACCGCCGACGGGGTGCGCGATCGTTTCGTCGCAGCGCAGGAACGCAAAAGCGCCGCGAACTTAATATGTGTTGTCCTGTGGTCTAGCGCGGCGGGATGCGGTAACACGTCACGCGCAGAAGGCGGGAGATTGAATGGGTCCGGTAGATTGGTTCGCGGTGTTTCTGGCCGCTCTGGCCGTGATGGCGGTCGCGGCGGGATGGTACCGGGTCTTCGCACGCCCGCTGGTGCGGCGGGCCGGGCCGGGCGGGCTGGAACTGCGGCGCAGGCCGTTCGTCACCGTGCTCGGCACTTTCGTTCTGGTGCTCGTTTCCGCATCCATGCTTGGCCATATGTTCGCACGGATCGACCCGGCGAAATGGTGGCTTTACCCGATGATGAGCGGCGGGGTCGCGATCGCCTTCGTCATTCCCGCGCTGTGGACCAATTACCTGCATCAACGCAATCCGCGGCCGATCGCGTTCATCGACGCGGGGTTCTGGTTCCTCGCCTATCTCGCGATGGGGCTGGTGTTCTGGCTTCGCAGCTAGGCGTTACAGGATGCCCGGTCCCTGGTCGGGTGTGGGTTTGATGACGACGATCATGTCGCCCATCTGCACCGATTCGGCCTCCGGCTGCCAATAGCCATAGGCTTCGCCCGCGCGGTAGAGGCGCACGCCGATGCTGCCCGAGCCCAGGTTTCGTAGCGGCTTGCCCACGTCCTCCTGCCGGGCGGCGCGTTCCACCAACTGCACGCGCCCCTGCACCGAGGCGAGATCGGCGAGATAATCCGCGACATGCATCCCGCTGGCGGACCCGGCGAGCAGCAAGCCTGTAAACCGCACGGGGTTCAGCACGTTGGTGGCGCCTGCCTGCCGGGCGAGCAATTCGTTGTCGCCTGCCCGCACCACGACCGTGATCGGCACGTCGGGCGCCAGATGCCGCACGGTCAGCACGATGAGGATGGACGCGTCGTCGCGCCCGGCGGACACGAGCACCGTGGATGCCTGATTGATCCGCACGTCCTGCAGCGATTCGTCGCGGGTCGCATCCGCGTTCATCACGTTGCAGCCCATCTGTTCGGCGAGTTTCAGCCGTTCCTCGTCCGGGTCCATGACGACGATGCAATCGGGATCGGTCCCCCGCGCGATCAGCTCGCGCACGCTTTCCGAACCCGACACGCCAAAGCCCAAGACCACGACATGATTGGTCAGCCGGTCCTGAATTCGGGCCATACGCCATTTCTCCCAGCTTCGCTTGATGATGAAATTATACGCCGTGCCGACGAAGATGAAGAGCACGGCAAAGCGGATCGGCGTCACGATCACCGCCTCGACCAGGCGGGCACGGTCGGACACCGGGGCGATATCGCCGAAACCCGTCGTCGTGATCGAGATCATGGTGAAATAGACGACGTCGAGGAAACTGACCTCGCCATCGACATTGTCCACCAGCCCGTTGCGGTCCCACCAATGGATCATGACCACGGCAAAGACGAGGAACACCGCCGCGAACACCCGAATGCCCGCATCCGCCCACACCGGTACCTTCACCCTGCGGCGAAGCGGCTGGTGGATCTTGGGCCGGTCGGGGCGGGCAGGGGGCATCATCGGATCAGCTGTCGTCCCGATACCGTTCGTGCAGCCGTTCGAGCGAGGGATAATGCGTCAGGTCGAGCTGTAACGGGGTGACGGCGATGAACCCGTCCTCCCCCGCCTCGAGATCGGTTTCGTGGCCCGGCGTATGCTCCACCGATTCCAGCCCGAACCAGAAATAGGGAAAGCCGCGCGGATCGACGCTTTCGACCAGCGTACCGCGGCTGTAATCGTGGAACCCCTGCCGCACGACGCGAATGCCCTCCACCTCGTCGGCGGGGCGGGCGGGGAAGTTCACATTGACCAGCGTGCGTTCGGAAAACTCCATGTCGAGCAGCGGCGCAGCGCGCGCGCGCCCCATTGCTGCGCCGCGTCGAACGATACGTCGCCGCCCGTGCCCTTGGCATAGATCTGCGACAGCGCGATGGAGCGGATGCCGGCGAGCGTACCCTCGATCGCGGCGGAGACGGTGCCGGAATAGGTGATGTCGTCGCCCTGATTGGCGCCGCGATTGACGCCGGACAGGATGAGATCGGGTTTCTGTGGCATCACCTTGCGCAGCGCCATCGTGACGGAATCGGTGGGCGTGCCGCTGACCGAAAAGCGCCGCTCGTCATGCTGGCGCAGCCGCACCGGGCGGTTGAGCGTGAGCGAATGGCCCGCGCCCGACTGTTCCTCCGCCGGGGCGACGATCCAGATGTCGTCCGACAATTGCCGCGCGATGCGTTCCAGCACGACAAGTCCCGGCGCATGAATGCCATCGTCATTGGTGAGCAATATGCGCATCAGCCTTCGATCTCCAGTTTCGTCATGCCGCCGGTATAGGGGTGTAGCGCGTCAGGCAGGACGACCGATCCGTCCTCCTGCTGTCCGTTTTCGAGGATCGCCACGAGTGTGCGCCCGACCGCGAGGCCCGACCCGTTCAACGTGTGGACGAATTCCGTTTTCTTTGCACCGTCGGGGCGGAAACGGGCGTTCATCCGGCGGGCCTGATAGGCGCCGCAATTGCTGATCGAGGAAATCTCGCGATAGGCGTTCTGTCCCGGGAGCCAGACCTCCAGATCGTAGGTCTTGCGCGCGGTGGCGCCCATGTCGCCCGCACACAGCAACATCTTGCGATAGGGCAGGTCGAGCGCGCGGAGCACCGCCTCTGCCGCCTGCGTCATGGCCTCGTGCATGGCGTCCGACGCATCGGGCGCGGTGATCGCGACGAGCTCCACCTTGTCGAACTGGTGCTGCCTGATGAGGCCGCGCGTGTCGCGCCCCGCCGAACCTGCCTCCGACCGGAAACAGGGGGTGAGCGCGGTCATGCGGATGGGCAGGGCATCCGCCTCGACGATGCGGTCGCGCACCGCATTGGTCAGCGATACCTCCGCCGTCGGGATGAGCCAGCGGCCATCGGTGGTCTGGAACAGATCCTCCGAAAATTTGGGGAGCTGGCCGGTGCCGAACACGGCCTCGTCCCGGACGAGCAGCGGCGGCGCGCATTCGGTGAAGCCCGCGGCGGTCTGCATGTCGAGCATGAAGGCACCCAATGCCCGGTTCAGCCGCGCCATCTGTCCGCGCATGAAGGTGAAACGCGCGCCGGCAATGTCCGCGCCGGTTTCGAAATCCATGCCGAGCGCGGGGGCGAAATCGGCGTGTTCGCGCGGGGTGAAGGCGAATGCGCGCGGGGTGCCGTGGCGCGAAAGCTCGACATTGTCGCTTTCGTCCTGACCGGCGGGGACATCGTCGGCGGGCAGGTTGGGGAGCGCTGCAAGCATGGCGGCCTGCTGCTCGCTGAGCGCCCGCTCCTCCGCCTCCATCTGCGGCAGCGATTGTTTGAGCGCGGCGACCTCCGCCTTCAGCCGTTCGGCGGTTTCGGTGTCGCCCTGTCCCATCGCCTTGCCGATGGCCTTGGACGCCTCGTTGCGGCGGCTCTGCCCGTCCTGCATCGCGGTGGTCACCTTGCGCCGTTCCTCGTCGAGCGCGAGGATCTGCGCGGCGGCGGGACCGGCCCCCCGGCGGGCGAGGGCGGCGTCGAATTGTTCAGGATTGTCCCGGATCAGGCGAATGTCGTGCATGCGGGCCGCTATGGCCCGCACGCGCGTCGCTTGTCCAGTGGACTTGTGCCCAGCCCGGCCCGCCCGCGGCGGCGGGGCGTCAGCGCACAGGCCGCATCGTGCTGCGCGCGATCTTCCCGACGAGCGGCATCATGCCGGGATAGCTCGCCCTGTTATAGACCGAGGCCGCCTCCAGCTCGCGTGCCATGCGGGCGTGCGCGCGGCCGAGATTGTGATAGGGCACGCTCGGCAGGAGATGATGCAGCGCGTGATAGCGCAAGCCCACCGGCGCCCACAGCGGGGCCAGCGCACTGGGCGGTGGGACATTCACCGAATCGAGATATTGCGCCGTCACGGACAGCGCCTCGCCCTCGTTCTCCCACAGATGCGCGACGAGCGTGCGCAGCTGGTTGAGCACGCTGATCCCCGAATGCACGGCGAGGAAACAGGCGAGCGGCACCCACCCGAAAACGAACACGCTCCCCATAAGCGCCCAGGCCCAAAGGCAGGCCGCTGTTTCGAGCGCGATCCACCGGCGGCGCAGCGTGTCCGCGGCGCGCGGCGGCGATAGGCGGGATTGATCGCGAGTGCGGAAAACCGTTCGCGCACGAACCGCCGCACCGGCGGGAATAGCGCCGAAAACGGGGCCAGCACCCCGAACCGCAGGATCAGCCCGACCGGCAGCAGCAGCGCCATCACCACGAACAACGGCAAGGTCCACGGCTTCATCAGCGCAAGCGGCAGATATTCCGGGTCCTCCGCCGTGCCGTAACGGGTGCGGGCGTGATGCTGCGTATGCACCTCTTCGTACATGAAGGACGGCACCATCAAAGGCACACCGACGAGCGTATTCCACGCCAGCCGGAAACCGGGCACGGAATCCTCCTTCATGTGGCTGAGTTCGTGAATGAAGCTGACCGCGCGATAGAGCGCGAGGATCGCGGCAAGACCGAGCAGCACGCGCGCCGCCACGCCATCGACCATGATCGCACCGAAGAGCGCGGCATAGCCGACGAAGGCGGACCCCAGCATGTCAACCCAGTAGATGCGCGCATCGTGCCGCGCCAGATCGCGGGCCAGCGCCGCGGCGAGCCGCAACATGTCGCGATCGTCGGCGATGACCGGACGCGCGCGGGCGGACGCCATGCCGCCACGATCCGTCACGTCACCACGCGATGCGTCGCGCACCATGTTTTCCGACAGTTCCATCATTCATACGTCCCATCGCGAATATCGTCGCCGCCGCAGAAGATGGCGACACCGGGGCCATCCGCAAG
This sequence comes from Croceicoccus sp. YJ47, assembly GCF_016745095.1. Taxonomy (NCBI): domain Bacteria; kingdom Pseudomonadati; phylum Pseudomonadota; class Alphaproteobacteria; order Sphingomonadales; family Erythrobacteraceae; genus Croceicoccus; species Croceicoccus sp. YJ47. Next base: position 2,095,236 of record NZ_CP067087.1, read on the forward strand.
GGCCATGCGAACGGGGCCGGTCCGATGTCCTATATCGAAACCGCCCCGTATCCGCGATGAACGATGCGCGCCTCGCGTGCTTTTCCGGTCACATCAGATGCGTTCGGGATACACCGGAACGATGTCGACCGGGATCGCATCCATCGTGCCGATCACCCGCCGCGCCGGTTCGTCCAGAACCGCCCACCGGTCGAAGAAGGCCTTCGTGCCCGCATAATCGCCGCGCGCCTGCAGCATGAGCTGATCGTGGAGCAGGTCGCGCAGACCCGCCTCCATCGCGGCGTCGTCGATGACGAAGCGCCCCGAGCCGGGATCGAAGGCAAAGGCGCCCTTGTCCTTGAGATAGCCGTATTGGAGCGCCGCGCCCTTGCCGTGCGCCTCCTGCACGCCAAAGCGCACCGAACGGAAGATCCCGGCCATGTAGGTGGCGAAAAGCTGCGGTTTTTCCGCCGCCGGCAATTCGCCCCGCTCCATCATGTAGAGGAGGTTCCACACGCCCATGACGTCGGCCTTCGCCTCCTCCAGCGCGGAATATTGATCGCGCAATTCCTCGTTCACCGTGGTCTGGCGGCCATCCACGGTAATCGTGCCCGGCCCGAGGCTGTGCGACAATTCGTGGAACAGCGTCGAGAGCTGCATATATTTGCGCGCGACCATCCCGGCCTGCCGCGGCATGAGCACGAGCGGCGCCATCGGCGACAGGATGCGGTCGTATTTCGCGCCCAGCACGTTGGACAGGATCACCTTCTTCGCGCCCTTCGCCTCGCGCACACGTTCGTCATTGGGCAGGTTGAAGGCGATGGTCTGCACGCCCGGCACGTTGTCGCCGCCGCCATGGATCTGTTCGGCAACCGCGATGGGGCTTTCGAAACCGCGGCTGAAATTCTTGTAGCGATCCTCGATCGGGAGGTTCGCTTCCATGTCGCGCAGATAGCCCTTGTACCGGTCGAGCGCGGCGGATTCCTCCGGATCTTTCAGCGTCACGAAGCTTTCGAACGCGGTCTTCGTGCCGTACAGCCGGTCGGTATAGACCTCGTACGGCCCGATCGCGACCTCGATCGGCGTGCCGGACAGATCCATCCAGGCAAGCTCGCTCTCGAAATAATCGTCGGTGCGAAACGCCTTCGCGCGCAGGGCGAGGAAGCGTTTGAGGCTGGCGTTGCTCGTCCGCGCGGATGCCTGTTCGAGCAGGCGCGCCGCCGGCTCCCAGCCATTCGCGATAGGCCACCGAATAGGGCACCGCGACGAGCCGGTCGCCCTCGCGGCGCACGACGGTATAGGGGCTGCGCAGCGCGTCGGCCTGATCCGGGTGGGCCGCGACATAGGCGTCGAATTCGGCGCGCGTCATGTCGGCGGGATAGAAGCCCGCACCCTCGGGCATCGGCGCGCCGCCGAAGAACGGGTGCAATTCCTCGATCGCGTCATACTGGCCGAAATTGCGGTCGAACATTTCGAGCAGGAGATCGCGGTCGGGCCGGTCGCTGGCCGCGATGGCGGCGCGCACGGCGGGATTGTTCGGATCGCGCTGCCGCAGGTAGATCTCGTCCATGAGGTCCGACGCCTGGATGAGGAGGTTCACGACGTCGCGTTCCTCCGCATTCAGGAACGCCGTGTCGGGCGCCATGTCGATCACGGCCAGCTTGCCGAGCTGCGTATCGAGGGCATATCCGCCCGAGGGTGGCGCGGCTGGCGCGGCGGGCGCGATGGGTGCGGTGGCGGGGGAGGGAACGGTGTGCCCCGCGCAGGCGGCGGTGGCGAGCAACAGGGGAACGAGCGCAAGACGCATCGGATTATTTCCTTTCATCGGCGATCCTCTCGGATGAAACCTTTTCGCCGCCTTAGCCCGAAGCGGCATCGCTGTCATCATCGGGGGCGCCTCCTGCGCCGGGGGTCGGCGCGCCGCCCGGCACGATGCCCGCCCCGCGCAGGAAGAAATCGACACGATCGTCGAGATCGAGCGCGCCGCTCGAAAGCTGGCGCCCGCCGGTAATCGCCTCGATCTGCGCCTCGTGAAAGACGATGCTGAAGAACACGCGGGAGAGAAGCGTAGGCGGCGCGCGGAATGACTGTCCCTCCGCCTCGACCTGCGTGAAAAGCTGTGCGAGCCGTGTCCGCAACTTGCTCAGAATGGCCTCGTGGAACGCCTGCCCGAAGGCGGGGTCGTCGATGCTGCGCGCGATCACGATGCGCCATATCGCCATGGTGGCGGGGTCCAGCATGTGGGCCGACAGCTGCCGCGCCAGCATGCGAAGCTTTGCCTCGATACCGAGATCGAGCGCCGCGACCGATATCACGATCTGCTCGCCGGAATTGGGCGCGCGAAGCACCACCGCGGCCAGCAGCCCGTCCTTGTTCCCGAAAAGCTTGTAAAGCGTGGTCAGCGATCCGCCCGCCTGCTTGACCACATCGGACAATGCCGTCGCCTCGAACCCCTTTTCGATAAAGAGCGCGCGCGCCGCCTCGATAAAGGCGTCGTGACGGGCGCGCAGCCGGCCATCGACGGCGCCCGCCTCGCACCCTGTCGGACAATTCTCCTCGTTCACCTTACGATCCCCATTGCCTTATTCTTATGTAATGCGTATTACATATCTCGCATTTGCACAATAGCTGGGCATAATCCTTGAAAATCAAATCCTTTCTCGTCGCCGCCGTCGTGGCCCTTTCCGGGTGTGGAACCGAGTCCCCGCCGCAACCGCAGGCGATCCCGGTCGAAACCCTGATTGTCGAGGCGCAGGCCGTGCCCAACATCGTCGAATTGCCGGGGCGTGTCGAATCCATCCGCACGGCGGAGGTCCGGGCCCGCGTGACCGGCATTGTGCAGAGCCGGCTTTACGAGGAAGGCACCGACGTACGCGAGGGGCAGCCGCTCTTCCGGATCGACCCGGCCGAATTGCGCGCCAGCTATAATCAGACCGAGGCCGCGTTGCAGCGCGCCCGTGCGACCGCGGCGAACGCCCGCGCCGTCGTCGACCGTTACCGTCCGCTGGTCGATGAAAACGCCATCAGTAAGCAGGAATACGACGCCGCCTTGGCCGCATCGCGCGAGGCCGCGGCCAATGTCGCACAGATCCAGGCACAGCTTCAGTCCGCCTCGCTGCAACTGGGCTACACCACCGTGCGCGCGCCGATCTCGGGCCGGGCGAGCAGCGCGCAGGTGACCGAAGGCGCGCTCGTCAGCCAGGCGGAAGGCACGTTGATGACCCGCATCGAGCAGGTCAGCCCGGTCTATGTCACATTCTCGCAATCGGTATCGGAATTGCAGACGATCCGCCGCCGCATCGCCTCGGGAGAGCTCGACTTTGCCGATGGGGAGCAGATCGAGGTGTACCTGACCCTGCCCGACGGAACCGAATATGGCGTGCCCGGCCTTGTCGATTTCCTCGATTTCTCGGTCGATGCGGAAACCGGCACGGTCGCGCTGCGTGCCCGCTTCGCCAATCCCGACCGGCTGTTGCAGCCCGGTGAATTCGTGCGCGGCAGTTTCCGGGTCGGCGATGTCAACAATGCCATCGCGGTGCCGCAATCGGTCGTGAACATCGGGGAGACGGGGGGCAGCGTGCTGCTCGTATCGCCCGACGATACGGTGATGGCGCGGCCTGTGGAGCTGGGCGAGATGGTCGACGGCAAATGGGTCGTGACGTCCGGCCTGGAACCCGGCGATGAGGTCATCACCAACAATCTGCAAAAGCTGCGCCCCGGCATGCCCGTCGCGCCCACCCCGAAAAACGCGCCCGCGCCAAAGAACGCGCCCGCGCCGCGGCCCGCAACCCCCGCGCCATCCGCGACGCGCACCGATGTCCCCGGCGAACGCGGCGGGGCCGCGGCCACCGCCCGCCCCCGGTCGCAGGCGGAGTAAGCCCAGGTGCCACGCTTTTTCATCGACAGGCCCGTTTTCGCATGGGTCGTATCGCTTTTCATCCTGCTCGCCGGGTTCATCGCCCTGCGCGCGCTCCCGATCGAGCAATATCCGTCGGTCGCCCCGCCGTCGCTGTCCATTTCGGTGGTCTATCCCGGCGCCGATGCGCAAACGCTCGAGGAAAACGTCACCCAGGTCATCGAACAGCAGATGAACGGGGTCGACGGCTTCCTGTATATGGCGTCGAGCAGCTCCTCCAACGGTTCGGCCAGCATCACGCTGACCTTCGAATCGGGCACCGACATCGACATCGCGCAGACGGAGGTGCAGAACCGGCTCTCCACGGTCGAGGCGCGGCTTCCCGAAGCCGTCCGCCGGCAGGGCATCACCGTGCGTCAGGCCAATTCCGGCTTTCTCATGATCCTCGCGCTGACCTCGAAATCGGGTGAGACGGACACGGTGGAGCTTGGCAATATCGCCTCGGTCCGGATCGTGGACGAATTGCGCCGCGTCGAAGGCGTGGGCGATGTACAGCTGTTCGGTTCGCCCTATGCCATGCGGATCTGGCTCGATCCCGATGCGCTGGCATCCTACGGCATCGCGCCGAGCCAGGTCGTCGCCGCCATTTCGGAACAGAACAGCCAGGCCGCGGGCGGCTCCATCGGCGCCGCGCCGGTGATGGAGGGGCAGCAGATCACCGCCAATATCCGCACGCAGGGCCGCTTTACCCGCGTCGAGGAGTTCGAGAACATCATCCTGCGCTCCACCACCGGGGCCGCCGCCGTGCGGCTTCGCGACGTGGCGCGCGTCGAACTTGGCGCGCAGAGCTATACCCGCGTTGCCGAACTCAACGGACAGCCGATGGCCGGCATGGCGGTGCAGCTCGCCACGGGGGCGAATGCGCTCGCCACGGCCTAGGGCGTGCGGGACCGCATGGGGCAGATCGGGCAGAACCTTCCCGACGATGTTGCCTGGTCGATCCCCTATGACACGACGCCGTTCGTCGCCCTCTCGGTCGAGGAGGTGGTCAAGACCCTCGTTGAGGCGATGATCCTCGTCTTCCTCGTGATGTTCCTGTTTCTTCAGAACTGGCGCGCGACGATGATCCCGACGCTGGTCGTGCCGATCGCGCTCGCGGGCGCCTGTGCCGGATTGCTGATGTTCGGGTTCTCGATCAACGTGCTGACCTTGTTCGGGATGGTGCTGGCCATCGGTATCCTGGTCGACGACGCCATCGTCGTGATTGAGAATGTCGAACGCATCATGCACGAGGAAGGGCTCGACCCCATTCCCGCCACGCGCAAGGCGATGGACCAGATCACCGGCGCCATCATCGGCATCACGCTCGTGCTGGTCGCGGTGTTCGTGCCGATGGCGTTCTTTCCCGGATCGACGGGCGGAATCTACCGGCAATTCGCCGTCACGCTTGCGATCTCGATCTTCTTCTCCGCCGTGATGGCGCTCGTGCTGACGCCGGCGCTGTGTGCACACTTCCTGAAACCGGGGCGCAACGGGTCGGCAGAAAATGCGGCCTACGACACGCAGGATGCACCCCCCGGCTGGCGCGGGCAGGTTCGGCGGGTCACGGCCCCCGCGGGCCGGATGCTCGAAAAATTCAACCGCTGGTTCGACAGGACCACGCGCCGCTATACCCGCACCAATGACAAGATCCTGTCGCGGCCCATGCGGGCACTGGCCGCGTTCGGCGCGCTGGTGGTGGTGACGGCGTTCCTGTTCACGCGCCTTCCGGGCGGTTTCCTCCCGACGGAGGATCAGGGTTATCTCATTACCGTGGTGCAGGCGCCTGCCGGCAGTACGGCGGAGCGGACCGATGCCGCGGTCGAACGGATCCAGGATTTCTGGGCTCAGCAGGAGGAGGTCCGCGACGTCATCACGATCCACGGTTTCAGCTTTTTCGGCCAGGGTGAGAACAACGCGATGATGTTCGCCGTGTTCGAGGACTGGAGCGAGCGGGGCGGCGGCGAACATTCCGCGGCGGCCATCGCCGAACGGCTGGGCGGGTTCCTGATGACGATCGACGATGCGCTGGCCTTTCCGGTGCAGCCGCCGCCGATCAGCGCGCTCGGCAATGCGAGTGGCTTTTCCATGAAGCTGGAGGATCGCGCCGGACTTGGCCGGGACGTGCTGACCTCGGCGCGGGACCAGCTGCTCGCCGCCGCATCGCAAAGCCCGGTCATCGCCAATCTGCGGCCCGAGGACCAGCAACCCGCTCCGCAGGTCGCGCTCGACATCGACCGGTTGCAGGTTCGTGCGCTCGGCCTTTCCATGAGCGACGTGAACAACGCTTTGGCGATCAATTTCGGCTCGGCCTATGTCAACGATTTCAACCGGCAGGGCCGCGTGCTGCAGGTGCTCGCGCAGGCCGAAGGCGACAGCCGCCGTTCGCCTGAGGACATTCTGGCGCTGCGCATCCCCAATGCACAGGGCGACCTCGTCCCGTTCAGCGCCTTTGCCAGCGCGACCTGGACCGCGGCGCCGCCCGCGCTCGCCCGGTACAACGGCTATCCCGCGATGACGCTTTCGGGCGAGGCGGCGGAGGGCTATGCCTCGGGTGCCGCACTCGCCGAGATGGAGCGGCTGGCGCAGGAATTGCCCGACGGGATCGGGTACGAATGGACCGGCCTGTCGTTCGAGGAACAGCAGGCATCGGGGCAGATCGGCCTGCTGCTCGGGCTTTCCGCGCTCATCGTGTTCCTGTTGCTCGCCGCGCTCTACGAAAGCTGGGCGGTGCCGGTTTCGGTGCTGCTGATCGTGCCGATGGGCATTCTGGGCGCGGTGATCTTCACCTGGGTCCGCGGTTATAGCGCCGACATCTATTTCAATGTCGGCCTCATCACCATCATCGGCCTTGCGGCCAAGAACGCGATCCTGATCGTGGAATTCGCGATCGAGGAGGAAGAGGCGGGCAAATCGCCGCTGGACGCGGTGAAGGCCGCGGCCCGGTTGCGTCTGCGCCCGATCATCATGACCTCGCTCGCGTTCATCCTCGGCATGGTGCCGCTGGTGCTGTCGTCGGGGGCTGGCGCTGCCAGCCGGCAGGCGGTCGGCACGGGCGTCATGGGCGGCATGATCTTCGCCACCGCGCTCGGCATTTTCCTCATCCCCGTGCTCTACCTGCTCGTGCGGCGCTACATCAGCCGGAAGAAACCCGTCGGGGCCGGGCCGCACGATGCCGAAGCGGCGGAGGAACGCGCATGAAAAAGCTTCTGATCGCAGGGCTTGCGGCCAGCGCATTGTCGGGCTGCGTCAATCTCGCACCCGAACATGTCCGTCCCGAACCGGCCGTGCCCGCAGGTTACGACCATGCCTATCGCCCCGACGGGACGGTCGTGGCCTCGCGGCTGGGGTGGCGCGAATATCTGACCGATCCGCGGCTTCAGGTGCTGATCGCGAGCGCGCTTGAAAACAATCGCGACCTCGTCGCCGCGACCGCGCGGATCGAGCAGGCACGCGCACGTTACCGGATCGAGAATGCGGACCGCCTGCCGCAGGTCGTCGCCACCGGTTCGGCCACGCGCACCCGCATCCCGCTTCAGACGCAGCCGGTCGGCGCGGGCACGCCGGCCTCCGGCTCCGTCACGATCGATCGGTACGACATCGGCATCGGGGCGAGCGCGTTCGAGCTCGATTTCTGGGGCCGCGTCGCCAATCAGAGCGAGGCGGCGCGCGCACGTTACCTGTCCACCGTCGCGGCGCAGCGTTCGTTCTATCTCTCGCTCATCGCCGATGTCGCGACCCGCTATTTCGAGCTGATCGAGAGCGGTGAGCAGATCGCGCTTGCCGAGCAGACCGTGGAAAGCCGGGCCGAAGGCTTGCGCATCGCGGCGCTCCGGCTCGATGCGGGGGTGACGTCCGGCCTCCCGTACCGGCAGGCGGAGAGCCTGCTGACCTCGGCGCAGCAGCAGCTCGCGGCGGAGGAGCTGAACGCCGCGCAATTGCGCAATCTGCTGCAGGTGCTGGTGGGCGGGCGCCTGCCGCCGTCGCTGCCCGACGGGCTCTCGCTGGACGAGCAGGCGGCGCCGGTGCGCATCGATGCGGGCCTGCCGTCGGACCTGCTGCTCGCCCGGCCCGACATCGTCGCGGCGGAGGAAACGCTGCGCGCCGCGCGGGCCGACATCGGGGCCGCACGCGCCGCGTTCTTCCCCAGCATTTCGCTCACCGGGACGGCGGGGCTTGCCTCGGCCTACATTGGCGGGCTGTTCGATCCGGGCGATGCACTCACCTGGACATTCGGGCCGTCAATCAGCCTGCCAATCTTCGACAACGGACAGCGCGATGCCAATCTCGCGCTTGCCCGCGCGACGGAGGCGGAGCTGCTCGCCACCTACGACCGCACGGTGCAGACCGCGTTCCGCGAGGTGTCGGACGGGCTCGCCGGGCGCCGCTATCTCGCCGAGCAGGTCGAGACGTTGCAGCGCGGCGTCGCGGCGCAGCAGCGGATCGCGCGCATCGCCCGGCTGCGCTATCGCGAAGGGGTGGCCGATTATCTCGAAGTGCTGGACGCGGAACGCAGCCTGTTCTCGGCGCAGCAGCAATTGCTGTCCACCCGGCGCGCGCTTTACCAGAACGACGTGAACCTGTTCGTCGCGCTGGGCGGCGGGTTCGGCGCGGTGGAAACGCCCGCGCCGTGATGGGGTAGACGGGGCGCGCGGGTGCCGCGTGCCCCACCTGCCACAGCCTCAGCCTACCGCGATCCGCGCATTGCGCCGGTCGATCAGCGCCCCGATCCGCGACAGCGACGCCAGTGCCATGAACAGCGGTTCGAGATGGCCGTCGATGTGAAGCCCGCCAAGCCCCGCCCCGTCGAGCAGGCGCAGGCGTTCCTCGTTAATGGCGTGATAGCCGTCCAGCTGCTGCACGCTGCCATCGGCGAAGGTGATGTCGAGCGTGAACGGTTCGAGCAGGTCGTGCCGCCGCAACGCATCGAAGAACCCCGACGAATCGCGATAGCCCGCGTCGAGCGCCGCAAGCTTTTCGCGCACCGATTCCAGGAACGGGGTCGCCGCGCCATCGTCCTCGAACACGCGCACGCCCTGTGCCTCGTCCGCGCCGGCGATGCGAGGATGGGCGGGGTCGACCTGCAACTCGTCGCGATCCTCGCCATCGCCCGACCGCCCGATCAGGAACGGCTGTACGTCCATGGCGAGCGGTTTGTACGATGCGTCCCATTCGCCGTTTTCGACGAACAGGTTCTCGCCCGCTTCGAACCCGAACAAGGCGATCGCATCGAAGCTGTCGCGTTCCATGTCGAGGCGGAAAAGGATGGGGAAGCAATCCTGTACCCGGCGAAACTCGCTCGGCACGGCGAGGCACGCCATGATCCCATCGCCAAGATCGTCCGATGCGCCGGTACGCACGCGTAGATCGCGATGGGTCGCGGGGTCGAGGGGGGAGGGGCTGGTCATGTCGGGCTCTTTCGAATCTGGGCGCCGCGATGCCGGTGTGTGGCGGGCGCGGGAAACGGGCGGTCGAACAGCGAACGGGCGCGGTGGCCATTCGTGCCCGAACCGGGTGCGCCCCTGCGTAAAGCATATCCGGCCCGCCTTCGTCAGCGATGAATTCATGCAAAGGCGAAATAATCCGCCGCGCATCGCTCGCCGCCCCAAATGAAACAGCGCGCGAACCGGGTGGTTCGCGCGCTGTCGTGCAACGGTGGGGGCATCCTCTCCCTGAGGATCCAGCCTGTGCGGTGGGGGTTTTCCCCTCTTATCCCGCGCGGCCGAGCCGGTGCAGCAGGTTGGCGTATTTCTGCGATTCCGCCGGATCCTCGCAATTGCGCGCATAGGCCGCAACCGCTGTCTTCAGCAAGGGAAAATCGGAGTTCGAGAAAATCGCGCGGGGGCGTTCGGCGGTTTTGGTGTCTTCGGTCATGATATTTTCTCCTTCGCTGTGCCTTATGCGGCGAATTGATTCATGGTGTTGTTGGCACCGCCGGCCTTCAGCGCGGCTTCGCCTGCGAAATAGTCCTTGTGATCGTCGCCGATGTCGCTGCCCGACATGTTCTGATGCTTCACGCAGGCGATGCCCTCGCGGATTTCCTTGCGCTGCACGCCCTTGACGTAACCCAGCATGCCCGCCTCGCCGAAATATTCCTTCGCCAGATTGTCGGTCGACAAGGCCGCCGTGTGATAGGTCGGCAGGGTGATGAGATGGTGGAAAATCCCGGCCCGTGCCGCCGCGTCGCGTTGGAACGTGCGGATCTTCTCGTCCGCTTCGGCGGCAAGCTCGGTCGCGTCGTAATCGGCGCTCATCAACCGGGCGCGGTCGTATGGTGCCACATCGCGGCCGTCGGCTTCCCATGCATCGAACACCTGCTGACGGAAGTTCAGTGTCCAGTTGAAGCTGGGCGAATTGTTATAGACCAGCTTTGCATTGGGCACGACCTCGCGGATACGGTCGACCATGCCCGCGATCTGTTCGACATGCGGCTTCTCCGTTTCGATCCAGAGCAGGTCGGCGCCGTTCTGAAGGCTGGTGATGCAGTCGAGCACGACGCGGTCCTCGCCCGATCCGGCGCGGAACTGATACAGGTTCGACGGAAGGCGGCGCGGGCGCAGCAGCTTGCCCTCGCGGCTGAGGAAGACATCGCCGTTGCGGATATTGGCGGGGTCGACCTCTTCGCAATCGAGGAAGCTGTTGTACTGATCGCCGAGGTCGCCTTCTTCCTGCGTGTAGGCGATCTGCTTCGTCAGCCCGGCACCCAGCGAATCGGTCCGCGCGACGATAATGCCGTCATCCACGCCCATTTCGAGGAAGGCGTAACGGATTGCGCGGATCTTCTGCAGGAAATCCTCGTGCGGGACGGTGACCTTGCCATCCTGGTGGCCGCATTGCTTCTCGTCCGAAACCTGGTTCTCGATCTGCAGCGCGCAGGCGCCCGCCTCGATCATCTGCTTGGCGAGCAGATAGGTCGCCTCCGCATTGCCGAAGCCTGCGTCGATGTCGGCGATGATCGGCACGACATGCGTCTCGTAATTGTCGATGGCATGTTCGAGCCGCTTCGCCTCGACCGTGTCGCCGGCCTCGCGCGCGGTGTCGAGATCGCGGAACATCATGCCGAGCTCGCGCGCATCGGCCTGTTTCAGAAAGGTGTAGATCTCCTCGATCAGCGCGGGAACGCTCGTCTTTTCATGCATAGACTGATCCGGCAGCGGGCCGAATTCGCTGCGCAAGGCGGCGACCATCCAGCCGGAAAGGTAGAGGTAGCGCCCCTTCATGCTGCCGAAATGCTTCTTGATGCTGATCATCTTCTGCTGCGCGATGAACCCGTGCCAGCATCCCAGCGACTGCGTATATTGCGATGGATCGGCATCGTAGGCGGCCATGTCGCGGCGCATGATGGCCGCGGTATGCCTTGCAATGTCGAGCCCGGTGCGGAACCGGTTCTGCAGACGCATGCGGGCCGCGCTCTGCGCATCGATGGCGGCCCATGGCGCGCCATTGCCGGTGATGGTGTCCTGCAATCCGGCGATTGTGTTCTGGTAGCCCATGATCGATCCCTCGGTGAATTTGGTGTCTGTCCATAGTGATGCCGACATGGGGCGGACGGCGACATTGCGTGCGGTGTCACCATGTCAAACTTTACAAACGGCGCGTGTATTGTTGTAAGGTTGTGGACAGGGCGAACCGCCGTCGCCGCCAGGGAGAACCGTCGTGACACGCAAGGCATTGTTCATGGGCCCGCGCCTGAAACGGGTGCGGCGCGACCTGGGGCTGACGCAGGCGAACATGGCCGCCGACCTGGAGATCAGCGCATCCTATGTCGCGTTGATGGAACGCAATCAGCGTCCGGTGACGGCGGATCTGCTGCTCCGCCTTGCCGCGACGTACAAGATCGACATCGCCAGCCTCGCCGACGACGGGAGCGAGGAGCTGGGCAAGCGGCTCAAGGGCATTCTTCGCGAGCCGATGTTTGCCGACATCGACCTGCCCGCGCTCGACATCGCGGATATCGCGACGAGCTATCCCGGCTTTGCCGAGGCATTCCTGCGGCTCCACACCGCGTTCAGCGAGGAGCAGATGACCCTTGCGCAGCGGCAGGCCCACGGAATCGATGAAACCCTGCCCGACCCGGTGGGCGAGGCGCGCGCCTTCCTCGCCGCGCGGCGCAATTGCTTCCCCCTGCTGGACGAGGCGGCGGAGGCGGCGGCGCGCGAAATGGGCAAGGGCGCGCCTGATCTTGCCGCGCTGGTGGACAGGCTCGGCACCACGCACGGGCGCAAGGTGCGTTTCGTCGATCCGGCGGTGATGCTGGGCGCGCTGCGCTGGCACGACCGGCACCGGGAACAGGTGCTGATTTCCGACAGGCTCGACGTGTCGGGGCGGCGCTATCAACTCGCCCTGCAACTCGCCCTGCTGGAGGCGCGACCCGCGATTTCCGCGCAATTGTCCGAGGGGCGCTTTACCGGCGAGAATGCACAGCGCATGGCCCGGCGCGCGCTCGCCAATTACTGGGCCGCGGCGGTGCTGATGCCGTATCGCGCATTCCTGCGGGCGTCGCGCGAACATCTGCACGATATCGAGATTCTCTCGCGCCTGTTCGGATGCAGTTTCGAACAGATCGCCCATCGGCTGACCACCATGGGCCGCAGCGGGGAGGAAGGCGTGCCGTTCTTCTTCCTGCGCGTGGACGAGGCGGGCAATGTGTCCAAACGGCTCGACGGGGCGGGGTTTCCGTTTGCGCGGGCGGGGGGATCGTGCCCGCTATGGAACGTGCATTCGGCCTTTCGCACGCCGGGGCAGGTGGTGACGCAATCGCTCGAACTGCCGGATGGGCAGCGGTTCTTTTCCATCGCGCGGACCGTGGCGGCGGGCGGCGGGGCGCATGATGCGCCGCGTGCGCTGCGGGCCGTGGCGCTGGCCTGCGCGGCGGAACATGCCGACCGGCTCGTCTATGCACGGGGGCTGGACATGGCGCCGACGCCCATCGGCGTTGCCTGTCACCTGTGTCACCGGCCGCATTGTATCGCCCGCGCCGCGCCGCCGATCGGCCGAGAAATGCGCCCCGACGAAAATCGCGAGACCGGCGTGCCCTTCGCCTTTGCCACCGATTGAAGCGGGTTCAGACCAACTCGATCTTTGCGCTGCGCCGGCGGAAAAGCCGGAAATTCTCGCTGATCAACACGAGCAGGAGGCCCGATGCGCTGAGGAGGAAGAGCGCCGCGCCCAGCGGCTGCGCCGTGCCATTATAGGCCGCGCCGATGATTCCGCCCAGAAGCGCGCCGCCGCCCACCCGGATCGACGTCTGTAGCGAGGAGGCCGAGCCCGCGATACGGGCAAAAGGCTGCAACGCGATCGAGCTGAAATTCGCGCCGAGAAACCCGATCAGCGCCATGTTCACCATCATGAACGGCAGGAACAGCGCCAGCGAATCGGGATAGAACGTCGCCGCCGCCCATTGCCCGCCGCCCGACGCCACGAAGATCAGCAGCGCGACATGGCTGACCGGGCGGGCGCCGAACCGTTCGACGATGCGCGAGTTGATGAAATTGGTCGCCGCCATCGACACCGCCAGCAGCCCGAAGATCAGCGGGAAACGCCGCCCCTGTCCGAAATGCCCGCCGATCAGCTGTTCGCTCATGTTGATGAAGCCATACAGCCCGCCGAACACCAGCATCGCGCCAAAGACATAGCCGAGCGCATCGCGGTTGGTGAGCACGAGGCGGAAATTATGCGCGATACGGCGCGGCTGCAATTGCTGCCTGTCTTCGGGCGCGAGCGTTTCGGACAGGCGCAGCCCGGTCCACACGAACATCAGGCCCGACAATCCCGCCAGAAGACCGAAGATCCAGCGCCAGTCGGCAATGAGCAGGATCCCCTGTCCAACCGTGGGGGCCAGGATCGGCACGATCATGAACACCATCGCGATGAGCGATACGGTGCGCGCCATGCGGTCGCCTTCGAACCGGTCGCGCACGACCGCATTGGCCACCACGCCGCCCGCCGACGACACCACCCCGTGAAAGAAACGCAGGACCAGCATCACGCCAAAATCCTCCGCCAGCACGCAGGCGAAGCTCAGCGCGCAATAGCACGCGATCCCGGCCAGCAGCACGGGCTTGCGCCCGAACCGGTCGGCCAGGAAGCCGAACGCGAGCGCCCCGATCCCCATGCCCACCAGATAGGTGGAGACGACGAGCTGCCGGTCATTGGGGTCGCTTGTGCCCAGATCCGACGCGATCTCGCCGAGCGCGGGCAGCATCGTATCGATGCCCAGCGCCTGCAACGCCATCATCATCGCGAGCATCGCGACAAATTCGACATCGCCCAGGACGATCGGTTTCTTCTTGGCAAGGGTCACATCCTGCCTTTGCGCCGGTTTGATCCCTTCGCACAAGCCCCATTATCGCATTGCCGCCGGTCGGTTTTTGCAAGCGCGGACCGCTGCGCTTAAAACAGGCCATGACCGCGGACCGCGACGATATTCCCGATTCGCCGGAGACACAGGACGAGAGCGAGGCCGCAGGGCTGCGCAAGATCATCCATATCGACATGGACGCATTCTTTGCCAGCGTGGAACAGCGCGACCATCCCGAATTGCGCGGGCGCCCCGTCGCCGTCGGCGGGTCGAGCGGGCGCGGCGTGGTCGCGGCGGCCAGTTACGAAGCGCGCAAGTTCGGCGTGCGGTCCGCCATGCCGTCGGTCACGGCGCAGCGGCTGTGTCCCGAGCTCATCTTCTGCAAATCGCGGTTCGACGTCTACCGCGAGGTGTCGCGGCAAATTCGCGCGGTGTTTCACGACTATACCCCGCTGGTGGAACCCCTGTCGCTCGACGAGGCGTATCTCGACGTGACGGAGGATCGCCATGCGCTGGGCAGTGCGACCCGCATCGCGCAGGCGATCCGCCGCCGCATCGCCGAAGATACGCAGCTCACCGCGAGCGCGGGCGTGTCCTATAACAAGTTCCTGGCCAAGCTGGCCTCGGATCAGAACAAGCCCGACGGCATCTGCGTCATCCGGCCCGGGGAGGGGGCGGCCTTCGTCGCGCAATTGCCGGTGACGCGCTTTCACGGGATCGGCCCGGTGGGCGCGAAGAAGATGGCGCGGCTCGGCATCGTGACGGGGGCCGATCTGGCGGCGAAAGATCTTCCGTTCCTGCGCGCGCATTTCGGCAGTTTCGCCGATTATCTCTACCGTGCGGCGCGCGGCATCGACCTCAGGCAGGTGCGCGCCCATCGCACGCGCAAATCGGTCGGCGGCGAACGCACCTTTCACGAGGATTTGTTCGCCCCGCGCGAATTGACAGAGGCGATGGACCGGATCGTCGATATCGTCTGGGACCGGATCACCCATAACAAGGCGCGCGGGCGGACGGTGACGATCAAGCTGAAATACAACGATTTCACGCTTCAGAGCCGCGCGCGCTCGCTCGCTCGCCCCGTCGCGGACAAGGCGGAGTTCGCGAAAATCGGCCACGCGCTGCTCGCCGAGCTGCTGCCCTTGCCGCGGCCGATACGGCTCATGGGGCTGACGCTGTCGAAGCTCGAAGGGGTCGCGCCGAAGAAAAAGGGCGACGCGCTGGCGCAGCTCGACCTGCTTTGACGGCCTTCCTTAACCGGCCGCCTGTTCGATATAGCCGCGCGCCCATTGCGGCACGGATGGCGGAAGCGCACGCGGGTCGGCCCAGCGGATTTCGCGGATTTCGCGCCCGTCGGCCCGCGCCTCTCCCTGTGCCCGGATGGCGAGGATGGTGACGTTGTTGGTCGCGCCGTGGAGGTTGAAACAATCGGTGCCGATCTCTCGCACATCCCCGGCGCGAAGGCCGGTTTCTTCGGCCAGTTCGCGAACGCCGGCCTCCATCGGTTCCTCGCCGCGCCGGCATCCTCCCGTCGGAAGATGCCATTCGTCGCGCATGCGATAGGAATGACGCACGAGCAGCACGCGCCCGCCATCGTCGAACGCCGCGATGGCGACGCCGCGCAGGGTCGGCTTGCGCAGCCGCCACCAGCGCCGCCGGACCTGTTCCGCCACGCGCAGCACCGCCCGGTGCACGCCCGCCGGCAACAGGCCGATCAGCGGCACATCAGGCAAAGCACGTCACCGAGGCGCGCGCATTCTGCAACAATCGCGCAATGGGAAGGTCGTTCTCGCCCTTGGCCGCAGCCTCAAAAACGCGGCGCTTCTCCTCGCCCCGAATGACGAAGACGAGATGTTCGGCGGTCAGCAGTTTCGGCAGCGTCAGCGTGACCCGGTCGAACGGCGCCTCGGGCGGCAGCGGATCCGGGGTGAGCCGGCGGACGGTCTCGGAATCGTCGATGCGCGGGTCGGTATTGGGAAAGAGTGAGGCGATATGCCCGTCGCCGCCCATGCCGAGCCATGCGAGCGCGAAATGCGGCGGCGCGCTATCCTCGGCCAGCGGCACGACTTTCGCGTCGGTGCCCGACAGCGTCTCGCGAAGGCGGCCGAAATTGCTCGCCTCGTGGTCGGGCTCCACCATTCGGTCGTCGCCGGGCCAGAACGCTAGCCGCGCCCAGTCCAGATCCTTCTTCGCCATGGCGGCGAGGATGGGAAACGGGGTCGACCCGCCCGGCACGGTGACCGCCACCTCTCCCTCACGCTGCGCCAGGTCGGCGGAAAGCGTTTCCACCATCCAGTCCGCGATTTGGCCATCGCTCCAGTCGTGATGATAGGTGATTTCGGTCAGCATGCTTGGTCCTTCCTTCGTTGCCCACGCGAAATGGTCATCGCAGGGCCGCTTCGCAAGCCGGGTGGCGGGCTTGTTTCCGCGCCGCGGACCGGGCAGTCAGGGCCGATGCACGGTCCCAACATCCTCGTGACCGCCGCGATGGTGGCGGTCTTTGCTCTCGTTCACCTGTTCATCGGGCGGTTGAAATTCCTGTCCGCCGCACCGCGCAGCCGCTGGCTTTCCTTTTCGGGCGGGATCGCGGTGTCCTATGTGTTCCTGCACGTGCTGCCCGATCTGGGTGTGCACGAACGGGCCTTTGCCACCGCGCTGGCGATGGGGGATTCGCTGGCCGAAAGCCTCGTCTATTCATTGGCGCTGGTCGGGCTGGCGGCGTTTTACGGGCTGGAACGCGCGGTGAAACGCTCGCGCGCCCGCTCGCGCGAGGCGGGCGATGGCGACCGGATCGAGGATCACCTCGAATGGGTGCACGTGGGAAGCTATGCGCTGCTCAACCTGCTCATCGGCTATCTGCTGATGCACCGGGAGGAATATGGGACGTGGTCGCTGCTGCTCTATTTCGTGGCGATGAGCCTGCATTTCATGACGAGCGATTTCGGCATGCGGGAGGATCACACCGCCGCCTATGACGCGCGGGGGCGGTGGGTCATATCGGCAGCCGTGGTCGCCTGGCTCATCGGGCTGGCCGTGACCTTGCCGGCGGTGGTGGTGGGCTTTCTCTTCGCGTTCCTGGCGGGCGGGATCACGCTCAACGTGCTCAAGGAGGAACTCCCCGAGGATCGCGAAAGCCGGTTCGTGCCCTTCCTCACCGGGGCGGCGATCTATGCCGCGCTGATGCTGGGCGAGCGGGCGATGGTCTAGGCGATTTCGGCGCGATAGGGGTTTGCAGGGCCAACGGATGTCGCCTTGCTCACGCCCCAGATCGCCAGCCATGCCGCGATGAAACCGGGGATGATTTCGTACACCCCTTCGCCGCCCAGGAAACTCGTATTCCAGCCCAGCGCGATCCACGCGATGACCACCGCCGCGCCGGTGACGAGCCCCGCCACCGCGCCCGCGCCCGTCATGCGCTTCCACGTGAGCGAGAGGACGATCAACGGGCCGAACGCCGCGCCGAAGCCGGCCCATGCGTTGGAGACGAGGCCGAGCACCTCGCTCTCGGGGTCGCGCGCGATCAGGATCGCGGC
The DNA here is from genome assembly GCF_016745095.1 of Croceicoccus sp. YJ47. NCBI lineage: Bacteria > Pseudomonadati > Pseudomonadota > Alphaproteobacteria > Sphingomonadales > Erythrobacteraceae > Croceicoccus > Croceicoccus sp. YJ47. Next base: position 2,112,943 of record NZ_CP067087.1, read on the forward strand.
CAGCGCCACGAGCAGGACGCACACGCGGCCGACATTCACCGTCTCGCGCTCGCTCGCGTTCTTGCGCAGGAAAAGCCGGTAGAAATCCTCGGTCAGCGAGCTCGACGACACGAGCAATTGCGAGCTGATCGTCGACATGATCGCGGCGAGCAGCGCAGCCAGCAGGAACCCGGTGATGAGCGGGTGGAACAAGGTGTCGGCCAGCATGATGAAGATCGTTTCCGGATCTTCGAGCGGGATCCCGTTCCTCTGCGCATAGGCGCGCCCCGCCAGCCCGACGCCGAGCGCCCCGATGAGCGACACGAACATCCAGCTCATCCCGATATTGCGCGCGGTGGCGACCGCCGCCACGCTGCGCACCGCCATGAAGCGCACGATGATATGCGGCTGCCCGAAATAGCCCAGGCCCCAGGTAATCGCCGAAAGGAATCCGATGACGGACAGCCCGTTCGTCAGGCTCAGGAATTCGGGGTCGATCCCGCGCAATGTCTCGGCCACCGCGGACGGCCCGCCATCGCCCGTCATCACGACGATCGGCATCAGGATCAGCGCCACGACCATGATGCAGCCCTGCACGAAATCGGTCAGCGACACGGCCAGGAACCCGCCGACCATCGTATAGGCCAGCACGACACCCGCGGTCAGCCAGATGCCGAACATGTAATCGCTCATCCCGACATCGCCGAACAGGCCGGCAAAGCTGGTCACGAACAGCTTGCCCCCGCCGACGAGGCCGGCGGCGGTGTAGACGGTGAAGAACAATACGATGATGATCGCCGAAATCACGCGGAGGGCGATCGCCTTGTCCGGAAAGCGATTGGCAAGAAATTCAGGAATGGTCAGCGCATTGCCGTATTCCACCGTCTGCGCGCGAAGCCGCGGCGCCACGATGATCCAGTTGGCAAAGGCGCCGATGAACAGGCCGATGCCGATCCAAGCCTCCACCAGCCCGGCGGCATACAGCGCGCCCGGCAGGCCGAGCAAAAGCCAGCCGGACATGTCCGACGCCCCCGCCGAAAGGGCCGCGACCGCCGGATGCAGGTCGCGCCCGCCCAGAAGATAGCCTTCCGAACTGTCCGTCGATTTGCGCCAGGCATAAAGGCCGATGGCGATCATCAGGATGAAATACAGTGCGAGTGAGATCAGGGTTCCGGTCTGCATGAGGGTCGTTCATACAAATTCGGAACCAAATGTCACGTTTTGTAAACGCGGGCGCCCGGCTTCATGAAAAAGTGCGGCCCCGTGTTCGGGACCGCCCTTCGTTCGTTTATGCGCTGCCGGTAAAGGCGTCAGGCCTCGACCTTGCGGCTCGCCTTCTTGCGCTCGTTCGGGTCGAGGATCGCCTTGCGCAGGCGGATGGTTTCGGGGGTGACCTCCACCATCTCGTCATTGTCGATATAGGCGATCGCCTGCTCCAGCGTCATCGCGCGCGGCGGGGTCAGGCGGATGGCGTCGTCCTTGCCGGTCGAACGGAAGTTCGTCAGCTGCTTCGACTTCATCGGGTTCACCTCGAGATCCTGCGGCTTCGCATTCTCGCCGATGATCATGCCTTCGTAGATCTTCTGCTGCGGCACGATGAACAGTTCGCCGCGCTCTTCCAGCGCGTTGAGCGCGTATCCGACCGCCTCACCCGTGCCGTTGGAGATCAGCACGCCATTGGCGCGGCCTTCGATCGGGCCCTTGTAAGGGCCGTATTTCTCGAACAGGCGGTTCATGATGCCGGTGCCGCGCGTGTCGGACAGGAATTCGCCGTGATAGCCGATGAGGCCGCGCGACGGCGCGGAGAAGGTGATGCGGGTCTTGCCGCCGCCGCTGGGGCGCATGTCGGTCATCTCGCCCTTGCGTGCCGCCATTTTCTCCACGACGGTGCCCGAATGTTCCTCGTCCACGTCGATGACGACGGTTTCATACGGTTCGGTGCGGTTGCCGTCCTCGTCCTTGTCGAAGAGCACGCGCGGGCGGCTGATGCCGAGTTCGAAGCCTTCGCGGCGCATCGTCTCGATCAGGACGCCCAATTGCAATTCGCCGCGGCCCGCCACTTCGAAGCTGTCCTTGTCGGCGGATTCGGTGACGCGGATGGCGACGTTGGATTCCGCCTCGCGGTTGAGCCGGTCGCGAATCATGCGGCTCGTGACCTTGCTGCCCTCGCGGCCCGCCATCGGCGAATCGTTCACGGCAAAGCGCATGGACAGCGTCGGCGGGTCGATCGGCTGCGCCTGAAGCGGTTCGGTGACCGACGGGTCGCAGATGGTGTTGGCCACCGTCGCCTCGGTCAGGCCGGCCAGCGAAATGATGTCGCCGGCGCGCGCTTCCTCGACCGGCACGCGTTCGAGCCCGTGAAACGCCATCAGCTTCGACGCGCGGCCCGTTTCGATGACCTTGCCATCGGCGTCGAGCGCGTGGATCGGCGCGTTGAGCTTCACCGTGCCGCTGAACACCAGGCCGGTCAGGATACGACCGAGGAAATTGTCGCGGTCGAGCAGGGTCACGAGGAACTTGAACGGGCCGTCGGGATCGGCGGACGGGGCGGGCACGTGATCGACGATCTTCTGGAACAGCGGGGTCAGGTCGCCCTCGCGCGCGTCGATGCCGTCGCTGGCATAGCCGTTGCGGCCCGATGCGTAGAGCACGGGAAAATCGAGCTGCTCGTCATTGGCGTCGAGGGACACGAACAGGTCGAACACCTCGTCGAGCACCTCGTCCGGGCGGCCGTCGGGACGGTCGATCTTGTTCACCACGACGATCGGTTTCAGCCCCAGGGCCAGCGCCTTGCCGGTGACGAATTTCGTCTGCGGCATCGCGCCTTCGGAGCTGTCGACGAGCAGGATCACGCCATCGACCATCGACAGGATCCGCTCCACCTCGCCGCCGAAATCGGCGTGGCCGGGGGTATCGACGATGTTGATGCGGGTGCCGTTCCACTCGACGCTGGTGCATTTCGCGAGGATCGTGATCCCGCGTTCCTTTTCCAGATCGTTGGAATCCATCGCGCGTTCGTCGACGCGCTGATTCTCGCGGAAGGTGCCGGACTGGCGGAACAGCTGGTCGACCAGCGTGGTCTTGCCATGGTCGACGTGTGCGATGATCGCGATATTACGCTGCTTTTGAGCGGACATACAGAAAGGGCCTTCGATCGGGCGAACAGGAAATGCGGGGACGCTTCGCGGGTTGTCGCATAGTCGTGACCCGACGCGCGTGGCGCCCCTACATGTTGTGGTGCGATGCAGCAAGGGGGGAATACGTATCGGATGCTGTGGTGAATATGCAACAAACGGGGATAGCCCCGCATTTTGCCATGGCATTTCGGTTGCTTGCGCATGGTTGTGCCTGTAGTTGACCTATAGGAGAACCAGGCCGGCCCGCGCGATGCCGTCGGACAGAATGACTGGCCCTGTTGAGAGGATAAGATCGCATGAAATCGATTCGTACCGAGCGTTTGCGCTGCCGTAATGCCCTGATGATCGGGACCGGCATGGCCGCCGTCCTGGGTGTTGCCGCCCCCGCCGCCGCTCAGGACGCCGCCGACGGCGAGGTGCAATACGCACAGCCCGCCGAAGCCTATGACGAAACCGAAGCGACGCGCGGCAACGCCATCATCGTCACCGCGACAAAGCGCGAGCAGACGTTGCAGGACGTGCCCGTCGCCGTGACCGTCACCGACGAAAACACCATCGAGCGTGCCGAGATTCGCGACCTGCGCGACCTGACCAGCGTGCAGCCTTCGCTCCGCGTGACGCAATTGCAGTCGAGCGCGAACACCAATTTCATCATTCGCGGATTCGGCAACGGCGCCAACAATGCCGGGATCGAACCGTCGGTCGGCGTCTTCGTCGACGGCGTCTATCGCTCCCGCTCCGCCGCGCAGATCGGCGATCTCCCCGATCTTCAGCGGATCGAGGTGCTGCACGGCCCGCAATCGACGCTCTTCGGTAAAAACGCGAGCGCGGGCGTCATCTCCATCATCACCGCCGAACCGCAGTTCACCTTCGGCGGGCAGGTCGAGGCATCCTACGGCAATTTCGATAGCAACGTCGCCAAGGCGCTGCTGACCGCGCCGCTCACCGATAATATCGCGGCGTCCATCGCCGGCGGCATCAACAAGCGCGACGGATATATCGACGACCTGGGCACCGGCGGGCGCACCAACGGGCGGGATCGCTGGTTCACGCGCGGGCAATTGCTGTTCGAACCGAGCAGCCTGTTCAAGGTCCGCATCATCGGCGATTACAGCAATATCGACGAGGATTGCTGCGGCGTGGTCACGCTTCGCCGCGGGCCCACGGCGGGCATCGTCGATGCGCTGGGTGGCAATACCACCGATCCCAACGATCCGTTCGCCGATGTCGTCTACAACAATTTCGCATCGTCGAACGACATCGACAATTACGGCGTGTCCGGCCACATCGAATTCGGCTTCGGCCCGTTCGAGCTGACCTCGATCACCGCCTATCGCGGCACCAACGTGCTCACCAATCAGGATTCCGATTTCACGAGCGCGGACCTGCTGGGCCGCAATTCGCAGGATCTGAAGATCCGCACCTTCACGCAGGAGTTCCGCGCCACGGCACAGCTGGCCGAATCGGTCGACCTGCTGCTCGGTGCGTTCTACTTCAACGAGGATATCGAGCAGGACGCGCAGCTTCTCTACGGCACGCAATTCCGCCCCTATGCCAATGCCATCATCCAGTCGCAGACCGGCGGCGCGCTGAATGTCGGCGGGCTGGAGCAGACCATCGGCGCGCTGACCGGGCGTCCCGGTGCCTTCGACGGGCAGTTCTTCGCCAATGGGCAGGGCCTGATCGAGGCCTATGCGCTGCAGAACGATTCGATTTCGCTGTTCGGTCAGGTGGATGTCTATGTCACCGACCGGCTGACGCTGACGGGCGGTCTGAACTACACGAAGGACAAGAAGGACTTCCAGACCAACGTCAACGCAACCGACGTGTTCGCCGGCGTCGATCTGGTGCAGGTGGGCAGCACCGCAATCTATCAGCAGGCCTTGTCGACCACCATCGGCAATGCGCTGATGCTGGGCCGTCCCGCATCGCAGGCCGAGATCCAGGCCTTTGCCGGCGGCAACCCCGCCGCGTTTCAGCAGATCAACGCCGGCTCGCAGGCCTTTGCGCAGGCGAACGCCGCCAATCCGCAGGTCAATCCGCTGCTCGCGCTGCAGGCGCTGCAATTCTCGCGCCCGTTCCTCAATGTGCCGAACGCGGTGGAGCCGGGCGAGACGGATGCCGACAACCTCACCTACACGTTGCGCGCTGCCTATGACGTGACGGACGATCTCAACGTCTACGTCTCCTATGCGACCGGGTTCAAGGCGCCGTCGGTCAACCTGTCGCGCGACAGCCGCCCGACGCCCGCCGACCGCGCCGCGTTGCAGCAGGCGGGGCTGTTGCAGGTGAACCAGACCTTCGGCAGCCGTTTCGCGGACGAGGAGGAATCCGAAGTCTACGAACTCGGCATCAAGGGCGATTTCGGCCCCGCCGCCTTCAGCTTCGCCGCGTTCAAGCAGACCATCACCGAGTTCCAGTCGAACATCTTCACCGGCACCGGCTTCTTCCTCGGCAATGCGGGCAAGCAGGAGGTCGTAGGCTTCGAATTCGACGGTACCGTCCGCCCGGTCGAGCCTTTGTCGCTGCGCATGGCGGTCACCTATCTCGATCCCGAGTACAAGGATTTCCAGCAATCGGCGTTCGGCGATATTTCGGGCACGACGCCGGCGGGCATTCCGTCGATCTCGGCCACCTGGGCGGCGGATTACGTGCATGAGCTCGCGAGCGGCGATGCCGTGATCCTGCACGGCGACTATAATTACCAGTCGCGCACGCAGATCGTGGAAGGCCTGCCCGGCTTCAATTCGCAGGGGATCGATGCCGCGCTGGCCGCCGCGCGCCCGTTCACCCGGCAGGTGGACGAACTCGCCGCGTCGATCACCTATGCGATGCAGAGCGGGCTTGAGATTACCGCATGGGGCCGCAACCTGCTCGACGACCGTTACCTGCAATCGATCTTCGATTCGCCGGTGCAGCAGTTCGGTATTTCCGGCTATCCGAATCAGCCGCGCACCTATGGCGTGACGGCACGCTACAAGTTCTGATCTGCAAGCCATCGTCACGAGGGGAGGGGGCCGTTCACCGGCCCCCTTTTCGTTTGCGCCGCCGCCGGGGCTGGCAAAGCGGGCGCCGGATGTTACAGTTTCAACCGGTTGGCTCGATCCGGGCCGCCAGGGGGGACTTGTCCATGTATTACATGCTGCTGCCGTATCGCCGCTATTTCGAATTCGACGGGCGTTCGCGGCGCCGGGAATACTGGATGTTCATGCTGTTTCAGCTCATCGTCAATGTCGCGCTGCTCGCCATCATGCTCGTGGGTGCCGCGACGTTCGAGGCGGGCATGGGCGCGACGCCAGGCCCGTTCGCATGGCTGGCGATCATCGGGTGGTTCGTGTTTGCGGCCATATCCTTCGTGCCCTCGATCGCGGTGCAGGTCCGCCGCTTCCACGATCAGGGCAAGACCGGACTGCTGGTCCTGCTCAACCTGATCCCGTTCGGCAGTCTCGTCGTGCTGGTAATGATGCTGTTCGAGGGGACGCGCGGGCCCAATCATTACGGTCCGGATCCCAAGGCAGGTTGGACAGGCCGGGATTAAAGGCTGCGCAGCGCCTGCGCCGGGCGGGCGCGCAGCACCGGGAGCGAGGCGAGCGTCGCCGCGATCACCACCACCGCCGCCCCGCCGAGCAGCACCGCCGCCACGATGGCCCAGTCCGGGTCGAAGGTGAATTCGAACATTTCGACCATCACGTACCACCCGGCGCCGAGGCCGAGCGCAAGCGCTACCACCGACAGAAGCGCGGCCAGCACGACATAGCGCAGGACAAGGGCGCCCAGCAATTGCCGCCGGCTCGCGCCCAGCACGCGCAGCACGATCGTATCGTAGGTTTCCCTCGCGCGGGCCGCCGCAATCGCGCCCAGCAATACCGCCATGCCCGCCAGCACCGCCACCGCCGCCGCGCCGAGCACGGCCGCCGCCACGCTGCGCAGCAGGTCGCGCGCCTGCGCCAGCACCGGGCCGAGTTCGATCGCCGAACTCGCCGGATAGGCCGCGACCATCGCGCCGAGCAGATCGCCGCGCCGCCCGCTATCCGCCCCCGGCGGCAGGATGATCGAGGCCGCGTAATTATGCGGCGCGTCGTCGATGGTGCCCGGCGAAAAGACCAATGCGTGATTGAACCCGAAATCGTCCCATTCGATGGCGCGGAACGATGCGATGGTCGCCTCCCGCTCCACGCCGAGCAGTCCGATCGCCAGCCTGTCCCCGATGGAAAGGTCGAGCGCCTGGGCCAGTTCCTCATCCACCGAAACGAGCGCAGGACCGTCGTAATCGGCCTACCACCATTCGCCCGCCGTCACCCGGTTGCCGACGGGCAGGCCCGCGGAATATGTCAGGCCGCGCTCGCCGCGCAGCGCCCATGCGCCCTCGGGAATGTCCTCCATGTCCGCCACGCGCGTCATCGCACCCGCCGGGCCGTAGGCGAGGATCGCCCCGCGCAGGGCCGGAACGGTGCGCACCTCGGCACCGGGCACCTGGCGCGTCACCAGCCGCGTAAAACCGGCGACATCGTCCCGCGGCACGTCGAGCACGAAATAATCGGGCGCGCGATCGGGCACGGTACCCGCGATGTAACGATCGAGCCCGGTTTGAATGAAGGCGATGGCGGCAAAGGCGGACAGGCCAAAGCCGAGCGCGGTCACAAGCGCCACCGTCGGCGACCCCGGCCGGTCGAGCGCCCCGATCCCGAGCCGCAGCGACAGCGAAGCCCCGCGCCGCGCCGTGCCGCCCGCGATCCGCCCGGCGATATCACGCACCCCGATCCCGATCAGCGCCAGCAAACCCAGCACCGCCGCCGCCGCGCCAAGGAAACCGGCGGTCAGCCACGGCTCGTAACTTGTCAACAAGGCAAGCGCCACGATGGCGGCAAGCCCAAGCCCCACCGGAATGGCCGCGTCCCGCCACATATGCGCGGGCGGGGCGACGCGCGCGCGCAACAACGCCATCGCCGTCACCCGACGCGCAGCGATCAGCGGCGGCGCGGAGAACACCAGCGCCACCAGCAAGGCGAATGCCGCCGCCCGCACAAGCGCGGCGCCATCGAACACGAATCCCGATGAAACCGGCAACAGATCGCGCAACAAGGACGCGAGCGCCGGCACGATCAACACGCCGACGATCAGCCCCGCCGAAATGCCTGCCAGCGCCGCGGCCAGCACCTGCAACACGTGGATACGCAGCACATCGCCGCTATCGGCGCCGAGCACCTTCATCGTGGCGATGGTCCCGCGCCGGCTTTCCAGCCATGACGATACCGCGCCCGCAATGCCGATGCCCGCGATCACCAGCGCCGCCAGCCCGACGAGGCTGAGGAATTGTCCCATATTGGCGAGCAGGCGATCCGCGCCGGGGGAGGCGCGCTCCCGCGTGCGGGTGGACCATCCCGCTTCGGGAAAGCGCGCCTCGAACGCCGCGACCACGTCGGCGGGATCGACATCGGCGGGGAGGGCGACGCGATATTTCGTGCGCACCGTGCTGCCATAGGCGGCAAGCCCGGTGCGCGCGAGCGTCGCCTCGGAGACCAGCACCGCGGGGCCGAGCGCGAAACCTTCGGAAAGGCGGTCCGGTTCGTCCGCGATGACGCCGCCCATGCGCACGTCGATCTCGCCCAGCCGGATATTGTCGCCGACACCGATGCCCAGCCGGTCGAGCGCGCCCTGTCCCGCCCATGCGGTGCCATCGGGCGGCGCGCGCGCGGTGCGCCCGTCGGCCAGCGTCAGCGTCCCGTAAAGCGGCCATGCCGCGTCGACGGACTTGAGCTGGATCGGCACGGTGCGCGTTCCCGCCGCGGCCATCGCCTGCACCCGGCGTCCGGCCGACACCGCCCCCATGGCGCGCATCGCACTCAGCTCTTCGGCATCGGCATCGCGGGCATACACGGCGAATTCGACATCGCCGCCGAGAATTTCCTGCCCGCGGTCGGACAGTTCGGACCGGATCGCCCCTTCGAGCGTGCCGATCGCCGCCAGCGCCCCCGCGCCAAGGAACAGACACACGATGAGCAGCCGCAAACCCTTGAACCGCCAGGAAAAATCACGCCGCGCCAGCCGCAGCGCCACGCCCCAGCGCGATGATCGCCCGGTTCCCTGCGCCGCCATCTCAGCGCAGCGTATCGCGCGCGATGCGCCCGTCGGCGAGTTCCAGCACGCGCTCGCATTGCTGCGCCAGCGCCGGATCATGCGTAATGAGGAAAAGCGTCGCGCCCGTTTCCCGCGTCCGGTCGAACAGCAGGCGGATCACGCTTTCCCCGGTCGCGCTGTCGAGATTGCCCGTGGGTTCGTCGGCGAAGATCAGCGGGGGTCGCGGGGCGAGCGCGCGGGCGATGGCGACGCGCTGCTGCTCCCCGCCCGAAAGCTGCGCGGGATAATGCGACAGCCTGTGACCAAGGCCGACCGCTTCAAGCTCCGCATCCGCGACGGGCCACGGATCGTCATGCCCGGCAAGTTCGAGCGGCGTCGCGACGTTTTCGCGCGCCGTCATCGTCGGCAAAAGGTGGAACGCCTGCAACACGATGCCGATCCGGCCCCGGCGCGCCCTGGCGAGCGCATCCTCGTCCATGACGCCGCCGTCGCCACTGGCAAAATATTCGCCCGCAACCCGCAGCGTTCCGCCGCTCGCGCGTTCGAGGCCGGAGAGCACCGCCATCAGCGAACTCTTCCCCGAACCCGACGGGCCGAGCAGCGCCACCGTCTGCCCCGCCGGAACGGTGAGATCGATGCCGTTCAATATGTTGACCGCGCCGTCGCCCCGGCCCAGCGTGAGCATGAGCCGCTCTGCGCGGATGGCGGCATCAGGTTCGGGCTTGCTGGTTTCGTTCATCTTTTCCACATAGTCACATGGCATAAGCAGGTCGCAAATGAAACGACGGGATTGAACGAATGCGCAAATGGTTGATTTTGGCGGCTTTATCCGGGCTTGCGGCGTGCAGCGACGGGGAAACTGCGCCAGATACGACCCCGCAGGAGGCCGCGATTCCGGCGGCCGGGCAACGCGAAACGCCCGAGAGCGCGCTCCCCGCCGTTCCGCGCGGCCGGGACATACAGGTGCTGGCATTCGGCGACAGCCTGCTGGCGGGCTATAATCTGCCGCGTAGCGAAGCCTATCCGGCGCAGCTTGAGGCCGCGTTGCGCGCGCGCGGGATCGATGCGACGGTCATCAATGCGGGCGTTTCGGGGGATACCACCGCCGCGGGCCTGCAACGGCTGGATTTCGTGCTCGACGGGCTGGAGCGGAAACCTGCGCTCGCGATTGTCGAATTCGGTGGCAATGACTTGCTCCGCGGTTTGTCGCCCAGCCTTGCACGGGACAATCTTGATGCGATGCTGGCCCGGTTCGCGCAGGAGGACATCCCCGTCGTCATCATGGGGCTTGAGGCACCGCCGAGCGCCGGGTCGGAATATCGCCGGCAATTCAACGCGATCTATCCCGAGCTGGCCGAGAAATACGATGCCGCGCTCGTCCCGATGTTCATCGCGCCATTGATCGAGGATCGCACGCTGGTGCAGGCGGATCAGATTCACCCGACTCGTAATGGCGTCGCGGCAATGGTTTCGTCGACGATCGATACGATCGCGTCCGCGGCACAGAAAGCTGCCGCCGACGAGTAAGGCTGCGCTTGAACCATCCGGTTGCCTCGGCACCGCCCTTGCGTTCGGGCGGGGTGCGGGCCTGTGCGTGCCGCGAATTGTGTACGGGGCGGTGCGCGATTAATCCGATTATGGACTTTCTATAGCTTCCGGTTTCGGACTGATACTGATTATTAAGATAGGATATAAGTTGAATTGACAGACCTGCTTTTCAATTTTTTGGCGGGATAGTCGCTTTGGCACGTTTGCAGGCCATGGGGTTTGGATGCTTGATCAGCAGAAAGACGCGGGTTCGCGCAACGACGTGCATATGGGCTCGAACGACGGAGGTGCCCGGTTGGACGATACCGAACTTATTGCTCCGGCGCTTTATGTGATCAAGTCGAGGACGGCGCGGCGGCATCATTTCCCGGACGGATTTTTCCGGTAGATGACTTTCGACCTCATTCTCGATCTCTTTATCCATCGCGCGCGGGGCGAAACCGTGTTCGTGAAACAGATCATCGCGACGAGCGGGCTGCCGCAGACGAGCGCGCTACGCCAGATCGACCGGCTCGAGGCGTTCGAACTCGTCAGCCGTGCGCCGTATGAGGACGATCATCGCATGATCGTGCTCGACCTGACGGAAACGGGTTGGGAGACGATGCGCAAATTTTTGCAATCGATCACCATCGATGCGGAAATCGCGGATGATGTCGTGATCTGATCGCCGTTTTTCAGCCGGGCGTGAGCAGGGCGCCCTTTTCCACTTCCCACACCGCCGCCACGCGCCGGATCGCGGCAAAGGGGTCGCGCTCCGTCCCCGTCATCCAGACCTGCGCTCCGCTCCGCTCCAGCCGCTCGAACAGCGCTTCCCTGCGCATCGGATCGAGATGGGCCGCCACCTCGTCGAGCAACAGGACGAGAGGCCGCGAACCCGCGGCAAGTTCCGCATGGGCGAGGATGATCGCGATCAAGAGCGCCTTCTGCTCCCCCGTCGAACATTCCGACGCCGCACGGCCCGTCGCCGCCATGGTCACCCGCAAATCGTCGCGGTGCGGTCCCGCAAGCGTGCGGCCCGCCGCCCGGTCCGCGCCGCGCCCCTCGCGCCACAGGCGGGCGAGCGCGGTCGGGTCCGCCGGCGATTGCGGCGCGATGGCGAGGCCGGGGCGGGCAAAGGGCGCATCGGGCAATTGCGCCAGCATGTCGGACAGCATCCCGACCAGTTCCGCCCGCCCGGCACAGACCGCGGCGCCCGCATCGGCCATCTCGCGTTCGAGCGCGTCCAGCCAGGCCGCGTCGGGCCGGTCCTCTTGCGAAAGCAGGCGATTGCGTTCGCGCAAGGCGCGGTCGTAACGGGATGATTCGGCGGCATGTTCGGGATGAACCGCCAGTGCCATCCGATCGAGAAAGCGGCGCCTCGGTCCTGCGCTATCGGTAAAGAGGCGGTCCATCGCCGGGGTGAGCCACGATACGCTCAACCATTCGGACAGCCGCGCGGCGGGCAATGGCGCGCCGCTTGCCTGCACCAGCCTTCGTCCCGGGCGGTCGGGCCGTACCGCCGTGCCGAGCCGGACCGGAGTCTGCCCGCTCACCAGATCGGCGCCGATGGCAAACCCCTGCGCCGCATTGTCGTCCCGCGCCATTTCGGAAAGCTGCGCGCGCCGCAATCCGCGGCCCGGCGCGAACAGCGACAAGGCTTCGAGCAGGTTGGTCTTGCCCGCGCCGTTGGCCCCGATCAGCAGGTTGAACGCCCGCGCGCCGTCGAGCCGGCTGGCTTCGTGATTGCGGAAATTCGCAAGTTGTATCCGGTCGAGCGCCATGCCGCCGGATTAGGGAGCAAGCGCGCCGCTGGCCACGACAAAATGCCGCCCCATAATGTGGTGCCAGATCCCAAATATCGGCATACACCCCACCCGAAAGCCAAAGGCCATTTTCATAAACCGTTCAGAAACCGCGATTTTTCAAACTGGCACGCTCCCTGCAATACAGTTGGCATGGCCGTCATCGGGATGGCCGAACCAACCAGAAGAAGGGAATTACCACCATGAACATCGACACCATCCGTTCGCGTCTCGCCGCCGGTGCCGCCGCTTTCGCGCTCTCGCTCGCTCTCATCGGCGTGACCGTCGCGCCGCAGTCGAACACCGGGTCCACCGTCGCAACCTCGGGGATGCTGGCATGAGCCGGCTCCCCCATTCCGACGACCGCACGCCGCGCCGTTTCCACCTCGACAAGCCGAATGGCAAGCTGATGGGCGTATCGGCGGGCATGGCCGATTATTTCAACGTCGATGTCACGATGATCCGGATCGGCTGGGTGCTGGGCACCTTTCTGGGGCTGGGGTCGCTGATCCTCATCTACATCATGATCGGCCTGATCGCCGATTGACGCGCGGGCATTTGCCAGACGGGAAAACCGCGCTATTGGCGAATGCCGACGCGCCCTTAGCTCAGCTGGATAGAGCACGAGACTTCTAATCTTGAGGCCGGTGGTTCGAATCCACCAGGGCGCGCCAGATTTCCTATTTTACGACGGGTCTTCCCTCATGTCCTTTTCCGAAATTGGCGATACCATCGCTGGCTGGGGCATGGAATTTTCCCGGCACAAGGCGTGGATCGAGGCCGCCCTGCCGTTTCAGGACGATGCGCTGCATGTCGCGGTGGGTGTCGTGCTCCAATTGCTCGGCGCGTTGATCCTGCGGTCGAGCGTGGCCCGCTGGCGGCCGTGGCTCTTCGCCTTCGCGCTGGAACTGCTGAACGAGGCGAACGATCTCATGTTCAACGGCTGGGACAGGGCAGGGGCGGTGGGCACCGGCGCGATGGACATTGCGCTGACCATGGCGTTGCCGACGTTGCTGCTGCTCGTGGCGCGACGGGCGCCGAGGCTGCTGACCGGGCGCTGAGTCTGCCTTATTGCGCGAACCAGATGACGTGGCGCGGCCCCTTGCCATTGCTGCGTGCGCGCACGATCGTTTCCTCCACCTCGAAACCGGTCGCGCGCAACCGCCGGGCGAAGGCCGCATCGGGCGCCGCCGACCAGATGGCGAGCACGCCGTCGGGGCGGAGCGCGGCCCGGGCCGCCTGCAACCCGGCGCGCGTGTAAAGCCGGTCGTTCCCCTCGCGCACCAGCCCGTCCGGCCCGTTATCGACATCGAGGAGGATCGCGTCATAGGCCGCACGCCCCCGTGCGATGACCGCCCCCACGTCATCCTGCACCACGGTCACGCGGCCATCGTCCAATCCGCCCGCGGTGAGCGCCGCCATCGGCCCGCGCGCCCATGCGATGATTTCGGGGACCAGCTCGGCCACGGTAACCCGCGCCTTTTCGCCCAACTCCGCCAGCGCGGCGCGCAGGGTGAAGCCCATGCCATAGCCGCCGATGAGGAGATGCGGCGCCGCCCGATTGGCGATGCGCGCAATGCTCATCACCGCAAGCGCCTCTTCCGACCCGCTCATCCTGCTGTTCATGAGCTCGTTGCGGTCGAGCTGGATCATGAAATCGTCGCCGCGGCGATACAGGCGCAATTCCTCGCCCCCCGGCACTTGCGCACGGCCCAGCGGTTCGAGCGGTTTCATGGTATGGCTCCTGTTTCGCGTCTGACCCCGGTCCACGCCCGCGCGCGCCGGATATTGCCGCGCCATGCACCCGAAAGGCGAAATGCCGCAAATTTATTTTTGCAAATTTTTAACCTGTTCCGAATCGCGAAAAACGCCGGATTTGCGGCGAATTGAGCATATCAAGCGACCAACCGTCGAAGCCGCCATGGCGGATGCACGGGAACCGCCATGCATATTGGCGGATTGTCTTGGCAAATAGCGAATGAAAAACAAGGAACCGTGCCATGTTCAAACCGAGTTTTCGTAGCAGTGCTCCGGACAAATGGACACAGCCGCGCCCGTTCAGCGATCCGTCGCTCCGTTTTGCAAAGTTCGGCGCCATTCAGCCGATGGAAGAGCCAGGATTTTGGGAGCGTCTGTTCCGCACGCATTGATCGGATAACGCTTTCACCAATGACAACGGCCGGCGCCCCGATGGGGAGCCGGCCGTTTTTCATGACACACCGCTTTTCACACGGCGAAGCGATTACGGTACGAGCGCGCGCAGCTTTGCCCCTTCGATCAGCTTGAAGTTCTGCGTGCCGGCGCCATTGTCGCCGTCCTGCACCACGAAGAGACCGCCTGTGAACGCCGGCCCGAAATCGCCCGCGTGAAAGGCGATGCCGTCGGTCTCGCTCGTGCCGTCGATCCCGCCCCCGTCAACCACCCGAAACCGCGTCAGATAGGCCATGTCGGGAAGCCGGAACAGCGCATAGGCATTGTCGCCCTGGCTCGACGCGATAAGAAAACCTGCGTCGGCGCCCTCTGCCGCGATGGTCAGCCCTTCGACATCGGGCACGATGGCCATGCCGTCGGCCGCGGCGACCAGCGTGCCGGACGGTGCGTCCTGCGACAGGTCGAAACGCCAGATGCCGGCGGCTTCCTCCCCGACATAGAGCATGCCGGTGCGCCCATCGACGACGCAGCCTTCGGGCTGGCTCGGCACGCGCATCTCGCGCAAACGTCCGAGCGTAGGCGCATAGGGCGTGCCGGTAATCGCCGCCTCCACGATCAACCCGTCCTTGGTATTGAGATAGGCGCGCGCCAGTTCGCCATCGGCCCGGCCTGGCCCCATGCAGAACCCATACCCTTCGCCAACGCCGACCGGCAACCGCGCCACCGCGCTCAACGCGCCCGAGCCGGTGTCGAGTGTGTAGAGCGCGACATGCGGCTGCAACGGGTCGGCGCGGTCGCTCGCCCCGACGAGCACGGCGCCGCCGACCTCGATCAGGTCGACATTGTTCACGCCCGCCTTCGCCGCGAAGCTTTTGACCGTCCCGTCGAGGCCATAGACATACAGCCCCGCCTTCTTGTCCGTGGCGACGATCAGGCTTTCCGCGGGGGCCGCCGCATTGCGCCAGATCGCCGGGTCGTCGGCGGCATCCTCGCCCGTCGTGACGACGGCCTCGGTCTCCGTATCGGCGGTGATCTGCTGCGTCGGCCATGGCGACATGGCGGGCACGCTCGCGCAGCCGGAGACGAGGGCCGCGGCGGTCAGGATGAAAGGATACCGCATCAGAAGTTGAACCTCGCGCCGAATTTCATGGTCCAGTCGTATTCTTCATATTGCAGCAGGCGGCGCGCACCGCCCAGATTCTGATAGGCGAAGAAATCGGCATCGTTCGCGTTCACCCATTCCCAGTAGAGCTGTATCTGGCGGGTGAGGCGATAACGCGCGCTCGCGTCGATCTGGAACAGATCGTCGACATAGCGGTCCTCCTCCGCCTCGCTGCCCAGCTCGTCGAGATATTTGTCGCGGAACGTGCCCGCGACCCGCAGGCTGACCGGGCCCTTTTCATAGCCGAGCACGACGTTGAACGTATGCTTCGACGCGGCGGGAAGCGGAATCTCGCGCCCGTCGTCCAGCGTTCCTTGCGCATCGGTATAGGTGTAGTTCGCCTGCACCAGCAATCCGTCGAGCGGGGCGGGCAGGAAGGCAAGCGCGCTCGAAAATCCGAACTCCGCGCCGAACACCGTCGCCGACCGGCCATTCACGGGGACGACCGCCTCGGTGAAATCGATCCCGGAATAGGGGCTGTCTTCCTCGTTGAGCTGCCGGTCGACGATGAAGTTCTTCACGTCCTTGTAAAAGACATTGGCCGTGAGCGCGCCATTGCCGGTGAAGTAATATTCCGCCGCCGCGTCGAGGTTCCACGCCTTGTACGGGCGGAGGCCGGGATTGCCGAATTCGCCTTCGCGTTCGTTGTCGTCGTTCTCCTCCACGATGAAGCGCGGGGCGAGATCGGCGAGATTGGGCCGCACCAGGCTTTTGTAACCCGCCGCGCGGAACACCAGATTGCGCACCGGCTCGTACCGCATGTTCACGCTGGGCAACCAGTCGGTGTAATCGCGTTCGAACCGGTTGGGGGTGATGACCACGATATCGTCGTCGAGCACCGCGCCATCATATTCCGCGCCTTCCTCGATCAGCTCGGTCAGATTGGCGGAGATGTCGTTGCGCGTGTGTTCCATGCGCACGCCGGCGATGATGCGCCACGTCTCGCTATCCCAGCGGCCGAGCGCGTATCCGGCGTAGACATCCTCCTTGTTGACGTAATCCTCCACCGCGGAATCGAAGGTGCTGTCGATCTCCTGCAATTCGAAATCGCCGAAATTGTCGAAGAAATAGCGGGTCGGCGCGGTGAAATCGGCAACCGGGTCGATGCCCTGAAGGCGGTAGGTGCTGCGCCCCAATACGTCGGCCAGCGTGTATTCGCCGGTCGCATCCTCGTAGAACTGCACGTTGAAATCGTAGCGCTTCTCGCGCCAGCGCGCCTTTGCGCCCGCCTGCACCGTGAAATCGCCGCTGGCCAGCGCGAAGGTGCGGCCGATGTCGGCCCAGAGCGCGAATTCCTCGTCCTGCGATGCGGACAGGCGCGTGACCTCCACATCGTTCAATGCATATTGCGCCGGATCCGCAAACAGGTCCGCGCGGGCATCGACGGTAAAGGTCGGGATGCGCGGATTGGTGAGGTCGAAGACGAGGCCGAAATTGTCGCCGTCGCCCTCGTCGCCAAAATCGCGGTCGAAGGTGGTGGGGTCGATGCTGTCGTTCTCCCGCTCGGTCGAGCGGGCGTAGCTGCCGGCATATTCGAAGCGCCAGTCGCCCGCGTCGGTCTCGCCGCCCAGCACGATCGAGCGGATCTTCTGACTTTCGGCGCGGTCCTTGATGTCGCGCTCGACCTGAATCTCGGCATCGTCGCTCGCGGTAAAGCCCAGCGCATTGCCGCCGCCGAACGACACCGTGTCGAAATCGCCGAGGTCGAAGGTCAGCCGGCGGCGGAATTCATGATCGTCGAACTGGCTATACAGGCCGCGCAGGTAAAGCTCGGTCGTATCGCCCGCGCGCCAGTCGAAGGACAGCGACGCGCTCAGCCGTTCGCGCTCCACGTCGTAATCGCGGTACTGGATTTCCTCGAACAGGGCATTGCCGTCGTCGTCCAGTTTCCAGTCCTCGGCCTCAACATTGTCGGTCTCGAACTTGCGCTTGTAGTAGGACACACCGCCCGCGACGCCGAAATCGTCCGACAGCTTCGTCGAAAAATCGAAACCCAGTTTCGGCGTCAGCGTATCGGCGAGCCGGTTGTAGCTGCCTTCGACCCGCGCGGTGTAAAGGTCGCGCTTGCGGTCGAACGCGCTCACCGTATTGATCTCGATGCTGGCGCCGATGGTGTCCGCGTCCATGTCCGGCGTCAGCGATTTCTTTACCTCGATCGATTCGATCTGGTCGCTCGAAATCACGTCCAGCGCGACCGAGCGCGTATCGCTTTCGGGTGCGGGAATGCGCGCGCCATTGATGGAGCTGCTGTTGAGATTGGGGCTGAGACCGCGCACGGAAACGAAGCGGCCTTCGCCCTGATCGTTGAGGATATTGAGGCCCGGCAGACGGCGCAGCGATTCGGCGACGTTCTGATCCGGGAATTGCCCGATGGCATCGCGGGTGAGGACGGAGCTGACCCCGTCGCCCTCGCGCTTGCGGGACAGTGCGCTGGCCTGGTTCGCGAGCTGTCCGATGACGAGGATATTCTGTTCCGACCCGCCGAGGGTGAACATCGGGCGGACGGTGCCGGTTTCGGGCACGGTGACGGTCTGCGTCTCCGGCTCTGCCCCGACATAGCGCACCTCCACCGTATAGGTGCCGCCCGGCACGTCGACAAAGCGGAACGCGCCATCGCGCATCGTCGATGCGACCCGGTCGAGTTCGAGGATGCGCACCTGCGCCGATTGCAGCGCGCGCGTGCCGGTATCGTCGACGACGCTGCCCTCGATCGTGCCGGCCCATGCGGCGGGCGCGGCCAGGATCGCCGCGGCGGCGGTGCCGATGGCGAGTGTGTTGCGGATGGATGATAACATGTGCGGGTGCCCCTCGATTGCGTTGGGGACGCCCTAGGCATGCATTAATACAGCAATGCGTCGATGCCGTGATGGAACGGTGAAACATGAAGCCGCGCGGTCATCGTTCTGCAACACGGCGGCGGCGCGGTCACGGTGCCACCTGCGTTCAGATCGCGCGAAAGGGCCGCCGCTCCGCAGGATAGCCGAAGCCTGGCGGCACGGTGATGTATTCCGCGCCGTCCGTTTCGCCGACCACGGGGCGGATGATGCGCGGGGGAATCGTGCGGGCATGCGCGGCAATCGCGGCATAATCGGGAAAGGGCGCGACCCGTTCCAGATTGCGGATCGTGGGATGCACCAGCGCAATGTCGCCGCGTTCATGCTGCGCGAGGAGTGCGTCCGCCGTGGCCCATAAAAGGCTGTCGCTCTCCGTGCCGTCGGCGCTCACGGCGACGGCACCGGTGCCGATGTCGGCGATGAAGAAGCGGGTGTCGAACACGCGGCTGGTTCCGTCCGGCGGGCACCAGCGGGCGAACGGGGTGATCGCCTCCCTGTCGAAGGTCCAGCCTTCGCCGCGCAGCAATGCACGAAAATCCCCGGTTTCGAGGAGACGCGCCCGCGCGCGCAGCGCATCGGTCCGCGTCACCTGTTGCGCCAGCCCGACGAGCAGTCCCGTTTCCTCCAGCGTTTCGCGGATCGCCGCGACCTGCGCCGCGGCCCAGCCCGCCGGTATGTCGGGCAGCATGTCGTGCGCCAGCGCGCGGTCGCCGGGATCGATCCGCCCGCCGGGAAACACCATGGCCCCGCCGGCAAAGCGCAATTTGCGCGCCCGCTTCACCATCAATATTTCAAGAGCGTCGTCCCGCCGGCGAAACACCATGAGCGTGGCGGCGGGGATCGCGCCGTCCGGGGCCGGTTCGTCGGGCAAAGCGGCCGCCCATTCGCGGAGCGCGCCGCTCATCCTTCGCGAGAAGCCCGGTTGCCGGCGCGCGGCGATTTCGCAGGTGCGACGGTCGCCGCGGCCTGCATCAGTCCGCCTTCGCGACCTGCTTTTCGGCCATGAGCGTGTTGAGCTCGCCGGCCTCGAACATTTCCATCATGATGTCGCTGCCGCCGACGAATTCGCCTTTTACGTAAAGCTGCGGGATGGTCGGCCAGTCGGAAAAAGACTTGATCCCCTGCCGGATTTCCATGTCCTGCAACACGTCGACGCTGCCGTATTTCACGCCGAGATGGTCGAGGATGGCGACCGCCCGGCTGGAAAAACCGCACTGCGGAAACAGGGGCGTGCCCTTCATGAACAGGACGACGTCATCCGCCTTGACGATTTCTTCGATGCGGGTGTTCGTGTCAGACATTATCGATGCGTTCCGTTATTGCTATGAATCCGTTGCCGGGACTCAATTGGGAACCGCGGTGGTCAGTTGCAAGGCGTGGAGCACGCCGCCCATCTTTCCATCGAGCGCGGAATACACCGCCTTGTGCTGCTGCACCCGGCTTTTGCCCGCAAAGCTGGGGCTGACCACATGGGCGGCATAATGGTCGCCATCCCCGGCGAGATCGCGAATGGTGACCTCCGCATCGGGGATCGCCTCGCGGATCATGGTTTCGATTTCGTCGGCCTGCATCGGCATGGGCTTCGTCCTTTTAAATGGGGGGGGTTACGCTTCGCCGATAAGCTGACGGCGCGCCTCGACCGCCTTTTGTTCGAGCGCGACGCGCACGGCGGATTCGTCGATGTCGCAGCCTACCGATACGAGGTCGCCGAACACCTTGCGAATGACGTCCTCGTCGCCCGCTTCCTCGAAATCGGCCTGTACGACCGCCTTGGCGTAGGATTCGGTTTCGGCGTCCGACAATTCCATCTTCTCCGCCGCCCATACGCCGAGCAGGCGATTGCGCCGCGCGGTGACGCGGAACATGTTCATCTCGTCCTGCGCACTCTTGGCTTCCTCGGCCCGGCGACGGTCATTGAAATCGGTCATGTGAGGCACCTTTTGGATGGAGGCGGCGGTCAGGCCGCGCGCGGTCCGGAAAGAAAGGAAAGCTGCGATGCGGTGCGGGTTTCATAGGCCGAAATCGCATCGCCGCGTTCCATGGTCAGCCCGATTTCGTCGAGCCCGTTGAGCAGGCAATGCTTGCGAAACGGGTCGACATCGAAATGGAAACGGTCCTGCATCTCGGTTCCGACGGTCTGATGTTCGAGGTCGACGAACAATTCGCCCTCCTCCGCCACTGCGAGCAGGCGGTCGACCTGTTCCTGCGGCAATGCAACGGCGAGGATGCCGTTCTTGAACGCATTGCTCGAAAATATGTCGGAAAAGCTTGGCGCGATCACCACGCGCACGCCCATGTCGAGCAGCGCCCAGGCGGCGTGTTCCCGGCTCGATCCGCATCCGAAATTGTCGCCCGCGATCAAAATCGGCGCACCTTCGTAGCGGGGATCGTCGAACACATTGCCCGGCTTTGCCCGCACGGTTTCGAACGCCCCCTTGCCCAGCCCTTCGCGCGAAACGGTCTTGAGCCAGTGCGCGGGGATGATGACGTCGGTGTCGACGTTCTTCGCGCCATAGGGGATGGCGCGGTAAGCGATTTCGTTGATCGGTTCCATGGTGTTCAGCCTACCCGAGCCGCGCCCTGCGCCTCAACCGAAATCGGCATCAGTCGGTTTCCGGCGGATTGGCGCCCGGCGCTGGTTTCGTCCTGGCGGCCTGCGCGCGTTCGCGCCGCCGCGAGGCGTAGAGCAGCGCGGCGGCCAATGCGGCCGATCCGATTGCGGCGCCGGCCATTGCCGCTTTTCCCGTCAGGCTGTTGTCGTCGCTCATTCCTCATCCTTTCCCGTATCCGGTGTGACGTGCCGGTATGCGGCCCTATCTGCGGCAATGCGCGCCGATTGCAAGCATTCCGGACGCAGATAATCGCGAATCGCATTCCATTCGCGCGCCTTTTCGTCGCGCGTCACCCGGCAATAGGCAGGGCTGCTCGACGGGAGGGTGAGGAGGGCGGGGGCATCGGCGGGTAGCATCCGCCGCCCGATCCGCGCCGCCGTTCCCCCGTTGAACCCGACGAGCCGCAGCGCGGGAAGCGAGGCGGCAAGCGCGGCCAGCGCATTGCCCTCCACATCCCGCATCGCGCTGTCGAGGCTGCCCGAACGGCGCGCGGTCCGGGCAACATCCCACAGCCCGATGCCCGCAAGGCGCAGCACCGCCAGCCGCGACGCATAGGGCAAGGCATCGAGATCGACCCCGATGGCCCCGCCGACAAGGTGCCAGAACTGGTTGCGGGGATGCGCGTAATACCGCTGCGCACGCAGCGACGCCTCCCCCGGCAGGCTGCCGAGCAGGAGCACGCGGGTTTCCGGCGTCGTGACGGCGGCAAAGGAGGATTTGCGCGGTCCTTCCGCCTGTGTCCCCGCCGCCACCGGCAATGCCGATGCGATCAGGCCGGTTCGGTCGCGGCGACCGGCGTCAGGTCGCGCACATCGGTGAGCCGCCCGGTCACCGCCGCCGCCGCCGCCATCGCGGGGGAGAGCAGGTGGGTGCGCGCGCCCGGCCCCTGCCGCCCGACGAAATTGCGGTTGGAGGTGGAAGCGCAGCGTTCGCCCGCCGGCACCTTGTCCGGGTTCATGCCGAGGCAGGCCGAGCAGCCCGGCTCCCGCCATTCCAGCCCGGCCTCGGTAAATATGCGATCGAGGCCTTCCTCCTCCGCCTGTTCCTTGACCAGGCCGGATCCGGGCACGACGATGGCCCATGTCACGCTATCCGCCTTGCGCCGCCCCTTGAGCACGGCGGCGGCGGCGCGCAGATCCTCGATCCGGCTGTTGGTGCACGACCCGATAAAGACGTTCTGCACCGTGACATCCGTCATCGCCGTGCCCGCGGTCAGGCCCATGTAGTCGAGGCTGGCCTGCGCGGCGGCGCGTTTGGATGCGTCGGCAAAGCTGGCCGGATCGGGCACCGCGCCGTCGATGGGGACGGTGTCCTCCGGGCTGGTGCCCCAGGTGACGGTGGGGGAATGTCGGCCGCGTCGATATGGACGGAACGGTCGAAACGCGCACCCTCGTCGGTGGGCAGCGTCTTCCACCATGCCAGCGCACGGTCCCATTCCTCGCCCGCGGGTGCCATCGGGCGGTTTTTAAGATAGCGGAACGTGGTGTCGTCGGGCGCGATCAACCCGGCGCGGGCGCCACCTTCGATCGCCATGTTGCACACGGTCAGCCGCGCCTCGACGCTCATTTCCCGGAACACGTTGCCGCGAAACTCGATGACATGGCCCGTGCCGCCCGCGGTGCCGATGGTGCCGATGATGTGCAGCACGACATCCTTCGCCGTCACGCCGGGGCCGAGCTGCCCTTCCACCACGACCTCCATCGTGCGCGACTGCTTGAGCAGCAATGTCTGCGTCGCGAGCACGTGCTCGACCTCGCTCGTGCCGATGCCGAAGGCCAGCGCGCCCAGCCCGCCATGCGCCGCCGTATGCGAATCGCCGCAGACGATCGTGGCGCCGGGAAGGGAAAAACCCTGCTCCGGCCCGACGACGTGGACGATGCCCTGTTCCCGGTCGGCATCGCCGATATAGCGTATGCCGAACGCCGGCGCATTGGCCTCCAGCGCGGCAAGCTGCGTCGCGCTGGCCGTGTCGGCGATGGGAATGCGGCGGCCATCGGGGGTGCGGCGCGCCGTCGTGGGCAGGTTGTGATCCGGCACCGCGAGGGTGAGATCGGGACGGCGCACGCTGCGGCCCGTGCTGCGCAACGCTTCGAACGCCTGCGGGCTGGTGACCTCGTGGACGAGGTGCCGGTCGATATAGATCAGGCAGGTGCCATCGTCGCGACGCTCCACGACATGGGCGTCCCAGATCTTTTCGTACATTGTGCGGGGTTTGCTTGCCATAATGTTGCAGCCATTGGCGCGTTGCTGCGCGAAATGCAAGGTCATGTGATTCTTGCAAAAGTCACTGGCGGTTCATCGGTGGCTGGCATAATGTGGGGCGTTATGACGCTCGTTCACAAAATCCTCATCGTGCTGGCCAGTGCCATTGCGATGGAATTCGTCGCGTGGTTCGCACACCGGTACATCATGCACGGGTTCGGATGGGGCTGGCACCGGGACCATCATCGCAAGCATGACGGGTTTTTCGAGAAGAACGACCTTTATGCGCTGTTCGGCGCGGCGCTCTCGCTCGGGCTGTTCATCATCGGCGACCGGGCGATGGCGGGGCCGTTCTACTGGGAGCCGGGCACCTATATGGGGCTGGGCGTGATGCTCTACGGGATCGTCTATACGTTGATCCACGACGGGCTCGTGCATCAACGCTGGTTCCGGTACGTGCCGCGCCGCGGTTACATGAAGCGGCTGGTGCAGGCCCACCACCTGCACCACGTGACCCATTCGAAGGAAGGCGGCGTGAGCTTCGGTTTCGTGTTCGCCCGCGATCCGAACCGGCTGAAGCAGGATCTGATGCGGCAAAGACGCGACAGCGAGGTAAAACTGCGCCGCGCACAGCTGGCGCAATCGGGAAGCGAAAGCGGCGCCTTCGCCGTCAGCCAGCCTCCCCGCGAACGGCGTTCGGGAAGCCGGCGGCGCCGCAGCGCACGTTAAATCAACAGATCAATCCTGCGCCGCGATGCGTGTCGCGGTTTCGCGGATCAGCGCGATCATGTTCGGCACGCCCTGCGTCCGGTTCGACGACAGCTGATTTTTGAGGTCGAAGGGTTCGAGCGCGCCTTCCACATCGGTATCGCGCACTTCGTCCGCCGGGCGGTCCTGCACCGCGGCGAGCACCAGCGCGATGATCCCCTTGGTAATCGCCGCGTTGGAATCGGCGAGGAAGTGGAGCCGCCCGTCCTCCGTCTGCGTGGGATAGACCCACACCGCGGCAGAGCATCCCTTGACCTGCGTGCTCTCGGTCTTGAGCGCGGGCGGCATCGGGTCCAGCTCCCGGCCCAGCTCGATGAGCAGGCGATAGCGTTCGTCCCCTTCGAGAAATTCATATTCCTCGCGAATGTCGTCGATCGTGCGCATGGCACCGGCTGCTAGCGCGATGCGCCGCGCATTACAATCGCGCTCCGCTCACAGGTCGACGCCCGCCGCGATCGCCTCCAGCCGGCGAATGCGTTCGCGCATCGCGGCAAGCTCGATCCGCGCCCCGGTGGGCGAGGCGTCCTGTTCGGCCTCGCCGCGCTCCATCTCGCGGCGCTTGAGGTCGAGCCAGCCTTCCCACCCTTTCAAAAGCGCGCCCAGCGTCAGGCAAAGCCCGATCAACGCGCAAATCGCGACAGGCAGATATTCGGTTGCCATATCTATCGCTCCTCTTGATGGACCGGCGGGTCAGACCTCGCGCCGGTCGCGCAGCTTCTCGATCTCTTCGGCAAGGCCCACGCTCTGCCGGTCGTCGGTGGCGATCCGTTCGAGCACGTGGATACGCTCCTTCAATTCGGCGATCTCGGCGCGCAACCGGTCCTCGTCACCGCGGTCCAGCCGGACCGGATTGCCATCCTCGTCGGTGGCATAGCCGGCGCTCGCATTCTGTTTCGCGCGCATGACCTGCGCGATGGATACGATCGCCACGATGAGCACGATGGCCGCCCAGAAGCTCATTGCATCTTCTCCTTTTCAGGGGCGCGAGCGTGGTCGACGGAACGCAGGGCGTCGATCTCGTGGCTCAGGCCGTATCCCGTGTCGGTCACGATCCGTTCCACATTGGCGAGCCGGTCCTTCACCGAACCCAGTTCGGCGCGAAGGGCCGCGTTTTCCTGCGTGACGAGTTTCACCCGTTCCTCCGCCTGCGCGTCGTGCTTCGGGTAAACCGACTTGCCCCAGCTGTTTTCGAGCGGGTAGCCGTGCCGCACGCGGATGAAGGTGTTGACGACCCACGCGGCGGCAAAGGACACAGCGGCAACGCCGGCGACCGCGGGTGTGAGAATATCCTCCATCGTTCAGACCTCGTGCCGCGGGTGGGTGATCTTCGGGTCGAGCCGTGCGGCGCTGTCCTCGTGACGGAGCGCCTCGATCTGATCGGAGAGGCGATAGCCGCTGTCGGTGACGATGCGTTCGAGGACGCGGATCCTCTCCTCCAGCGCCTGCGTGTGCTGCGCATATTGCGCGGCCTTCTCGGCGGTGGCGCCGACCTGCATCTCCGCCATTTTCGCCTGGTGGCGGGTCCAGATGACCAGCGCGCCGACCAGAAACGGCGCCAGCGGTATCATGATGCCCAGAACTGCAACGATATCCATGATGTTTCCCCCTTCTTGCCCCGGTGCCTTACCGCAGGCGCTCGATTTCGGCCGACAGCGCGCGGTTCGAACTCACGTAATGTTCCTCCACGCGGGCGAGGCGGCGGTCGATGTCGCGGAACTTGCCCTTCACCTGCCGGGCGGAGGCGGACGGCGATTTGCGCACGTCCTGCCAGAATTTCTCCTCCTGCCGGTCGTGATAGAGCTGCTCCGGCTTTTTCGGCGCGATGAACCCGGCGGCGAAATAGAGCAGCAGCGGCCAGCCCATGGTGAGCGTGAAGATGATGAAGCCGAGGCGGATCCAGAAGGCGTCGATCCCGGCGTAATTGCCCATGCCGGAACACACGCCCATCAACTTGCCATTCGCCTTGTCGCGATAGAAACGGGTGCGGGGCGTGTTCATCGTGCATTCCTTTCCTTGATCAGCCGGTCCAGCTCGTCGAGCTTGGCATTGTCGGCGTTGCGCGCGGCATCGAGGCGCGGGGCGTCGAAATGTTCGCGGCGATATTCGGGGCTCTCGCTGGCGACGAGCCGTTCGACGGTCTCCATCCGCTCATCCAGGCGGCGGGCGAGCTGGTAGAGTTCCTCCAGCATGTCCTCGTCATTGTCGGTCAGTTTCGGCGTGGTCTTCCACTTGGTGATGTAGTGGAACAGCAGCCACGGCAGGCCGAGGAATATCAGCAATACGGCAAGCACTTCTTCCACGGATCAATCCCCCTTGTTTTCGTTGCCGCCCTTCATGGCGCGCTTCAATTCTTCGAGTTCGGCATCGACATTGTCATCGCCGCCCAGCGCCTCGATCTGTTCGGCGAGGCTGGGCTCGCGATTGCCCGAACGGTCGTATTTCAGAGCGTCGGCGCGCCCTTCGGCATAATCGACGCGGCGTTCCAGCTGATCGAAGCGGGCCATCGCCTCATCCACGCGCTCGGTCGAGAGCAGCGTGCGCAGCTTCACGCGGTTCTCCGCGCTTTCGAGGCGGGCGGCGATCTGCGTCTGGCGGCTGCGGGCCTCGCGCAGGCGGCCCTGCAATTTCAGGATGTCCTCCTCACAGGCGCGCAGGCTGTCGTCGAGTACGGCGATCTCCTCGCGCAGCTTGCCCGCAAGATCGGAGGCCTTCTTCTTCTCCGTCAGCGCGGCGCGGGCGAGATCCTCGCGATCCTTCGACAGCGCAAGCTGCGCCTTCTCGCCCCAGTCGTCCTGAAGCCGTTCGAGCCGGTAGCAATGCCGCTGCATCTCCTTCTGATCGGCGATGGTGCGGGCGGCGCTGGCGCGCACCTCGACGAGCGTTTCCTCCATTTCCATGATAATCATGCGGATCATCTTGTTGGGGTCGTCGGCCTTGTCGAGCAGATCGCTGAAATTGGCCGCGATGATGTCGCGGGTCCGGTTGAATATGCCCATCAAAGGTGCTCCATATTGCGAAATCTGGTCGTTGAAGCGGCGCGGAGCGTCGGCACCGCGCGGCTGACGGTCGGTGCCGTTCGCCGGTTCGCCGGAACGCTCTGCCTGCGGGCGGCGCAGCCGGGCCACCTCGTTTTCGAAACGCGAGGCCGCGGCATTGTCGCGCGATGCGCGCCGCTGTTCCGCCCGCTCGGCGTGGAGCCTGTCCGCCTCGCGGCGGCGCTCGTCCTTTTCGGGTTCGAGATCGAAAGGTTCGGTCATGCAAGATACCCGGCGGTGGCGGCGACGAAATGAATTCCTTGCGAACTGGCCTGCATCTGCTGGCTCAACGCAAAGACATTGAGCGCCAGCATCGCGACCAGGCTGGCGGCGGCGGACCATCCTACCGGCGTGCTGCGAAAACGTTCAAGCATCTTTCATTTCCTCACTGTGTGCGATGTGTGCCCCCATCATTGCAACCGCCGTGCCAGTTTCGATTTATCACGACGAAACAAGGACTTACGATTTTTTCGCGAGCATGGACCATGGGGCGTATTGCCCACACTTGGTGAAATGTGCCAATGTTTGGGAATGGAGCGCGAAAGCCAGTTCGTCGGCCAGTCCTCGGCCATTCTCGACGCGGTCGAACGCGCCAGCCGCGCCGCCGCATTGTCGCGGCCCGTGCTGGTCGTGGGCGAACGCGGCACGGGCAAGGAACTGATTGCGGAACGCCTGCACCGCCTGTCCGACAGGTGGGGCGAACCGCTGGTGGTGATGAATTGCGCCGCGCTCCCCGAAACGCTGATCGAGGCGGAATTGTTCGGGCACGAGGCGGGCGCCTTCACCGGCGCCACCAAGGCGCGCGAGGGCCGGTTCGAGGAGGCGCATGGCGGCACGCTGTTCCTCGACGAGCTGGGCACGCTGTCGATGGCGGCGCAGGAGCGCCTGCTGCGCGCGGTCGAATATGGCGAGGTCACGCGCATCGGGTCCTCCCGCCCGCGCCGGGTCGACGTGCGCATCGTCGCCGCCACGAACGAGAATCTTCCCGCCATGGCGCAGGCGCACCGGTTTCGTGCCGACCTGCTCGACCGGCTGAGTTTCGAAGTCATCACGCTTCCGCCCCTGCGCGCGCGCGAGGGCGATATCGTCGTGCTCGCCGATTTTTTCGGGCGGCGCATGGCGGCCGAATTGCACTGGGACGGGTGGCCGGGTTTCCGCGAGGAGGTGCTCGACGCGCTGGAGGCGTATGAATGGCCCGGCAATGTGCGCGAATTGCGCAATGTGGTGGAACGCGCGGTCTATCACTGGGACGACAGGCGCGACGCGGTGGGCGAGATGATCTTCGACCCCTTCGATTCGCCATGGGCACCGAAGGGGGAGGGTAGCGCGCCCGGCGGCGAGGACGAGGCTGCCGTGCCCGCGAAGGTGGTGGCGGAAACGCCGGCCTTCGATTTTGCCGGGGTCGACGATCTGCGCGGGGCGGTCGATGCGCACGAACGCGCCATCGTGGAGGCGGTGCTGGAGCGCAATCGCTGGAACCAGCGGCGCGCGGCGGAATCGCTCGGCCTGACCTATGACCAGCTGCGCCATTGTCTCAAGAAACATTCGCTATCCCCGGCGCAGCAGGCGTCCTAAACCCGGCCCGCGATGATCAGCACAGCGAGGGGACAGATGAGGATTTCAGCATTCGTGGCCATCGCGATGGGAGCGGCGTTGCTGCCGCCCGTCGCCCATCCGGCCCTGGCGCAGGAGAGCCTCATGGCGCCGCGTGACGAGGAGGCGCGGGTCGCCGATGCCCGGTCGGCCGCATCGCGTGCGGAGACGATGGATGCCCTCGATCGGGCCGCGATGGTTGCGCAGGATGCGTTTCGCTCCGGGGACGCAGGTGCGGATGTCCCCGTCATCGTCGTTCCGGACGGTGAGGATGCATTTCGCGCCATCGTCCTTTCGGATACGGCGGTTCCCCATGCGCTGGCGCGATACCGGGTCGGGGCGGGGCGGGTCCTGTCCGGCGGCATGATCGAGGATGCGGCGGAACGCACGCTGTCCCCGGAAGAGCGCCGGCTGGCCGATGCGCGCGTCGCCGCCCTGCGTGAGCGGGAAAGCCGCGGGCTGCCGCTATGTTCCGAACGGTCGCCGCGCACCATCGCCCTGCCGCGCGAGGACGACGGCACCGTCCCTGTCTATGTCATGAGCGGGCGCAGGGAGGCGGGCGTGCTGCCGACAGGCGGGCATTACCGCTTCGACATCGACGCGGCGGGCGCGGTGGCGCACTGGCGCGTGATGGCCGACGGGTGCCGGGACGCGCGATGGGACGTGGACGATCCCGAGCTGGACAAGCAGGTGTTCGTCCTTGCCCACACGCTCGACGATCATCCCAACGCGGTGCTGATGCTGCTCAGCCGCCGCCTGCCGTTCAGCATGGGGGTGGTCACGGGCGACGTGATCTGGCCGGTGATCGGCGGCGAGATCACGACCCCGGTGCCGATGATGGACGACCTTCTCCCAACCGAAGAATGATGCGCGCCCCTTGCCTTTTATCGGCGGGGGGCGTAAATGCGATTCATCCCGACATTGTCATGGCAAGGTCCGGGCCGAAGCCGAAAGGCTCCGGCGCGATGGCCGCTACGTGGCATTCGTTCGGGTTCTTGATGTTTTTCGGCCCCCTGGCCGACGAGAAGGAGCGACATTTGGCCGATCTGACCCGCGTAACCGAATTGTGCGAAGCCGAAGCGAAAGGCTGCGGCTTCGAACTGGTGCGCGTGAAGCTGTTCGGATCGGACGATGAGCGCACCTTGCAGGTGATGGCGGAGGATCCCGCCACCGGACAGCTGGTGATCGAGCAGTGCATGACGCTCTCCCGCCGCATTTCCGACGCCATCGACGCGCGGGAAGAGGCCGGTGACGAGCTGATCGACGGCGCCTACCGGCTCGAGGTGAGCAGCCCCGGCATCGACCGGCCGTTGACGCGCGAGCAGGATTATGCCGACTGGGCCGGGCACGAGGCGCGCATCACGCTGGACAAGAAGGCCGACGCGCCGGGCGGCAATCGCCGCACGTTCCACGGCGATCTCGCTGGGATCGAGGATGGCATGGTCACGATCGAGGATCGCAAGAACGGTCGGACCGTTCTGCCGTTCAATGACATTCACGCGGCGAAGCTGGTCCTGACCGACCGGCTGATCGCCGCGACCGGGCCGCTGGACGCCAGCGGGGCCGATGAAATCGACGACGAAGAATTCGAAGAACAGGAAGACTGACCATGGCCAGTGCAATTTCCGCCAATCGCGCAGAGCTTCTCGCCATCGCCACCTCGGTCGCGAACGAGAAGATGATCGACAAGTCCATCGTGATCGAGGCGATGGAAGAGGCGATCCAGAAGAGCGCGCGCAACCGTTACGGCGCCGAGAACGACATCCGCGCAAAGCTCGACCCGCAGACCGGCGACCTTCGCCTGTGGCGCGTGGTCGAGGTCGTCGAGGAGGTCGAGGACTATTTCAAGCAGGTGAATGTCGAGCAGGCGCAGAAGCTCGAGGATGGCGCGAAGGTCGGCGATTTCATCGTCGATCCGCTGCCGCCCGTCGACCTGGGCCGGATCGACGCGCAATCGGCCAAGCAGGTGATCTTTCAGAAGGTCCGCGATGCCGAACGCGAGCGTCAGTATGACGAGTTCAAGGACCGCGCCGGCGAGATCATCACCGGCGTCATCAAGTCGGTCGAGTTCGGCCATGTCATCGTGAACCTCGGCCGGGCGGAGGGCATCATCCGCCGCGATCAGCAGATCCCGCGCGAAATGGCCCGTACCGGCGAGCGTATCCGCGCGCTGATTTCCAAGGTCGAGCGCAACAATCGCGGGCCGCAGATCTTCCTCTCCCGCGCGCACCCCGATTTCATGCGCAAGCTGTTCGCGCAGGAAGTGCCCGAAATCTACGACGGCATCATCGAGATCAAGGCGGCGGCCCGCGACCCCGGCAGCCGCGCCAAGATCGGCGTCATCAGCCACGACAGCAGCATCGACCCCGTCGGCGCCTGCGTCGGCATGAAGGGCAGCCGCGTGCAGGCCGTCGTGCAGGAACTGCAGGGCGAGAAGATCGACATCATCCCGTGGAGCGAGGACACCGCGACCTTCATCGTCAATGCGTTGCAGCCCGCCACGGTGAGCCGCGTCGTCATCGACGAGGAAGAGGGCCGCATCGAGGTGGTCGTCCCCGACGATCAGCTTTCGCTGGCCATCGGTCGCCGCGGACAGAACGTGCGGCTGGCCAGCCAGCTCACCGACAGCCAGATCGACATCATGACCGAACAGGAATCGGGCGAGAAGCGGCAGAAGGAATTCGCCGAACGCTCCAAGGTGTTCGAGGAAGAGCTCGACGTCGACGAGACGCTTTCGCAGCTTCTGGTGGCCGAAGGCTTCACCGAGCTTGAGGAAGTCGCCTATGTCGAGCGCGACGAGATTGCCGCGATCGAAGGTTTCGACGAGGAACTGGCCGAGGAATTGCAGTCCCGCGCGGTCGAGGCTCTCGAACGGCGCGAAGAGGTCTACCGGACGCAGCGCCGGGAGCTGGGCGTCGAGGACGATCTGGCCGAGTTGCCGCATCTGACCGAGGAAATGCTCGTCGTGCTGGGCCGTGCCGGGATCCTGACGCTGGACGATCTGGCCGATCTCGCCACGGATGAGCTTATCCAGAAGCGCCGTGCCGAACCGCGCCGCCGCGAAAACTCGCCCCCGCCGCGCCGCACCTCGCAGCGCAGCGAGGACAAGGGCGGCGTGCTCGGCGCCTATGGCCTCTCCGAAGAGCAGGGCAACGAGATCATCATGGCCGCGCGCGCGCACTGGTTCGACGACGAGGACGAAACGCCCGCACCGCAGGCTCCTGCCGAACAGGCCGCCGAGACGGCCACGCCAGAGGAGGCCGCCGATGCGGAATCCTCCCAATGAGCCGCTAGGTTCCGACAGCTTCGACCTGCAGGCGGGGAAGGGCGGCAAGCCCTCTCCGGCTGAGGCCGCGCCTGAACGCCGTTGCATTCTGACGGGGCGGGTGGCCCTGCGCGAAACCATGCTGCGTCTGGCGATCGCGCCCGATGGGACGGTCATGCCCGATCCGCGCGCGCAGGCGCCGGGTCGCGGCGCGTGGATCGGCGTGTCGCGCCCCGCTCTTGAAGAGGCGATGGCGAAGGGCCACCTAAGGGGGGCGCTGGCCCGCGGGTTCAAGGGGGCGGCGCTGACCGTGCCCGACGATCTGCCCGAACGGGCGGAGGCGGCGCTGACCCGCAGCTTTACCGACCGGCTCGGCCTCGAATGGCGGACGGGCAATCTGATTGCGGGTTCGGACCGCATTGCGGAAAAGGCGCGCGGCGGCCGCGTGCACTGGCTCGCCCATGCAAGCGATGCGGGCGAGGACGGATCGCGCAAGCTGGACCAGGCATGGCGCGTGGGACAGGACGAGGAAGGGTCCGGCATGCGCGGCATACGCTTGCCACTGGACCGGGCGGGCCTCTCTGTGGCATTGGGCCGCGAGAATGTCGTTCATCTGGCGCTGACCGATCGCGCCGCGGCGGGGCGGGTGTCCGCTCTGCTGGCACGGCTGCTTCATTTCCTGGGTCGCGATCACGGGGTCGCACCACCTGGACCCGAACCTGCGGAGGCGGCGAGCTAGCGGCCTGCCGCGCACCCGCGACGCGGCGGGACATACGAGACACGAGCGTGCGCACGCTCTTCAAACCATGCGCAAGATGACGACACGAATTATTCAAGGGCGTACTGACCAGATGAGCGAAGACGAAAAAACCACCCGCACCCGCAAGCCGCTTGGCCTCAAGCGGTCCGTGGAATCGGGCGAGGTCAAGCAGACCTTCAGCCACGGCCGCACCAACAAGGTCGCGGTCGAGGTGAAGCGCAAGCGCAAGATCCTGAAGCCCGGCGAAACGCCCGCCGAGGCTCCGAAGGCCGCGCCGACGCCCGACGCCGCCCCCGCGGCAAAGGCGCCGACGCCGGCCCCCGCGCCGGCACCCCGTCCGGCTCCCGCCGCGAAGAAGCCGCCGGTGAGCCGCGAGACGCGCCAGGAAACGCAGGCCCGCCTGCTGCGCGAAGCCGAAGAGGCACGCCTCGCCTCGCTCGAGGAAGCGAACCGCCGCGAGCATCAGGAAAAGCAGAAGGCGTTCGAGGCAGAAAAGCGCCGCGCGGAGGAAAACCGCAAGGCCGAGGAAGAGGCCGCGAAGAAAGCCGCCGAGGACGCAAGCGCCCCCGAAGCCGCGCCGGAACCGGCCGAGGCGAAGGACGAAGCACCTGCGAAGGATGCGGCGAGCAAGACCGACGCCGCCGAAACGGCGAGCGAGCCTGCGCCCGAAGAGAACGCTGCGCCCGAAGAGAACGCCGCGCCCGAAGAGGACAAGGCCGACACCGCCACCAAGGCGCCGGCCCCGCGCAAGTTCACGCCCGTGAAGCGGCCCGAGATCAAGAAGCCGAAGGAAGAGAAAAAGCCCGCGCCCGCCCGCGAAACGCGCGGTGCCAATGCCGGCGACCGCCGCAAGGGCGGCAAGCTGACCGTGAACAAGGCGCTGAACGAGGACGAGGGAGCCCGCGCCCGCAGCCTCGCCGCGCTGAAACGTGCGCGGGAAAAGGAACGCCGCTCGCAGAGCCGCGGCCCCTCGCAGCCGCGTGAGAAGCAGGTGCGCGACGTCGTCGTGCCCGAGGCGATCACGGTACAGGAGCTCGGCGTTCGCATGGCCGAGAAGGGCGCGGACCTCGTCAAGGCGCTCTTCAACCTGGGCATGATGGTCACCGTCAACCAGACGATCGATCAGGACACGGCGGAGCTGCTGGTCGAGGAATTCGGCCACAACATCACCCGCGTGTCCGAAAGCGACGTCGATATCGACACCGCCGAGGACGTCGATCCCGAAGATACGCTGAAGCCGCGTGCGCCGGTCGTCACCATCATGGGCCATGTCGATCACGGCAAGACCAGCCTGCTCGACGCGCTGCGCGGGACCGACGTGACCCGCGGCGAGGCGGGCGGCATCACGCAGCATATCGGCGCCTATCAGGTGAAGACGAAGAGCGGCGATGTCGTGACCTTCCTCGACACGCCGGGCCACGAAGCGTTCACCGAGATGCGGATGCGCGGTGCCAATGTCACCGACATCGTCATCCTCGTGGTGGCCGCCGATGACGGGCTGATGCCGCAGACGATCGAGGCGATCAATCACACGAAGGCGGCCGGCGTGCCGATGATCGTGGCCATCAACAAGATGGACAAGCCCGAGGCCAATCCGCAGAAGATCCGCGAGCGCCTGCTCGAGCACGAGATCATCGTCGAGGACATGAGCGGCGACGTGCAGGATGTCGAGGTGTCGGCCAAGGAAGGCACCAATCTCGACAAGCTGCTCGACGCGATTTCGCTGCAGGCCGAATTGCTGGAGCTGAAGGCGCGGCCTGACCGCGATGCGGAGGCCACGGTGGTCGAGGCGAAGCTGGACAAGGGCAAGGGGCCGCTGGCCACCGTGCTCGTCAGCCGCGGCACGTTGAAGCGCGGCGATACCTTCGTCGTCGGCACCGAGAGCGGCAAGGTCCGCGCGCTGCACGACGACAAGGGGCGCCAGGTGAAGGAAGCCGGCCCGTCCATGCCGGTCGAGGTTCTCGGCCTCAGCGGTGTGCCGCGTGCCGGCGATACGCTGACCGTGGTGGAAAACGAGCAGCGCGCCCGCGAGGTTTCGGAATATCGCCGCGAAAAGGCCGCAGAGAAGCGCACGGCGGCAACGCCTGCGACGCTCGACAACATGTTTTCCGCGCTCAACAACGATGTCGTGGAATTCCCGGTCGTCATCAAGGCGGACGTGCAGGGTTCGGTCGAGGCGATCGCAACCGCGCTCACCCGCCTGTCCAACGATCTCATCAAGGTGCGCATCCTGCACCAGGGTGTGGGCGCCATCACCGAGAGCGACGTGACGCTGGCCTCGTCCAGCAGCGCGCCGATCATCGGCTTCAACGTCCGCCCGAACGCCAAGGCGCGTCAGCAGATCGAGAAGAACAAGGTCGAGCTGAAATATTACGACGTGATCTATCACCTGACCGAGGAAATCGCGAAGGAGATGGCGGGCGAGCTTGGTCCCGAGCGGATCGAGAATGTCGTCGGCCGCGCCGAGGTCAAGCAGGTGTTCCCGGCCGTAAAGCGCGACAAGGCGGCGGGTCTGCTCGTCACCGAAGGCACCATTCGCAAGGGGCTTTTCGCGCGTCTCACCCGCGACGACGTCATCGTTTCGGCCACCACGATCCAGTCGCTGCGCCGGTTCAAGGACGATGTTGCCGAAGTGCGCGCCGGTCTGGAATGCGGTGTCGTTCTGGAAGACACGAACGACATCAAGGCGGGCGACATGCTCGAGGTGTTCGAGGTCGAGGAACGCGAACGCACGCTGTAAGGGGAACGGCGCATGGCGCGCTATGTCGCATTTCTCGGCAGCGTGAATGTCGGCGGCAACCGGCTTTCCATGGCCGAGCTGCGGCAAGAGCTGGAGCGTGAGGAGTTCGAGAATGTCGAGACCGTCGTGGCGAGCGGCAATGTGCTGCTCGACCACGACGATCGGCCGACCGACGGATTGGCGGAGAAGATCCGCTATATCCTGCTCGACCGGTTCGACATCGACGGGATGGTGGCGGTGCGTTCGCGGGACGAGCTTGCCGCCGCGATCGCCGAAAACCCGTTTGCCGCAGATGGCGAGGAAGCCAGGGTGCACACCATGTTCCTCGCCGGGCAGCCGGAGCCGGATGCCTTTGCCGATCTCGTCGCCGCCTATGACGGGCGCGGACCCGAACGGATCGCACCCGGCACGCGCGCGGTTCACATCGACTGGTGCGAGGGCGTGGGGAAAAGCCGCCTGACCGGGCCGTTCATCGAACGACGGCTGGGCATGGGCGGCACGGCGCGGAACCTGCGCTCCATGCGGCGGGTTCTCGCCAAGATGGACGCATAGGATTACGCAAGGGGCCGCACCTGCCACCATGGCGGGGCAAGGCCAGGAAAGACGCAGACAATTGGCACGCAACTCATCATCCGGCGCCGCATCCGGCGAACAGCAATCGGTCCGCGTCCTCAAGGTGGGCGAACGGGTGCGGCACATATTGTCCGAACTGCTCGCCCGCGGGGAGGCGCATGACGACACGCTGTCGTCCACGTCGGTCAGCGTGACCGAGGTGCGCATGTCGCCCGATCTCCGTCAGGCGAAAGTCTATGTGAAACCGCTGCTCGGCGCCGAGGAAGATGCGGTGGTGAAGGCGTTGCAGGTCAACACGGCCTTCTTCCAGAAGGAAGTCGCCAAACGGCTCGGCCTGAAATTCGCGCCGAAATTGCAGTTCCGCGGCGACGAGACATTCGACGAGGCCGGGCGAATCGACCGCCTCTTGAACGATCCGCGCGTTCGCCGCGATCTCGGCGACGAATAGACCGCCCGACGCTGCCGTGGCGAAGCTCTATTTCTACTACGCCAGCATGAATGCCGGCAAATCGACCACGCTGCTGCAGGCCGATTTCAACTATCGCGAGCGGGGCATGGCGACGATGCTGTGGACCGCGGCGGTGGACGACCGCGCCGCCGGCATGCCGATTGCCAGCCGCATCGGGCTGGAGGCGGATGCCCACCGGTTCGGCGCCGATACCGACCTCGCCGCCGATATACGCGACCGCCATGCGCGCGCGACGCTTGCCTGCGTGCTGATCGACGAGGCGCAATTCCTGACGCAGGTGCAGGTCTGGCAATTGGCGGATGTCGCGGACGAGGCGAATATCCCCGTGCTCTGCTACGGCCTGCGCACCGATTTTCAGGGGGAATTGTTTCCCGGATCGGCGGCGCTTCTCGGAATTGCGGATGCGCTGATCGAGTTGAAGGCGGTGTGCCATTGCGGGCGCAAGGCCTCGATGAACCTGCGCGTCGATGCCGAAGGGCGCGCGGTACAGAGCGGCGCGCAGACCGAGATCGGCGGCAACGACCGCTATGTCGCGCTGTGCCGCCGGCATTTCAGCGCGGCGCTGCGCGGGGGCGCGGCGGTGCCTACCGCCGAAGACATGCGATAATCGCTGCATCTGCGCTGGCCCTTTGGCGAAGGGGTCGCTACATGCCGTTTCATGCATTTTCTCGATCAGGCCAAGATCTACCTGCGCTCCGGCGCCGGCGGACCCGGAGCGGTAAGTTTCCGGCGCGAAAAATATATCGAATATGGCGGGCCTGATGGCGGCAATGGCGGGCGCGGCGGCGACATCGTGTTCGTCGCGGTCGCCGGGCTGAACACGCTCATCGATTTCCGCTATACCCAGCATTTCAAGGCGCAGCGTGGCATTCCCGGCATGGGCAAGGACCGCACCGGCGCGGCGGGCGAGGATCTCGTGATCGAGGTTCCGGTCGGCACGCAGATCCTGTCGGAGGATCGCGAGGAGGTCATCGCCGATTTCACCAAGGTCGGCGAGCGTCTCACCCTGCTCGAAGGCGGGATGGGCGAGCGCGGCAATGCAAGCTACAAGAGCAGCACCAATCGCGCGCCAAGGCAGCATCAGCCCGGCCTTCCCGGGGAGGAGATGTGGGTCTGGCTGCGGCTGAAACTGCTGGCCGATGTCGGGCTGGTCGGGCTCCCCAATGCGGGCAAGTCCACCTTCATCAACCAGCTTTCGAATACCAAGGCGAAGGTCGGCGCCTATGCCTTTACCACGCTGCGTCCGCAGCTTGGCGTGGTGCGGCACAAGGGGCGCGAATTCGTCGTCGCCGACATTCCCGGCCTGATCGCCGGCGCGGCGCAGGGTGCGGGGATCGGCGACCGCTTCCTCGGCCATATCGAGCGGTGCCGCGTGCTCATCCATCTCATCGACATCAACGGCTTTGGCGAGGGGCAGGAACCCGGCGACGCGCTGCGCATCGTGCAGGACGAGCTTGAGGAATATGGCGAAGGGCTGTCGGACAAACCGCGCCTCGTCGTGCTCAACAAGATCGACCTGGCCGATGGCGAGCTGGTCGCCGGATTCGCCGAGGAGCTGATGGCGGCGGGCGCGCAGGCGGTCTTTGCCATATCCGGCGCCACGGGCGAGGGCATTCCCGAATTGCTCGACGCCGTGCTGACCCATCTTCCCATCGAGACGCAGACCGAGACCGGCGGCGCCGCGATCGAGGACGAAGCCAATACATCCACCCCATCGGGCGCGACGGACCATGACTGGTCGCCGCTCGATTGACTTTAAGTTAACACACCCATGCTCTAGGCACCCATTATGAACGTGACTCGCGATACCATCACCACGCTGGGCGATCTGGCCCGGTCCTCTTCATGCCCGCGCATCGTTTTCAAGGTGGGGTCCGCCCTGCTCGTCGATGCGGAGGGACAGCCGCGGCGCGAATGGCTCGCAGGGCTGGCCGACGAAATCGCCCACGCCCGTGCGCGCGGACAGGAAGTGATCGTCGTAAGCTCGGGCGCGACCGCGCTCGGCGCCGCGCGGCTGGGCTTTGACAAGGGTGGGCGCGGCAGCCTCCCCGATGCGCAGGCCTCCGCCGCCGTGGGGCAGATCGAGCTCGGCGGTATCTGGTCCGAAGTGCTGGGCTAGCATGATCTGATCGCGGCCCAATTGCTCGTCACGCTGGAGGATCTTGAGGATCGCCGCCGCTATCTGAATGCCGCCGCGGCGATTGCCCGCCTGCTGGAGGCCGGCGTCGTGCCCGTGGTGAACGAGAACGATTCGGTCGCGACGGCAAAGCTGCGTTTCGGCGACAATGACCGGCTCGCCGCGCGCGTGGCGCAGGCCGCCGATGCAGATGCGGTGGTGCTTTTGTCCGACGTGGACGGCCTGTTCGACCGCAATCCCAAGGATCCCAAGGCGAAGCGCGTGCCCGTCGTGCGCGGCGTCACCGACGAATTGCACGCCATGGCCGACGGCGGCAGCGCATCGGGCCTCGGCACCGGCGGCATGACGACCAAGCTGAAAGCCGCCGAAATCGCGGAGCGGGCCGGCATCGCGCTGGTCATCGCGAACGGGTTCCACGATCACCCCGTCCGCCGCGCATTGGAGGAAGGGATCGGCACGCTGTTCCTGCCCCGGCGCAGCGACGGCGCGCGCAAGGCCTATATCGGCGGGCGCATGCAGATGAAGGGCGAGCTTATCGTCGACGCGGGCGCGGCCATCGCGTTGCAGGCGGGCGGCAGCCTTCTTGCCAAGGGAATCACCGCGGTGTCCGGCGAGTTCGACAAGGGCGACCCGGTCATGATCCGCGACGATCGCGACCGCGACATTGCCAAGGGCCTGACCGAATATGACGCGGAGGAATGCCGCCTCATCCTCGGCAGCCATTCGAGCGATCAGGCCAGCCTGCTCGGATATGAGCCGAAATCGGCGGTCGTGCATCGCGACCAGATGGTCCTGCTGTGATCCACGCCGCCCGATAGGCGGGCTATGCGGATCGCCATCACCGGGGCGACGGGCTTTGTCGGCTCCACGCTGCTCGATCTCGCGTCGGGGGAGGGGCATGCCGCCGCGGCGCTGACCCGGCGGGAACAGGCGCCGCGGAGCGGGGTGGACTGGGTGCGCGGCGATCTTGCGGACCGGGCGGGCTTGCGCGAATTATGCGCCGGGGCCGATGCGGTGATCCATGTCGCGGGCGTGGTCAATGCGCCCGATGCGGCGGGCTTTCACGCCGGCAATGTCGAGGGGACGCGCAATGTCCTCGATGCCGCGCGGGACGGGGGCGTCGCGCATTTCGTCCACGTCTCCTCCCTCGCCGCGCGTGAGCCGTCGCTTTCGCACTACGGCCAATCGAAGCATGCAGCCGAGAGCCTCGTCACCGCGGGTGGGCCTGGCTGGGTCATTGTGCGCCCGCCCGCCGTTTACGGGCCGCGCGACACGGAAATGTTCGAATTGTTCAAGGCGGCGAAGACGGGCATCGTTCCCCTGCCGCCACCGGGGCGCACCTCAATGATCCACGTGGGCGATCTGTCGCGCCTGCTGCTGATCCTCGCGAGGGACGCGACGCAGCACGGGGCCGTGCTGGAGCCCGACGACGGACGCGAAAACGGGTGGAGCCATGCGGAGATGGCGCGGGCGATCGGCACCGCGATGGGGCGGCGGGTGCGACCCGTCCACGTTCCGGCGGCGTTGCTGCGCCTCGCCGCACGGGGCGACCGGATGATGCGCGGAGCAGGCGCAAAGCTGACGCCGGACAGGGTGGGCTACATGTTGCATCCCGACTGGACCGCGCGGGCGGAGTGCAGGCCGCCGCGTGCCTTGTGGCAGGCGGAGATCGACACGGGCGAGGGGCTGGCGGAAACCGCGCGCTGGTACCGGGCGCAAGGCTGGCTGTGACCGCGCGCGTTCGGCCGGTCTAGTTCGGGCGGTCTAGAATGCCGGCTCGAAGCCCGGCGGCAATTCGTCGCCGTCGGCGCCCGGCACCGCATGGATCCCGCATTCGGTCTTGTCCCAACCGCGCCACCGGCCCGAACGCGGATCCTCGCCCGGCGCGACCTTGCTGGTGCAGGGGGAGCAGCCGATGGAGGGATAGCCCTGCTCGACCAGCGGGTGACGCGGCAGGTCGTGCTCGGTCATATAGGCCTCGATATCGTCCTTGGACCAGCCGATGATCGGGTTCACCTTCAAACGTCCGGCCGTGTCGGAGGTGTCCACCTCGAACACGGGAAGGTCGGCGCGCGTTTCCGACTGAAACGCCTTGCGGCCCGTGATCGACGCGTCGTACCCTGCCAGCGCGTCGGCCAGCGGCAACACCTTGCGGATCTCGCAGCAGCCATCGGGATCATAGGACCAGCGCAGTCCGGTATCATCCTTCGCCGCGAGCGCAGCCTTGTCGGGGTAGAGATTGACCAGCCCGGTCAGCCCGAGCGCATCGACCAGCGTATCGCGATAGGCGAGCGTCTCGGGAAAATGCTTCCCCGTTTCCAGGAACAGCACCGGCGCATCGGCATCCACCTGCGCCACGAGATGCAGGAGCGCCGCGCTCTCCGCGCCAAAGCTCGACACCATGGCAACGTGCCCCGCCACGCCGTCCTTCAACACGGCGCGCAGGATGTCCTGCGCCGAGGCGCCCGAATATTGCGCGTTCAGCGCGGCGGCGTCCGCCTCTGTAAAGCGCGGGGCGGTGTCGATCCGGTCCGGGCGGCGGGCAGCATCAGCCATCAACGGCCCCGTCTTTCCGCCCATGGCGCAGCGCCCAGATCGGCGTGCGGCCATCGACCGTCTTCTGATACACATCGTTCCAGCGGTCGAGCGCCGCCGCAGCATCGCCGGGATTGAGCGGCGCATCGGGTTCGAACGCGTCAAAACCGCACCGTCGCATATAGGCGATCTGATCGACCAGCACGTCGCCGACCGCGCGCATTTCCCCGTCATAGCCCGCCTCGCGCAGGATCCGCGCCGCGGAATAGCCGCGCCCGTCGCCGAACGCGGGAAAGTTCACCTCGACCCGCGCGATGCGGCCGATATGCGGGATCAACTCGCGCGCATCCTCGCCCGGCTCGATGCGGACGGCGGTGGCATTGGTCTGCCCGGCGAACGCCTCGACCGTGACGGCGGGTTCGGCGGTGCCTTCATCCTCGCGAAGGCGCAGCACATTGCCGGCGTCCGGCCCGCGCCCTTCGCTCTCCATCTGCGTCTGCTCAACCATAAAGCGCTTCCTTGAACGGGGTCATGCCGATGCGGCGGTAGGTGTCGAGGAAACGTTCGCCGTCCTCGCGCTGTGCCAGATAGACATCGGTGGTGGTCTCGATCGCGTCGACGATGCCGTCCTCGTCGAAACCGGGGCCGGTAATCTTGGCGAGCGAGGTATCCGCCGCCTCGCTCCCGCCGAGCAGGAGCTGGTAATTCTCCGTCCCTTTGCGATCGACGCCCAGGATGCCGATGTGCCCGGCATGGTGATGCCCGCAGGCATTGATGCAGCCCGAAATCTTGAGCTTCAGCTCGCCCAGCGTATCGCCCTTGCCGTTTTCGGCAAAACGCGTGGCGATCTTCTGCGCGAGCGGGATCGACCGCGCATTGGCAAGGCTGCAATAATCGAGGCCGGGACACGCGATGATGTCGCCGATCTGATCGAGGTTGGGCGTCGCAAGGCCAGCGGCGTCCAGCTCCTTGAACAGCTCGTAAAGCTGCCCCTTCTCCACATGCGGCAGGACGATGTTCTGCGTATGCGTCACGCGGCATTCGTCAAAGCTGTAGCGCGTGGCGAGGTCGGCCATCACCTGCATCTGCGCGGTGCTGGCATCGCCCGGAATGCCGCCGACGGGTTTGAGG
The DNA here is from genome assembly GCF_016745095.1 of Croceicoccus sp. YJ47. Lineage (NCBI taxonomy): Bacteria > Pseudomonadati > Pseudomonadota > Alphaproteobacteria > Sphingomonadales > Erythrobacteraceae > Croceicoccus > Croceicoccus sp. YJ47. The sequence goes on from NZ_CP067087.1 coordinate 2,155,433, forward strand.
CTGATGACCGCGGCGACATAGCCGGGTGCCTTGTGCGCAACCGTGTTGCGGTCAGCCCACAGCGCGAAATCGGGATCGCTGCGGTCGATGTCGTCGGGCAGGTCGCTTTTGAACGCAGGGTCGGCGAAATATTCGCGGATTCGGTCCAGCTCGGCGAGGGGCGGTTCGATGCCTTCGCCTTTCAAATGCGCGAATTCTTCCTCGACCTGGCGCGCATATTCATCCTTGCCCATTTCATGGACGAGGATCTTGATACGTGCCTTGTACTTATTGTCGCGGCGGCCGTGGCGGTTGTAGACGCGCAGCGCCGCCTCGCAATAGGTGACCATCTCGTCGAGCGGCACGAAATCGCGGATGCGCGGGGCGACCATCGGCGTGCGGCCCATGCCCCCGCCGACGTAGAACGCACAGCCCAGCTCGCCCGCGTCGTTCGTCACGATCTGAATGCCGATATCGTGCAGGCGCATCGCCGCACGGTCGGTGTCCGACGCGATGACGGCGATCTTGAACTTGCGCGGGAGATAGCTGAATTCCGGGTGGAAGCTCGACCATTGGCGGAGCAGTTCGGCATAGGGGCGCGGGTCGGTCACCTCGTCCGAGGCGGCGCCGGCGAAATGGTCCGAACTGATGTTGCGGATGCAATTGCCGCTGGTCTGGATGGCGTGCATTTCCACCGTCGCCAGATCGGCGAGAATGTCGGGCGCATCCTCCAGCTTGATCCAGTTATACTGAATATTCTGGCGCGTGGTGAAATGGCCGTAGCCGCGGTCATACTTGTCCGCGATCGTCGCCAGCATGCGCATCTGCTCGCCATTCAGCGTGCCATAGGGCACCGCCACGCGCAGCATGTAGGCGTGCAATTGCAGGTAGAGCCCGTTCATGAGCCGGAGCGGCTTGAACTGATCCTCGCTCAGTTCGCCGGACAGGCGGCGGCGCGTCTGATCGCGGAATTCCGCGACGCGCGTGTCGACCATCTGCTGATCGTAAGTGTCGTATTGGTACATTTCAAACCACCCAGTCTGCGGCATTGGCGTCATCGGGGCGCCGGGTCAGGTCCATGCGGACCGTAGGGCCGAGCGCGCGAACGCGATCCTTGATATGGGCGGGGCGGATACCGTCATCGGTCCGCTCCGCATCGATGGCATAGGGCACGTTGACGCGGCGTTCCGCTTCCTCGCGCGCGGCGATTTCGTCGGCGCGGTCGCCGACATCGGCGGATGCGTTCACGTCGCGGACCCAGTCCGCACCGTCCCACCACACGACGTCGCCGGTTTTCAAATCGTTGCCCGTCAAGATCTTCATGATGCCATTCCCGTTGCCAGCGCGGCCAGCGGCGCATCCGCCCGGCCCCGCGTTACCTCTCCGATCACGATCAGCGCGGGGCTGCGGACCTTTTCATCCTCGACCATCGCGGGCAGTCCCGCGAGCGATCCGCGCAGGACGCGCATGTCGGGACGCGCCGCGTTTTCGATGACCGCCACCGGCATGGCGGGCGACAATCCGTCCGCCATCAGCTTTTCCGCGATCTGTGGCGCGGTCTTCACGCCCATGTAGATGACGAGCGTGCGGCCCACGCCCGCCAGCCCGGTCCAGTCCTGCTCGCTCAATCCCTTGCACTGCCCGGCGACGAAGCTGACGATGCTGGCATGGTCGCGGTGGGTGAGGGGGATCGCGGCGGCGGCGCCGGCTGCGTTCGCGGCGCTGATCCCCGGCACGATTTCGACCGGCACGCCCGCGGCGCGGCAGGCCTCCGCCTCCTCGCCGCCGCGTCCGAAGACGAAGGGATCGCCGCCCTTCAACCGCACCACATCATGGCCGGCAAGCGCCTCGCGCACGAGCAGGGCGCAGATCTCGTCCTGCGGCACGGAATGGTAGGCGCGGCGCTTCGCAACCGAGATCAGCCGCGCATCGCGGTGCGCCATTGCGAGGATGGAGGGATCGACCAGCCCGTCATGCACGACGATCCGCGCCGCCATCAACAGGCGCGCGGCCCGCAGGGTCAGCAATTCGGGATCGCCCGGCCCGGCCCCGACCAGGTATACGCGTCCAGGGTTTACGTTTTCGCTCATGCTCGGCAAAATGGGCGCAGCAGGCGAGGAACGCCAGCCAGAACTGTTTGGCGGGGGGCTAGCTGCGCTTTATGCGGAGGGTTCGCCTGTGTCCTTCGGGTCCTGTGCGCGTTGTTCCATGCGTTGCGACAGGGCGGCGATGATCTGTTCGAACTGTTCGTTGTTGCGCAGGTTGATGTCGCGCTGTGGAAACGGAATTTCCACGCCGGCATCCTGAAACAGATACCACAGCTTTTTCAGCACCTCGGATTTCACATTGCCGACGCCTTCCTCCGGATCGCGGATCCAGCAATGGATGACGAAATCGACCGAGCTGTCGCCATATCCCGACAGCCAAACCGACGGCGCGGGCATCTGCAACACGCGTTTCGAACTTTTCGCGGCCTCCAGCATCAATTCCTCGGCCAGTGCGATGTCGCAGCTGTAGGAGATGCCGACGGGAATCTGAAACCGTACGTTCCGGCTGGAATAGGACCAGTTTTCGACCTGGTTGATCATCAGGTTTTCGTTCGGGATCAGATATTCGCGTTCGTCGCGGGTGGTCACCGACACGGCGCGAATGCCGATCTTGCGAATCTGGCCAAAGCTTTCATTGCCGGTCTGGTCGGCGACGGCGATGACGTCGCCCGGCTTGATCGAACGGTCCATGAGCAGGATCATCCCCGCGATCAGATTGCCGAAGGTTTTCTGAAGCCCGAAACCGATGGCAAGACCGAACGCACCCGAAAACACGGCCAGCGCGGTGAGGTCGATGCCGAGAATATCGACCCCGATCAGGATCGCCATCGCCCACACGCCCAGCGTGATGAGCTTTTCGGCGAGCAGCGTCTGCGTCGGGCTCAACCGGTTGAGCTTGCCCACCGCGCTCGACCCCAGACGGCTGCCGAGCCGGGCCAGCACGAACACGCCGACGATCACGATCGCCACCAGCATCACGGTCCACAGCGAGAAGCGCGTATCGCCCACCGTGAAGCCGATCGCATCGAGCTGACCGATCATCTCGCCGATGGTGAGGTTCTGGCTCGCGACCGCCTCGCGGATTTCGTCGGCGCCGCTGACGGCGTCGGGCGCTTCGGCCGTGGGGGTGGGGGACGGCATGATGAGCGGCTCGCCGCCGACGGCCTGGCTCGCCGTGTCGGCGGCCCGGCTGACGGCGGTGGCCGTTTCCATGACGGTTTCACTGGCTGCATCGGGATCGGCGGGCATGTCCGTCGGCGTGGGAATGGGGGTGGGAACCGCGAGCGGATTGCCGGACATCAGGCGTTCTCCATCGCGGCAAAACCATCCGCAAGGTCGGCGATGAGGTCGCCTGTATCCTCCAGCCCGATCGACAGCCGGACCGCCAGTGTATCGTCTTCGCCCATCCCGGCAGGCGGCCACGGACGGACGGAGCGGTTCGCGCGCGGATCCACCGGGAGAGCGAGGCTTTCATACCCGCCCCAGCTATAGCCGATGCCGAACAGGGACAGCGCGTCGATGAAGCGGGCACGCGCGGCGGCGTCCCGACCTTTGAGGATGAAGCTGAACAGCCCGCAGCCCCCGGTAAAGTCGCGCGACCACAGATCGTGCCCCGGCGCGCCCTCCATCATCGGGCACAGCACGGCCGCGACCTCGTCCCGCGCGGCCAGCCATTGCGCGATGCGCAGGGCCGAGGCCGCCTGCTGCCGCAGCCTGAGGTCCAGCGTGCGTAGCCCGCGCAGCGCCAGCGCCGCATCGTCGGGCGACACCACATGGCCCAGTGCCTGCGCCGTGCGGCGGATGCGGGGGTAGAGGCGTTCGTTCGCCGTCACCGACCCCATCATCAGATCGGAATGCCCGCCGACATGTTTCGTGAGCGCAAGGATCGACCCGTCGCAGCCGTGCGGCAGGGCGGCGAACCCCGTCGGCCCGGCCCATGTGTTGTCGATCAGCACGACCGCATCATGGTCATGCGCGATCCGCGCGAGCGCGGGCACGTCGCACACCTCCATCGTCAGGCTGCCCGGATTTTCGAGCAGGACCGCCGCGACCCCTTCGCCGCAAGCCTCGGCAAAATTCGCATGGTCGAGCGGGTCGAAGAATTGCGTCGTCACGCCAAACGTCTTCAAAAGCCCGAGGCCCAGGTTCCGGCTCGGGTCATAGGCATTGTCGGTAATCAGCAGCCTGTCGCCCGGCCGCAGCACGGCAAGCAGCGCACCCGCGATCGCCGCCACGCCGGAGGGGTAGAGCATGGTGCCCGCCGCCCCCGGCTCCAGCGCGGTCAGCGCCTCCGCCAAAGCCCATTGCGTCGGCCCGCCACGCCGGCCGTAGAAGAACCGGCCATCCTCGTTCGTCTTCGGCCCGGCGGCGAGCGCGGCGGTATCCTCGTAAAGATGCGTGCTCGCGCGCCAGACGGGTGGATTGACGACCCCCCCGGCCAGCCCCGGCACGCTTGTATAGGCGGATTGCCGGCCGGCCTCCACGAGCCGGGTCGCGGTCTTGTGCGCATTGTCCTTTGCCAAGATCAGGCCAGCCCCTTCGCCTTGGGCGTGTCGGGACTGCTCCCCCATTCCGCCCAGCTTCCGTCGTAAAGCGATACGTCCTTCGTGCCGAGCAATTCCAGCGCAAAGGACAGCACCGCCGCCGTCACGCCCGAACCGCAGCTCGTCACGAACGGCTTTTCGAGATCGAGCCCGGCGGCCTGGAACACGCCCTGTATCTCGGTCATGTCCTTCATCCGCCCGTCCCCTTCGAACAGCATGCCGATGGGCACGTTCTTCGCACGGGGGATATGGCCGGATGCGACGCCCTCGCGCGGTTCGGGGTCTTTTCCGGTGAACCGGGCGGCGCTGCGGGCATCGACGATTTGCGCGGCATGGCTATCGAGATTGTCGAGCATGCTCTGCTTGTCGCGGAGCATCGTTTCGTCGAGCCGGGCCATGAAATCGCCGGACGGGCAGGCTTTCGCCGCGCCGCGCTCGATGCCGCGCCCCTGCATGTTCCAGCGGTGCAGCCCCCCGTCGAGCACGGCGACACGGGCATGGCCGAACAACCGCATCAGAAACCAGCCGCGCATCGCGGAATGGAGCGGCGAATTGTCGTAAAGCACGACGCGCGTGTCCGCCGATATGCCCAGCGCGCGCATCCCGCGTTCGAAATGTTGTGCCGGGGGTATCGTGTTGTCGAATTCGGCATCGCGGTCGGACAGCCCGGCAAGGTCCATGAACCCGGCGCCCGGAATGTGGAGCGCCTCGAACTCCGTCGCCGGGTCGCGCCCGGTGCCGCCCATGTGGTAGCTCGCGTCGAGCACGCGAAGATCGTCCTCGCCCAGCCGTTCGGCCAGCCATTCGGTCGTGATCAGCATGTCCATGCGTTCTGCTCCTCTGGATGCCGCCGGATGCGGCCCTGCGGCACAGGCTACAAGGCGCGACCCCCTGCTGTCCATCGGCATGGCGGCGCATGGGCCATTCCGCGTGCGGGAGGGCTTGAGCATCGGCGCGGCCCGGTGCAAAGGGCGGGACATGGCCGACACATCGAACGATCATCCGCAAAACGCCCCGCTGCACCTTGGGAAGAGCAGCGCGCTTCCTGCCTCGCCGGAGGAGGCCGTGCTCGACTACGTGCCCAATCCGCGGACGGGCGCGCTTTACATGGTGCGCTTTGCCGCGCCGGAATTCACCTCGCTGTGCCCCGTCACGTCACAGCCCGATTTCGCGCATCTCGTCATCGATTACGCGCCGGGCGAGACCATCGTGGAATCGAAATCGCTCAAGCTTTTCCTGGCATCGTTCCGCAACCATTGCGGTTTTCACGAGGATGTCACCGTCGGCATCGGACAACGGCTCTTCGACGAGATGAAACCTGCATGGCTGCGCATCGGCGGGTACTGGTATCCGCGCGGCGGCATTCCCATCGACGTGTTCTGGCAAAGCGGGCCGGTGCCCGCCGGGCTGTGGGCGCCGGAACAGGGCGTCGCATCCTATCGCGGGCGGGGATAGGGGCGGCGTTCGCTCCGCGCGCTCACGCTTTCTTGCGCAGCAGCGCCGAGCGCAGGCAGCGGCACACGATCTCGTCCCGCTGATTGATCAGCTCGTGGCGAAAGGTGACGATCCCTGCATCGGGCCGCGATTTCGATTCGCGCACGCCATGGACCTCCGTCTCCGCCCGCACCGTGTCGCCGATGAACACCGGTTTGGGATGCACCAACGCATCATAGCCGAGATTCGCCACCAGCGTGCCCAGCGTCGTGTCCCCGACCGAAAGCCCCACCATCAGCGCGAATGTAAACGTGCCATTGACGAGGATCCGGCCGAACTCGCTCTCCTTCGCGGCCTCGGCATCGAGGTGGAGCGGCTGCGGATTATGGGTCATGGTGGTGAAGAGCAGATTGTCCGTCTCCGTCACCGTGCGGCGAATGTCGTGGGCGATGCGGTCGCCGATGGCCCATTCGTCGAAAAAGCGGCCTGCCATCAATCGTCCCCCTTTTCAATCCGGGCCAGCACGGCCTCCACCTGCACCTGATCGCCTTCGCTCGCCGACAATTCCGCGACCGTCCCGTCGAACGGCGCGGCGAGGGCATGCTCCATCTTCATCGCTTCGAGCACCATGAGCCGCTGCCCCGCGGTCACGCTATCGCCCTCGGCCACGTCGACGGAGAGCACCTTGCCCGGCATCGGCGCGAGGATCGCCCCGTCGCCCGCCGCCGCCGCGCCGGTCCCGCGAATGGCAGTATCGAAGGCATAGGCGGTTCCCGCATTGAAGAGCACGACGCGCCCCGCATCGCGATAGCCCGACACCACCGCTTCGGCCGCGACGTCGTCGACAAAGTCCAAATCGTCGTCGTCCTCGCCCACCCACACGGTTTCGTCATCCGCATGGGCGAGGTCGATGGTGCGCACGTCGCCCTTGAACGCCAGCGTCACCGCGCGACGGGGTGCCCGGTTGAGCCGGAAACCCGACAGCATCGGTTCGCCATCGTCATCCTCCGCCGCGATGCGCGCCGCCACGAGCCAGTCGGCATCGTCCGGCTCGCCCGCGGGGATCAGCGCATCGCCCCGGTCCGCGATAAAGCCGGTGTCGAGATCGGCGGCCCGGAAATCCGCATCGTTCAGCGCACGCACCAGGAACCCGGCATTGGTGCGCACCGGGAACACCTCCGTCTGCGACAGGGCGAGGGCGAGCGCGTCGATCGCCTCCTCCCGCGTGTCGCCGTGACAGATGACCTTGGCCACCATCGGGTCGTAGAACGGCGACACCTCGCCCCCTTCCTCGACCCCGGTTTCGATCCGGTCCGCCTCGCCGAACCACAGATGCTCCAGCCGCCCCGTGCTGGGCAGGAAGCCGGTCGCGGGATCCTCGGCATAGAGGCGCGCCTCGACCGCGTGGCCGTCGATGGACAGATCGTCCTGCGCCATGGGGATCGGTTCGCCCGCCGCGACGCGCAATTGCCATTCGACGAGATCGACGCCGGTGATTTCCTCGGTCACCGGGTGCTCGACCTGAAGCCTGGTGTTCATCTCCATGAAGAAGATGCGATCGGCGCGCAGGCCGTCGCTGGTATCGGCGATGAATTCGATCGTGCCGGCGCCCTCGTAAGCGACGGCCTTCGCCGCGCGGACGGCGGCGGCGCAGATTTCGGCGCGGGTGCTTTCGTCCATGCCGGGGGCGGGCGCTTCCTCGATCACCTTTTGATGGCGGCGTTGAAGCGAGCAGTCACGCTCGAACAGATGGACGACATTGCCGTGCGAATCGCCGAACACCTGCACCTCGATATGGCGCGGCGCGGTCATCCATTTTTCGAGCAGGACCGCGTCATTGGAAAAGCTCGCGCTGGCCTCCCGGCGGCAGGATTGCAGCGCGGCGTCGAAATCGGCCGCGTCGTCGACCTTGCGCATGCCCTTGCCACCGCCGCCCGCGACCGCCTTGATCAACACGGGATAGCCGATCTTGTCCGCTTCCCCCCTCAACCGTTCGGGCGACTGATCCGCGCCGTCGTAACCGGGCGTCACCGGCACACCGGCCTCCCGCATCAGCGTCTTGGCCGCGTCCTTCAGGCCCATGGCGTCGATGCTCGACGGTTTCGGCCCGACCCAGATCAGCCCTGCATCGATCACCGCTTGCGCAAAGCCCGCGTTTTCGGACAGGAAGCCATAGCCGGGATGGATCGCCTCGGCGCCCGTATCCTTCGCCGCGGCGATGATACGTTCGCCGACAAGGTAGCTTTCATTGGCGGGCGAGGGGCCGATATGCACGGCCTCGTCCGCCATGCGCACGTGGGGCGAGCGTGCATCGGCATCGGAATGGACCACGACCGTGCGGATGCCCATGGCGCGGGCGGTGCGGATGATCCGGCATGCGATTTCGCCGCGATTGGCGATGAGAAGGGATTTCATCATGTCAGATCACATCCTGAACACGCCGAAGGGCGCATGGTCGGGGATCGGCGCCTCGAGGCTGGCCGAAAGGGACAGGGCGATCACCTCGCGCGTTTGCGCGGGGTCGATGACGCCATCGTCCCACAATCGCGCCGTCGCGTAATAGGGATTGCCCTCGGTTTCGTATTTCTCGCGGATGGGGGCCTTGAATGCCTCGGCCTCCTCCTCGCTCCAGTTGTCGGCATCGCGGTGCACGGTGGCGAGCACGCTTGCCGCCTGTTCGCCGCCCATGACCGAGATGCGCGCATTGGGCCAGGTGAACATGAAGCGCGGTTGATACGCCCGGCCGCACATGCCGTAATTGCCCGCGCCGAAGCTGCCGCCGATGACGACGGTGATCTTCGGCACCTGCGCGCAGGCGACCGCGGTGACGAGTTTCGCGCCGTGTTTGGCGATGCCTTCCGCCTCGTATTTCCCGCCGACCATGAAACCGGAGATATTTTGCAGGAAGAGGAGCGGCACGCGCCTTTGACAGGCGAGTTCGATGAAATGCGCGCCTTTCTGTGCGCTTTCGCTGAACAATACGCCATTGTTGGCGAGGATCGCGACCGGCATGCCCATGACATGCGCGAACCCGCAGACCAGCGTATTGCCATAGAGCGGCTTGAACTCGTGAAATTCGCTCCCGTCGACGAGCCGGGCGATCACCTCGTGCACGTCATAGGGCGCGCGCACGTCGTCGGGGATCAGGGCGTAGAGATCCTCGGCATCGAACTTGGGTTCGCGCGGTTCCTGAAACGCGAGCGGGGCGGGGTTGTTCACGCCCAGATGGCTGACGATGTCGCGCACGATGGTGAGCGCATGATCGTCGTTTTCGGCGAGGTGGTCGGCCACGCCCGATTTGCGCGCGTGCAGGTCGCCGCCGCCCAGATCCTCCGCGCTGATCTCCTCGCCCGTGGCGGCCTTGACCAATGGCGGTCCGGCGAGGAAGATCGTGCCCTGTTCGCGCACGATCACGGTTTCGTCGGACATGGCGGGGACATAGGCGCCGCCCGCCGTGCAGCTTCCCATGACGCAGGCGATCTGCGGGATGCCCATGCCGCTCATCTGCGCCTGATTATAGAAGATGCGCCCGAAATGGTCGCGGTCGGGAAAAACCTCCGCCTGATAGGGGAGGTTCGCGCCGCCGCTGTCGACGAGATAGATGCACGGGAGGCGATTTTCGCGGGCGATTTCCTGCGCACGCAAATGCTTCTTCACTGTCATGGGATAGTAGCTGCCGCCCTTCACCGTGGGATCGTTGGCCGCGATCATCACCCAGCGTCCGGCAACCTGCCCGACGCCGGCGATCATGCCTGCGCCCGCCACGTCGCCTTCGTACATGCCATGCGCGGCGAGCTGCCCGATTTCGAGGAAGGGCGCACCGGGGTCGAGCAGCCGCTCCACCCGGTCGCGGGCGAGCAGCTTGCCGCGCGACACGTGGCGTTCGCGATGCTTTTCACTGCCGCCCAGCGCGGCGGCGGCGACGTGGCTGCGCAGGTCTTCGACGAGTTTCCGGTTGTGCGCGGCGCGTTGCCGGGCCTCCGGGCTCGCCATGTCGAGGGTCGAGGTGAGGACGGGACCGCTCATGATTTCATCAACTCCCGCCCGATCAGCATGCGCCGGATTTCATTGGTGCCCGCACCGATGTCGAGCAGTTTCGCATCGCGCAGGAAACGCTCCACCGGCCAGTCCTTGGTATAGCCGGCGCCGCCCATTGCCTGCACCGCCTCGTTCGCGACGCGAAAGGCGTTCTCGCTCGACAACAGGATCGCGCCTGCCGCGTCGAAGCGCGTCGTGCGCCCCGCGTCGCACGCCTTCGCCACGGCATAGACATAGGCCCGCGCCGATTGCAGCGCGACATACATGTCCGCGATCTTCGCCTGCATGAGCTGAAACTCGCCGATGGGTTTGCCGAACTGCTGACGCTCGCGAAGATAGGGGAGCACCACGTCGAGGCAGGCCTGCATGATGCCGAGCTGAATGCCGGACAATACGACGCGCTCGTAATCGAGGCCGCTCATCAGCACCTTCACCCCTTCGCCGATGCCGCCCATGACGTTGTCGTCGGGCACGAAGCAATCGTCGAAGACGAGCTCGACCGTGGGCGAGCCGCGCATCCCCATCTTGTCGATCTTCTGACCGATGGAGAACCCCTTGAAATCCTTCTCGATCAGGAAGGCGGTGATCCCCTTCGCGCCCGCGTCCATGTCCGTCTTGGCATAGACGACGAGCGTGTCGGCATAAGGCGCGTTGGTGATCCAGAACTTGTTGCCGTTAAGGGTCCAGCCGCCGTCGGCCCTGTCCGCCTTCAGCTTCATCGACACCACGTCGGAGCCTGCGTTCGTCTCGCTCATCGCGAGCGAGCCGACATGTTCCCCGCTGACCAGTTTCGGCAGGAATTTCGCCTTTTGCGCATCATTGCCCCACCGCGCGATCTGATTGACGCAAAGGTTGGAATGCGCGCCATAGGACAGGCCGACCGACGCGGATGCCCGGCTCACCTCCTCGCACGCGATGACATGGTGCAGATAGCCGAGCCCCAGCCCGCCGAATTCCTCCGGCACGGTCATGCCGTGGAGGCCAAGTTCGCCCATCTGCGGCCATAGCGCGCGGGGGAAGCTGTCCTCCGCGTCGATCTTCGCGGCGAGCGGTTCGATCTGTTCGCGGGCGAACCGTTGCACCGTGTCGCGGATCATGCGCGCATTCTCGTCTATGTCGAACTCGAACTGGGGGGTCATGGGTTTCCTCTCGGATCTCGTGTTAATTGCGTTCTAATCCCATGGGGCGGGGGGATGCAATTGATACGGCCTTATCGATACGATAGGTCTGGTCTATGATCGAACGCTATCTCGTGCGCTATTTCCTTGCCGTGGTCGAACAGGGCACGTTTTCGGCCGCCGCCGCCTCTGCGCAGGTGTCGCAGCCTACGCTGTCCTCCGGCATTGCCAAGCTGGAACGGCTGCTCGGCACGGTCCTGTTCGAACGGAACAATCGCCGGGTCGAGCTGACGACGGCGGGCACGCGCTTCATGCATCATGCCCGGCTGATCGAGCGGGAATTCGCCGCGGCGGAACGCGAAGCGGCGGACGATGCGCCCTCCATGCTCATCCGCATCGGCATCGCCTCGACGCTGCCGGCGGCGCTGAGCGGGCGGGCAGTCGGCGCCGCGCTGCGCGCCGAGGACGCCATCCGGATCGAGGTGGCCCATGGCCGCATGCGCGACCTGATGCAGAGCCTGCGGCGCGGGCGGCTCGATCTCGTCGCGGGGCCGGTGCCGGACGATGCGCTGTGCCTGCGCGACCTGTTCGAGGAGCCGTATCTCCTTGCCATGGCGGAGGACCATCCGCTGGCGGACCGGGCGGCGGTCACGGCGGACGAGCTGGTCCGCGAACCGATGATCGTGCGCCGATGGTGCGAGGTGCTGCCTGAAACGAGCCGTTTCTTCACGCAGGCCGGCATCCGCCCCTTCATGGCGTCGCGCACGACGAACGACGAAACCGCCGCCGCGCTGGTGCGGGCGGGGCTGGGCATGACGGTGATGCCGGCGTGCCACGCGGCGCCGGGCTTGCGGCTGGTCCCGCTCGACGGGTTCGCGATGCGGCGGCGGGTCGGTCTCGTGGCGGAGCGGGAGACGATGGGGCGGGTGGAGGGCTCGGCCGCGGTGCGGGCCTTGGGCGATGTGCTGGCGGGGCCTGATGCGGGGCCGGGATCGTCGCCCGATGCCGGGAATGGCGGATCGGATGCTGACGCGCGGCGCGATTGCGGCTAGGGACTGCGCGCATGACCGACGCTTGCCTGCCGACCGACCGTGCCGATCCCTCCGCGCCCGCTACGCCGCCCGTCCGCGTGGCCGCGCTCTACCGCTTTGCCCGGTTCGAGGATTGCGAAACGCTGCGTGCGCCGCTGCTCGACCTGTGCCGGGCAGAGGGTATTCGCGGCACACTGCTCCTCGCGCCGGAGGGGATCAACGGCACCATCGCGGGGACGGATGCGGGAATCGACGCGGTGCTGCGCCATATTCGTAGCCTGTCCGATTGCGACGCGCTCGACGTGAAATATTCCGCCGCGCCCACCATGCCGTTCCACCGGATGAAGGTGCGGATCAAGCGCGAGATCGTCACCATGGGACAGGCGGACATCGACCCGCGCGCGAGCGTCGGCACCTATGTCGAGCCGGAGGACTGGAACGCGCTCATCCGCGACCCGGCCACGATCGTGATCGACACGCGCAACGATTACGAGGTGCGCATCGGCACGTTCGAGGGTGCGATCGACCCGAAAACCGCAAGTTTCCGCGATTTTCCCGACTGGTTCCGGCAGGAGCGCGACCGCCTGCTGGGCGAGGGGAAGGCGCCGAGGGTCGCGATGTTCTGCACCGGCGGCATCCGCTGCGAAAAATCGACCGCGTTCTTGAAAAGCGAAGGGGTCGAGGACGTCCACCATCTCAAGGGCGGTATCCTGCGCTATCTCGAAACAATCCCAGCGGCGCAGAGCCTGTGGCAGGGCGAATGCTTCGTCTTCGATCAGCGCGTCGCGGTCGGCCACGGACTGTCGGTCGGCACCCATGCGCTGTGTCATGCGTGCCGGGAACCGGTCGCGGCGGCGGATCTGCACTCGCCCTTGTTCGAGGAAGGGGTGTCCTGCCCCGCCTGCCACGCGACGCGGACCGAGGCGCAGAAAGCCTCGGCGCGCGAACGCCACCGGCAGGAAACGCTCGCCGCGGCGCAGGGGCGCGCTCATGTCGGGGCAAGCATGGGGGAGGCTGAACGATGAATGCGCATGGCGGCGAAACCGGTCTGCCGGTGCTCTACAGCTTTCGGCGGTGCCCCTATGCGATGCGGGCGCGCCTCGCGCTGATGATAACGGGAACGCGCTGCGAATTGCGGGAGGTGAAGCTGAGTGCGAAGCCCGATGCGCTGCTCGCCGCGTCGGCGAAGGGAACCGTGCCGGTGCTGGTCATGGCCGACGGGACGGTCGTCGACGAAAGCATCGACATCATGCGCGCCGCACTGTCCCGCCACGATCCCGAAGGGTGGCTCGACCGCGACGATCCCGCGCTGATCGCGGCGAATGACGGCGGTTTCAAGCATGACCTCGACCGTTATAAATATCCCGAACGCCACGGGTCCGATCCGCTGGCCCATCGCGCGGCGGGGATGCGGTTTCTGCGCGATCTCGACACGCGATTGTCGCAAGCCGCGCAGCTTTGCGGCCATGCGCGCGGGATCGTGGATGCCGCGATCTTTCCCTTCGTCCGGCAATTTGCCGCGGTGGACCGCGCATGGTTCGCCGATGCCCCGGTGCCGCATGTGCGCGAATGGTTGAACGGCCATCTGGAATCGGAACTGTTCGCCGCCATCATGACAAAGCGCGAGCCATGGGCGCCGGGCGACGCGCCGGTGGTGTTCGCGCCCGTCTGAATCGCGGCTTCGGCCCCGCCGGTCGGTGCCTGTCCCGCTTTTGCTATACGTGGCGGTCACTTGCGACTAGGGCGCCCTGCGCGCGGGCGAGGTGATTCGCATGCGCGCATCGCATGGCCGCCGCGGCCAGGTGCCGGGTTCGACCGCAAAGGAGCAGATCGATGCGACAATTCGAACCGGTGAAGGCCGTCGGCAGCCTGCTGATCGCGGTGGCGCTGCTGATGCTGGGCAATGGGTTCGTCGGCACGCTGCTGTCCATCCGGCTGGAGGCGGCGGGCGTGTCCGCGCCGTTCATCGCCTTGCTCACGACGGCCTATTTCGCTGGGTTGACGGCGGGCTCGTTCCGCATGGGCGGGCTGGTCGCGCGGGTCGGGCATATTCGCGCCTTCGGGGCGGTGGTGTCGCTGCTCTCGGCGAGCACGCTGACCTATGCGATCTTTCCGCATCTGGTGCTGTGGATCGTGCTGCGCTTTGTCGACGGGCTTTGCATCGCGGGCGTGTATCTGTGCATCGAAAGCTGGCTCAACCGGCGCGCCACGGTGGAAACGCGGGGCACGATCCTCGCCGCCTACATGATCGCGCTCTATTCCGGGCAGGCGGCGGGGCAGTTCTTCGTCAATCTCGAAGGGTCGCCGATGCTGCCCTTCGTGGTGTCGTCGGTGCTGGTATCGCTTGCCGTGATCCCGGTCGCGCTGACCCGCATTGCGAGCCCGGATATCGAGGCGCAGAGCCATATCGCGCTGCCCGCATTGTTTCGCGCGTCGCCGCTCGGGCTGGTGGGCGTGGGGGCGACGGGGCTGGCACTCGGCGCGTTCTACGGCCTGGCCGCGGTGGCGGGGCGGCAATCGGGCCTTGCCATCGGCAACATCACCTTTTTCATCAGCGCGGTGATCGCGGGCGGGGTCGCACTGCAATATCCGATGGGCCATCTTTCGGACCGGTTCGATCGCCGGCTCGTGATCCTGGTGGCGACGGTGGGCGGGGCGCTGGCGGCGGTCGCGCTGGCGTTGGCGGGCGCGGTCGTGTGGGCGATGGCGCTGGCGGGTGCGCTGCTGGGCGGGATGGTGTTCGCGCTCTACCCGCTATGCGTCGCGCATACCAATGACCGCCTCACCGAGGAGGAGCAGTTGAGCGCGAGCGGCGGGCTGATCCTCGTCTATTCGGCGGGGGCGGCGGCGGGGCCGATCGCGGGGTCGCTCGCCATGCAGATGATCGGGCCGGCGGGGCTTTACCTCTTCATCGCCGGGGTCATCGGCGCCGCGATGGTGTTCGCGATCTGGCGCATCTTCCGCAGCGAGGCCGTCCCCAACGATCAGCAGCAGCCGTATCAGATCCTGCCGCGCACTTCGCCCATGTCCGCCGCGCTGGAGCCGTTTTCGGAGGAAAGCGAGTTTATCGAGGAGTAAGCGCGGCCCTGAGCTCGCCGAGCCAGGGTTCGAAGGGTTTCCACGCATCGACCCCCGAACGGTTGATCGGGCGGCGCACCTGTTCCGAACTGGCCGTGCGGACGGCGCGGTCGGTGCGGTGGAAATCGAGGCAGGCCTCTTCGAACGGCAGTCCGCAATGGTCGAGCATGCGGCGCACCTGCCCCTCCAGATCGTCGAGAACATCCTCGTGTTGCACGCGCAGGACGCGGCCCGGCAGCACCTCGTCCCAATGCGCCATGAGATCGACGTAATCGCGGTAATAGCGCCCGATTTCTTTGAGGCCGTAGGTGAACTCCTGCCCTTCGGCGAAGAGCTGCTTGAACCCCGAAAAGCAGCAATCCATCGGCGCCCGGCGCGCATCGATGATTTTCGCGTTCGGCAGGATGAGATGGATTAGCCCGACATGCCGGAAATTGTTCGGCATCTTGTCGATGAAGAACGGCGCCCCCTGACGATGGATGCGCGTGTTCTCGATATAGTCATGGCCGAATTTCGCGAATTGTTCATCGCGCAATTCATGAAGAATTTCGGGGTAGCGCGATTGCCCGGCCCGCCGCCCGCGCAACCTGTGCGCGAGCGCGAGGATATCGGGCAGCTCCATCGTCCCGTCGACCATCGAGTGCGAGGCGAGAATCTGTTCCAGCAAGGTCGAACCCGCGCGCGGCAGGCCGACGATGAAAATGGGATCGGGCGCGGGATCGCCGCTCTTTTCATGGGCGGCGAACAGTTCGGGCGTGCAGGCCGCTTTCTGCCGGTTCAGCTCCTCGCTCATCCGGTCCGGGTCATAGCGGGTCTGCCGGCGTTTGAGGTCGTTGCCGGCGGCGTAATGGGCAAAGGCGGTGTCGTAATCCCCTGCATCCTCCGCCGCCTTCGCCATCGCGAATTCGAGGTGGACCCGGTCCATGAACGCCAGATCGCCGCGGCGCAGGAGCGCGGCCATCTCCGCCCGGTCGGTATCGTCGAACCGCCAGGTCTTCAGATTGGCGAGCGCATACCACGCATCGCCATGCGCGGGCGCGGCGGCGATGGCCGCGCGGTAGGACGCGACCGCATCCTCCTGCCGCCCCCGGGTTTTCAGCGCATGGCCGCGCGAAGTCAGCGTGGCGGGATCGTTTGGCAGGCGGGCCAGCACCGCATCGAACAGGTCGAACGCCTGCTCGTAATCGCCGGTCTGCATCGCCTCGATCGCGAGGTGCGACTGAAACAGCGGGTTGTCGGGATCGGTGCGGTAAAGCGCCTCGGCCTCCTCCCGCGCGCGGGCGAATTTCTGCCGCTTGCGCAGCGCGGCGATATAGTCGAGCCGCAATTGCACATTGTCGGGCGCAAAGGCGACCGCGCTTTCAAGCAGGAATTCCGCGTCGTCGACAATGCCCAGCCGGCTGCCGATTTCGGCGAGCAGGCGCATCGCCTCCACGTCGCGGGGATGGCGGCGCAGATAATGGCGGCAGATTTCCTCGGCCCGGAGCAGGCGCCCTTCGTGCAGATGATGCCCCACCGCGACCAGCTCGCGGGGCAGGGCGCGCAGCCGCTCCGCCTGCGCCATGGCCTGCGCCGCCTCGCCCGGTTTCCCGGCGGCGGTCAGCAATTCGGCCTGCGCTCTCCACGCGGCATCGAGAAAAGGGTTGAACCGGCACGCCCGGGTATAGGCATCGCGCGCGCGCTCCGCTTGCCCCTGCGCGCGGGCGAGGTGTCCCTGCTCCTGCCAGCCGCGCCCGTATTCCGGCGACGCGGTGTGCAGCCGGGCGAGATACTCCTCCGCGCTCGCATAGTCGCCGAGATAGCGCGCAGCGACCGCGGCGGCGTAGAGCGCATCGGCGTTCTCCCCCGTATCGAGCACCGCGCGCGCATGCGCCAGCCCCTCGGCAAAGCGCCCCTCGCGCAGCGCGTTCTGCGCCTGTGTCATCGTGTTGTTATCGTCGGTCATCGCCTGCATCCCGTGCCACCGCCTGCTCCCAAATGCAAAGCGGCGGGGCAAGCCCGAAGCCGCCCCGCCGCCCATGCGCCTGTCAAGGCCGCGTCATCCTCAGTAATCGAAGGACACGCGCAGGCCGACCGTCAACGGCCGGTTCGTCGTGATCCGGGCGCGATCGTAGTAGAAATTGCCCGCGATTTCGGCCCGCGTATCGGTCAGGTTCTCACCGAACAATTCCGCCGACCACGTTCCGTTGGTCACGCCCGCCGTCGCCCCGAACGTCGTATAGCTGTCGAGTTCCAGCCGGTTGATCAGGATGATGTCGGTGTATTTCGACGCCGAGTAGCGCATCTGCGGCATGACATGGGCGGTCAGCTCGCTGCTCAGATCCCATTCGTAACGGGCGCGCAGATTGCCCTGGAAACCGGGGGCGTAGGCCAGCGGTTCGCCTGTCTGCACGTCGTCGGTCGGGGTGAGCACCTCGGTAATCTCGGTATCGAGGAAGGAGAACGCCCCCGCCACGGTCAGCCCCGGCACCGCATAGGGCGCATAGGTCAGATCGCCCTCGACACCCCAGATGTCCGCGTTCGCCGCATTGTCGGAGAAGAACAGATTGGTGATGCTGGGGTCGAAGATCGTCGTCTGCAACCGGCTGATGTCGACGTAGAAGGCGCTGCCGTTGAAGCGCAGCTCGCGGTTGAGCAGCTCCATCTTCCAGCCGATCTCGTAATTCTGCACCTCGTCGGTGTCGAGCTCGAACGGCACGGTGAAGCCGTTCGGACCCTGCGCGCCGCCGGGCCGGTTGAGCAGGCCGGGACGGAACCCTTCGGAATAGGTGGCGTAGAACAGCAGATCCTCGGTCGGGGTGTAGGTCAGCGTGCCCTTGAAGATCGTGCCCTTCGCGCGCGCTTCGTCCGGCGCGGAAAGGGCGTTGAACACCTGCTGCGCCTGCGTCGCCGAAAGCCCGGCGTTCATGATGTCCTCGACGCTGTCGCCGGCATTGAACGTCTGCCGCAGGTTTTCGCTGCAGCTGCCGATGAAGGTATATTGCCCGTCGCCGTCGTAAAGGTCGGACAGGTTGGTGCCGAACGCGTTTTCATCCGTCCCGCTGCTGTTGCAGAAGGACGAATTGGCCGTGCCCGCGAACCCGACCGACACGTCATAGTAGCGCGCGCCGCCGGTGATGGTGAGAACATCGGGAATGATGTCGAACGACGCCTCGCCGAACAGGCCGAACTGTTCGTCCGTGCGCTTCACATCGTTGCGGAAGATCACGCCATAGGGGAACGGGCCTGCGTCCGACTGATACGCGCCGGGGAAGGGGAAATTGTCCGGGAACGACCCGCCGAACAGGTCGATCATCTCGCTGCCGGGATAGGTGTAGTCGTTGCGTTCCTTCAGCGTGAGATCGGAATAGAACACGCCCGCCGTCCCGCGCAGGCGGTTTTCCTGCGGCGTGCTGACGCGGAATTCCTGCGTGAAGGTTTTGGCCGAGGTGTCGGACGTGACATACAGGTTCGGCGCCTGGCACGTGCCGGACGGCGCGTTGGCACCGGGGTAGGACACCGAACCGTCGCAGATGTAATAGGGCAGATATTGCCCCGCGAACAGGTAATCGGTGTAATCGATGCGCTGCGCGGTTTCGCGGTCGGTGTAGGCACCGGTGTAGACGATGTCGAGCATGGCGAGCCGTCCCTCGACCGTCCATGCGGTGTTGGAGAAATCGTCCTCCAGCCGGTCATCCTCGAACCGCTGAATCTCCAGATCGTCGAGGTCGAGTTCGGGATCGGCAAAGAACACGCCGTCCGATTCCACGCTCTGCCGCGTATGCGCGACGGTCAGGCGCCAGTCGGGCGTGAATTCGTAAAGCGCGCTGGCCCGGAAACCGGCATATTGCGTGTCGTTGAAGTTTTCCTCGACCAGCCCGTCATTGTTGGCGTCGATGAAATTCACGCCCGACAGGTCGGCACCGGCCTGGAAACCGCCGCGCTGCGGGCTGACGGGGACGCCATTGTCGCGCGGGGTGCCGCGGCGCGGAAACGGGCGCTGTCGCGGGCCGAACGCGTGCCCGCGACATTGTCGATATAGCCGCCCTGATCGTCGAGATAGACGACGCCGCGCAATGCGAGCCGGTCGGTGACCGGCACGTTGAGCATGGCCTCCGCCTTGTAGCTGGTTTCGCCGCCCTTGGTGAAGGAGGTTTCCGCGCTGAACCCTGCGTCAAAGCCGGACAGGCGCGGCTTGTTGGTGATGAGCCGGACGACGCCCGCCTGCGAGCTTGCGCCGAACAGGGTGCCCTGCGGCCCGGACAACACCTCGATCCGTTCGAGATCGGCGGCATACACGTCGAGATTGCGGCCCGGCTGCGAAAGCGGCTGCTCATCGAGATACATCGCCACGTTGGGCGCGAGGCCCGCGACGCCCGCGGTGGTGAGGTTCGGCGTGGTGGAGGCAAGGCCGCGAATGTAGATCGTGCTCTGCCCCGGTCCGCTGCCGCCCGCGGTCACGTTGGGAAGCTGCGCCAGGTAATCGTCGAAGGTCGCGACGCCCAGGTTTTGCAGCTCTTCCTGACCGATGGCGTTCACCGATACGGCGACGTCCTGCAGGCTTTCGGTCTGCTTCGTCGCGGTCACGATGATCTCGGTCACGCCGCCCTGACGAGCGGGCTTCGGCTTTGCCTTGGACGCGGGTACGGGCGGATTGGGTGTCGGCGTGGTCACGTCCTGCGCGATGGCCGGCACCGCGAGCACAATCGCCATCGCACCAGCGGACACGCGGCTGCTCAGCTTGAACATATTTTCTTCCCCGTTTTTGCGGTCTGCGGCGCGAATGGCCACAGCGTTCAGACTTGATCGCGAGGGACGAGGCGCAGCATTGCGCAGGTGGTCCGCACTCGCGATGGGGGTCGGCTACGGAAGGTTCCGGGCGATGGCCACCCGTTGCAACATAACATTTGCCATGTTTTTGATCGTTGTTGCAAAATCGACACACACCGCCTATCCGCGGCGTCACACCGAACATCCGCACACCTAAAAGCGCGTGAATTCACGCAATGCGGCTTACGAACCATCCCTTTTTCGATAGAGGGGCGGTTCGCATCGCGCGTCCGGATCCGGACCGAACAGTTGGAAAGACAGGTTTTATGGCAGGCACAGGCGCGGCGGATACGAATCCCGCCACTTTCAAACCAACGGTGTTCTTCGGTGCGATCGCGGCCATTTCCGCACTGATCGCGGCGGCGGTGCTCGATCCCGACGATGCGGCGGACCGGTTCAACGCGGTGCAGGCATGGGCGACGACCAATTTCGGCTGGCTGCTCGTGCTCACCGTGAACGTGATGCTGATTACCTGCGGCTATCTCGCGTTCACGCGGCGCGGCAATGTCCGGCTTGGCGGGGTGAAGGCAAAGCCGCAATATTCGCTGCCCAGCTGGTTCGCCATGCTGTTCAGCGCGGGCATGGGCATCGGCCTCCTGTTCTACGGCGTTGCCGAACCCGTGCTCCATTTCTCCGCCCCGCCCTTGAGCGCGTTTTCCGACCCCGATGCGGCGCTGGTCCGCGGGCTGGCCGGCAATGCGCAGCATGCGATGGGCCTGACCTTCCTGCACTGGGGCCTGCATGCGTGGGGCATTTATGCCATCATCGGCCTGTCGCTCGCCTATATCTGCTACAATCGCGAATTGACGCTCAGCATCGGCTCGTTCCTGAAGGAAGCGTTTCCGCGCATGCCGACCTTCCTCGTCGATCTGATCGACGTGCTGGCCATCACGGCGACGGTGTGCGGCGTTGCCGCCTCGCTCGGTTTCGGGGCGTCGCAGATCAACGCAGGGCTCGCCCTGCTCACCGGCCTTCCGGAAACGGGGCTGGTGAAGGCGATCCTGATCGCGGTCATCACCGCGCTTGCCACGATTTCGGTCGCGATGGGCCTCGACAAGGGGATCCGCATCCTGTCGGAGGTGAACATGGCGCTGGCCGTCGGGCTGGCGCTGTTCGTGCTGATCGCGGGGCCGACGGTATTCCTGCTCGACGGGTTCGTGCAGAACATCGGCTATTACCTGCAACAATTCGTCTATCTCTCGACCTGGACCGAAACCTATACCGCCGGCGAATGGCAGGGCAGCTGGACGATCTTCTACTACGCCTGGTGGATCAGCTGGTCGCCGTTCGTCGGCATCTTCATCGCGCGCATTTCCTATGGCCGCACGATCCGCGAATTCATTCTCGGCGTGCTGCTGGTGCCGACGCTGTTCACCTTTGCGTGGATGACGATTTTCGGCGACAGCGCGCTTTACATCGAGCTGTTCGGTGCCGGCGGATTGTCGGAGGCGGTCGCGGCCAGCATGCCCGACGCATTGTTCGCCTTCCTCAGCCATTATCCGCTGTCCGATCTCGCATCGGGGCTCGCCATCGTGATCGTCGCGACGTTCTTCGTGACCTCGGCCGATTCAGGCGCGCTGGTGACGGCGATGATCGCATCGGGCGGGCATCAGGAGGCCGGGTTTACCCCGCGCGTGACATGGGCGGTGGCGATCGGCGTGCTGGCCGGTGCCCTGTTGTGGAGCGGCGGGATGGGCGCGTTGCAGACCGCCGCCATCGTGACCGGGCTGCCCTTCGCGCTGGTGCTGCTGGCGATGACCTATGGCCTGCTCAGGATGCTGGCCGAGCGGCGCGTGTTCGACACCGGGCGAAAGCTCGACGACGACGACGATTGATCGCGTCGCATCGTTCGCGCCTATAAAAAAGGGCCCTCGCCACGGTGGCGGGGGCCCTTTTTGCATGGACGCGGGTCTTGCGAGGGTCAGAGCACGGCAAGCTCGCGATTGGAAAGCGTGCCGCCATATTGCTTCTGCAGCCGGACCTTGCGCTCCAGATCGTCGAGGATCGCGCCGGAGAAATTCACCTCGCTCATATCCTCGATGAAGTTCAGCCCGCCCGGCGTGTCGACATTGATCTCCATCATCTTGTCGCCGGCGATGTCGAGGCCGGTCAGATACATGCCATCGTCGATGAGTTTGGGCCCGACGATCTCCGCGATGCGCAGCGCGGCATCGGGCGGGGTCACCATTTCCACCCCGCCGCCGGCCGAAATGTTGGAGCGGTGATCCTCCGTCTGGCTGAAGCGGTGGAGGCAGGCGTAGGTGTCGTCCACCTTCAAGGGCCGCCCGTTCAGCGTAATCATGCGCAGGTCGCCCTCGCTCGCAGCGGGGAGATATTCCTGCACGATGGCGTAGCCGTCGCGGATCACCGCCTCGACGATCTGGTTGAGGTTCTGGCGATTTTCCTCGTTGATGATGAAGACGCCCTGGCCGCCCGAACCTTGCAGCGGCTTGATCACGCCCTTGTTGTCATGCGCGTCGAGGAAGCGCGCGATTTCCGACGGTTCGCGGGTGATGGTGGTTTCGGGGCGGATTTCCTCGGGAAAATTCTGAAAATAGGTCTTGTTGACCGCGTCGGTCAGATGTTTCGGGTCGTTCAATACGATGGTGTTGTTGAGCGAGGCGAGCTGCGCGAACAGCAGGCTGGACGATGGTGCCCAGTCGCGCTTGCCCATTTCGACCGCCGGATCGCCGCGCAGCATGAGGATGTCCCAGTCTTTGAGCACGATGCGCCGCCGGTCGGGTTCGCCGCCGTGCAGATAGGCGAGATATTCCTTGTCGGTATCGAATTGCGCGTTCTTGCTCACATGCGCCATCGCGCAGATGCCGTCGGCCCAGTCGTAGATGAAATTGCCCAGCCCGACGAAGGCGACCTGATGGCCGCGCGCGATCGCTTTGCGGGCGAGGCGGATGGTGGTGTAATTGTCCTGCTCGGTCATCAGATCGTTGACGACAAAGGCGATGCGAATGGTCTCGCTCATGTTTCGGGTCTTTCCTGGTAGAGGGATTCCAGCGACAGGTTTCGCACCCGCGCCAGTCGTT
Organism: Croceicoccus sp. YJ47; assembly: GCF_016745095.1. Classification (NCBI taxonomy): domain Bacteria; kingdom Pseudomonadati; phylum Pseudomonadota; class Alphaproteobacteria; order Sphingomonadales; family Erythrobacteraceae; genus Croceicoccus; species Croceicoccus sp. YJ47. Next base: position 2,178,552 of record NZ_CP067087.1, read on the forward strand.
CGATTGCGGGGGGATCGGTCACATAGGTCGGCAGGATCGCGGGACGGCGCACGATCCCTTCGTCCAGCAGATGTTCGAGGGTGGGCAATTGCTTCAACGCGAACTTGCCGAGGAACAGGATCTCGAAATCGCCGCCGTGGCGAAGATGGGCCAGCAATTCGGCCAGGCCTTTCAGATAAAGCGCATCCTTCGTCAGCCCGCCGCCACGTTTCGCGCGCACGGCCGTGTCGAAGGCCATTTCATTGCCGATGCCGTGTTCGTCGGTCAGGCAGGCGTAGATGTTCGGGCCGCTTTCCTCCTTCACCGCCATATGGGCGGCGACCACCCGCGCGGCGAGCAGGCGCAGCCGCGCCGCGGGCAGATAGCCGGCGAGATATTCGGCAAGAACGGCGATCCCTTCCTGCAACTCGTCATAATCGGCCAGCCCGCCCGCCAGCGTGCGCAGCGGTTGCATCCGCCCGTTGTGCCGGGTCACGACATGGGTGCCGACCTCATGTTGGATGAGCGGGGCGACGCGGGCATGATGCGTGCGATAATCGAAGGCGATGTGGAAATTGCCCATCGAGGTGTAGAGCGAGGTGCCCGGCGTTTCGTCGATGATGACGCGGCATTCGAAGCTTTCGTCGGCGGCCTTGTACCGCGCGACCTCGGCCTCGGCGGCGTCGCGGACATAATCGGCATCGACGTCGGAGGTATCGCGCGGGATCACCGGCACATCGGCGAGAATGCGCGTTGCCGTGTCGAGCAATTGTTCGTCGACATGGCCAAACAGGTCGATGCTGGCCATGATGAAGCCGTCGCAATCGCGCATCCGGACAAGCTCGATCTGCCGGTCGAGTTCGCGCTGCTTTTCAAGGAGGAGCGCCTGCACGCGCGGGTTCGCGATTTCGCGCACGGGGAGGTCGAACAGCGCCTTACGAAAACCGGGCGCGTCATCGACAAGACCCTCGCCATAGGTGCTGTCGGGCATGGTGCGATAGCCGGACGACTGAAACTCCACCGCGATATCGTCGATGTTCACAGGCGTCAGCCGGGTCAGCCAGTCGATGCGCATGTCCATTTCGGCGAGCTGCTTGTCGACCTCGATCGCGGCATCGCACAATGCGGCGGCCCGTCGCTCTTTCGCCTCGCTATGCATCATCGTGCCGGGGGCATCTGGGACAGGTGACGGCGGGCGTTTTCCACCGCGGCGAGGAACCCTGCGCGCAGGTCCTGCATCGCGAGAATGTCGGCGCTCTGCCCCCATTCGTCCATGAACACCTTCTTGAACTCCAGCGTCATGATGCAGGCCGCATCGCCATATTCGGCGTGCATGGTTTCGGGGAAATTGCCGCCATCCTCCCACCGGACATTGACCGCGACATGCGGCTCCCGCCCGCGCAGGGGCGCGGCGCGGAGCGTTTGGACAAACCCGTCGAGCAGGCCGCCATACACACCCTTGTTCATCGTCGTCGCGCCGATGTCGATGTCCGGATTGTCTTTTGGACTCGCCGGTTCGCCATCCGGCCCGTCGCGCCGGTGATTATAGCTGTGCAGGTCGAGGATGAGGATGCGCCCGTGCTCGGCGATCATCGCCTCGATCCGGGCGCGGATCGCCGCGTAGAATTCGGCATGAAGGGCGAGCGAGGCGTCCTTTTCCGCCTGCGGCATGTCCGGGTTCCAGACCTTGAGACCCCAGGTGTCGTCGGGATCGGTCGTCACCGCCATGTCGGCGGAACGGTTGAGATCGAACTCGAACCGCGAACGATTGGCACGAAACAGCGTGTCGCCCGCCGACAGGAAGAAATCGGTGAGCGGGTCTTCTTCGCGCAAGCGGTCGACCTCGCCCAGTTCGAGCCAGGGTTGCAGCGATTTGCGGATGGTGTGCCCGGCGTGGATCGCGGTGATCATGACCGGGCCGGACTGCACGATCATGTCCCATGGCGCATTGTCCGGCGCATTGTGGTCCGGCGCGGGGGTGTCGGCGGTTGTATTCTGCATGGTATCCCGAACGCGGGCAGCGCGCGTTCTGTTCCAAGACAGATCGGTGGCATCGGCCCCGGCCGCACCAATGGCGACCGGGGCAGGTGCTGCTTGAGCCTAGTGGACGTAAGCCTTGGGAAGCTGGCTTTCATCGAGATCGCGATAGCGTTCGCGCAGCCGCGTCTGATGATTGTCGAGCGGTTGTTCCACCCCGTCGATGAACACGCGCACCGGGGCGGAGGAGATTTCGAGCGGATCGCCATCCCACAGCACAGCATCGCCATGCGCGCCGGGCGCGAGCACGCCGGAGCGGCCTCCCTGTCCCGAAATCTGCGCAGGGATGGAGCTAATCGCCGCAAACGCCTCGCCCCAGCTCAGCCCCGTCGCCCCGTCGAGCCGGGACAGCCCGACCAGATTGCCCGCATATTGCGGGGCGTAACGCGGCTGCTCCATGTCCATGAACGGGCCGATCGCGACGGTCACGCCGGCATCGACCATGCGGCCGATATTGCTCTGCGTGGAGGCGAGCTGCTCGAACCGTTCGGGCAGGTCGAGCAATGCCGCCGCGATCACCGGCACGCCGGCGGCGGCGATGCGTTCGGCGACCATCCACCCTTCGGCCGCGCCGACGAGCACGAGGTCGAGCGCGGCAAATTCCTCTTTCAACGCGAGCGCGGCCAGAATGTCCGCGGCCCGGTCGACCTGCACGTAGAGCGGCTGCGACCCGTTCACCACCGGGACCAGCGCGGCGGCGTCGAACCGGCTCAGCTCCACGTCGGTGCCGCGATCGGTCGCGTCGTCGGCGAGCCTGGGGTCGAGCGGGAGATCGTCGCCGGTGCGGACGTTGCCGGGGCGCAATTCGCCGCCGCGAATGCCCGAACGCGCGCCGAAATCGCGCGCCTCGCGCAAGGCATTGCGCAGTAGGGCATGCGCCGCCACCCGGCTTCCGCCCGCGAGCCTGCCGCCGGTTTCGCCGATGGCGACCATCTGAAACGCGCGGGGCCGGGTCACGACATCGCGATCGGCGCCAAGGTCGATGATCGCGCCTTGTCCTGCAAAGATCGAGCCCGAAGGATAGCCGATGACCGAGGCGCGCGTGACGCCGCCGGCGCGGCTGCTCATGATATGCTGGTTCGCCGGGTTGATCGCGACCGAGAAATCGAGCGCGGCGGAAAACGGCGAGCGCCCGGCGGAGCGGTCATTGCTTTCATCGACCGCCGCCACGTCCCACAGGCCAAGATCGGTGAGCGGGGAAAACAGGCCCGGCGTCACCCACATGCCGGTGCCGTCGATCACGCGAATATCGGCCGGGACGGGCACGTTCGGCCCGGCGGCGACGACCTGGCCCCCGCGCACGACGACGCTGGCATTGGGGATGGGGTCGCGCACTTCGCCGGTGGCGAGCGTCGCATTGGTGATGGCGAAATCCTGCGCGAGCGCCGGGGCGGCCATCGCGGCGGAGGCGACAAGCGCCAGAAGCGCGGTCTTGATCCGGCTCATTTGAAATCTCCCTCGCCGGGCTGTCCCAGCTCGAAATCGCTCACCGGACGGCGGGCGGGGTCGCGCGCATCGTACATCAGCGCGCCGTCGATCCACACCTTCTCGGGCCGGGAATAGACGGAGAGCGGGTCGCCGTTCCACAGCACGACATCGGCCATCTTGCCGCTTTGCAGGCTGCCGGTCATGGCGTCGATGCCCATCGCCTTTGCCGGGTTGAGCGTGAGCCAGCGGATCACCTCGGCATCCGAAATGTCGATGCCCATGCGGCGGCCGTCGGCCTGCGCCTTGGCGGCTTCCTGGTTCAGGCGCTGAATGCCGTTCTGATCGTCGGAATGGATGACGACGCAGGCGCCCGCGTTCTGCAACAATGCGGCGTTTTCGGGGATGCCGTCATACGCCTCCATCTTGAAGCCCCACCAATCGGCCCAGATCGCGCTGCACACGTCGTTTTCGCGCAGCAGATCGCCGATCTTGTAGCTTTCGACCGCGTGGTGAAACGCCGAAACCCTGTAACCGAACTCCTTCGCCATATCCATGACGAGGGCCATTTCGTCGGCGCGATAGCAATGGTTGTGGATGAGGATGTCGCCGTCGAGCACGCCGGCCAGCGTTTCCTTGCCCAGATCGCGGTCCTTCCGGTCGCCGCGGCATATTCCTGCGCCTCGATCCAGGTTTGCCGGTTCACCGCGAAATTGCCCATCCGGGTCGAGGGGATGCGTCCCCTGCTGCCGTAGACGCGCTTGGGATTTTCGCCGCACGCCATTTTGAGGCCATAGGGCGCGCCGGGGAATTTCATCCCCTGCACCGTGCGCGACGGCACGTTTTTCAGCGTGACCGAACGCCCGCCCATCAGGTTCGCCGAACCGGGCAGAATCTGAAGCGCGGTCACGCCCCCATTGGCCAGCGCGCGTGAAAAGCCGGGATCCTGCGGCCAGACCGAATGCTCGGCCCAGACATTGGGCGTGGTCGGCGCGGTCGCCTCGTTCCCGTCGGAATGTGCATCGACCGAGGGGGAGGGATAGTCGCCGAGGTGCGAATGGATGTCGATGATGCCCGGCGTCACGAATTTGCCGGTGCCGTCGATCCGGGTATAGCCCGCGGGCACGGCGAGGCCGGCATCGCCGACCGCGACGATCTCGCCATTTTCGAACAGGACCGTGCCGTTCTCGATCCGCCCGCCCGCGCCGTCGAACACCGTCGCCCCGACGAGTGCGGTCGGCGCGCCGGGATAGGCGCGATAGGTGGAGGCATAGGGAACCGCGTCATTCGCGGTCGCGCTGCGCGGTGTTTCGCCGCCTGTGGTGGCACAGGCGGACACGGCGCCCGCCATGGCGATCACGGCCAGCGACGCGCCGGCCCGTTTCATGGAATCGACAATCTTCATGACATGCAAGGCAATGCCCTTTCCCCCATTGTGGCGCAGCGACGCTGTTACGGCGCGCGGCGCGCAAGCAAGTCCTTTGCCGGACGGGTGCAGTGTCCCCCATGCGCCGCCACAGTCAAGCGGCGGCGGCGGGTTCTGAACAGCATGCTGCGTGTGCGGCGTTTACCAATTATAAACCTTCTTTGCCCACACTAACGGCGATGCGCGCAAAGGTTCGACCCTCGCTCCTGCCACGGGAAAGCGCGGCGCAAGGCCGGGGTGCGAACGACCGCGTGAGCCATGCGCTTGCCCGCCCGCTGCGGCTTGCATTCGGGCGTGCCGGGCCAGGCGGCGTTCTGGCGGAACCCGATTATCGCGCGCTTGGCCGGTGGGCGGGGGCGCGGGTCGCGGTTCTGCTCGCGGCGACGATCCCTGCCTTTACCGTGTTTTCCGATGAGGCCGGTCCATGGACGATGGGGGCGTGGTTCGCGATCGTCTGCGCGGTGGCGGCGGCGCTGATCCGGATGGAGCGGGGCTTTGCGCAGCAGGAGCATGCTTTGCCTGCCGCGCCGGACCGTCACCACCATTGCGGCACGATCGGCCTTGCCGGGCTGGCCTTCGCGCTGCCCATCGCGCTTTTCCCCGGCGCCGCGATGGCGGGGCCGGGCCCGCAGTTCGCGGCGATGCAGGTCCTGCTCGGCGTCTATGTCGTGGCATTGGCGATGGCGGCGCGCGCGGCGCTGGCATTCGCCGCGATCTTCGGGATCGGCGGGGCGGTCGGCCTGCTCATGGCCGGCGGGCTGGAATGGGGGCGGGCGCGGCGGCGGCGCAGCTTTGCATCGCAGGCCTTGCAGCGGCGGGGGCGGTGATCCTCGCGCGGCTTTCCGCCAGTCTGAACACGGCGCGGGCCGGCGCGCGGGAGAAGGAGGAGACGCTGTCGCTCCTGCTCCGCGAGTTCGAGCATGACCGCGCGGAATGGCTCTGGCAGGTCGATGGGACGCGGCGGATGCGCCATGTATCGCCGCGCTTCGCCCAGGCGCTCGGGATCGAGGCGCAGGCGGCCGAGGGGCTCCCGCTGATCGAGGCGATTGCGGGTGAGGGTTGGAAGACGGGCGCGCTGCCCGCGTCGCTGCGCGATCTTGCCGAACGCCTGAAACGGCGGGAGGCGTTTTCGGGCACGATCGTCCGGGTACAGGTGGACGGCGCGGCGCGATGGTGGGAATTGTCGGGCACGCCGATCTGCGACGAAGGCGGCAGGTTTGCTGGGTTCCGCGGGGTCGGGTCCGACGTCACCGAACGCACCGAAAATGCGCAGAAGGTCGCCCGGCTGGCGCGATACGATCAGCTGACCGGCCTGCCCAACCGCATGATGCTCAATGAAAGCCTGCGCCGCGCGATGACCGGCGCGGCATCGCCGCATGGCCATTGCGCGTTCCTCATCATCGACATCGACCGGTTCAAGACGGTCAATGATACGTTGGGCCATGCCATTGGCGACGGATTGCTGCTGCAGGTGGCACAGCGCCTGCGCGCGATGATGGGTGCGGGCGACATGTGCGGGCGGATGGACGGCGACGAATTCGGCATCGTCATAACCGGCGACGCCAGCGCGGCCGCGGTGCAGGCGATGGCCGCCGCCATTATCGAGCGTGTGTCGCGGCCCTATGATATCGACCGGCACGCGGTGCATATCGGCCTGCGCATAGGGTCGGCGACCTATGCGGGCAACGCGGAGACGGGCGAATTGCTGATGCGGCGGGCCGATCTCGCGCTCGAACGGGCGAAGGAGGCTGGCGGCGGGGTCCATCTCGCCTACGAGCCGGGCATGCAGGCCGAAGCGGACAAGCGCCGCGCATTGGAACATGCCCTGCATCAGGCGGTCGACAACGCGGAACTCGACCTGCAGTTTCAGCCGGTCGTCGATACGGAAAGCGAGCGCATCGTCGGGTTCGAGGCGTTGCTGCGCTGGAACAGTGCGGCGCATGGGCGGATCGCGCCCGATGTGTTCATCCCCATTGCGGAGCGCACCGGCGCGATCGTGCCGATCGGCGAATGGGTGCTCAACCGCGCCTGCGAAGAGGCGGCGAAATGGCCGGCGCATGTGCGGCTCGCGGTCAATGTTTCCCCCGAACAGCTGCTCCATGAAAATTTCACGCAAGCCTTGTCTCACGCTCTCGACAACAGCGGCCTTGCGCCTGCGCGGCTGGAGCTGGAGGTGACGGAGAGCGTGTTCCTGCGCGACGGGGCGGCGGTGCAGGCGACGTTTCGCCGGATCGAGGGGCTGGGCTGCACCATCGCGCTCGACGATTTCGGGACGGGCTACTCCTCGCTCGGCTATCTGCGCACGCATCGGTTCTCGACCATCAAGATCGATCGCAGCTTCGTGCAGGGCGCCAACAAGAACAGCGCGGAAAGCGTGGCCATATTGCGCGCCGTGGTCGCACTGGCCGATGCGCTCGACATGACGACGACGGCCGAAGGCGTCGAAAACGACAGCGAGCTTGAAAACATTCGCCGGCTCGGCTGCACCCGGATTCAGGGGTTTATTTTCGGAAGCCCGATGGATGCGCGCGAGGCCCGCGCGTTGTTCGGCCAAGGCGGCGGTGCGGGCACCCGCTGACGCCTCGCGCCGCGGCGGTTACGCGACGCTCAACCCTTCCATCACCCCTTCGAACAGGGCGCGGCCATCGGTGCCGCCATGCACCGGGTCCACGCTGCGTTCGGGATGCGGCATCATGCCCAGCACGTTGCCGCCTGCATTCAGCACGCCGGCGATGTCGCGCGCCGAACCGTTGCAGTTTTCGGCATAGCGAAACGCGACGCGGCCATCCCCCTCGATCCGGTCGAGCGTGTCGTCGTCCGCGAAATAATTACCGTCGTGGTGGGCGACCGGGATGGTGATGCGCGCGCCCGTTCCATAGCGCGCGGTAAATAGCGAATCGCCGTTTTCGACGATGAGCGGCACCTCGCGGCAGATGAAGGAAATGCCCGCATTGCGCATCAGCGCGCCCGGCAAAAGCCCCGTTTCGGTCAGCACCTGAAACCCGTTGCACACGCCGAGCACCGGCACGCCGCGCCCCGCCGCGTCCGCGACCGCGCGCATGATCGGGCTGCGCGCCGCCATGGCGCCCGAACGCAGGTAGTCGCCATAGGAGAACCCGCCCGGCACCGCGATGAAATCCAGCCCGTCCGGCAAGGTCGCATCGCCGTGCCAGATGCGCGCCGGTGCGCGGCCCGTGATCGTTTCGATGGCCACCGCCATGTCCCGGTCGCAATTGGAGCCGGGAAAGGTGATGACGCCTGCGGAAAAGCCCATTACGCCTTCTCTATCGTGTAATTCTCGATGACCATGTTGGCGAGCAGCTTGCGGCACATCTCGTCCAGTTGCGCATCGCTGGTGTCATCCGCGACGTCGAGCGCGATCAAGCGCCCGGCGCGCACGTCATTGACGCCGGCAAAGCCCAGCCCTTCGAGCGCGTGGTGGATGGCGCGGCCCTGCGGGTCGAGCACGCCCGGTTTCAGGCTGACGTGGACATTTACCTTCATGGCGGGCCTTTCGCGTATCGGCATGGTGATCCCGCCCGCCGGTAATGCGACCGGCGGGCAAGGGCAAGTGCGGCTTATTTCTTGCCGCGCAGCTTGCGGTGATGCGAAAGGTCGGCGACCTCGCTCGGCCCGTCTTCCTGCAACACGCCGAGCCGCCGTGCGACTTCCTGATAGGCGTCTTCCTCGCCGCCCATGTCGCGGCGGAACCGGTCCTTGTCGAGCTTTTCGCCGGTGGTCATGTCCCAGAGACGGCACCCGTCCGGGCTGATTTCATCGGCGAGGATGACGCGCGCATAATCCCCGTCCCAGAGCCGCCCGAACTCCAGCTTGAAATCGACGAGGCGGATGCCGACCGCGGCGAACATGCCGACGAGGAAATCGTTCACCCGGATCGCCATGCTGGAGATGTCCTGCATCTCCTCGTTCGAGGCCCAGCCGAAACAGGCGATGTGCTCCTCCGCGATCAGCGGATCGCCCAGCGCATCGTCCTTGTAATAATATTCGAGCAGCGTGTGCGGGAGCGGTTCGCCTTCCTCAAGCCCCAGCCGTTTCGAGATCGAGCCGGCGGCCACATTGCGCACGACGACCTCGATCGGGATGATCTCGCACTGCCGCACGAGCTGTTCGCGCATGTTCAGCCGGCGGATGAAATGCGTGGGAATGCCGATATGCGTCAGGCGGGTAAACACGAACTCGCTGATGCGGTTGTTGATGACGCCCTTGCCGTTGATGGTGCCGCGTTTCTGCGCGTTGAAGGCGGTGGCATCGTCCTTGAAATACTGAATGATGGTGCCCGGCTCCGGGCCTTCATACAGGATCTTGGCCTTGCCTTCGTAAATCTGACGGCGTCGCGACATTGCAGTTCCTTGGTCAATCGTCGGTTTCGGCATGCAGGCCCACCGATTCGGCGGCGGCGCACCCTGCCGGGGCGAAGGCCTGCCCCTTATGGCAAATGCGGCGTTCGCGCAACGAAGCGCGCCTATCGCCCGTCGTCATGCGGCGTGGCGGCCTGCATCGCGTTCATCTCGTCCTTCGCCTTGTCGATGAGCGGGCCGAGCGTCGCGCGCTGCACCAGCACCGAAAACAGCACGGCGGCGAATGTCGCGGCGAGTAGCAGGTCCCGGATCGGTCCGGCTAGGAGGGTCAGCACGAGCGCGATGGAAATGCCCCCGCGCAACCCGCCCCAGATGAGCACGCGCCGGGCCGCAGGCTGATTCGTGCCGCGCCGCAGCCGCACCGCCAGCAAGGACGCGCGCACCGCAACGGCACGGGCGAGCAGGGCGATGGGGATCGCCGCCAACCCGACCCAGAGCTGATTCCAGGCCGGCACGATGGCGATCACCTCCAGCCCGATGAGCAGGAACAGCGCGGAATTGAGCAATTCGTCGATCACCTCCCAGAACTTGATGAGATAATCGCGCGTCGTGTCGCTCATCGCGTGGAGCGTCCCCTGATTGCCGATGAGCAGCCCCGCGACCGCCATCGCCAGCGGGCCGGAGATATGGAGACGGGTGCACAGCGCATAGCCGCCCATGACCACCGCCAGGCTGATGAGCACCTCGATCGGGTAATCGTCCATCGACCGCATCGCGTAAAACGCCGCCGTCCCGGCAAGCAGCCCGACGAGAATGCCGCCGCCTGCCTCGATCGCGAACAAACGCGCACCCTCCGCGACCGAGAAATCCGCGCCCGACACCGCAGCGCCGAGCAGGATGGTGAAGACGACGATGCCGACGCCATCGTTGAACAGGCTCTCGCCCGTGACGGTCGCCTGCAACAAGGGCGGCACCTTCATCTGCTTCATGATGCCGAGCACGGACACGGGATCGGTCGGTGCGATCAACGCGCCGAACACGAAGCACCAGATCATCGGCAACCCGATGCCGAGCAGCATGACGAACCCATAAAGCGCAAGCCCGACCAGCACGGTCGAAAGCACCACGCCAATGGTCGAGAGCAGCAGCACCGGCAACCATTCGCGCCGCAACGCGCCGAGATCGACGTGAAGCGCGCCGGCAAAGAGCAGGAAGCTCAGCATCCCTTCGAGCAGCGTGTCGGAAAAATTCATCCGGACGAGCATGTCCGCGACCCAGTCGTCCATGGCGAGGCCGGGCGCAATCGCGTTGGAGATCAGCAGCAGCACCGACACCGCCGCCCCCATCACGGTCAGCCCGATCACATTGGGCAGCCGCAGGACGTGATAATTCACCCAGCCCAGAACGGCGGCGGCCACCGTGACGATGGCGGCGAGGTCGAAGGCGGAAAGCGGCGCGGCGGAATGGTCCATGCCTGCGTGTCTAGGGTCAAAACCGCCCCGCGCAAAGCCGCCGTGTGGGGAGCGCCGCGCCGCGCGCCTCTATCCGGGCAAGGCGGCGGGCGGACCCACCGGCTTGGCAAGCCGCAGCACGAGCCAGCCGCCGATCGCCGCGATCACCGACCCGCCCAGCACGCCGAGCCGAACCATGTTCTGATCCGCCGGATCGGCAAAGGCGAGGCCGCCGATGAACAGGCTCATGGTAAAGCCGATCCCGCACAGGAGCGACAGCCCGTAGACATGCAGCCACCCCGCATTTTCGGGCAAAGGCGCCAGCCCCGAGCGCACCGCGGCGAAGATCGCGCCGAAAATGCCGATCTGCTTGCCCACGACGAGGCCCAGCGCGATGCCCAGCGGCAGCGGCATCAGCACCGCGCCCGCCGACATCCCGCCCAGCGCCACGCCCGCGTTGAAAAAGCCGAACAGCGGGATGATCCCGAACGCCACCCAAGGGTGAAGCCCGTGTTCGAGCCGGTGCAGCGGGGCGTGCCCCTCCGCATTGCCCGGCCCCGCGAGCGGCACGGTCAGCGCGACCGCCACCCCGGCGAGCGTGGCGTGAATGCCCGACAACAGCACCGCCGCCCAAACGCCCAGTCCGACGATGGCATAGACCCAAAGATTGCGAACCCCCATCCGGTTGCACGCGATGAGCAGCGCCAGCCCGGCCAGACCCGCCCCCAGCCACGGCAGCGACAGGTCGGCTGTATAGAACAGCGCGATGATCATCACCGCGACGAGATCGTCGATCACCGCGATCGCGGTCAACAACACCTTGAGCGAGGTGGGCGCCCGCGACCCCAGTAGCGCGAGAATGCCGAGTGCAAAGGCGATGTCGGTCGCCGCCGGAATGGCCCAGCCGCGCGCCAGAGCAGGATCGCCGCCCGCCACCAGCATGTAGATGATCGCCGGCACCGCGACCCCGGCGCCCGCGGCCAGCGCGGGCAGGATGCGGCTTGCGCCTGTAGACAGCTGCCCTTCGATGAATTCGCGCTTGATCTCCAGTCCGACGAGCAGGAAGAACAGCGCCATCAACCCGTCATTGATCCAGTAATCCACGGTCAACGGACCGAGATAGGTCGCCTTGACCGCGAAATATCCATCACCCAGCGCGGTATTGGCGACCAGCATGGCGGCGGCGGCCGGCCCCATGAGGAGAATGCCGCCCGCCGCCTCGATCTGCATGAATTCGCGCAGGGTCTGGATGATACTGCGTGGGTGGAGCCGCTTTTTCATGAATGTCCTGCCTGTCTGCCTTCCTGCCTTGCATGGCAGGAAGGAGCGGCAGGGCCAAGGTGCAAGCTAGATCGAGAAACGAATTGCAACACGGATGTCGCGGCCCGGCATGGGCACGAAATCCTTGGTCAGGCTGGCGTGGCGGCGGGCGGTCACGTCGAACAGGTTGTTCGCCGACACGATCAATTGCGTATCGTTGTCCTCCCCGAACGGCTGCCATCCCGCCGACAGGTTGACGAGCGTGTAATCCTCGGTCGGCGTTTCGAAGCCGGCGACGTCATCCTGCGCAAAGGCGTGCTCGACCTCCGCGCGCATGGAAAACGGGTCGGCCTGCGCCTCGATCCCCGGCAGGATGCGCAGCGGCGGAATGCGCGGCAGCGGCGTGCCGTCCGCCAGTTGCGCGTCGATGTAATCGAACACGAGATCGCCGCTCAGCGTGAAACCGTCGCGCACCACGAAGGGCGCCGCGATCTGCCCTTCGAGGCCGAGCCACCGCGCGTCCCCCTGCGTATAGGCGAACAGGGGCAGGCCGTCGATTTCCCGCCCGGTGTCGCTCGCATAGATGAAATCGTCGAACCATTGGCCATAGGCGGCGAAATGGACATGGGCCGGGCCGAGATCGCCATCGATCCACCCTTCGATTCCCCAGGCGCTCTCCGTCCCGAAATCGGGATTGCCGAGTTCGTAGGATTGCGTCGCGATATGCGCGCCATTGGAAAACAGCTCTTCGGAGCTGGGCGCACGTTCGGCGCGCGACCCTGTGATCCCGGCGCGCAGGCCGGGCGACAGCCGGCGCGAAATCGTCGCCGCGCCCGACACCGCGTCGAAATTGCGGTCCACCGCCATCGTCGCGTCGCTTTCCAGCGCGGTCACCACCGCGTTCGAGGATACGCTGCTGCGTTCGTAGCGGCCTGCGAGGTCCAGCTCCCACGGGGCGAAATCGAATTCCTGGAGCGTGAAAATGCCGAACTGTTCGCTGCGGCTGGGGGGGACGAAGGCTTCGGCGCCGATCGCGTCGAAATCGCGGGTGTAGCCCTGCGCGCCGGTCACGCCGCTCCACCGTCCGCGCTGTGCCTGCACGAGGTCGAGCCGCCCTTCGAACGCCTGGCTGAAAAAGCGCGTGCCGACTTCGGCGCCTTCGAATTCGGTATGTTCGTAATCGGCATAGCCGGCGCGGACACGGATACGGTCGAGCATGCCGCCGCCGGTGTCGACCTCGGCCCGGACGTCGCCGCGCCATTGGCGCAGATCGATGCTCACGCCGCCCTCGCCATGGCCGTGCTCGGCGCCGTGATCTTCGTCATGCGCCTCGTCGTGGCCGTCCTCCTCCTCGCCATGGGCGTGTTCCGCGCCGGGGCGTTCGGGCACGCCATAGCGGCTGTCGAACAATCCGACCGAGAAGCCGAGCGAGCCTGTGTCGGTGATGACGGACAGACCGCCGCCCAGCGTATATTGCCGGCTCGCGCTATCGGGCACGCGGCCCCGGCGATTGGCGAGTTCGAGCGCTTCCTCCGCCTCGTCCAGATGGCCTTCTGCGCGCTCCTCGGCGGCGATCGCGGACTGCTCCGCGCGGAGCCGGGGGGCGAGCACGTAGCCGCCGGCCTCGAAATCGTCGGTCTCGCCGTAGCTGCCATCGACATGGAGCACGATGCGCTCCGACAGGGCCAGATCCGCCGCCGCGCCGCCGCGCCGTTCGTCCGCATTGGAGCCGAGCGTCCCGGTCGCCTGAAGATCGAAGCCGCCGGTCGGCATGCGGCGGGGGATGCGGCGGTCGACCACATTGACCGCGCCGCCGATCGCCTGGCTGCCGTAGAGCAGCACGGCGGGACCGCGCAGGACCTCGATCCGCTCGGCGGTGAGCGGGTCGATCGCCACGCCGTGGTCGGCGGAATTCGCCGACAAATCGAGCGCGCCCAGCCCATCGGTCAGCACCGCGACCCGCGACCCGGTAAAGCCGCGCAACACGGGACGCGACGCGCCCGGTGCAAAGGATGTGGCGGAAACGCCGGGTTGCCGCGCGAGCACGTCGCCGATCTGCCCGCTCATGTTCCGCAGGAGTTCGGCATCCTCCACCACCGATTGCGCCGACAGCACGTCGAGCGTGCGCAGCCCGTCGACCGACACGATGATCTCCATGTCGTAATCATCGGCGGTCGTGTTCGCAGACGGGGCGGGGGGCGGCATTTGCGCCGTTTCCTGCGCCAGAACCGGCGTGGACAGGGCGAGGAGCGAGGCAGCAGCAAGGAAGCGCGGGGTGCGCGAAATAGGCATGAGAATCGTAAATCCCTCTACGAAGCGATGAAACGTGGAAATGTAATGTTGTATCATTACGGCTCTGCGCCAATCTTCGCAAGCCCCGCAAACGGGTTCGCACGATTTCCGGTGGGATCAGGCCGGCAGGATCAGTGGGGCGGGGTCAGGCTGGCGGGCTCAGGCGACCCACGGCCCCTGTATCGCCAGGGTCATTGCAGGGCTGTACGCATTGACGAACAGGGTGCGGCCATCGGGCGAAAAACAGGCGCCCGCCGGCTCGGTCTGAATCCGCAGCCGCCCCAGCGCATAGGGTCGCCCGTCCGGCGTGATCCCGCGCAGATGGTTGTCGACCATTTCGGTATAGGCATCCTCACACACGATGAGATGGCCGTTCGGCGCCACGGTGAGATTGTCGCCATAGTTGAACTGTTCGATATCACTCGATTCGAAGAACAGCTGCAACCGGTCACTGCGCGGGTCGAGGCGGAAGATCTGCCCCAGCTGCTTCGCCCCGCCGGAGGTGCAGCAGAAGAACATCTCCCCATCGCCCATGTGGATCCCTTCGCCGCGCGCGAAAATCGTCGCGCCGCGCGCCGCGCCGCGCGTGCGCAGATCGTCCGCGGGCGCCTCCACATTGTCGAGATCGATCCACCGGATGCGCCATTCGCTGCCCGGCGGCATCAGGGTTTCGGCCCAGTTGCGGCTGTCCTGCGGCCCGGAGATCAGCGCCATCGCCTGCAACCGCCCGCCATCGGCGAGCCGCCCCGGCGTGGCGGGGGTAAAGCGATAGAGCAGCGAATCGTCGCGGTCCTCGGTCAGGTAAACCATGCCCGTCGCCGGATCGACGATCGCCGCCTCGTGATTGAAGCGGCCCATCGCGGTCAGCGGGACCGGATCGACCAGCCCTTCATGCGCGGCGGGCACTTCGAACACATAGCCGTGATCGCGCGACAGCACCCGGCCGCCCGACCCTTCGCCGGCGCGCGACGTGTTCTCCTCGCACGTCAGCCAGCTGCCCCAGGGCGTGGTGCCGCCCGCGCAATTGCGGATCGTCCCGGCGAGCGAGCGATATTGCCGCTCCACCGCGAGCGTTTCGGGGTCGAGCACCAGCGTCGTCGTCCCGCCCGCGAGCGCGGCGCCGCCGATATGGTCGTAACGGCTGGCAAAATCGCCCGCGGCATCGTGCTGCGGCTGAAGCTCGTGATTGCGGACGAGTGCGATGCGCCCGTCGGCGAGGAGGAAGCTGCCCATGCCATCGGCGCGGTCGGGCACGCGGGCGCCGTCGTCCATCGCATCGCCGAGGCGCGAAATGACGCGGTAGGAAAACCCCTCCGGCAGGTCCATCAACCCGGCGGGATCGGGGACGAGCGGACCGTAAAGCTGTGCCGCGGGCGCCGGGTTCAACCCCGTCCGCCCCGCCATGCATCCGGTGGCGAGCAACGCGCCGAACGCGCCGGAGGTGTTGCGCAGGAAACCGCGCCGATTGACCGAACCCATCGTGATAACCTTTGAAAATCCGTTCTGCGCCGCAGCCTTAGCCGCTCCCGATGACAGCGCCAAGACACCCCTTGCCGCCATGCGCCGCATATCCTGCACAGGGCGCCTGCCATATTAACCAATACGGAACACTATCACCGCTCATGCGCTTAACGGCCAAGAACCGGGAGCCATCGAACGTGAAAACCAAGCTTATCATCAACGAACAGGATCGCGAGCTCGACGCCGATCCGCGCGTGACGCTGCTCGACGCGCTGCGCAATCACCTCGGGCTTCCGGGCGCGAAGAAAGGGTGCGACCACGGGCAGTGCGGCGCGTGCACCGTGATCGTGAACGGGCGGCGCGTGAACAGCTGCCTGACGCTGGCCTGCATGCACGACGGCGATGCCGTCACCACGATCGAGGGGATCGGCATGGCCGACGATCTCGATTCCCTGCAACAGGCGTTCGTGCGGCACGACGGCTATCAATGCGGCTATTGCACGCCGGGGCAGATCTGCTCCGCGCGCGCCATGCTGGACGAAGCGGAGGCCGGCTGGCCCAGCTTCGTAAGCGAGGAGATGGATGGCGTCATCGACCTCTCCCAATTGTCGGACGAGGAGATTTCGGAGCGGATGAGCGGCAACATCTGTCGCTGCTCCGCCTATTCCAACATCGTCGATGCCATCCGCGAAATCGCGCACGAAAAACAGGGAGCATCGGCATGAGGCCGTTCGAATACCAGCGCTGCGACACCGTCACCGATGCGCGGCAGGCCGGCGCGGGCGGATCGCGCTTCATCGCGGGGGGCACCAATCTGCTCGACCTCATGAAGCTGCAGATCGAGACGCCGCAGGATCTCGCCGACATCAACCGCATCGGGCTCGACACGATTGACGAGACGGACGAGGGCGGTCTGCGGATCGGCGCGCTGGTCCGCAATTCCGATTGCGCGGCGGATGCGCGCATCCTGCGCGATTATCCCGTGCTGGCCCGCGCGATCCTTGCAGGCGCAAGCGGGCAATTGCGCAACCGTGCCAGCACCGGCGGCAATCTGTGTCAGCGTACGCGGTGCAGCTATTTCTACGACACCGCGATGCCGTGCAACAAGCGCGCACCGGGCAGCGGTTGCGGCGCGCGTGGCGGGCAGAACCGCAACATGGCCGTTCTGGGCACGAGCGAGCATTGCATCGCGACCTATCCCGGCGACATGGCGGTGGCGATGTATGCGTTGGACGCGACGGTGGAGATACAGGCCGCCGACGGGGGCACGCGCCTCCTGCCCGTGCGGCAGTTTCATCGCCTGCCGGGCGACACGCCCGAACGCGACAACGAACTCGACGAGGGCGAGCTCATTACTGCGGTCCTCCTGCCGAAACCGGTTGGCGGAAAGCACGGCTATCGCAAGGCGCGCGACCGGGCGTCCTACGCCTTCGCGCTGGTTTCGCTCGCCTCCGTGATCGAGGTCGCGGACGGCAAGATCGCCCGTGCCGATCTCGCGTTCGGCTCGCTCGGCACCCGGCCCTGGCACGATCCGCGCGTGGAGCAGCTGCTCGTCGGTGAGGAACCGTCGAAGCAGCTTTTCGAAAAAGCCGCCGACACGCTGCTCGCCGAGGCGAAGGGCTTTGGCGGCAATGATTTCAAGATACCGCTCGCCCGTCGCATGATGATCGCGACGCTCGCCGATGCGACAGGGCTTAACGCCGCAGGAGAACCGGCATGACCGAGACCAGAACGATGGACCGGCCCGACCGCCGCAATATCCTCGACGAGGCGGCGCAGGGCGTCATCGGCACGCCGATGGACCGGCCCGAAGGCAAGTTGAAGGTCAGCGGCACCGCGACCTATGCCCATGAATACAACCTGCCCGGCACGGCGTTCGGCGTGCTGGTACGTGCGACCGTACCGTCGGGGCGGCTCGCCCACGTGAACGAAACGTCGGTGGCGGACATCGACGGCATTCTGGGCGTGTATTCGGATGAGCGTTTCCTGCGCAATCCGGCACAGGGCGGCGCGAACGAGGCGCCGGTACAGGGCACCGACATCGACTATTTCGGGCAGGCGGTCGCACTCGTCGTCGCAGAGACGTTCGAGGCGGCCCGCGATGGCGCGACCCGGATTCAGCTCCGGCTCGACGCGGATGACGACGGCGTTTTCGACCCCGCATCCTCCCCGCCCGAAGCACAGCCGGACGAGGCAGTCGATCAGGGCGACCTTTCCGCCGCGATGGCGGATGCCGCACACAGCATCGACGTGACCTATACCACGCCCGGCCACAACAGCGCGGCGATGGAGCCGCATTGCTCCGTCGCGGAATGGCAGGACGGGAACCTGATCCTGCGCGGCAGTTACCAGATGCTGAAATACAACCGGAACGAGATTGCCGACGCGCTCGGCATCGACCCGGCCAAGGTGCGCATCCTGTCCCCCTATGTGGGTGGCGGGTTCGGATCGAAGCTGGGCATCGCGCCGGAGGCGGTCGCCGCCGCCATCGCGGCAAAGGCGCTGAACCGTCCGGTTTGCGTCGCATTGACGCGGCAGCAGGTGTTCGAAAACGTCATGCGCCGCTCGGAATCGAAGCAGCGCGTGCGTCTCGCCGCCGACAAGGATGGCAAGCTGTCCGGCCTCGGCCACGAGGCGTGGGTGTCGAACCTCCCGGAGGAAAGCTTTGCCGAGCCGGTGCTTCAGGCGACGCATTTCCTGTATGGAGGCGACAATCGCAAGCTCGATCTCTACCTCCACCGCGTCAATCGCATCTGCGCCGGCTCCGTCCGCGCGCCGGGGGAGGCGATCGGGATGCAGGTGCTTGAAAACGCGATGGACGAGCTTGCCCACGAGGCGGGCATCGACCCGGTCGAGCTGCGCATCCGCAACATCCCGGACATGCACCCGGAAAAGGACATCCCCTATACCTCGCGCAAGATGGAAGAGGCGCTGCGCACCGGGGCCGAGGCGTTCGGTTGGGACAAGCGGCCCGCAAAACCCGCGACCCGGCGCGAGGGCGAATGGTTCGTCGGCATGGGCATGGCGACCGCGGCCCGCGTCAACATGTTGCAGGCATCAGAGGCGCGCGTCACGCTGAAGGCCGACGGGACCGCGATGGTCGAAACCGACATGACCGACATCGGCACCGGCACCTATTCCATCCTGACGCAGATCGCGGCGGAGATGCTGGGCCTGCCGAGCGAGCGGGTCACGACGATCCTCGGCGATACGGACCTTCCGCCCGCGGCCGGTTCGGGCGGGTCGTGGGGCGCGGCATCGTCCGGTTCCTCCGTCTTCGTCGCGTGCGAGGAAATCCGCGAAAGGATCGCCGAACGGCTGAATTGCAAGCCTGACGAACTCACGCTGAAGGACGGGCAGGCGATCTGCGGCAATCGTTCGACACCGCTCGCCGAACTGCTCGACAGCGACATCTGCGTCGAGGGGCGTATCGAAAGCGGGAAGCTGGCCGAAACGGTGCAGAGTGCCACCTATGGCGCGCATTTCGCGGAGGTTGCGGTCAATGCCGTCACCGGCGAAACCCGCGTGCGCCGGATGCTCGGCGTGTTCGGTTGCGGGCGCATCCTCAATGAAAAGACCGCACGGTCGCAATGCATCGGCGGCATGACCTGGGGCATGGGGATCGCGCTGCACGAAGATCTGATGTTCGACCTTCGCGACGGGCATCTGACCAATCGGGATCTGGCCGAATATCACGTTCCGGTGAACCTCGACGTGCCGCAGCAGGAGGTGATCTTCATCGACGAACGTGACGGCGAATCGAGCCCCATCCAGGCGAAGGGCATTGGCGAGCTGGGCATTTGCGGCGCGGCGGCGGCGATCACCAATGCGATCTTCAATGCAACGGGCGTGCGCGTGCGCGATTATCCCGCCACGCTGGACAAGATCATCGCCGAAATGGCTTAACCTTGCGACCGTCCGGGGTCGGCGGCGGCGAGATCCGCGGGGGTATCGATATCGAGCGCCTCCGCAGGCGATAGCGGCAGGGTGACGATCGCGTGTGCGGGATCGCGCAGCAGGTTGCGCGCGCCCGTATCGCCCTCCGCCCCGGCGAGTCGCGCGAACCAGTCGTGCCCGAAAATCGCCGGCGGGCCGGGGGCATGTCCCCCGGCCGCGCGGCGACCAGCGCATCGCCGCGATCGGGCCCCGCGCGGAGCAGCGCGGCAATCGTTTCGTGCGATATGCGCGGCATGTCGCCCAGCGTGACGAGCAGGAACCGTGCCTTCATTTCGGCGGCATATTGCGCGGCGAGGGCAAGCGAATGACCCATCCCGCGCTCCGGCGCAGGGTTGCGGATGACCGCCACATCGGCCCGGTCCCACCTCTCCAACCGCGCGGGGTTCAGCACGACGGCACGCCCGGCAAAGGTAAAGCCGTCAAGCGGGGCCATGCTCGCGTCCAGCACGCGGGTCCCCATGATCGGCGCCGACAGCTTGTCCCCGCCGAACCGCCGGGACAATCCCGCGGCGAGCGTCACGGCGACGACGTGCCCGGCCCCAATCACGCCGGACCTGCGCGTTTTTCGATTCGTTCGTATTCGGCGACGATCTCGGCAAGCACCGATAGCGCCAGCACCGCCGGGTCGCGCGCCTGTGCGATAAGGCCCACCGGCCCGTGCATCCGATCCATCGCGCCCGGTTCCAGCCCGCAAGTTTCAAGAAAAAGCGCGCGTTCCTCCCGCGCGGCGCGGCCGCCCTGCGCCCCGATATAGAACGCCGACCCGCGCAGCGCCCATGGCAGAATCGCGCGCTCCCATTCATGATCGTGGAACAGCACCACGACCGCCGTCCAGGGATCGAGCGGAACCTGCGGCGCCTGGCCGAGCGAGAGGCCCGAGCCGACCTCCCCATGCGGGCGGAGCGCGACCATCGCCGCGCCGAAGGTCGCTGCCTGCCGCTCGAACGCGGAAAGCTCCGGCCCGGTGCCGACCGCCACGATCCGCAATTCGGGGATATAGTCGCGATCGCCCGCACCGCACGGCAGGGCAATCCGCGCCGCCCGCCTTTCGTCGAGCCGGGCGACGGCGCGGGACAGCATCGCGCGGTCGGGGGCCGGATCGACGCAGATGGCAATCCGCGATCCGCACGGCAGGCGCAGATCCATCGCATCGCCCGCCCCGCCGAAATGCAGGATGCGCGCAGGCCCGCCCCGCGCTGCGGCATCGATGAGCGCGGCCTCAAGGCAACCGTCCGCCATGCTGCCGACGACGCTGCCATCCGGCCTCACGCAAAGCTGCGCACCGAGGCGGCGGGAAAAGCTGCCGTCGATCGCGACAATGGTGCAGAGCGCGCCCCCGGTGGCGGCGGCGCGCAGGGCGGCGGTGTCGTTATGCGGAAATTCGGGAACGGAAATGGTGCAATCTCGCTCAAGCTGCAAGGCCGGGTATGGGCGCATGATGGGCCAACCGGCGCGGGGACGGATCGTTTCCCGAACTGCATAGCGACAGGAGCATAAAGACACCATGACCGACCAGTATACACCGCCCGAAGTGTGGACATGGGACAAGGAAAACGGCGGCACGTTCGGCGCGGTCAATCGCCCGACGGCGGGCGCGCGGACCGAACGCGAACTGCCCACGGGCGACCACCCGTTTCAGCTTTATTCCCAAGGCACCCCCAACGGGCAGAAGGTGACGATCATGTTCGAGGAACTGCTCGCCGCCGGGATGCAGGCCGAATATGACGCATGGCCGATCCGCATCATGGAAGGCGACCAGTTTTCGAGCGGTTTCGTCGCCATCAACCCCAATTCGAAGATTCCCGCGCTCGTCGACCGCAGCGGCGCCGAACCGATCCGTATTTTCGAATCGGGCGCGATCCTGATGCATCTGGCCGAGAAATTCGGGATGCTCCTGCCCAGCGAGACGAAATCGCGGGCCGAGACATTGTCCTGGCTGTTCTGGCAAATGGGCAGCGCGCCGTATCTGGGCGGCGGATTCGGCCATTTTTATGCCTATGCGCCGGTGAAGATCGAATATGCCATCGACCGTTTCGCGATGGAGGCGAAGCGGCAGCTCGACGTGTTGAACCGCAATCTCGCCACCCGCGAATATCTGACGGGCGACGAATATTCGATTGCCGATATCGCGACCTGGCCATGGTATGGCGCGCTCGTCATGGGGAAGGCGTATGACGCGGGCACGTTCCTTCAGGTCGAGGAATACGAGCATGTCCGACGCTGGGCCAGGATGATCGGGGAACGCAAGGCGGTGCGCCGCGGCCGGCTCGTCAAGGATGTGAGCGACCGCGTCGGCGGCATCGCGGAGCGGCATGACGCCGCCGATCTCGACGCACTCGATATCTAGGCGTCGATATGGGTGAGCGGGCAAAATGGCCTTGCGCAGCTTACGCTCTACCAAACCTGATGACGGAGTGACCGGACCCTTATGGAGCCGGCCACCCCTTCGACGCTTATGTCCGGATAAGAGCGATTGTCAGTGCGGTTACACTGGCCATCCAGCCGGACATCTGCCGGCGAATTGGGCGTGACATGCCCATCGCTCGCGAAACCCCCTCGACGCGAACGGCCCGATTGGCGACAAGGTGGCAAAGCACAAGAGGTGAGGGGGCTTTGAACACATGCTGAGCTGGATCGGGCTGATCGGCGGGCTGGCGCTGCTGATCTGGATGACGGTGCGGGGCATCGACATTCTGATCGCGGGGCCGGTCGCCGCCTTTGTCGTGGCGGTGACGGCGGGACTACCGCTGTTGCCGCCGCTCGCCGGTTTGCTGCCGGGCGGTGAGGCGGCGCCCGATTTCGCCAGCAGCTACATGGCCGGATTTGCAAGCTTCCTCGCCGACTGGTTCTTCATGTTCCTGCTGGGCGCGATATTCGGCGAGGTGATGGCCGCGTCCGGGGCGGCGACATCGGTCGCGCGGGCGATCACGCGCCGCCTCGGCAGCCGCTATGCGCTGGCGGCGACGGTGCTGGCCTGCGCCGTGCTGACCTATGGCGGGGTGAGCGTGTTCATCGTGGCCTTCGCGGTCTACGGCCTCGCCGTCGAACTCTTTCGGGAGGCGGACCTGCCGCGCCGTTTCATACCCGGCGCGCTGGCGTTCGGGTCGGTGACGTTCACGATGACGAGCGCCGGATCGCCGGAGATTCAGAATCTCATTCCCATGCCGTTCCTCGGCACCAATGCCTATGCCGGGTGGCAGGTCAGCATCGTCGTCGCCGCGTTCATGGCGGTGCTCGGCTATGCGTGGATCGCGCGGATGGTGCGCCATGCCGTCGCGGGGGGCGAGCGTTTCGTCACCCGCGCGACCGATGCCGATTTTGCCGTGGACACGCGCCTGCCGTCGCCGTTGCTGGCGATGCTGCCGCTTGTCGGCGTGCTCGGCGTGTTTTTGTTGACGCAGGATCTGGGCAAATGGGCGCTGGTCGCCGCGCTTCTGACCGGGGTGGCGCTCGCCTGCATGGTGGGATGGGCGCAGCGGGGGCAGTTTCCCGCCGTGTTCTCCCGCGGGGCGACCGGCGCGGTCGTGGCGATCACCAACACCTGTGCCGTCGTCGGCTTCGGGTCGGTTGCGAAGCTGTCTCCCGCCTTTGCCGACGCACTCGCCGCGGTGCAGGATATTCCGGGAAGCCCGCTCATCGGTGCGGCCGTCGCGGTGACGGTGATCGCTGGCCTCACGGGGAGCGCGTCCGGCGGGCAGACGATTGCCCTGCCCTTGATCGCGCCGCACTACCTCCATGCGGGGGCGGACCCGGCGGAGTTGCACCGCACCGTGGCGATCGCGTCGGGCGCGCTCGATAGCCTGCCGCACAATGGCTATGTCGTGACGACGATCCGGGCGGTTTGCGGCGAAACCCATGCCAGCGCCTATGCCGCCGTGGGGGCGACCACGGTGGTCGTGCCGGTGCTTGGCACGATCCTGGCGCTCGTGCTCTTTACCGTGTTCTGACCCGCATGATCGGGGGGCGCGTCACAGCCGGGGAAGCGTCACCCCGCGCTGCCCCATATATTTGCCCGCCCGGTCGGCATAGCTGACCTCGCATGGCTCGTTCCCCTGAAGGAAGAGAAACTGGCACGCGCCCTCATTCGCGTAGATCTTGGCCGGAAGCGGCGTGGTGTTCGAAAATTCGAGTGTGACATGCCCCTCCCAGCCGGGTTCGAGCGGGGTCACGTTCACGATGATCCCGCACCGGGCATAGGTCGATTTGCCGAGACAAATGACCAGCACATCCTCCGGCACGCGGAAATATTCGACCGTGCGCGCAAGGGCAAAGCTGTTGGGGGGGATGACGCACACATCGGTCTTGCGATCGACGAAGCTGTTGGCGGCAAAATCCTTCGGGTCGACCACGGCGGAATCGACATTGGTGAAGATCTTGAATTCATCCGCCACCCGCGCGTCATAGCCATAGGACGACAGGCCGTAGGATATGCACCCGTCGCGGCGCTGCGCCTCGGTGAACGGTTCGATCATGGCGCGGGTCTGCGCCTGCTCGCGTATCCAGCGGTCGGATTGTATCGCCATCCGGTATCCCTCTTGCCTCCACCCGTATCGTCGGGTCGCCCGCGATGCCGCATCATCGCGCGCGGTGCAATCCGTTTGGCTATCGCGCGACGACCCAGCGCAGCGGAACATCCACCGGCCCCGTTTCGCGCGCATCGTTCGCGGTCCAGTAATCCCACGCCCGCCCGCCATATTCCGGCATCATCCAGTTGCGCGCCAGCCACAAGGGCCGCTGTGACCTCTTGGCAAAGCCGTAGCGCGCCTCGAATGCCTCATCCGGGGCGAGGATCGCGCGCTTGCCCGCATGCATCTCAATCTGGTTGAGGAACGTGACGAGTTCCGCCTCCAGCGCGGCATCGCGCACGCGCGGTTCGCATGCCTCGCCATTGCCGCGCAGCACGACGGCTGGCGGCAGCAGGACCGACGCACGCGGCACCAGGGTCACGAAATTCGCCGATTGCGCGTCGGCGCTGCGGCACGGGTCGAAGATGTGCACCGCGCCGACCGACAGCCCCGCGGCAAGCGCCCGCTCCATCTCGCCCGAGGCGGCGGGATTGCGGCCATCGGCGCCGATGCTCGCCGTGACATAGGCGAAACGCGCGCCCAGCGTCGGGAGCGCCTCCATGCGAATGTCGCGCTCCGCTTCGCCGAGCCAGACACCTTGCGAGGGATATTCGGACAGGTCCGGCGCCCAGTGCGATGCGCGCCACCACGCCGCCGCCCCGCCGATCAGCGCCAGCGCGAGGACGACAAGCGCGACCATGCGCCAGATGCGCCGGGATTTGTGCCGGGCCATGCGCGCCTCAACCGCGGATGTGCAGCACGCAGATCAGCGTGAAGAGCCGGCGCGCGGTCGCAAAATCGGTTTCCACCTTGCCCTCAAGCCGTTCGACCAGCAATTCCGCGGCGCGATTGTGCACGCCGCGCCGGGCCATGTCGATGGTTTCGATTTCCTGCGTGCTGGCTTTGCGAATCGCCTGGTAATAGCTGTCGCAGATGGCGAAATAATCGCGGATCGGACGCCGAAACCGGGCCAGCCCGATGAGCAGCGTTTCGAGCAATGTTTCCGATTCGTCCGAAATCTCGATCGAAAGGCGCCCGTCCACCACGGACAGTTTTAGCCGGTACGGCCCGACATGCCCGTTGCCGAAGGCGCGCAGCGGTTTGAAGCTGTTTTCCTCGATCAGGTCGAAGATCGCGATCCGGCGCTCCTGCTCGATATCGGGATTGCGCCACAATATCGTCGCTTCGTCCAGGGTGACGTCGATGATGCGGGGGTCGGCCATTGTGACACAGCCATTGCAAATGCAGCGATGCGGCACAAGCGCCCGCGTCGCTACTCCACCGTCTTTGCAAGATCAGCGAGGTCGGCGGGCGTGTTGATATTGGCCGGCGGGCAGGGGACATCGACCATGCGCGCGCCCGACAACCGGGCGAGATGGACAAAGCTGTTCCGCCCCGGTCCGGTCAGCAAGCGTTCGAGCAGAGGCAGCATCGCAACCGGCCAGAGCCCCACCACCGGCTGCGCCGAAAGGCACGATGGCCCGGGCGAGAGCAGCGCGGGCGTGTCGGCGGGCAGTCCCACGCTGTCCACCCCGCACGCCAGCACCGCGCCATAACCGCCGTCGCGCGCATGGCGCAGCGCCCCCGCCAGCCCGCCGAGCGGACCCATGTCGGCCGTAAGCCAGTCGGCGACGGTGGGGGCGGGCGCCACGGCCCGGCCCGCGACCACCACATCGTCGCACCACGCCCGCAATTGCCGCACCGCCCGCTCGATCAACGTTTCACCATCGAGCAAGGCCAGCGCCTTGTCGCTGCCGAAGCGGCGCGATTGCCCGCCGGCCAGCACGCAACCCAGAAGCCTGTCCGCCATGATTCGCCAATTCCCCCTGCGCAATGCCCGATATGCGGCTAAGCGGACCGATGGTCCCGGTCTTCGTTGTTGACGGATGCCATGCCATCGGGTCAATCCCCTCGCATTGCATCGATGCTTTCACCCGACGCGAAAGGCGCAAGGCTCCTTCCATGTGGCAGCTCTACCAATTTCCCCTGTGTCCCTTCAGCCGCAAGCTGCGCCTGTTGATGAGCGAGAAGAACATCGCCTTCACGCTGGAGCGGGAGAACCCGTGGGACACGCGCGAGGCGTTCTATCTCATGAACCCGACGGGCCGCACCCCCGTCGTGCGGCATAGCGAGAAGGGCATCGTGCTCGCCGACAGCAAGGCGATCGCCGAATATTTCGAGGAAACGGTCGACAAGAACCCGATGATCAACGGCACGGCGACCGGGCGTGCGGAAATCCGCCGGCTGGTCGCGCTGTTCGATGAAAATTTCTATGGCGATGTCGTCGCCCCGCTCACCATGGAGCGGATGACGAAGCGTATCGTGTTGAAGGAGGCGCCGGATTCGCGGATCCTGCGCGCCGCGATGCGTCTATGCGACGAACATCTCGATTACGTCGATTACCTGATCGACAACCGCCCCTGGCTCGCCGGGCCGACGATGAGCCTCGCCGATCTCGCCGCCGCGGCGCAGATTTCGGTGGCGGACTACCTCGGCGGGATCAACTGGTCCGGGCACGAACAGGCCCGCAGCTGGTATTCCGTGTTCAAGAGCAGGCCGAGTTTTCAGCCGCTCCTCTCCGACCGGATGGAGGGGGTCCACCCGCCGCGGCATTATTCCGACGTCAACGCCTGAACGCGGCGGCGGCGGGCGTTCAGGCGCGCGTTTCGGTAAAGCGCCCGTGCTTGCGAAACCGCGTCATCCAGCGGTCGAGATAGAGCGTCATCGGGCGCGGCGTGACGCCGAGCGCATCCAGCCCCGGCTTCGTCCCGCTCGCCACATTGCCCTGCGCGAGCATCGCATATTGATCCGCATTGATCGGCCCGCCGGGCAGCGCGCCCATCACCTTTGCCATCATGCGCCCCACCGCGTCGGGCAGCGGCAGGAAGGTGGGATCGCGGCCCTGCGCCTGCGCGATGCGGCGATTAATTTCTAGCATGCTCAACCGTTCGGGGCCGGCAATTTCGTAGATCTTTCCGCCATGCGCATCGCTGTCCTGCAACGCGGCGAGCACGGCGGCGGCGGCATCGTCGACGTAGAGCGGCTGCATCTCCGCCTCCGGCGCGAAGACGGGGAGAGCAGGGAATTTCGAGATCAGCCCGCCGAACATGTTGAGGAACTCATCCTCGCCGCCGAACAGGATCGAGGGGCGCAGGATCGTCACATCGGGAAACGCTTCGAGGACGGTGCGTTCGCCTACGCCCTTGCTGTGCTGATACGGAATTTGCGAATGTTCATCCGCGCCGATCGCCGACACGTGCACGAACGCCATCACGCCAGCCTCCCGCGCGATGTGCGCGACGCGGCCCGCGCCTTCGCCCTGGATCGCGTTGAGATCGCCTTCGAATGCACCGACCAGATTGACCACCGCGTCGGCTCCCGACACCGCCGCGCGCACGCTGTCGGCATGGGTGATGTTACAGCGCGCGAATTGAATCTGTCCCAGATTCGCCAGCGGCTTGAGCGAATGGCTGCGTTCCGGGTTGCGGCTCGCGATGCGAAGGCGCGCGCCGGTAGAGAGGAGGTCCTGCGCGACATGGGTTCCGAAAAACCCGCTCCCGCCGATCAGCGTGACGAGCTTGCCCGAAAGCCGCGCCGGGTCTTTCGTCCCGGCATATCGCGTATCCGCAAAATTGGAGGACGCCATGCCCCACCCTTTCTCTGTCGATCGTTTGGCGCCCGCCGCGATGCAGGGGCGCTCAATTGCGGCCTGCTTTGGCACAGCGCGCGCCTGTTGGGCAAGCAGGCTGTGCAGGCGAGTCGACGGAGGGCGCGGAAAAATTCGAATGCCGGCGCCATGATTGCGTTGACACCGGGGCGCCGGGCGGATAGTGGCGCCCTCCTACCCGCAAGACAGCGCTTCGGCTGATGACTTGCACCCGTGCCCAGATGGCGGAATTGGTAGACGCACCAGCTTCAGGTGCTGGCGCTCGCAAGGGCGTGGAGGTTCGAGTCCTCTTCTGGGCACCATTTGTTCCAAACTCAAACTCGGCATAAAGCTGGACAAAATGGCGGAATTCTGCCATTTTCTGATCATCAACCGTCCGGCTTTGTCCACTCGTTTCCACACGCATCCAACGTTGTTGGGGGCAGAAAATGGGGGCTTGCCCCCGGCTCAAGAACGCCCCTTGCCCCTTTGCGAAAGATGCGAACATCAGATTGGGCAATCCGGCTTTGAGAGGAGGCCGAGTTGCCGCTGTCCGATTCTGCGATCCGTGCGTTCAGACCAAAAGAGAAGCGCTACAAGAAGGCTGACCAGCGCGGCCTTTTCATCGAGGTCGAGCCGAACGGCTCGAAGCTATGGCGCTGGAAATATCGCATTCACGGTCGCGAGAAGAGGATTTCGCTTGGACGCTATCCGGACGTGTCTCTCGCTCAGGCACGCCGCCTGCAGGAGGATGCCCGCCGGCTTCTCGAAGAGGGAAAGGATCCCTCACTCGAACGACAGAAGGCGCGTCTCGTTGCGTCGGTAAGCGCAGAGAACACGTTTGGCGGTGTGGCGCGCGAATACATCAACATCAAGATGATCGGAGATCAGCGAGCAGAGACGACCATTGCCAAGGCTCGTTGGTTGCTGGAGCAGCTTAAACCGCTTTGGCCGCTTCCGATTGCAGAGATCAAAGCTCCAGAAATATTGGGAGCGCTGCGGCGCATCGAGGCGAAGGGTAAGCACGAGACTGCCCGCCGCTGCCGCTCGTTTGCCAGTCGGGTTTTTCGGTATGCCGTCGCGACGGCCAAGGCGGAGAATGACCCGTGCTCGGTCCTGCGAGGCGCGCTAATCAATCCCAAAGTAACGCACTATGCTGCAATGACTGAACCATCGCAGGTTGGTCAGCTGCTACGCTCAATCGACGAGTATACCGGCAATACAATCACAAGGATCGCGATGCAGGTCATGCCACATGTGATGTGCAGACCTGGCGAGCTTCGACTTGCCGAGTGGAGTGAGTTCAACTTCGATGAGGCTAAATGGACGATCCCGATGGGCCGGATGAAGTCGCGGCGGCCTCACTCGGTTCCGCTATCGGAGCAGGTTCTTTCCTACCTTTGCGACATGCGGCACTTGACCGGGCCCACTGGGTTTGTGTTTCCAGCTTTCCACACCACCAGACGCCCAATGAGCGAGAATACGATCAATCAGGCCTTCCGGCGGATGGGATACACTTCCGATGAGATGACGGCCCATGGTTGGCGAACGACGGCCTCGACGCTTCTCAATGAGTCCGGGAAATGGAATCCGGACGCGATCGAGCGGTCGCTGGCGCACGCTGACTCAAACGCGGTGAGAGGTACTTACAATCGGGGTCGCTACTGGGTCGAGCGTGTCGAAATGCATCAGTGGTGGAGCGACTATCTCGACGAGTTGCGCGACGGAGGAGATGTCATTCCCTTCAATAGAAAGGCTCGCGCGTGACCTGGGTTATGCTCATTCGAGTCGGAGGTGTGCGCTTCGGCAGCGCATTTCCATTGGAATGGTGCAAGATTCACAAGCGCTTGCTAGAGCCTAACCAATGAAGACCGACCTTGATCATCTGCCACCGCAAAAGCAGCGCGAAATCGAACGCGTGGTGCAGCTGATCTTTGAAGAGTTCGATGACGCCTTCGCGCTCGCCAAACATGAGTGGAAGAAGGCCGGACGCATCCTCAAGGTCATCCTCTACGGAAGCTATGCGCGCGGGACCTGGGTCGACGAACCACACACCGCCAAGGGTTACCAGTCGGACTACGACCTTCTGATCATCGTGAACGACAAGCGCTTGGTCGACCGGGTGAAATACTGGTCCAAGCTCGATGATCGGCTGATGCGCGAATATGGTGTCACGAAGGCGCTCAAGACGCCGGTCAATTTCATCGTTCATACGTTGCAGGAGGTAAACGACGGCCTCGCCCATGGTCGCTACTTCTTCATGGATGTGAAGGACGATGGGGTCGCGCTTTACCAGTCTGACGACTCCGAGCTCCACACGCCCAAGCCGAAGACGCCAACACAGGCGCTGGGGATGGCAGAGGAGTATTTTGATGAGTGGTATCGGACCGGCGCAGAGTTCTTCGACAATTACAAGTTCAACCGAGATCAGGGTCGAAACAACAACGCCGTCTTCCAACTTCATCAGTCTGCTGAACGCTTGTACCATTGCGTGCTGCTAGTCTGCACGTTTTACACGCCACACGTGCATAATCTGGGCTTCTTACGCACGCAGGCTGAGCGCATCGATGCGCGGCTTACTTACGTTTGGCCACGCAACACGAGGCAGGACCGCGCACGCTTCGAGAAGCTCAAGGAAGCCTACGTGAAAGCGCGCTACTCCAAGCACTACCGCATCAGCAAAGAGGAGCTGGAATGGCTCGGCGAGCAGGTCGAGGAGCTTGGCCGAGTCGTCCACGAGGTGTGTTCGGAGCGTCTCGATAAACTCAAAGCCGATGCTAAGGCGCGCCCGGACAAAGCATAGGCATGGGCGCTCCCAGGTGCGATCTGGAGACGCGATGCCAGCTGCTTGTTTTCCGACCAGCTCGCAGTCTACGCCTAACTTGGTCTCCATCGCGGCTGACTAGATACAACACCGTGGCCGCTACCAAACAACGTGCCGGACAACTACGAGCTCTTCGCTGGGCACAGGGATCCTTGTGCGCCGGATGCGGAGAGCATGTTCCAAGCAGTTCCCGGCTCAAGCGATACGACCCATCCTATCCAACATTTGATCATGTCACCACGCGCAGCACGGGCGGTGGCAGAACGCTCGGCAATGGTCTCCTGAAGCACCAGCGCTGCAACCAGAAACGCGCCAATCGAGCACCCACCGGATGCGATCTGATCTGGCTGGAGTTCGTCACGGCGCGGCTTTCAATGCGACCCAAGAGCTTCAAGCCGACATTCAAAGGCGGTGTTCGCAACCCGAGCTAGGTGCAGGTCGTGAGCAGCAGGGTTGCAAATGACATGCTTCGCCAGTGCAGCAAGCGTGCAAAAATGGAGCGGGGATTGACGCTCGTAGGAAATCGTCCGGGGGCGTCTGGTGCAGGGGTAGTATTACGATCGCGAGATAAAAGCAGCGCCGTCGTGCGGGCTACAGGTGGTTGGATTCGTTGAGCAATATGCGACGGCGCCGATAACAGCTCGGCGACGCTTCCCTGAAGATTCCGTTTCTTTTCAATATGCTTGGCGACGGCGGTCTGTCGAATTGCGCGCAAACTGGTTCTCAAACGCCACAAATGGCATGGCCGCCATCATCCCTATAGATCCGTGGGGATGCTTTCAGTCCGACCGCTACGACGGATCGGTGCAAAGGCGTGAAAACGGCAACTCCAGCGTAGAAACGTCATGTGGCGCTATCGGACCTTCTCGACGGATAATCGGTGTCGATGGCGGGCCTGGCCTGCTCCCCCTCCATGTCCCCCAGGTCGGTCCGTCATCACCCGAAAGATGGAAGGACCGACCGGCATGGCGAAAGCAGAAACAAATGATCAGCGGACCGAGCGGAAAAACCAGTCCGCGATCGAGCCGATCGCGATGCGCGTTCCTGAAGCCTGCCGCTATCTCGGGATTGGTCGCAGTACCCTGTATGTGCTGATCAATGAAGGCGAGATCGAAATCATCAAGCTCGGCAGTTCGACACTGGTGCTGGCCGAGAGTCTGAGATCGCTTGTCGAGCGAAGGCGCAATCCAGCCGATCCCCACACGGCGGATGACAGATATTGACCATGCATCCCGACCTCTTGAAAGCCATCGTGCTCGCGGCGATCGCCAGAATGCCAAACAATACCAAGCGTCAATTGGTCTCAACGGTTCGAGAGCGACGCGAACGCGCAGAGGAGGCTCTTGCGGCGAGCATTGTTGTCGAGCTTTCGCGGCGATCCTAGTGAGCGAAATCGGCGTCAGCTTTGCGCCCCAATTTCGGTCATTAAAGTTCCGACGCTAATTGTCTGAAAGCAGCCGTTGGCACATGCGCAAAAAAATCAAAACACGGCCCGAAAGTGCAGGGAGTACCTCGGATTTGCCGATCAGCTCAAGCCGCCCGTCGGTCATCCCTAGGTTATGTTGATTTCAAATGATCTGCCGGAATAGAATTTGAACTCACACAAGCCGTTCGGAAATCTTTCTTGTTCGGCGAGCCTCTGCTAAGTATTTGGCGAGCAAGCTTTTGGCCAAAATGAAGCGGGACGTTGCACCGATCATGCAATCGAAATTTGTGCGACCAACAGCGACAAGAACATGAAATCCGCGACGTCTCGTCCATTAGCGTATCCGCGCCGCAATGACGCATGCCTTTGCGGATCGGGAAAGCAATTCCGCCAGTGCTGCCGCGACCATTTGCCCGGATTTGCCATGGGAGAAGCGTGGCGCGAACCTGCGCGTAAGAAGCAATGGCCTAAGGTACTTCGCGCCATTCGCGCAGACCTCACGCAATATACGATCTACCACCGCACCAATACGGTGCCATTGATGCGACGGCTGCCGCCAGAGGGAATTGCAATCCTCAGCATCGACATTGAGGCGCTACACGAGTCCGTCGAGCAGCTCACTGGTATATACGGACGCCTCAGCCGGTTGGCAGAGTTGCCTCAAGTGTTCGAACGATTGCGTGCCAACATCGACGATCCACGCTGGCAGCGAAAGCTGACTTACCACCAGGCGATGGTGGCACACCTTCTCGACGACGCCGCGGGGGCTAGGCGAGAACTGGCCAAGCTGGGGCTGATCACGGCGCAGGAAGCAGACCTCGATGTTCTCCAGCTCCACATCGACATCAATGGGGATACGATCCCGCTCGTCGAAAAGCTGCGCCTTTATGATCGTGTCCTCGAGCTGACGACATCGCGAAGAGACCGCATCCAATACGCGGCGGCGAAGGGTGTGGAATTGACGTTGGCAGGCGACACCGCCGGCGCGATTGCGGTCTGCGATGAATCGCTCAACGCCGCGCGGGAATCCGAAGAAGAACGACCGTTCGGGCCTGACACGCAATTGTGGTTCTGCAAGCTGCTGGAAGTGGCCGGCATCGCGAAACACCATCGAGCTTATTTTGACGATGCGTCCGAACGGCTGCGGGCACTCGTTGAGCTGACAGATCACTGGACGCCCGCCGGCCTCGGTCACGTCAATCGTTGTCTCGGTGACGTTCTCCGCTTAGCCGGGCAATGGGAAGACGGTGCTGCTGCCTATTCTGCGGGATATGATTTGGACGGCGACCCTGCCTGCCGCATCTTCGAGGCGAGCTGCCGGCTGATGCAGCGCCGCGCGATTGATGCGCTCGAGATCATCGAATCCGTCGATTTCGAGACTCTGGAGGTGCCGGAACGCGCAGACTACGCAATCGCTTATGCGGCTATCGCTATCGCCCTGCGCGACAGAGCAAGGCTCGACGATGCCGCCGCCAAGCTCAAGGCGATCTCTCCAGTTCGGCAATACTTCGCTCATGAGAACGTCAGGTATCAACTCGCGATTGAACGAGCACGGGCCGCGATTTCGGCCGGTACGCCAGTGCCAAAATCAAGCCGCCTTCTCGACTGGATCAGCTCGATGTCGCGCTGGTTCATGGTTCAGCCCAACATCGCCGGGATCGGCCTCAACCTGAATAACATGGTCGATGACGCGATCGCCGCCCGCCGCGGGAAACGGCCTACCGACGAAGAGGGCAGCGAGTGACCCTTGTCGTAGAATCCACAGCCATATTGCCGCAGTGCTTGGGGTCGGTCTGGACTGTCGCCGATCCGGACGAGCTGGCCGAGGTTTGTGCGCAAATCCTCATAGGCCGCGCACTTCACGCCGCGATGATTCTCGACGGCGTCCATCCGGCAGGCACGCCTCCGATCGTTAGCGCGGCTTTAAAGGAAAAGCTCCGCCTGGAACTGCATCCCCAAACCGATCCAAAGATCTGGCATCGAGACGGCCTTTTGTTCGAAATCATTAGCTGGGTCGCTGCCCGCTTGACCGCGACTGTTGACGACGCAATTTCTGATCCGCACCTGAAGGCGACCAACCAAGGTACCGACTGCGTCAAGGTGACGATCGATCCGGGGACGCGGACGCTTACACGAGCAACCGTCTATGAGTACAAATGCACGACCAATTGGCGGCAGCTGTTCTCGCAGGACGTCCTCGCGGCTTTTCGGGAATATGTTTCGGGAGAGCGCGACAACCAACTCGCGCAGGCAGCGATCACACTTTTGATTGGCTTGGGCTTCACACCCCAAGAACGCAACGTAGCCTACGATGAGCTGATCCGAACGCGACCGCTCGCATTCCAGGCTTCGTTAACCGTTGCGCCAAGCGGCTTCACTGCCGAGCAGCGCCTTGCTCTTTTTTCGGGCTATGACGCGATTGCCGGCGATGTCACCACGCGCGGCGGCAATACTATGCCGCTCGACGACGTGCGCGCATGGTTCGAAGATTTCTCTGGACGGGTTTGGGCAAGAATCGAGGCGTTCGATGTTCGACGCTGAAACTGCGGCGCTCATCCGATCGGCACCGCCTTTGCGCGGTATCGACCCGCAAATCCTGCCACAAGAACTCACTAGTATTTACGCCGAGCTTGCCGGCCTGCGCCTTCGCGCGGCGCAACTTGCCGACGCGCCGGATTATATTGCCCAGATCGAACGTCTCTCGCGTATTGCGGCAGTCTACGAAGCACAAGTCGATGACACCGTCGACGGCGAAGCACGCCGGGCCGCAGCTTTTGTCGCCGGCACGGCCTATCAGATTCTCGGACGCGTATTGCCTGCGATACCTGACCGCACCACGTTCCTAAGTGCGGCGGCAATCCATCCGCGGATTGCCGCGCCGCTGCTGTTTCTGATCGCCGAGCAAAGCCCAGATGCGCGTGAGGCGACGCGCGGGCTCACTGGCGACCGCCTCGAAGACATTCACCGCGGGGCCCTGCTCGAGAGCATCCAGGATTTGGCGCAAGAGAGGTTCACCGCGATCCTCGAACGCGCAGAACGCTTGGCGCGCCTACAGCCTTCTCCGGGCGAAGGCCTCACCGAACAGGCGACACAGGGTCTCTATGGCCTCTGCTGGGCCGGCCTCGTCCATCTGGTCGCACGCCTTCTCGCCCAAGTACCGCCCGTTCTGGCATATCCACTCCTGGACACCCCACAGGCCTTGTTCGATCGCGTCACGCAACTGGCCGTCGCCAACTTCGAAGCACCTGGGCCCGGTGCCCGCCTCGTCTCAGCTTATGCCGGCCCACGTCATCTTGCACGATTGCTCCGGCATGTTGCCGATGGCCTAGAGGGAGCCGGCATAGCCAATCTACCGGCGCCGGTCGGAGCGGCCGAACCGGCCTGGCGGCGCTGGCTGCGCCACCGCGCTCTGACAAAGCCTACGCTTTGGCCCAATCATCGCCAAGCCATTGCGACTGGATTTCTCGACGCCGGCACCTCCGGTGTCCTAGTTCTGCCCACCGGGGCTGGGAAGACGACCCTATCCGAATTGAAAATTGCCGCGACGCTAAGTGCCGGCCGGAAGGTAATCTTCCTTGTTCCCACGTTGGCACTCGTCGATCAGCTACGCGACGACCTTGCCGAAAGCTTCCCTAAGAGCCTCGCCAATTACGAGATTTCAGCCGATGGAGATCTCGTCGCGTTTATCTCCGGTCCTGAACTTGGCGCGATCGAGGTGATGACGCCGGAGCGTCTACTCGCAGTTCTTAGCTTTGCCGATGCGGACGTCACTGAACTAGGCCTAATCGTCTTTGATGAATGCCACCTCCTAAGCCCAACAGGCGGAGGCGCGCGGAGCGTCGACGCGATGCTTTGTCTCCTTCATGCCCTCCGGCGAGCGCCCGATGCCGACTATTTGCTGCTGTCAGCGATGCTGCAAAACGCCCCTGATGTCGCGGAGTGGCTCGGTCAGCTCACTGGCCGTCCTTGCATCAGCTTTCTCGACCCGTGGAAGCCTAGCCGACAGGCTCGCGGCGTCGTTACCTATTCGGAAAACCAGCTGACCAGGGCGAATCAGGTCGTCCGAGCTGCAAATTTCGCCAAGCGCAACGGACAGCCTGCGAACAAGCCACCGCTTGAGTTGGTGCCATTCGCCCTCTTCGGGCTGCACAACGCCTGGGCGCGCAACGCACCTGCCGATCGCCGCATTGTTCGACTTTCTGACGGCAACGTGCGGTTGAACTACGGCGTCGGCGGAGCAACTCCAAACTCCAACGAAGTCGGTGGTTCCTTCGCCGCTAGTGCCGCTCGCGCAGGATTGAAGACAATCATGTTTGTCAATCAGGCCGATCACGCTCCCAGCACCGCGCGACGAATCAGAGCTGGCCTCCAACCTGTTGGCGCACTTACAGAATTTGAGAACAATCTCTGGACCGAGATCATCGCCGAGCTCGGTGGGCCGCAGCACTCGCTGCTGGATCCCACTGCGCCCGCGCTACCCCACAATGGTGACATGATTGCTATCGAGCGACGTATGGCTGAGTCGCTTTTTCGGCGACGCGACGGCGCAAGCATTATCGTTGCGACGCCGACGCTCGCCCAAGGTATGAACTTGCCGGCTGAGGTCGCCATCCTGGCAGGGACAATGCGCCATGACGAAGATGGGCGCGAGCCACTCAAAGGCCACGAGATTCTTAATGCTGCCGGTCGCGCAGGCCGCGCGGGCCACCTCGCCAACGGGACAGTCCTGCTGATTCCAGAGCCGCCGGTCGCCTTTGACGCGAATTGGGTTCCGACCGGCGCGGCGTTCGATATGCTCGGAAAGGTGCTGCCTACAAACGACCAATGCGTCATGATCGACGACCCTCTGACGTCCTTGCTCGACCGCATCCAGCTCGGCGACGTTGATTCCCCAGATGTACGCTACTTTTTGAGCCGCTTGCGCGCTGGCGACGGCGAGGAGCAGGATGTCGATCGCCCGATCCAAATGATGAGCCGTTCGTTCGCAGCCTTTCAGGCACGAAGGGCCGGCAATGAGGCGGCTTTTGATGCCAAGATCGCTTCGCTAAGGGGAGCGCTTGACGCCGATGCCCAAGCAGCCGAGGTTGTGACGGTGAAGGTCGCCGCATTCAGCGGCATGCAGCTCGAACCTCTGACGGCGCTCACCACACGCATTACGGCAGAGATTGACGATCTGCCGACATCGATCATCGATTGGTGCGATTGGCTAGTCGATTTCATGATCGCCGACCGGCGTAGCTACGCGTTGCTCTTCGGCCGCGATGTCGAGACGGTCAAGGCGGTCACGCGCGACCGGAAGACCGGGGGAGATAGCACCGACGCTGAGATAGGATTGTTGAAGCCGGCTCTGCGAGCTTGGCTGAGTGGTGCTCCGTTCGCCACCATTGAGGCTGCACTTGGCGTCATGCCCGCCCAGATCAGGACCTGCAAACGGTCCCGGGACTTCGTGCTGCGGCTAATGAATCGGAGGTTCTACATGATTGCGGGAGCGCTCACCGCGCTCGTCCAACATGCACTTGACGAGGCCGGCAAGGTTTCAGCTAATCCCGCGGTCCTGGAAATCCTTGCGATCGCTATTCGCAAGGGTCTCGATTCGCCGGAAAAGGTCGCGTTCGCCCATCGATCGCCCTCGATCCGCTCGCGCGTACTCACCCATCGCGCTTATGCCGAACAGGTTCCCGGTCGCCAGGACCAGTTAGGCGCTGATTTTCAGACGATTCTTCGGTCGATTGACGCCCATTTAGCCTTCGGCAGATTTCAGGCTGGTGAGCGCGCTCCGGAACCTTGAATGGCGGCATCAGCCAGATCGTCGCCAATAGCCGCCATTCAGCTAGCGGCCCCAACTGCGGCTAACTAATCATTGCTCAGGATATCCTCTCGAAGCTCACAGTTTTGGGGTTATAACTTAGCTCCGTGATGGATCCGTCACTGATCCGCGAGACCAGCTCGTGGATTATCGAAAGCGGAACAAAGAACCATTCGCGTGGCTGAACGGTCTTTCCGAAACGATCGCCTGCAGACAAATCAAGGCGGGCGGGCCCAAGGGCACGATGGATCAGCCGTTCGAGCTTGGTCCGGTTGATGTTGAAGAGCTTGTATTCGGCTACGACTTCCACATCTGCGAGCAGAAAAGTTGGATCGTTACGCGCGTTGGCAATCCGGCTCAGAACCGGCTGACCTGTAACGCCGATCTTATGGATCAGCTCGCGATGTTCGTCGACATAGGGATGCGACGATTTGCTGCGGAGTACATAGATCGTGCCGCTATCCAGGTCGTCGGGCTCAGCGGTATCGCCAAAAAGCGGTCCGGCGCTTTGCTCGCTCACGCGTCTAGCGGACTCGTCCCGATAGAGCGACTTCTGGAATGAGCGTGACAGGACCGTCGCCTCAGTTGCGTTGTCGTAGATGACCCGGACACGGCGATCAGCGCGCTCGTACTGAGTGGTGAAAGCGTCGGTCGAGGCGGCGATGTATGCGAGCTGCCCGCCTACGATAAAGAAATTCCCCGGCTGGATTTCGGTCAAAGTGACCTCGGAATAGCCGAGCGCCTTGGCCTGTCTGCTACCGGCCTTCAGATCGACCTGAACCGCCTCGAATAGCGGCTTGAACTCTTCGAAATCCTCGCATCTCTCACGGTTGGCGATTTCTTCAGCCGCTCTTTTCTCGGCCCGAGAACTCACATGCCGCAGCTTTGTTATGTCATCTTCCGAGCCGGGTTGGATGCCAAGCTCTGCCAGAAGCGCAGTGTCGTCCAATTCGTCCGATGGTTTTCCAAACGGCTCGACCGCATCCAGAATGCCGTCCGGGTCCATGCTCGCTAAGAGTTCTTGCGCTTCGGGAAGAGCGCGAAGCCTCTCAAGGCGGACAGCATATAGTCGCTCAAAAATGTCATGATCCTCTCCATGCCTGGGGAGCCGTCCATGCTCTTTGACGAAACGCTGTATGTCCTCGAATCCCGCTATGATGCGTTCCTGAAGCGGGGTCAGCTTTCGAACCGGCTCGGGAGCTGTTTCGACACCAAGCTCGGCCAGCAGTTCGAGGTCACTCAGTTCAGCCATTGCTGGCCTCTTTGGTGGCGTGGCGTTGGAGGAAAGCGATGCCTTCGGCCATCTTGCGTTCCCACGCATCTTGAGAAGTCAGCGACGGCAGCCGTCCGCGCTCCCGCTTGAATTCCAGCGCGCGCTCGGCGAGTGCGCGCGCTTCTTCGTAGGTCAGTTTGTCCTTCTTTGCGTTGATGACCGCCTGAACCTGCAACAGGGTCTTTGCATCCATGGACTTAGCCAAAACAGCAATCGTTGCCTCGAAAGGATTGACCCGATCGATGAGGTCGATGTCGAGCTCCGTCACGCTAAGCGCGAACCTGCGCACACCTTCGATGAAGGCGTTATTTGCCTTGATCTCGCCATCACCATCGCTTGTCAGCACAGCCTTGGCTTGCTGGGTCAGAGTCATCGCAGCAACCGCCTGTTGGCGGACCGCTTCCTGATCGTGTTCGCTCAATTCGGGGTACTTTTCCCGAATGATCTTGCCCATCTTGAGCTGGGTCAGCTCTTCTGGAACCACGTCGGGGTCGAATACGCCGCGTTCGACGACTGCCTTGTCCTGCACAAAGGTCGCAATGACCTCGTTGAGATCCTCGCGGCAGATACGCGTCGCCTCGACGCTCTTTGGCAGTTTGAGACCCTTGATCTCGAAATGCATCTGGCCGTGATCATTCACGCCAAAATTGGTCTCACCTTCCTTGTATCCGCCCGGCCCGTAATGGAAGTCCGGCTTCGGACCCGCGTCCTTTGGAGTGAAGTCGAAGCGGGGCGCGAGCACCTGCTCCATGAGCAAGCTCGCCGCAATTGCCTTGAGGTAATCGTTGATCGCGTCGACTACGAGCGGGCTGTCCGCAGCCGGTTCGGCGATCAGATTGGTAAAGCGAGCGCGGGTCTTGCCCGGCGCATCACGGGTTGCACGGCCAATGATCTGGATGATTTCAGTCAGGCTGGAGCGATAGCCGACCGTCAGCGCGTGTTCGCACCAGATCCAGTCGAAGCCTTCCTTCGCCATACCCAGCGCAATGATGATATCGACAAAGTCGCGATCTGACCGCGCATCGGGCGATTTCAGGGCTGCGGCCACGCGATCGCGTTTAGCGGGATCGTCGTCGACCAGATCGGCCACCTTGATCACGGTTCCTGCAGCCGTCTTGATCAGGTGGAACCCTGTTTCCGGATCGATGCCCTGCCAATTACCGAGGTGGTTCATGATGTCCTCGGCCTCGCGATGCTTGTCTTTCAGGCTCTCGCGCGAATTGACCGATGGGATGTGGACGATGGTCTTTACCGTCGGATCGAGCAGCGCCGAGATCTTCTCGGTGTAAGGCCCGGTGTAAAAGCTGTAGCCGATATCGAGCGTCTTCAGATACTCGTAGCCATTGAGCTGCTGGTAGTAGGTGTAGGTGACGGTCTCGAACTTGGCTTCGTCTTCCGGCGCAAGCACTGGAATCGCATCACCCCGGAAATAGCTGCCCGTCATCGCCACGACATGCGCCTTGTCGCGTCCGATCAACTGCGCAAGCTGCGCGCCGAGACGGTTGCCCGCATCTGCGGAGACGTGGTGGAATTCGTCGATAGCTACCAGGCGGTTGTCGAATGCTTCCGGGCCAAGCTCGTCGAATGCGAAGCGGAACGTCGCATGAGTGCAGACGAGCACCTTTTCGTCGCTCGCAAGGAATTCGCCGACCGCCTTGACCTTCGACTTCGCGACCTTGGGGTCATCGGCTCCCGGCGTGTTGCACAGGTTCCATTGCGGGGCGACGTTCCAGTCGGTGAAGAAACCGGACTTGCTCAGTGGTTCGCTGTTAAAGCTTGCGCCGATAGAGCGTTCGGGCACGCAGATGATGGCTTGGCGGACATTCTGGTTCGCCAGCTTGTCGAGCGCGATGAACATGAGCGCACGTGATTTGCCCGAGGCAGGAGGAGACTTGATCAGCAGATATTGTTCGCCGCGCTTCTCATAGGCTTGCGCCTGCATCGGGCGCATGCCCAGCTCGTCCGACTTGGCCGACGCGCCGGTCTGGGCAGTCGTGAACGATACGGCGGGAATGATCTGATCCTTGGCGCTCATTTGAAAAGCTCACTGTGTGTTCCGGCGCGGGTGAAGAAAATGCCGCCGCCGGGTGCCGGAATGTCATCCACGCGATAGATCAGCAGGAAATCGCCACCAACATGGCATTCGCGGTGACCCTGCCATTCCCCCTTGAGAGTGTGGTCTTTCCATTCGGGGCCGAGCGGCGCGTCATTGGCGATGAGCAGCAGCATAACCTGCTTGAGCTTTTTCATATCGTATCGGCCGGAACGCGACAGCCGCTCGAAGTCCTTCAGGAAGGACTTCGCATAGCCAATCGTCCGGGGAAGCGCGGCACGCTTGCTCGCAGCCGCTTTTTTCAAGACTTTGCTTTTCCGGCCTCGCGCAGGGCTTTGCTCTCTTCCTCGAGCTCGGCGAACATTTCGTCAGCATTATCGAAGCGGGGCGCGCCACCGTTCTTAAAGAACTCATCCGCCTCTTCCATCGCCGCGCGGGTTTCCGCGTTGGGAACCTTGAGCTCCAGCGGAAAGGCCTGGTCGGTGGCGATGCGATGGAACAGCAGGCGCACGGCATCGGCGGTCGACAGACCCATCGCCGCCAGCGCCTCAGTCGCGCGGTCTTTCAGATCATTGTCCATCCGGACATGAATCATCGAGCTATGAGCATTCATACCAACTCCTGTATCTCAAATGAGATATATGCTCTGTTTCGCTCCAAAGTCAATATTTTACTTTTGCTTGAGCTCCGACTTAGCGGCTCGGATTCCGCTCAGCTCTTGCTCGGACTAGTCAGAGACCCGTTTGAAAGATCCTCGCGCATTTGCTTCCGAGCCTCCTCGATACGCTCCCAGAATTCATCGACAGCCTTTTGAACGATCTTGCTGGGGTATTGCCCCGGCTCATACTCACCCTCTGAAGTCTCTTGAGCCACGTCGAACGACCCTTGGTTGGCGATATGCCTCGCAGAGGTGAGTGACTTGGACGTACTCTCGCTCATCGCAACGCCATGCTTGTCGAGGAACTTCGTTATCTGATCCACAAGACTCCCGAACTTGTCTGCAATGATAACTTGCGCATCTGACCAATCGGGATCGGGAAAACGCGGGGTTCCCAAAATGCTATCGTGCAGCCTGAAAAATTCCTCGGCGGCCAGTAGCTCACGGTCGAACATCAACTCCTGGCGCTTCAGCTTGAAGCGCAATTGTTCGGCCTCGACCTCTAGCTCAGACTTCTGCTTTTGCAGCCATTTTGGAAAG
The DNA here is from genome assembly GCF_016745095.1 of Croceicoccus sp. YJ47. Taxonomy (NCBI): domain Bacteria; kingdom Pseudomonadati; phylum Pseudomonadota; class Alphaproteobacteria; order Sphingomonadales; family Erythrobacteraceae; genus Croceicoccus; species Croceicoccus sp. YJ47. Next base: position 2,220,950 of record NZ_CP067087.1, read on the forward strand.
ATATAGCCGGATAGCAGGCTGCCAGCAGCACCTGCGATCAGCCCATATATGCCGAGTAAACTCAGCTTCCCGATTTCAGTTGCCAACCAATCCATTACAGTCCCCCATCCAACGCGCCACGTCGTTATGTCTCACGCAGCCTTTGCGCTGGTCATTTTGGTGTAGAGTTCGAACAGCTTTTCGAGGCGCTCGGTGTCGTTTTTGAAGCGGCGGCCGATGTAGATGCGTTCGAGGACTTCGTCGTTGCGATCGTGCGCGTGGCGGAGGTTTTCGGGCATCTTTTCCGGATCGTAGAGCTCGGCGATGGTCTTGGGGAAATGTGCCTCACGGGCGAGGAGGATATCCTCGGCGCAACGGGTCAGGTCGGCTTTGTGCTGTTCCGTGAGCTTGGGGACGGGGAAGGTATTGTAGCAAACGCCTGATGAATATCGGAAATCGGACTTCATTCGCCCAGCCGTTAGGCCTACCCAGCAGATGTGCATTCGCGAGCAAATAAGTGACAGAACGTAGACTGGGGAATCGTATATCGCCTGTGCGGCATCAGAGATAATTGCCGAGCGATCCTGCAATCCAACCGGGAGAAATTCTCGACGCTGGGAGGATACCCTTGGAATGATGAGCTGGCTCTTGTCGCCAACGATAGTGCGTTCGAACCTATACGGCGTATCAATTCCCAGCTTTCCGCGTTCGCTTCCAGTCTCGCGATAAGCCCTAACATCAGCCAGGCGATTAGCTATTTCCGGGATGCTAAGTGCCAAATCAACCTGGCCATCTTCGATCCAAAGGCAATATCGAACGAGATCATTGATGAACTCGCTCGATCCAAAAATTCTTCGGAACAGTTCGGCGCTGCCCGGGTGAGTAATAAGAACAGCGTCTCGCTCTTCCTTGCTGAACATGAAATTGCCGCGATCTCTTGGAATATTCCCAGCAAACATCTGTGGTAGCCCGCTGATGTTCTGAGGGCTCTTCGCAATGATGACGTCAGGGCCATCAATCAAATATGCGTTGATGTGCTGCGCTATCCGTTTCGTATCGCCCTCGTAAATCCGGAGCTCGCGAGGTTTGTCGGTGGTGACCCCGACGATGATGCAGATCACATTTGCATTCTTGCTAGCGTTGTTGGACCAATAGAAGTCCTTATGGCAAAATCCAATCCGCTGCCCTCTTTTGAAGATCGCAGGCCAAATAAGCGGTACCTGTATCCCTTGGCAGATTGAATTTGTCGAAACGAACGCGAATGAGCCTCCGCTTCGAATGAAATCGGAGGCTTTCCAAAACCATCCTGCAATATAATCTACCGCTTTAGTGCGTTTACCAGCGTCAAGCTGTCGCAGGTCTCCCTTCTGCTCTGGCGACTGAAACTTGTCGCCGACATATGGGGGATTGCCACAAATATAGGTCTCACCGCCCTCATTTTCGAAATCGATTTCAGGTTGTTCAAGTGGGGTATTGAAAAGATCGTTTCCTCTCACCTTCACCGTGCTTCCCGACGGAGGGCAGAGCTCCAGCCAGTCCATTCGAAGAGCATTCCCGCAGGTGATCCAGTTCTCGCTGTCGAGAGGGAGAAAGTCGGCGAGCGCCACCTTCTGGCCGCGATAAAGCACGTCGCACTGGAACTCGGCGATGATCAGCGCGAGGCGCGCGATCTCTGCCGGAAAGTCGCGGAGTTCGATGCCGCGAAAGTTGGTGAGCGGGATGTCGCTGTCGCGCTCGCTCTCGCCGCGCCGCTTGTTTATCTCGGCCTCGATCTCGCGCATCTGCTTGTAGGCGATGACGAGGAAATTGCCCGATCCACAGGCCGGATCGAACACCCTTATCTTCGACATCCGGTTGCGCAGGTTTACCAGCTTACGGCCGTTGTCGCCCGCCTCATCCAGTTGCTGGCGCAGGTCGTCGAGAAACAGCGGGTTGAGCACCTTCAGGATGTTCGGCACGCTGGTGTAATGCATGCCGAGCGCCCCGCGCTCCTCGTCATCGGCGACCGCCTGTATCATGCTGCCGAAGATGTCAGGGTTGATCTGCTTCCAGTTCAGGCCGCCGATATGCAGCAGGTAGCTTCGCGCCATGCGGCTGAAGCGTGGCACCTCGACACTGCCTGAAAAAAGCGCACCGTTTACGTAGGGAAAGGCGTCGGCGTGGGGCGGGATGTTCGCCGCCTTGCGATAGCGATCGTCCAGCCTGCCTTCGTGCCGCGTGGGTGTGTCCATCGCGCGGAAGATGTTGGAGATGATCGCGTGCGTGTTGGAGCTTTCCCGGTCGCTGAACCGCTCGACGGTGGAGGTGAACAGGCCCTCTCCGTTGAAGATGTCGGTATCCTCCGCGAAGAAGCAGAAGATCAGCCGCGCCATGAAATGGTTCATGTCGGGCCGGCGCTCTGCTGTGGCCCATTCGGGGTTCTCTTTCAGCAGCTCGACATAGAGTTTGTTGAGCTTGCTGGTGGCGCGGATGTCAAAGCTGTTCTCGCGGATTTGCTTGACGGTGGTGATGCCAGCGAGCGGCAGGAACGCGCCGAAGTGGTTCGGGAAGTCGGTGTAGGCGCAGGCAACGGATTCGCCGTTGACCAAATCCTCCGCCTGCAAGTCGGTGCCGTCCGTGGCGAGGATGAACTTGGCTTTTGCCGCGCTCGTCTTGGGGCTTTCACGCAGGGCCTTGAGCGTCTCGTCGACCGTGCCCGGATCGCACGTGGCGATATGGATATTGTTGCGCTGGAGGATGCCGCCGGGAAGGTCCGAGGCATTGGTTGTCCCGGCCCGCAATTGCTTCAGCGTGTTCGCCTTGCGCCCAAAGGCTTCGAGAAACGCGAATGGAAACTCCGCCCGGTCAAATGGCTGGGCGGCCAGTTCTGAAATTGCCTCTTCGATTTCAACTGCATTCATGGCGCGCATCTAAGGCAGAGGGACAGCTGAATCACAAGATGGCACAAGTAATTGCGGGCAAGAAATCATCTTGCCGATCACGTGGCTGCCCTTGCGGTCGACCTGCTCTATCCGCTGCGCGGACCGGGCCTGTAGTCCCGGCCCATTCGGGTGACGATCAGGAGCAGGTTCAAATTGAGCGGGATTTTCTGGATGACGCGCGCTGTCCCTCGCTTCCAGCGCTCCTGACGGCGCGGCGTTCTTGAGCTAACCCGCAGGCACTCTTGCCTCTCTCATTGCCGGAAGCCCGCTGGCGCACCGATCGCGCGCGCAGGGCTTCCGGCTGCTTCGCGCCGTGCAAGGGTGCCGTTGTTTGTGCGGATCGCTGACGCGATCCTTTCGCGGGAACGCCAAGGGCTTCGCCCTCTCGTTCCCGAAACCGCAAATAGACGCCCCCGGGTGGCGGGCTGACGCCCGCGGGCCCGCGCCAGGGCATCAATTTGCGGTTTTCCCTCCCCCTCCCATCTTCGCCGGAAGGCAGGCGGCATGGCAAAGCCATGCGCGCCTGTGGTGACGGCATTCTCTCCATCGCTAGCGAGCACTTTATGCGCGATGCGGGAGATTCAGATGACCCGCGTTTGGAGGATGCGCTAGTGCTCTGGGTGTCAGCAGTTCCCAAAACGCTTCTAGCTGGTTGCTGATCGTAGTCTCGTAGGTCACAAAGGGCCGGTATGGACGGTGAAAGACTAAGAGAATTCTGGAATCAAGAGGTCGGTGCGCTGCTCGCCGTGTACCGGCAATTCGAGACTTTGCTTCCGCATCCGACCACGGCAGGAGCGGAGCATAGGGGTGAAGACGGACGTTATGTCGAAGCGCTGTTGCGAAGTTACCTTCAAAAATACCTACCAAAGGATTTGGAGGTTCTCACTGGCTTCGTTCTCCGGCCAGCAGTGAAAACCGGGCAAAATGATCGGTTCAGGTCGGGTGAAGAGGACACACACTCAACCCAGCTAGACATAATCGTGTATGATACTGGCACCTATCCGGTGTTTCAGCGAATGGGTGAGACCGTTATTGTTCCCCCTGAAGGCGTCGTCGCGATTTTGTCGGTCAAGAAGACCCTGAGAGACGCCGACATCGAAACCGAGTGTCGAACGTTGCTGAACGCTTCACATGTTTGTCGATGCGATCGAAAAGACCCTGCTCAACGTCGCCGAGGTCCCTTTCTCGCATTGGTGGGCGCAGGTTCCCAATTGGCCGACAGCGCGGCAGAAAAAGAAGGGCGGATCTTCAAAAAGCTTTCGGATTTGTACACGCCGTCCGTGACGTTTGACGGGATGATCGGATTTATCGGCGATCTTTCAGGATGGTACGTTTTCAAGGTTCGTCCGCCCGAAAAGCTGACACCGAAGAACATGAAGGCGAAGTACCTATTCCTGAGTCTAGCGGAGCAGCAGCTACACCACAGCTTTCAATTTCTTTTGTCAGGAATCCTGTCAGTTTACTACGATCAGACGAGGCGGAATATCCAGCGCCCCGGATACACAGCATTCCCCAAAATGCCAGCGAAGCCCCTTGGCTCTATCCCGTTCAGCGCACTTCGTTAGGCGATGGCGTCAAACCCTTTCCAACCTCGCGAGGTACCGGTTCCGTCTAATCTGCATGACCAACGAAAAGGGGCCGCTCTCCAAAAAGAGCGACCCCTAAGCCCGGTTTTTTCCAATATCAGCCATCAGGAGTGACCGGAAACACGTTTGGGCTATATCGTTGGCGAAGCTGACCATCGCCTTCGCGCGTAAAATAGGGATGTCCAGCGAATGAGACAAGGCTTGTCTCGCGTGCGGATTTCAAAAGTCGGGACTAACATGGTCATCCGGAGTGTGAGTAGTCTTGGCTACCGGGCTAGCTGAATTTGGGCGAACGAGGCTGGACGAATGGGGACAATTCTGGCATCAAATCGACGCTGGAAAATGGTCCTGGGGCAAGACTTGGGGGCAGATTTTTTCGGCCTCTGAACTTCAAAAAATATAACAATTACATGGACTTGAAGTTCGGTGCCTCTTCTGGCACTATTTCCGGTTAATAGTTGAAATATCGCCATTTTTCGGGTCTCCGTGGCGGCTCGGCGCGAGAGCGTACGGGTTTGACTTCGATAGCGATCTGCGCGACCGATCCCCCTTCGCCGCGATGCAATGGGCCATCGATGCCCGTTTCTTTTCGCCTGGCCACACGTGGATCAGGAAACCTCCGTCGTTCCGCGCATTATAGAGGATGGCCGTCTCGGCACAGGAGGACGAATTGAGAACGCATGCTACGCGGCCGGGTGCAGGTATCGCACCGTTGCACGGAATATTGCTGGCGTTTCCGGTGGCGCTTTTCGCGGCCGCGCTCGTCGCCGACATCACCTATCTCAACACCGCCGAGGTCCAGTGGACCAATTTCTCGCAGTGGTTGATCGCGGGGGCAGATCTGTTTTCCGGTCTCGTTCTCGCCTGGGCGCTGCTCGCCGTGTTTTTCGGTCGGTCGGGACAGGGCAGCGGGCGGCGCGTGTTCTATCTGATCGTCGTGGCGATCATGTTCGTCTTGGGCGTGGTGAACGCGTTTCAACATGCGCGCGATGGCTGGCATTCGGTGGGTACGGTGGGGCTTGTCCTGTCGATCCTGTGTTCGGTGCTCGCGCTCGTCGCGGCTGGCTCGCCTATGGAAGCGGGCGCGCGGTGGAGTATGGCCGATGAACCGTCTTCCCCTTCTGGCCCTTGCGGCGGCGCTTTCGCTCTCGGCGTGTCAGCGTTCGTCCGATCCCTCGCTCGATCAGACCGGCGCGCGGCCCGACCTCCCGACGCAGAACGATACACTCCTGCCCGCGATGGAGATACCGACGCCCGAAGGTTGGGGCGATGAATTGCCGACCGTTCCCGCCGGGTTTACCGTCACGCCGATCGCCCGCGATCTCAAAATCCCGCGGCAGACGCTCGTCTTGCCCAATGGCGATATTCTGGTGGCGGAGGGGTCCGGCGGCCATGCCCCGAAACTGCGGCCCAAGGATGTCATCGCCGGTTTGATCAAGAGCCGCGGCAAAAGCCCGGTCGAGGGGGGCGACCGCATCACGCTCCTGCGCGACAGCGACGGCGACGGGCGCACCGATCTGCAGACGGTTTTCATCGACGGGCTCGATGCGCCCTACGGCCTCGCCTTTGTCGACAACACGCTCTACGTCGCCAATCAGGGCAATCTGGTAAGCTTCCCCTATACCGCGGGGGCAACCAGCCTCCCCGGCCCCGGCACGGAGGTGACGAAACTTCCTTCCAGGATCAATCACCACTGGACCAAGGCGATGACCGCGAGCGCGGACGGCTCGCGGCTCTATGTCGGCATCGGCTCCAACAGCAATGTCGGCGAGCGCGGGATGGACGTGGAGGAGGACCGCGCGGTGATCTGGGAAATCGACCGGGAAAGCGGGGCGAGCCGCATCTACGCCTCGGGCGTGCGCAATCCCACCGCGCTGGCCATCCATCCGCAGACGAACGCGCTCTGGACCGTGGCGAACGAACGTGACGAATTGGGGCCGCAACTTGTGCCCGATTACCTGACCTCGGTGCGGCGGGGGGCGTTCTATGGCTGGCCCTATAGCTATTACGGGCAGAACGTCGATCCGCGCGTGCGGCCGCAGCGGCCCGATCTCGTGGAAAAAGCGATCGCGCCCGATTATGCGCTGGGCTCGCATGTCGCGGCGCTCGGCGTGGATTTCGCGCGCGACGGCGGTCTCGGCGGGGCCTTTGCCGAGGGCGCCTTCGTCGGCGAACACGGCAGCTGGAACCGGAGCGATCCGTCGGGATACAAGGTGGTGTTCGTGCCGTTTCGCAACGGACGCCCCTCCGGCAAGCCGGTCGATCTGCTCACCGGCTTTTTGAAGGATGGACATGCGCGCGGTCGCCCGGTCGGCGTGACATTCGATGCGGCGCGCGGGGTGCTGCTGGTCGCGGACGACGTGTCGAACACGGTGTGGCGGATCGCGCCCGAACGAGGCGCGCGTCCGCCCGTAATGGCAGTCAATCGGCCGGACACCGCCGCCGTGACCCGCTGAACCTCGCATCGCTTCGGCGAGGCGACAGGCGCAGCATAGAGCGGCGCCCGTTACGGACGTATGGGCTGCCGAAGCGGCCTTGCCGGTGCTGGCGACCCAATCCGCGGTCGCGCTTACGCGCTTGCAGGTCGCCTTTCCGTCACGGAATCGGCCCGCGCCCGCCATCGCCCCCATTCACGGCAAAACGCCCCACCGGATTGGCCGCCACATGCCGCGCGCATCATCCTGCGGCGCCGCGCATCGATACCACGAAAAAGGGCGCCGCATTGCGCGGCGCCCTTTTCTTAGAGTCGATGCCGATGCGATCCGCGGGGAGGCGGGGCGATCCCGCCCCCGCGGCGCATCGTCATGGCGGGGTCAGGCGAACGATGCGCTCGATGCCATGTCCATCTGCACATTGCCCTGTGCAAAGGCGTCGATCATCATTTGAAGGTCGACCTGATCGAGCGCGGTAATCTCGTCCAGCGCGCCCGCGGCGACCGGCAAAGTCCCCTTGTAGCCCGCGGTACCGTCCGCTTCGCCGCCATTGCTGCCTTCGCCCTCGGCGAGCGACTGCCCGTGGAGGACGATTTCGCGCAGGTCGAGCATCGGGTCGTCGCCAAGATCCTGTTCCGGCAGCTGGAAGCTCTGCGTAAAGGAGAGGTTTCCGTTTTCATCCGCCATGGGGAACTCGCCATCGCTCATCAGGCTGAGCAGGACGGGGCCGTAGCTTCCGGCTGCTTCCATCAGTTCGATGAAGCCGTCGCCATCGTCGTCCACGTCCATCGTGGGCACCATGGATTCCATGACCGAGCCATCCTCGCCCGGCATGAAGCCGTGGATATGCTGCGCATGGACCTGCCCTGCCTCAAGCCCGCTGGCCTGGATCGTGACGGTGATGGTCCCGGTATCCTCGTCGAAGCCGACGAGGCCGATACCCGACACGCCCGAACCGTTGAGCGGCGTATAGGGCGTGAAGAAAAACCGGTCGGCCTCCTCATACGCGTCCACGCCGGTCAGCGCCGATGCGATCAGGCCGAATTCGCTCGCGAAATCGCCGTCCGCGCCGAATGCGTCGATGATCGCGACGATACCGTCCCCGCCATCGGCATCCACCGCGTCGAGCGCACCCGCCGCCACGGGCAGCGTGGCTTTATAGCCCGCGGTGCCATCGGCCTCGCCGCCGTTCGAACCTTCGCCTGCCTCAAGCGTGAGCCCGTGCAGCACGAATTCCCGCAAGGCCAGCATCGGGTTCTCGCCCAGATCCTGTTCCGGCAGGGTGTAGGTCTGCGTAAAGGACAGCGAGCCATCGGCGTTCGCCGTCGGGAATTCGCCGTTCTCGGTCAGGCTGAGGAGGACCGGCCCGTAATCGCCGGCCGCTTCCATGAGCTCGATGAAACCGTCGCCATCTGCGTCGGAATCGAGCGTAGGCACCATGGATTCCATGACCGAGCCATCCTCGCCCGCCATGAAGCCATGGATATGCTGCGGATGGAGCTGATTCGCTTCCAGTCCCTCGGCCATGATCGTGACCGTCACCGTGCCGCTATCGGCGTCATAACCCGCGATCCCGACGCCCGACACGCCCGAACCGTTGAGCGCGGTAAACTCGGTCGCGAAGATATTCTCCGCATCGAGATACGCATCGTCGCCCGTAAGGTTGAACGCGACCTGATTGAGCAGCGTGTTATATTGCGCAACCGTCGGGCCTTCGTCGATGTCGTTGATGGTGATCGACACGTCCTGCGAATCGGTCGCGCCGTCGCTGTCGGTGGCGACGACGGTGATGTCGAAGCTGTCCATCATCTCGAAATCGGGCGACGCGACGAAACGCACTTCGCCGGTATCGCCATCGATGGTGAAGGCATCGGCGTCGTCGCCTTCGAGCGTGAAGGTGATGTCGTCGTTTTCGGGATCGGTCGCGGTGGCGGTATAGACCACCGTGTCGGTCGGCGTGTTTTCATCGACGTCGATCGTTTCGGCGGAGGTGATCGTGGGCGCCTCGTTCACCGGCGGCGGCGGGATGTCGACATCGTTGTCGTCGTCATCGACCAGGAAATAGATACCTGCACCCACCGCGGCGATCCCGGCGATGGCGAGCAGGGTGCCCGATCCGTCGCCCATCCCGGCAAGGGCGGAGGCACCTTCGCCATCCTCGCCCGGCGCGGCACGAACGGCTTCGGCATCGGCGGCGGCGATGGCGGCATCCACCTGAAAGCCCCAGTCCATGGATGCGCTCGCGGGCAGATCCTCGGCGGCGTCTTCGGCGCCTTCTTCGTCTTCGTCCTTTTCATCGTCGACGAAGGCGAGGACGGTCTGCACCGGGGGGGCGGGCGTTTCGGCCGCCTCCGGCTCGGGCTGCGCGACGAGGCCGGCGGCGGCGAGCGCCGCGGTTTCGGCCTGACGATCCGCGGTGGGCGGGGCGAAGCTGTAATACGGGTTCGCGACGGGCGCCGTTGCCGGTTCGGCGGCACGCATCTCGGGATTGGCGGACGGCGCGGCGCCCTGCTGCGGCGCGGGGCCGGTATCGGGCGCGGCGTTGCCCGCCATGGCGGCGTTCGTGGGCGTATCGGTGGACATCCTTGATTCTCCCTTTCGTATGCGCGCGCTTGGAACATCGGCGTGCGCGAACGGCTGTCGCGCATGCAAGCGCTTGCAAAATGGCTATGTTGCGGGGCGATCGCGATGGAGCGAACATGCCGTATGTGCCGGTTTTCAAATCGGTTTTACCGCGGCACGTATCGATCCCGATTGTCCCGAGAAGCCGTAGGACCAACCGGGCGTCGCGGGAAAAGGTCCGAACTTATTCCGTTTTCGGACCGGTATACGACGGGGCGAGCCAAACGCGGGGCAGACCGATGGAATTAAAAGGATCGTTCGTCATTCGGGGGCGTATGGCAATGCCGTGTCGCGCATATCGCGCGTCGGGACATTGCATGTCGGAACGGTGGGCGCGCTCCCTCAGGCTCAGTTTTGACGCAAAATGCCCCTCTCCAAAACTTCAGTCGCCCGGCGCGCATGCGAATGCGACCCTTCCTCCTTGCGCGAAGGCCGATGTCCGTTGCCTTTGCGCCAGCCGGGAGAGATCAGTGACCGAACTTGCGACCTTGCTTGCAAAGGATGCCATCCGCGACCTGGCGGCGCGATACATGCGGGGTCAGGACCGGCTCGACCGATCGCTTCAACTTTCGACATTCTGGCCGGATTCCACGACCGACTACGGCATCTTTACAGGCAGCGGGCCTGAATTCGTCGACTTTGCGCAGGACCTGCTCAAGGCGCATCTCGCCAATCAGCATATCATCGGTCAGCATCTCATCGACTATGATCCGGACCGGCCCGATGTCGCGTTCGGGGAAGTGTATTATTACGCCTTCCATCGCATCGTGGAAGAAGGCGCGCCGTATGACATGCTGATCTGCGGCCGCTATCTCGACCGGTACGAGCGGCGCGGCGATGAGTGGCGCTTTGCTCACCGGACTGAGCTTGTCGACTGGGCCCGCAAGGACGCGGCGAGCGATGGCTTTCTCGCGACGGATCTTTCCGCATGCGTGCTGGGCCGTCACGACATGCAGGACCGTTCCTATGACCGGGAATGGCTTGAAAACGCCTGATCCGCCATGGGTGCGCCCGCGAAGCCGCGCATGACCGGGGGGCGTGTGCATCGCTGCCGCTTTCCGGGAAACAAGGGCGGGGCCGGGGCGTAGTGCGCGAATGTCTCCGCATCCGCGCAACATGATACGGGTCGCGGCGTATTACGGCGACCGCCATGGATGGATCGTGCGAAGGCCAAGGATTGGGCGGGGCAGGCAGGCGGGTGGCTCGGCAGCTTATCGTAAAGCTTGCAGAAGCGCTCGCGGGCGGGATCACGCGGGCGGGATCACCGGGGGTGTGCCGCCACGCGCAATTTCGCGATGGGGTTCAGCATGCCGGGGGCCGGACCCGTGTGGACTTCGCCCGCATGCTGCGCCATGGGCGGGGCCGTTCCGCCCGTTTCGCGGCGGAAGAGCGAGCGAGGCCTTTCATGTCGAAGATCGTCAATGGGAAAAGCTGTCAGCCCCTGTCGGGGGCGGCGCCGCGCCGGATCGTGCTTTTGCTGCACGGCTACGGCTCGAACGGGGCGGATCTCATCTCCATTGCGCCCATGTGGCAGCAGGCTCTGCCCGATGCGCTTTTCCTGGCACCCGATGCGCCCAACCCCTGCGACATGGGCATGGGGTATCAATGGTGGCCGCTCGCCGATCTGTCGCCCGATGCGCTGGCGCGCGGGGCGCAGAATGCGGCGGGCGCCGTCGATGACTTCATCACGCGAAAGCTCGCGCAATATGATCTGACCGAGGCCGATCTCGCCATCGTCGGGTTCAGCCAGGGCACGATGCTCGCGCTGCATATCGGGCCGCGCCGGTCGCGGCAGGTCGCCTCTATCGTGGGGTATTCGGGCATGCTGACCGGCGCGGCGCAGCTTCGCGACGAGGCGGTCACGAAACCGCCGGTGCTGCTCGTGCATGGCGATGCGGACCCGGTGGTCCCCTTTGCCGCGATGGCGGATGCGGAAACCGCGCTGGCGGCGTGCGGCTTCGATGTCGCCAGCCACGCGGCGCCCGGCATCGGCCATTCGGTCGATCCCGAAGGGTTGCGGCTGGGCGCCGAATTCATCGCGCGGCATTTCGCGGAATGAAGGCCGGATGGGCGGTGACCGCCGCCCGATGCGGGCCGGGCATTTCCCGCTTGCGCAACGACGGGCCGCGCCATATCCCGGCGGATGCGACAGGTTCCCCGTGCGGGGATTGAAAGGGAAGTCGGGTGAAAGCCCCGCGCTGCCCCTGCAACTGTAAGCGGAGAGCCATCGGGCCAGGCGCCATTGGGACGTTGTTTCATGTCCCGAGAAGGCGGCACGCATGGCATCGACCCGCAAGCCAGGAGACCTGCCGGTCGCGGTCGTTCTTCGTCCGGGCAGGGTGCCCCGGCCGAACGGGGCTCGCCTCGCGCAGCGACGGATGAAACCTGCCTCGTGCGTCGATGCCGCCCGGGGGCGCCGGGCCGTGCGAGGTGTCACGGCCGTGCTCTCCCACGGTACGCTCACGCGGGGCGAACGCCGTGCGAGGACAAGACAATGACCGTTTCCGACAGCAGGATGGGCGCCGTATCATGAACGGCTTTGCGACGCGGGACGCGTTTCACGCCGCACTCGCCGCCATGCCCCGCCCGGATGCGGCGGCCATCGCGGCGGCACGGGCGCGGCAGGCGCAGCTCACCAAGCCAGCCGGATCGCTCGGCAGGCTGGAGGAGATTGCGGTCTTCATCGCCGGGTGGCAGGGGCAGGCCCGGCCCCGGCTCGACCGGGTGCAGGCGGTGGTGTTCGCCGGCAATCACGGCGTCGCCGCACGCGGGGTCAGCGCATTCCCCCCCGAAGTCACCACGCAGATGGTCGCCAATTTCAACGCCGGCGGCGCGGCGATCAACGCGCTCACGCAGGCATGCGGGGCGGAACTCTCGGTCGTGGACCTGACTGCGGAGGGGCCGACCGCAGACATCTGCGACGCCCCCGCGATGAACGAGGCGGAGTGCCTTGCCGCGCTGTCCGCCGGTGCGATGGCGGTCGATCCTGCGGCACAGCTGCTATTCGTGGGCGAGATGGGCATCGGCAACACCACGCCTGCGGCGGCGATCTGCGCTTGCGGATTTGGCGAAGGGGCGGCGGAATGGGTCGGGCGCGGGACCGGCGTGGACGATGCGGCGCTGGCGCATAAACGTGCCGCGGTGGACCGGGCGCTCGCCCTCCACCGCGCGCATTGCACCGATGGTTTCGAAACGCTGCGCCGGCTCGGCGGGCGGGAGATCGCCGCGATGGCGGGCGCGGTGCTGCGCGCGCGGCAGCTGCGTATCCCCGTGCTCGTCGACGGGTTCATCGCGGCGGCGGCGGTGCTGCCGCTTGCGCTTTCGCATCCCGACATGCTGGACCATTGCCTCGCCGCGCATCGTTCGGCGGAGGCGGCGCATGGCCGCCTGCTCGCGGCGCTGGGGCTGGATCCGCTGCTCGATCTCGGCATGCGGCTGGGCGAGGGGACGGGCGCTGCGCTCGCGGTCCCGATCGTGCGCGCGGCGGTGACGGCGCATGATTCCATGGCAACCTTCGAGGAAGCCGCGGTCACGGATCGCGCATGACCGGGCAACGGCTCTATCTCATCCGCCATGGCCGGACTGCGGGGGCGGGCACGCTGATCGGCCATGCGGATCCGGCGCCGCTGGAATCGGGCACGGCGGCCTGTCTCGAACAGAGCGTCGGCCTGTTCCTGCATGCGGTCATCTCCTCCGATCTCATGCGGGCGTGCCTCGCGGCGGAACGGATCGCGGCATGGCACGGCGTTGCGGTGCGGAGCGACCCGGACTGGCGCGAACTGCATTTCGGCGAATGGGAGGGGCAATCGCCAGCCGATCTCGACGATGCGGCGCTGTCGCGGTTCTGGGCCGATCCCGATGCCGATCCGCCGCCCGGCGGCGAACGCTGGTCCGCGCTGTGCGACCGGGTGGCACGGGCGCTGCGCCGGGTCGGGCCGGACACGCTGATCGTGGCGCATGCGGGGTCGATCCGGGCGGCGCTGTGCCGCCTTTGCGGGTTCGGTTACGCGCAATCCTGGGCGATCGACCTGCCCTATGGCGTGCTCGTCACGTTGGAGGTCCACCGGTTCGAGCCGGGCGGCGCCCGCATATTGGCGTTGCAGCCGTGAGATCCGCGATCATCGCGATACAATTCATGACCCGCATACCCATGCCCCGCGTACGGATGGAGTCGGGTGATTTCGCCGCGTCGATGCGCTGGTTCCCGCTTGTCGGATTGATCGTCGGGGCGATGGTGTGGGGCGCGGCGGCGGCAGGGGCCATGGTGGACCCGATGCTGGGCGGGTTGCTTGCGCTGGTGATGTGGGTAGCGGTCACGGGCGCGCTGCATCTCGACGGGCTGGGCGACATCGCCGATGCGGCGGGTGGCGCGCATCGCGATCCGGCCCGCCTCGACGCCGTTCTTGCGGACCCGCATGCCGGGACTTTTGCGGTGACAGTCATCGCGCTTCAGCTGCTGGCCAAATTCGTGCTGCTCGTCCTGCTCCTGGAACGGGGGGCGGGCTGGCCGCTGCTCGCCGTGGCGGCGCTTGCGCGGCTGGGCACGTTGATGTGGAACCGGTTCCTCCCGCAGCGGGGGACGGGGCTGGGGAGCCAGTTCGCCGCGGTTCGTCACGGGCCTGCGATGGTGGTGTGGAGCGTCGGGGGAATTGCCGCTGCGTGGTTCGCGCCGCCGCTGCTCGTCGCGCCGGTGGTATGGGCGCTGTGGGGTGTGTGGCTGAAACGGCGGATTGGCGGGATTTCCGGTGACGGCCATGGCGCGGGTATCGAGCTGTGCGAGACGGCTATGTTGCTCGCGCTCGTGGTCGCGGGATGAGCGACGCCTTCGCCTGGCACGGCGGGCGTCTAGACGCGGCGCGCGCGCATTACGGCGACAGGCGCGAGGGGTGGGTCGATCTGTCGACCGGGCTCAACCCCGTGCCGTGGCCGGTCGCGCGCGCGCCGGGCTGGAACTGGGCGGCGTTGCCGTCGGTGGCGGCGCTGGCCGGGCTGGAGCAGGTGGCGGCGCGCTTTTTCGGGCTCGACCCGGCTCATCTCTGCGCCGTTCCGGGCAGCGAGATCGCCCTGCGGTTGCTCTCCGGAATCGTGCCGGGGCCGGGGCGCCATATCGCGCCCGCCTATCGCAGCCACGGCGCCGTGTTCCCGGCGAGCGACGGCGGCGGCACGTTGCTGCTCGCCAATCCGAACAATCCCGACGGGCACTGCCGGTCCCGGGCGGAGATGGACGCGCTGCTCCACCGGCAGGCGCAGCAGGGCGAATGGCTGATCGTCGACGAAGCCTTTGCCGACGCGCGGCCGGAGCATAGCATGGCCGCCGCGGTGGCGGACGGGCGCCGGCTGATCGTGTTGCGGTCCTTTGGCAAGTTTTTCGGGCTGGGCGGGGTGCGGCTCGGCTTCGTGCTCGGGCCTGTGGCGGTGATCGCGGCCTATCGGCGGCGGCTGGGCGACTGGCCCGTTCATGCGGCTGCGCTTGCCATCGGGGCGGCGGCCTATGTCGATGACGAATGGATCGCATCGGCGCGGGCGGATATTGACGCGCGGGCGGATCGTCTTGCGCGCCTGCTCCGTGGCCACGGGTTTGCGTCGGTCGGGGATTGTCCGCTCTTTACATTGATCGAGACGGATGCGGCGCCGGAGCTTTTCGAGCGTCTTGCCCGCCATGGCGTGCTGACGCGGCGGTTCGATTATGCGCCGCGCTGGCTCCGCCTCGGCCTGCCGGGCGGGGCGGAGCAATGGGACAGGCTCGACAAGGCGCTGCGCGATGGATGAGGGAAGGGCGTCGATGAATTTTTGCGGAAACCTGCGATGAGCGCGCTGCTGGTGCTCGGCGGGGCGCGTTCGGGCAAGAGCCGCCATGCGCAGCTTTGGACCGAGGGCACGCCGGGGCGCCTCGCCTATATCGCGACGGCGCAGGCGTTCGACGCCGAAATGACCGACCGCATCGCCCGGCATCGCGAGGATCGCGGCGAACGCTGGCATACTGTGGAGGCGCCGTTCGACCTGTCGGGCGCCATCGGGCAGGCGGCGGTGCACCATGATGCGATCCTCGTCGATTGCCTGACATTGTGGCTGTCGAACTGCATGCTGGCGGAGCGGGATATCGACGCGGGCACTCGCGCGCTCGAACAGGCGATTGCCGCATGCGACGTTCCCATTGCGCTGGTCGCGAACGAGGTCGGGCTTTCGATCGTGCCGGACAATGCGCTCGCCCGCCGGTTTCGCGACGAGGCCGGCCGCCTGAATCAGCGTATTGCCGCCATCGCGGACCATGTGGTTTTCGTCGCGGCGGGATTGCCTCTCCCCCTGAAATAGACATGCGCCGGGCGGCGGCTGCGCCCCTGCGGGAAATGCCCAGGGGCATGGCGATCAAGCCTTAACCAATCGGCCCTATCATGCAGGCGAGATGGTGCAGGCGCAGAACATCCGCCCCCGCATTTTCGATGCGGATGACCCGGCGCTGACCGCCGGGTCCGATCGTCTTGGCGTGTTGATCGTGGACGACGACGACGCCGTGGCACGCTTCCTCGGCGATGCGCTGGCGCGCATGGGTTGCGAAATATCGCTGGCCCATGATTTCGACCAGGCGATCCGTCAGATGCATGTCGGCATCGACATGGTCGTGACCGACCTGCGCATGCCGGGCCGCGACGGCATGGACCTCGTGCGGGCGCTGCGCGGGTCGCACGACCGGGCCCTGCTCCATGTCGTGATGATCACCGCGTGCAAGGACGAGGAAACGATCGGCCTCGCGACCGAGGCCGGGGTGGACGATTTCCTGTTCAAGCCGGTCGATCCGGTCAAGCTGATGCTCGTCCTGTCGCGCACCCGGCGGTCGGTGCGACTGCATCGCATGCTGCAACGGCGCAACACGATGCTGACGCGGACGCATGAGCGGATGCGCACGCTTTTGTGCGAGCTGCGCGACGATCTCGATGCGGCGGCGGGAATGCACCGGCGCCTGCTCCCGCGGGAAGAACAACTGCCCGGATTGCGCATGACGCATGTCTATCGCCCGGCCACGATGCTGGGCGGCGACACGATTGGCGCGGTCACGGTGGGGGCGGGGCGCACGCTGTTCTTCCTCCTCGATGTGCAGGGCCATGGCGTGCGCGCCAGCCTCGCCAGCTTTCACTATCATCGCCGCCTGCAGCAGATGGCGCCTGCCGATGCGGATGCGCTGTCGCTGGCGATGCAGCGGCTGAACCGTGAAATCCTGGCGGAGAAAGACGAGATCTACGCGACCGCCATTGCCGGCATCGTCGATGTTCCCGCCGGGGAGGGGTGGATCATCCGCGCCGGGCATCCCGAACCCCTGGTCATGCAGGCGGGCGGCGGCGCGGCTGGCGAAACCCGTCGGCTCGATACCGCGGGCGCCTTTCCGCTCGGCTGGTTCTCACAGTCCGAGTTCCGGGCGACGCGCTTTCCTTTTGCGGAGGGCACACGGCTCGTCATCTATTCCGACGGGCTGCTCGATTGCTGCGAAGCGGCCGGAATGCCGGACGCGCAATCGCTCTCCGCGTGGATCGGCACCTGCCGCGACCGGCCCATCGCCGCCATCGGCGCCCTGGTGGAGCGGCTGCTCGCGCACAGGGACGGCGACCTGCCGCTTGCCGACGATGTCTCACTGCTTGCTATCGAGCCGGATTGCGCATCCGGTGCCCTTCACGAGAGGACCGATCCTTGACCGACACGGCCATCATACATGTCGCGCATACCCGGCTGGATGCCGCAGCGGCGCCCGATTTCCGCGCAATGCTGGACGCGAAAGTGGGGCCGGAATGTACCCGCGTCCTTCTCGACCTGTCGGTGGTGGAGTTCATGGATTCCACAGGGCTCGGCGTGCTCGTATGGCTGGTGAAACATGTGGGGGACCGGGGCGCTATCGCCATTGCCGGAACCCGTCCGGCGGTCGCCACGCTGTTCCGGCTCACAGGATTCGATACCTTGCTGCCAATCTGCGGGAGCGAGGAGGAGGCACGCGATGCCCTCTCGCTCTGATCCGTTCATCCGCGTGCCCGCCAATCTGGAGGCGGTGCGCGACCTCGCCGCATGGGCGCAGGGCGCGTGCAGCGATGCAGGCGTTGCCGACGATATTGCGCTCGAACTCGAACTCGCGCTTGTCGAGGCGGCGACCAATATCGTCGTTCATGCCATGCCGGGCGATGGCAACGCGGATGCGGTCGGCGAAATCACCTGCACCGCGCATTTTACCGCCGATGCGGTGCGCTTCACGTTGAACGACGACGGCGCCCCCGCACCGGCGGGCACGTTCACGACCGCGACGACGCCCGCCGACCCGCTGGCCGAAACCGGGCGCGGCATGGCGATCCTGCAATTGTGCATCGACGAACTCGAATATTCCCGCGCGAACGGGCGCAACCGGCTGGAGTTGCGCCGGCGCCTGCCCGCGCGATAATGCGAGATTCGATAGCCTAGGATCAAAACCGGATATTGGCGCCCGCCGTGATACGCGCGCCATAATCGGCGCTTGCCGCGGGTACGCGTATATCCGCGCGGCGAATATCCGTGTACCCGCGCGAACGGGCGCAACCGGCTGGAGTTGCGCCGGCGCCTGCCCGCGCGATAATGCGAGATTCGATAGTCCGGCATCAAAACCGGATATTGGCCCCCGCCGTGATACGCGCGCCATAATCGGCGCTGGCCGCGGGGACGCGTATATCTTCGCTACGAATATCCGTGTCGCTGTAGCGGAGCGTGAAGGATAGCGGCGCCAGATTATATTCGCCGCCGATCGCCCAGTCGTTATAGGCGCCGCCGGGCCGCAGACGTTCCGCGCGGGCGGGGTCGTCGACGGAGCCGCTCGACCGCCCGACATGGGCGTTGAGCGCCAGAGGAGAGCCCCAGAAACCGAAACGCCCCTCCAGCCTGCGGTAGAAATTGCTGCCGCCGATCGCATCCTGCGGCGGGGCATAGCTCGCCAGGAGGGTGACCGAGGCCGGGCCGAGCGCGCCGCCGATGCCGGCCTGCGCCTCGGCATAATCCTGCTCCCCGTCGCCGCCGGGAAAGACATGGCCGATCGCCATCGCGTAGTAATTGGCAAGGCCGATCCGGCCGCCGTAGCTGGCATTGAGATCGACGCCGATTTCGGCCCCGCCATGCCGCGCCGAACCGCGCAGCGTGGTGGCCTCGGCGCCGACGGCGATATTCGTGGTCACGGGCAGGCTGCCGAAAACGTGTGCGGCGGTCCGCCCGTCGCTCCAGCTCAGCCCCCGCACGCGTTCATCTGTCGTCACGCCGGCTTCGATCGTGGGTCCGGTCTGGGCGTGCGCTGCGGGCGACACCGAAACCGCCGCGCCCACGGCGAGGAGGATGCTCCATGTGCTGGACGAAAATCGGGTCGGGTCTGAAGAAATCGGTCGTCTCCCACAAAGGCGTTCGAACAAGTCCGCGCGCTTAACGCAAAGGGCTTGCTGCAATGTGTATGAAACGAAATTTCCATCTTCGGCGCAGGTGATCACGTGCCGAAGCTACGAGTGTTGGCGAGACGGCGTCGACGGCCAGGGGGCAGCGGAAGCGCCACGTGGTATTTGCCGAATTCGGCCCCTGCCGTGACCGCGCGCGATCCGCTGCGCTGGCAACGCCACTGGCGTTCGGGGAGGGGGGCGGCAAGTCTTGTCGATGAAGCGGAGCGGCCCATACCAGCTCATGATCGGAACGCCGGCATCATTACGCACGTGTAGATAGCCGGTGACGAGCGGATTGTCCGTAAAACGCGGATTGTGTGCGGCGTTCAGCAGCTGCACGGCTCACCGATAGTATGGGCGCAGAACGCGCATTCGCGGCGGCTCGGGCACAGAAGCAGGCGGTGCCGCGCCTTGAACCATTGCCGCGTTCTGTCGATGACTGATGGCCGCGATGGGGCATCCGGTCAAACCCGCCGCCTCATCGACGATTCCATCAAGAGATGGGGCCGGATCGGTATCGGGAATGTCGCGACGATACAGCTCCGACAGTCGTTTCGATTCGAGAGAACGACGCGGCATTCATGGTGCTCGCGATCCGATGCCGCGCATGATGCTCCCGGCATGGCGAGCATCAAGCGCGGACGTCGTCACTGTGCGCAAGAAGGTTTCCGGCGTCGTCGGCCGTGTCAGGCCGCCTTGGCCTTCTCCTTCGTCTTCGCGAGGATCCAGTTGCCCACCTCGGCAGCCGTGACCGATTCGGCCGCGACGCCGAGTTCGTCGAGCGCGGGCTTCCGGCTCTCGCCGCCGGTTTCCACGCAATCCTGCACGAACACGTCGGCGCCGCTCTTCGACAGCGCCTGAAGCCCGCGGGCGCCATCCTTGCTCGTTCCCGAAAGCAGGCCCGCCAGAACCGGTGTCCCCGCCCGTGCGAAGCTTGCGAAAAGCATGTCGGCAGAGGGCCGCGCCCCGCCGATCGGTTCTTTCTCGACCAGCTTCAGCAGCGGGGCGAAATCGTTTTCGAACACGACATGCTTGTGCTTTGCATAGACGAGATAGACCGTTCCGGGCACCATCATGGTTTCATCGCCCGCCGTTTCGATCTTGCACGCGACGCTTGGCCGGAGGGGGTCGATCATGCGGTCGATAAAGGATTCGTCCGCATCGATGAGGACCACGGTTTCCGGACAATTGGCAGGGTAGCCGGCGATCGTTTCGCGAATGACCTCGATACTTTCCGTGGCGCCGGCAAGAACGACAATGCGCCCGTCCGGTAGGTAATCAGCCAGGGCGACGGAGGCCCCGCCCTGCGGTGCTCCGCGATTTTTAAGGTCGGTATTGGCCGCTTCGTTCACGATCGCGCCGAGCTTGGCGACGGTTGCATTGAACTGTTCCGGGGTGGTGTGAAGCGGTTTGGGAAAACAGCCCACCGCGCCGAGCTCCAGCGCCTTTTGCGCGGTGCCCGTGCCATCCTGCGTCACGCTGGACAGCATGATGACCGGAATAGGGTCGGTTTCCATCAGCTCGGCCAGAAATTCCATCCCGCTCATGCCGGGCATTTCGACATCGAGGGTGAGAACATTGGGCTTCAGGGTCGGGATGAGCTTGCGCGCTTCCTCCGCGCTGCGCGCATCGCCGACGACTTCGACGCCCTTGGCCTGTTCGAGGATGTCGCGAAACAATGCGCGCATCGCGGTGGAATCATCGACGATCAAAACGCGGGCCGTACTCATGGCGCTAATCCTTTGCATGGTCTGGACGGAAAAACCGTTCTGAACGGCTGTCCTTTCGCC
Organism: Croceicoccus sp. YJ47; assembly: GCF_016745095.1. Lineage (NCBI taxonomy): Bacteria > Pseudomonadati > Pseudomonadota > Alphaproteobacteria > Sphingomonadales > Erythrobacteraceae > Croceicoccus > Croceicoccus sp. YJ47. Next base: position 2,241,705 of record NZ_CP067087.1, read on the forward strand.
ATCCTATGGCGTGCGCACTCACAAACCTCGCCTTACCGCACCCTAGGGAATGGACCTTAACCGGACATAGCGAGTCCGTCAGCACCACGGCGCATAAGAAGGGGCAGGGAGACAGAAGCGGTCGCGTCGAGCCTATGGATTTATCCGTAGGACATACGACACGCGATCGGTCCACTTTCGGATGTAGTTGGCCGTAAATGGTGAGGGATTCGCCGTCGCTACAATCGATATTTATGAAAGTTACTGACATGCTTGACTGGTTTGAGAAATCAGCTCCCATTCGCAAGAAATTCGATACGCTGATCACAATATTCGCGACTCTTTCGATTCTCGAAATTATCGTCGTCTTTCTGGGACGGATGGACGTGATCGGGGCCAGCCTCGAAGAGGGCGTGATCGTATCGAGCGCGCTTCTCACCATGACGACCATTTATCTGGCGAAACGGCGCGTGTGCGATCCCTATGTCGATACGGTGGAGCGTATGGAAGGGCTCGCGGCGGGTGATACCCAGTCGCGCATCGGCTACGAAGACTATACCGATTGCGTCGGACGCATGAACAAGGCGATGACCACGTTCCGCGACAACGCGGAAGAGGTCCGCCGGGCGCAGAAAAGCTCCGAGCAGGTCGTTCAGGATTTTTCCACGGCTCTCAACCGCCTCGCCGACGGCGATCTTACCGTGCGCATCGAGCAGACGGGGCACAGCGAATATGCCGCCCTGCACGACGCGTTCAACCGCTCCGTCTCCGGCCTGTCCGACATGATTCAGCAGGTGCATGCCTCGGCCAGCGGGGTGAATACCGGCGCCAATGAAATCCGCGCCGCGTCCGACGATCTCGCGATCCGCAACGAACAGCAGGCCGCGAGCCTGGAGGAAACCGCCGCCGCGATGAGCCAGGTGACCGATCTGGTCAAGAAAGCCGCCGAAAACGCCGCCGATGCGCAGACCGCCATGTCGCAAACGCATCAGCAGGCCACCAATGGCGGCGAAGTGGTCGAGAAGGCCGTGTCCGCGATGGCCGCGATCGAAAAATCGGCCAATGAAATCACGCAGATCATCGACGTCATCGACGGCATCGCGTTTCAGACCAATCTGCTCGCGCTCAACGCAGGGGTCGAAGCGGCCCGGGCGGGCGACGCGGGCAAGGGCTTTGCCGTGGTCGCCAACGAGGTCCGCGCACTTGCGCAGCGCAGCGCCGATGCCGCGCGCGACATCAAGGAGCTGATCAACGCCAGTTCCAAGCAGGTCGGCGCCGGCGTGCAGCTGGTCGGCGAAACCGGCGGACTGCTCTCGCAGATCGTCACCGGGGTCGACGACGTCCACACGCAGGTCAACAATATCGCCCAGATGGCCGCATCGCAGGCCTCGCGCCTCGAACAGGTCAATGGCTCGGTGGCCGACATGGATCGCATGACCCAGCAGAACGCCGCCATGGTTGAGCAATCGACCGCAGCAGCCCGCAGCCTTGCCGAAGAGGCGAACGAGCTGGGCGAGCTGGTCAAGCAATTCCGTACCGGCGCCACCAGGCCGGGTGCGACGCGCGCAAAGACCGCTGCGAAGCGGGTGCCGGCCGCCGCCAACGCCGCGCCCGCGATCAAGCGGGTCGTCAGCGCCGCACCGGCACGCGCCGTCCCCCGTGTCGAGGGCAACCTGGCCGTTGCGGAATCCTATGACGATCAGGACTGGAGCGAGTTCTAACTCGCGAGGAAGGAAAAGCAGATGTCAGTGATTGAATTGCCAGCCCTGTGCGACCGGGATGCGGCCATCGCGATATGTCCCGAACTGCGCGAAGCGGCGGGGGAGCGCGCTGTTCGCGTGGACGCATCCGCGGTCGAGCGCATCGGCATCGCAATGCTCCAGTTGCTGGTGTCTGCCGCGCATACGGCAGGGGGGGTCGCCATCGTCGACCCGTCCGACCAGTTTGAAGAGGCGCTGCGCATTGCGGGCCTCGCATCGAAATTCAATCGCGGGGAAACAGCGTGAACAGCGAAGACATTCAGAACATCTTCTTCGTCGAGTGCGAGGAATCGCTCGAAGCGGTAGAAGCTGGGCTGGAGGCGTGCCGGGACGGGACGCACGATGGCGAAACCATCAATGCGATCTTTCGCGCGGTCCATTCGATCAAGGGTGGCGCGGGTGCGTTCGGATATGGCCCGCTGCAGGCGTTCACCCATGTCTTCGAAACCCTGCTCGCCGACGTTCGTGAGGGCACGGTTGCGGTAACCGACGATCTGACGGGGCTCCTGCTGCTGTCGCTCGATTGCGTGCGCGATCACGTCGAGACTGCGCGCTTTGGCGGAACTGCGCCGGACGATGCGGCCTTGATGGCGCAGTTGAACGAGGCGCATGAAAAGGCCGGTGCCGGCGAGGCGACCGGCGAAAACGCCGCCGCTCCCGCCGAGGCGCCGGCGTCCCCCCGGCGCCCGTGGACGACGATCTGGATGCGATGCTCGACGATCTGCTCGGCCCGGCAGCGCCCGCCACGCCGAAGGAGCCCTGGCTGTTCCACATGCGCGCGCACGGCGGCGCGATGACGAATGGCAGCGAACCGCTCTACTGGCTGCGCGAATTGCAGGAAATGGGCGGCGAATGCGTGGTTTGCGACAGCGCGAACGTCCCGCCGCTCGACGATTTCGACGTGCAGCATGGTTATCTGGGCTGGAGCTTCGCGATGCCCGCTTCGGTCAGCCGGGAGCAGGTGAGCGAAATCTTCGACTTCGTCGGCGACGATTGCGCGATCGCGTTCGGGGCGGAGGAAGGCATTCCCCCGATGCACCCCGACGCGGTGGAGCAGGCAGCGACGGCAAGCGTCGAAACCGCGGCCGGTCCGGTGCCGGCGCAAGGCGACGATGCCGGAAACGAAGCAAAGGACGCGCGCCCCGATGCCGCACAGGCCGCCTCCCGTTCGCCCAAACCGCAATCGATCCGCGTCGATCTCGCGAAGCTGGACAAGATGAACGACGGGGTCGGCGAACTGGTCATCGCGCAGGCCATGCTGGCGCAGCGGCTCGCCGATGAAAACCTGATGCACATCGAGGAACTGGCCGTGCTCGACGCGCTCGTCCGCGATGTGCAGGAACATGCGATGGCGTTCCGCGCACAGCCGATCAGCGCGGTCTTCAGCCGCGTGCCCCGCCTGCTGCGCGAACTCGCGTCGAGCACGGGAAAACATGTCAACCTGGAGGTGACGGGCGAAACGACCGAGCTCGACAAGACGGTCGTCGACCGGTTGAGCGAGCCGCTTACCCATCTCATCCGCAATGCCGTCGACCACGGTATCGAATCCACCGAACGGCGCAAGGCCGCGGGCAAGGATCCCGAAGGCACGCTGACCCTCTCGGCCGAACAGAAATCGGGCCGGGTCGTCATCCGCATCGCCGACGACGGCGCCGGGATCGACCGCGAACGCGTCTTTGCAAAGGCGGTCGCCAATGGCCTGATCTCGCCCGATGCGGATCTGCCCGACGAGGAAATCGACCACCTGATCTTCGCGCCCGGCTTCTCCACGGCGGAGCAGGTATCGAATATTTCCGGTCGCGGCGTGGGCATGGATGTGGTGCGCCAGAACGTGAAGGAACTGGGCGGGCGCATCACCATCGAATCGCGCCCCGGCAAGGGCACCGCCTTCGTGCTTGCCCTGCCGCTGACGCTGGCGATTTCGGACGGCATGGTGGTGCAGGTCGGCGGGCAGTCGCTGGTCCTGCCGCTCGCGCATGTGGTCGAAAGCCTGCGCCCGCTCGCCTCCGACCTCAAGGGCATGGGCACGAGCCGGCAGCTCATCAACATTCGCGGCAGCTTCGTGCCGATCGTCCGGCTCGATCATCTGGCGGGCGAGGAACTCGCCATCGACGATCCTTGCAAGGGCGTACTCGTCATCGTCGATACGGAGCGGTGCGGACAGGCGGCGCTGCTCGTCGATTCCATCACCGATCAGCGTCAGTTCGTGATCAAGAATCTCGACACCCATTTCCGCGCCGTCGAAAGCGTGGCGGGTGCGACGATCCTAGGCAATGGACGGGTCGCGCTGATCATCGATGTCGACAATCTGGTGCAGAGCGAAAACGCCCATCCCACCCTCCAGGCGGCTGCGTGACGATGGGCGTTTCCGCCGCCGTGGCCGACACGCGCTCGCTCGTGCCCGGGGTCAGCCCGCAAATCTACTCGTCCGCCGATTTCGAGGCGATCGCCCGGCTGCTGCGCGACGAGGCGGGGATCGTCCTGTCCGACAACAAGAAGATGCTGGCCTATTCGCGGATCGCGCCGCTGCTTCGCGAAACGCATTGCGAAACGTTCGACACCTATCTGCGCAAGGTCGGCGAGGATGCCGCCTTGCGCACGCGCACGGTCGCCGCCCTCACGACGAACCACACCTATTTCAATCGCGAATCCCATCATTACGAGCATTTTGCCAAGGTCGTGCGCCCGCACCTCCTTCAGCTGGCGGAGGCGCGGCAACCCGTACGCCTGTGGTCGGCGGCCTGTTCGAGCGGCGAGGAAATCTGGACGCTGATGATGGTTCTTCTGGGGGAGGACAAGGCGGCGGGCCGGCACATCGCGGATCGCGATATCGTGGCGCTCGCCACCGATCTCGCCGACCATGCGCTCAAAGCGGCGGCAGAGGCGCGCTACGAAAGCAAGGCGATGGAGGCCGTTCCCGAAGCCCTTCGCCGGAACTGGTGCACGAACGGGGGCAAGGAGACGCAGGTTGACGCCGCGTTACGGAACATGGTCCGGTTTCGCCGGCTCCAACCTGTTGCGAGCCTGGCCATTCAAGACGCTGTTCGACGTGATATTCTGTCGCAACGTCATGATCTATTTCGATCAGCCGACGAAGGAGCAGCTCGTTCTGCGCCTCGCGCAGCAACTCCAACCGGGGGCCTATCTCTATATCGGTCATTCGGAACGCGTGTCGGGAGAGGCAGCCGACATGCTCGAACTGGTGGGGCCGACCGTCTACCGGCGCCGTGACTGATGACGATTCGCATCCTCATTGTCGAGAATTCCAGCGTCGTGCAACGGCGGCTGGCCGCGCGCCTGTCGCCGCATGACGACCTCGAAATCGTGGATTACGCCCGCGATGCGCAGGAGGGGCGCGCCATGATCAAGGCGCTCGACCCCGATGTCGTCGTTATGGATACGAAGCTGCCCGGTCTCGATGGGCTGTCCTTTCTCGAAAAGATCATGACGCTGCGCCCCACGCCGGTTGTAATGATCGCCGACATGGCCACGCCGGGCGACCCGGTCGCGGCCCGCGCCAGACAGCTGGGTGCGGTGGGGTGTTGCGCGCGCGACATGGCGCCGCTCGGACCGTTCGGCGGGCGCGATGATCCGCTCGTGTCACTGGTGCGTCAGGCGGCGCGAACCGGGCGGGCTGGTCTGGCGGCATCGGCGCGGGCCGTGCCGGTCCGCACGCGGCCGCCCGGCTTGCCCGAATTGATCGCGATTGGATCGTCGACCGGCGGGGTGGAGGCGTTGCGGGAGCTGCTGGTCGATTTTCCGCGCATGTGCCCGCCGACCGTCATCGTGCAGCATGTCAAGGCGCGCTTTGCCGGCGACATCGTCGATGCGCTCGATGCGCTCGCGCCGCCGCGGGTCGTGCTCGCGCAGACCGATACCGTGCTGAAGCCGGGGCATGTCTATCTCGCGCCGGGCAATGACCGGCACCTGCGCATTTCCTCGACACAGCGCGGTATCATCAGCCTGCTGCGCCCCGGTCCGCCCGTTTCGGGCCACCGGCCGAGCGTTGACGTGATGTTCGCATCCGTCGCGCAGAACATGGGCGCGCGGGCGATCGGCGTACTCCTGACCGGCATGGGGCAGGATGGGGCAAAAGGCCTGTACCAGATGGCGCAGGCCGGCGCCTGGACCGTGGCGCAGGACGAGGAAAGCTGCGTCGTGTTCGGCATGCCGAAGGCGGCGATCGAGATGGGTGGGGCGTGCGCGGTAAGGCCGCTGCCCCGGATCGCCGAGCATATTTTTACAAGCGAAGGAGCTTGCCTGTGAAACACGCCGCTATTCCGGAGGTCGCCGAACGGGTGCGCGTCACCATCCTGCAGGGCGAGGCCAAGGCCAGTGACGATCCGAATGTGGAATTCAGCACGGTTCTGGGAAGCTGCGTGGCGACATGCATGTTCGATCCCGTCGCGCGAATCGGCGGCATGAATCACTTCCTCCTCGCCGAACCGCCATCCTATGCCGACCGGACGACCTTCGACGATCATTATGGGCTCTTCCTCATGGAATTGCTCGTGAACGAAATGTTCAGCCTCGGCGCGGTCAAGGCGCGGATGAAGGCGCGGCTGTATGGCGGTGCCAATCTGCGCGAGGGGATGGCCGCGATCGGGTCGGTCAACGCCGCCTTTGCGCGCAAATTCCTCAGGGACGAGGGAATCGAGATGGTTCACGAGGACATGGAAGGGCGCAACGCGCGCCGCGTCCATTTCCTTCCCGCCAGCGGACAGGTGCGTTGCCGCACCACGGTAAACACCGCGGCACCTACGCAACAACCACTAGCGCCCCGGAAAGCCGGCAGTGGCGATGTGACATTATTTTGAGGGGCGAGGGAGCACACGCCATGAAGCAAGCGACACGAATACTGACCGTGGATGACAGTCCGAGCATGCGAGCCCTGCTTCGCAATGCCCTGACCACCAATGGTTTCGAGGTGGAACAGGCCGAAGACGGACAGGAGGCGCTCGACTGGCTTGCTTCCAATGAGGTCGATGTGGTGCTGACCGATATCAACATGCCGCGCCTCGACGGGTTCGGGCTGATCGAACGGCTGCGCAGCAGTGCGCGCCATTCGAACCGGCCCATCCTGGTGCTGAGCACGGAAAGCTCGGACGAGAAGAAGCGCCGGGCCCGCGATGCCGGGGCGACCGGCTGGATCGTGAAACCTTTCGATGCGGAAAAACTGACCAATGCGGTCCGGCGCGTGACCCATTCGGCCTGAACGAGGACCAGACAATGCCTTATGAACTCATAACTTTTCAGGTGTCCGGACAGCTGTTCGGGATCGACATCATGGCGGTGCGCGAAATCCGGGCCTGGTCGCCCGTGACCCGCCTCCCGCATGTGCCGAAATACGTGGCCGGGGTGGTCAACCTGCGCGGTGCGGTGCTGCCCGTGCTCGACCTTTCGGTGCGGCTCGGCTGGGATGCGATGGAGGCGACGCCCCGCAATCCGATCATCGTGGCCGAACACGAAGGGCAGTCGCGCGGTCTCATCGTGCATGGGGTGAACGATATCGTCTCGATCGACGAGGATACCATACAACAGCCCGACGCCGCCGCGCAGGACGGCATCTCCCACTTCCTCAAGGGGGTCGCCCCGATGGAGGAGGACATGGTCATGGTGCTCGACCTGCAGAAGCTGATGATGGACGAAGAAATGGACATCGCGGCATGATCCACGCCCGTTTGACGCGGTAGTTGGTGACAGGCGTGGTCGAGGCATTGAACGTGATATCGCGCGACATAGAGGCGCTCGGCGCGTTGCTATGCGCCGATGCGGACATTGCCGCCCGCCATGCCCACAGCCTGCAGGACGTGGACCGCATCGCGCAGGTCGCACGGCAGCTCGCCACCGTGCTCGATGCCGAACATCCCTCCGATGCGGTGGAACTCATCGGCATCGACGCGCTGCGCCATCAATTGCAGGAAGCGGCGGAGATGGAGCCGGTTCGCGTCGCCTGCCAGTAAAGAACCCGTCCGGACCACGATCGGGGCCGTGCCTTTCACCCAAGGCACGGCCCCTTTCGTTTCAGGCCTTAACGCGTCAGGCCTTAACGCGAGAGCAGGTTCCGCGCCTGACTCGCGATCTGCGCCAGCATGGCGGGCGTCACCGGCGTGCTGGCCTGCGCACGGCCGACCATCGCGCGGAACTGCCGGATCGCGCTTTCATGCTCGTCCGCCCATTGTTGCACGGCGTCGGCCGGCGCGCGCTGCGCTGCTTCGCCGCGGGCGAGGGCGCGCAGGAAATCGAGGCGCATCTGTTGAAAATCGCGGGCGAGCCCCGCCACCAGCAGCCTTTCCCAAGGGTCGGACGGGTTCATGATCGCCGCGGTCCCCTGGGCCCAGTCCAGCCGCAGCCGTGCGCCCAGATCGGTGAACGAATGCGTCACCCGGCGCGGATCCATGCCCACCGCGGCGGCGAGATCGGCAATGCCGACCGCCCCGTCGAGGTCGAAGACATGCGATACGATCCGCGCATATTCGTCGGGAGCGCCCGCCGCGGCGAAACTCTCGCGCAGTTTCACCGAATGATCGCGTGCCTCGCTGCCCAGCAATTCTTCGGTATCGCTCGAGATCGCGGCGACGGGTTCGCGCAGCCGGGCGTAGAGTTGCGACGGTTCGATCCGGCCCCCGCCAATGCGAAGCAGATCGGCCATGTGGCTGCGGATGCCCAGCGCGAGCCGGTCATGCATCAAGAGCCGCGCATCTTCCGACATGTCCGCATGTTCGAGCCGGTCCCATACCGGCGAAAGGTCGAACAGCCATTCGGCCATGACGAAGGCCGCCACGACCTGCGACAATTCGGCGCCTTCCTCCTCCGCAAGCTCGAACGGGTGCACGAGACCGAGCCGGTTGACGACGCGATTGGCGAGTTTCGTCGCGATGATTTCGCGGCGCAGCCGGTGCCCTTCGATGAATTCGCGGTATTCTTCCCGCATCGGCGCGGGAAACGCGGATAGCAGCATGTCGACCAGCGCAGGATCGTCGGGCAGGGCGCTGTTCTCCGCCGCGTCCTGCAACACCAGCTTGGAACTGGACAGCAGCACGGCGAGCTCCGGACGGGTCAGGCCCATTCCCTCGCTCGCCCGGCGGGCCAGCGTTTCCGATTCGGCAAGTCCCTCGGTCCTGCGGTCGAGATCGCCGCTATCTTCGAGCATCTCGATCAGCCGCATGTGCGAGGCCGCGCTCTGCGCGCCGCCGCGCGACGCAACGGAGAGGGCGAGCGCCTGCAGGCGGTTGTCCTCCAGCACGAGCTGGGCGACCTCGTCGGTCATGTCTTCCAGCAGCCGGTTGCGCTCCTCCTCCGACAAGGCCCCGGCGCGGCGGGCGGCGGCCAGCGCGATCTTGATATTCACCTCGTTGTCGGAACAGTCGACGCCCGCCGAATTGTCGATGAAATCGGTATTGATCCGCCCACCGTTCAACGCGAATTCGATGCGCCCGGCCTGCGTGATGCCGAGGTTCGCGCCTTCGCCGATGACTTTCACGCGCAGGTTTTCGCCATCCACGCGCAGGGCATCGTTGACCGTGTCGCCGACCTGGACGTTGTTTTCCTTCGACGATTTGACATAGGTGCCGATGCCCCCGAACCAGAGCAGATCGGCCGGTGCGCGCAAAATCGCGGAAATCAGGGCTTCGGGTTCGATCTCCTCGGCCTCGATGCCGAGCGCGGCGCGCGCTTCGGGGGACAGGGGCACGCGCTTCATCGTGCGGGCGAACACGCCGCCGCCCTCCGAAATCAGCGCCTTGTCATAATCGTCCCAGCTCGAATGGCGGAGCGCGAAAAGGCGATTGCGCTCGTCCCAGCTTTGCGCCGGATCGGGATCGGGGTCGATGAAGATGTGGCGGTGGTCGAACGCGGCGACCAGCTTGATCGCTTTGGACAGGAGCATGCCATTGCCGAACACGTCGCCCGACATGTCGCCGCAGCCGACCACGCGGACCGTATCGCTCTGCACGTCGATACCCATCTCGCGGAAATGCCGCTGCACCGAAATCCATGCGCCGCGCGCGGTGATCCCCATCGCCTTGTGGTCGTAACCGTTGGACCCACCGCTCGCGAAGGCATCGTCGAGCCAGAAATCCCGGCTCTCCGCGATGCCATTGGCCACGTCGGAGAAGCGCGCCGTCCCCTTGTCCGCGGCGACCACGAAATAGGGATCCTCGCCGTCGTGGATGACGACGTCCTGCGGATGCACCACCGTGTCATCGACGATATTGTCGGTGATCGACAGCAGCGTGCGGATGAACACCTCGTAACTGGCCTGCCCCTCGGCGGCCCAGGCGGCGCGGTCGCGCGCGGGATCGGGCAATTGCTTGGGATAGAAACCGCCCTTCGCACCCGTCGGCACGATCACGGCGTTCTTCACCCGCTGTGCCTTCATCAGGCCGAGCACCTCGGTCCGGAAATCGTCGCGCCGGTCGGACCAGCGCAACCCGCCGCGCGCGATCGGCCCGGCGCGCAGGTGAATGCCCTCCACCCGGCGGGAATAGACGAAGATTTCGCGCCATGGCACCGGCTTGGGAAGGCCGGGCACCAGGCTGGAATCGAGCTTGAACGCCAGCGCCTCCTTCGCCGCCGGGGCGAACGCATTGGTGCGCAGGATCGCCTCGATCACCGAAAGATAGCGGCGCAGCAGCCGGTCGTCATTGATCGCCATCACGTTGACCAGCGCGACCCGGATGGTTTCGCGTGCCTCGTCGGCGGCAGCATCGCGGTCGCCGGCAAAGGCGGGGATCGTGGCGCGCGCGGAAAAGGTCGATCAGCGCGCGGGCAATGTCGGGCGAATGGCCGAGCGCGTCGACCACGGTATAGATGGTGAAGCTCGCGCCCGCCTGCCGCAAATAGCGATAGAAGGCGCGCATCCACTCGGCCTCTTCGGCCTGCAGCGCGGCGGACACGACCAGCCCGTTGAACACGTCGTTTTCCGCCGCGTGGTTCAGCACCGCGGTGATCGCGCCCTCGATCATGTCGGCGCGGTTCAGCAGCGGTGCGGCATCGTCGCCCGATGGCAGGGCGAGCGTGAAATCGTGGATCGTGCCGAGTCGCCCTTCCTCCAGCATGGTCGGCACCTCGCCCAGCACGCGGAAGCCGAAATTCTCCAGCGCCGGCACCGCGTCGGACAGCGGCAGATTGCCTTCATGCTGATAGATTTTGAGGCGCAGCCGTTCGGGCGCATCGGTATCGAGCCGGTACAGCCGCGCATCGCGCGTCGCGGTGCCGCCCGAAATCACTTCCAGCTCGCCCGCGGCGAGCCGGCGGATGCGGCGAATGTCGAGCGCGGCCTCCGCTGCGCCATATTCGGCGCGGTAGCCATTGGGAAACGCATCGGCAAAGCGCGCGGCAATCGCGGCGGCGCGGCCCGGCTCCTCGTCCTTGGCAAGCTCGGCCTCCACCGCGTCGGGCCAGCCACGCAGCATCGCCTGCAGCTTGTCGTCGAGCGCGGTTTCATCGGGCACCGTCTGCGCATCGCGAATGTCGAGGACGAAGCGCATCATCGCGAGCACGCCGCCTTCGACCTGCAGGCTCCAGTCGAGGATTTCGGCCCCCGTCGCCTCGCTCAAAAGGGTCTGGATCCGCTGGCGCGCGCTTGTCGAGATCATGTCGCGCGGCAACCACACGAACGCGAACAGATGGCGCGCAAGTGGCGCCTCCACCAAGGTCAGTTTCGGACGCGGCCGGTCGGTCAGGCTCGTCATCGTGGTCGCGACGCGTTCAATGTCGCTGTCCGAAAATCCGATGACCAGATCGTGCGGCAATTTCGTCAGTGCATTGAGCAGCGATTTTCCCGTGTGGCCGCCGGGGTCGAAGCCCAGCTTGTCCATGAGCTTGGCAAGTTGCCGGCGCATGCGGGGGACGCGGTCGGGCGGGGTGTTCATCGCCGCGCTGGTCCAGATGCCGGCATGGATCGACAAGGCCACGACGGTGCCATCCTCCATCACCGGCACGATGAAGAGGTCGAGCGGAACCCGCCGATGGACGAGCGAAATACGGTTCGCCTTCACCACCAGCGGCGCCCGCCCGCGCCCGCCGTGCGTTTCCCGATCGAACCAGTCGAACGCCGCGTCATAGGACGCATCGGCGAGGATCTTCCTCGTGCTGCGGCGGCAGATGCCCATCGTCTGCGCCTCGGTCCCGTCGCGGCGGCGGGTGATATGGCCAAGATGCGTCATCATCCCGTCGTTCAGCCAGCGCAGCAGGGCGGCGCCTTCCTCGTCCGCGATGCTGTCCGCATCCTCGGACAGCAAGGCGCGCATCTCGGCCCAGTCGTTCACGGCGGCGCGCACGTCGCCCACGGTGACCGCGACGGCCTGCTCGAGTGCGCGGCGCTGCTTTGCATCCACGCGCGAGGTTTCGATGTAGATCATCGATTCGCTCGCGGTATCGGGCGCCGCATCCTCCGCAGGGCCGGCGCCGACCTCGTGCAACATGCCGTCGCCGTCGCGCCGCACCGGCACGACCGGATGGATGAGCCGGTCGATGACAAGCCCCTGCTCCGCAATGGCCAGCGCCAGCGAATCGACGAGGAACGGCATGTCGTCATTGATGATCGCAATGCGGATGAAACGGCGCCCCTCGCTCGCCGAGGCCAGCCCGATTGCCGGACCGTCCTTGCGGCACGCCGCCGTCTCCAGCAGGAATTGGGCCACGTCGGACAATTCGTCATCGGACAGCGGCGTATCGCCAGAGAGCAGCGATTGCCGGATATGGGTCGTGATCGCCGCGATCATGCCGGGGTCCGCCGACGCGTGCGTCCCGTCCGCGCGGTTGTCCACGCCATGGTCGGTGCCGACGGTTTCATCCTGATCATTCGAACCCATTATCGTCTCCGTTCCGGCCTTCCAAAGGCCCGTTATTTTATTACACGGGTGCGCAGCGATCGTTCCCGCATTTGCCCGGTCCATAGCAATCTGGCCACGCGGCGAAAGGACCAATCGGGCGCGGCGCAGGCCCGGACCTATTGCACCGGCATATTGTCGATCAGCCGCGTGCCGCCAATCCGCGCCGCGACGAACAGGCGGATATGCGGGCCGGGCGCATGGGCGAGCGCGAGCGTATCGGCGTCGCGCATTTCGGCATAGTCGATGGTGTCAAAGCCCGCGCCGCGCAATGTGGCCCGCAATGTCGCGAGCGCCGCATCCGCCGGCGTGCCTTGCGCCATATCGGCAATGGCGGCGCGCATGGCGGCGGGCAGGGCGGCCGCATCGCTGCGCTGCGTTGGCGAGAGATAGCGATTGCGCGAGCTGAGCGCGAGGCCGTCTGCCTCCCGCACGATGGCAACGCCGTGAATGGCATCGACATGGGGATGGCACAGGTCGAGATCGCGGGCCATGCGGCGAATGACGGCGAGTTGTTGCCAGTCCTTTTCCCCGAACAGGGCGAGATCGGGCCGGACCTGGTTGAACAGCTTCAGCACCACGGTCGCCACGCCGTCGAAATGGCCGGGCCGGTCCGCACCGCAAAGCCCGGCGCTCACCCCGTCGACCGACACGTTCGTCGCATATCCATCGGGGTAGATTTCACCGGCATCGGGCGCCCACAACACATCGACGCCCGCATCGCGAAGCATGTCGGCATCGCGTTGCAGCGTGCGGGGATAGGCGTCGAGATCCTCGTTCGCGCCGAATTGACGCGGGTTCACGAAAATGGACACGGCAGTCAGATCGGCGCGCCGTTTCGCCTCCTTTACCAAGGTCAGGTGCCCTTCGTGCAGCGCGCCCATCGTGGGCACGAGCGCAAGGCTGGACCCCGCGCCGGCGTTTTCGCGCAACTCCGCGATGGCGCGGCGCAGTGGATTGAGCGCATGGATGGTTTGCACGGGTCGAAAGCCTTCCGTAAGGAACGATATATGCGGTCGCAGGACCGTTTCATGCGATACCTACGCCCCGCCCGCCGCACCGGCAAGCAGGGTGGGAAGAACGAACCACAACAGCAATCGAGCGAGAGCGACCCAGTGAACCAGCCGCATCGTATTGTCTTCGCGAACGAGAAGGGCGGGACCGGCAAATCCACCACCGCCGTCCATATCGCGGTGGCCCTCGCCTATCAGGGGGCAAAGGTCGCCGCCATCGACCTCGACCCGCGGCAGCGCACCTTCTATCGCTATTTCGAGAACCGCGTCGGCACCGAACAAAGGCGCGACATCGCGCTCCCCGGTGCGGCGGTCGCGGTGTTCGACGGCCCCTCGATCGAGGATCTCGACGCGTTGAGCGAGGAGATCGGGGGGGGCTGCGATTTTCTCATCTTCGACACGCCGGGCAAGGACGACCCCTATGCCCGCCATGTCGCGACCAAGGCGGATACGCTGGTGACGCCGCTCAACGACAGCTTCGTCGATTTCGACCTCATCGGGCAGGTCGATTCCGAAACGTTCAAGGTGAAGCGCCTGTCCTTCTATGCAGAGCTGATCTGGGACGCGCGCAAGAAGCGGGGGTTGAGCACGCTTCACGATGGGAAGAAGGAAATGGACTGGGTCGTGGTCCGCAACCGGACCCAGCATATCGAGGCGCGCAACATGCGCCGCATCAACGAGGCGCTCGCCGAATTGTCGAAGCGCGTCGGTTTCCGGACCACGCCGGGCCTTTCGGAACGCGTGATCTATCGCGAATTGTTCCCGAGCGGTCTGACCCTCCTTGACAAGGGGCATCTCGGCGATCTTGCGACCAGCCATCTCGTCGCGCGGCAGGAACTGCGCGGGCTGCTCAAGGGGCTCAACCTGCCGGAGGTCGGCGCCCGCGTCGATGCGGCGATGGCCGGATGATGAAATTCGTCGTCATTGCGATTGCGCTGGCGGTGATCTGCCGGATGCTGTTCCGCGCATGGCCGTGGGAATTGTGGCGCAGGAGCGAACGCTCGCAGCAACGGGCGCAGGCGCGCAGCTTGCTCGGCGTTTCGCGTTCGGCCACGCGGGAGGAAATCGTCGCGGCGCATCGGCGTTTGATGTACGATGCGCATCCCGATCGCGGCGGCACGGCGGGCAAGGTTCACGAAATTGACGCGGCCCGCGATTTATTGTTGGAACATAAGGGCGGCGAAACGCGCTGACCGGCATAACAAGGCCGCGCAGCATTTCGTGTCGCAGGGGCGCAGAGGTTGCTTGCCATTCGGGCAGTTTTCGAAACCGTGGAATCCGGACCGGATTTCGCTCCTGTTGAAAGGTTATTATGGCTCATACATTCGATTCCACCGTCCTTCGCGAATACGACATTCGCGGCATCATCGGCGAGACGCTCGGTCCCGACGATGCACGCGCTATCGGACGGGGCTTTGCCACGCTGCTGCGCCAGGCGGGGGGACGCAAGGTCGCGGTCGGTTATGACGGTCGGGTCAGTTCCCCGACGCTGGAGCATGCATTGTGCGAGGGATTGACGGCGAGCGGCTGCGACGTGGTGCGCGTCGGCATGGGGCCGACGCCGATGCTGTATTATGCCGAGGCGTCATCCGAAGATGTTGATGGCGGCATTCAGATAACTGGCAGCCACAATCCCGCCAATTACAATGGCTTCAAGATGGTATTTCAGGGCCTACCGTTTTTCGGGTCCGATATCGTCAAGCTCGGCGAGCTGGCTCTCAATGGAGACTGGATCGATGGCTCCGGCACGACCGAGACCCGGGACATCATGGACGAGTATATCGAACGCCTCCTCGAACCCATCCGGCAACTCCCCGCCGTCTGCCAGGATCGGCTGGCCTCCCTTCGGGTCGCGTGGGACGCCGGGAACGGCGCGGCGGGCCCCGCGCTCGAACTGCTCACGGCCAAGCTCCCCGGGGAGCACTTCCTTTTGTTTACCGACGTTGATGGCAATTTCCCCAATCATCATCCAGATCCTACCGAGGAGAAGAACCTTGCCGATCTGAAGGCGATTGTCGCCGACAAGAACCTCGATTTCGGACTTGCTTTCGACGGTGACGGCGACAGGATCGGCGCGATCGACGGCGAGGGGCGGGTCATCTGGGGTGACCAGCTGCTCATGATCTATGCCGAGGATCTCCTGAAGCTCGTCCCCAACTCCACCATTATAGCCGATGTGAAGGCCAGCCGGGCGCTCTTCGACCTGGTTTCCGAAAAAGGTGGCACGCCGGTCATGTGGAAGACGGGCCATTCGCTGATTAAGTCCAAAATGAAGGAAACTGGCGCGCCGCTCGCCGGAGAGATGAGCGGGCACGTGTTTTTCAAGCATGAATATTACGGCTTCGACGATGCGCTCTACGCGGGGATTCGCCTGCTCACGGCGAGCGCGCGGCTCGACCGGTCCGTCACGGCCATGCGCGGCGCGATGCCGGACATGATCAACACGCCCGAAATGCGCTTTCAGGTCGACGAAAGCCGCAAGTTCGCCGTCATCGACGAGGTGAAGGCCCGGCTCGCCGACAGCCCCGACGATGTGAACGACACCGATGGCGTGCGCGTGACCAATGACGATGGCTGGTGGCTGTTGCGGGCGTCCAATACGCAGGACGTTCTCGTCGCGCGTGCGGAGAGCGAGAGCGAGGCGGGGCTGGAGCGGCTGATGGCGCAGATCGACGGGCAGCTTGCGCAAAGCGGCCTCGAACGCGGCGAGCAGGCCGGCCACTGATAAGGGCGATTCGCGGCACGCTATACGTATCGTGTCGCGAATTTCCGCTTACGTCATCTAAAATATGAGCGGTGCCCCGCGCTAAGGCATTGATTTATCGTACTTTGGCTTTAGTTGCAAAAATTACAAACCCTCTTGTTTATTTTGCGGTTGCGAAGATGGGTGCTGCGGTGCACAAAGAATGAGCCTTTTAGGCATCCTCTCCCAAACTTCATGGCCCGGCCGGTTTCGAACCGCCGGGCCTTTTTTTCGTCCGATTCCATCGGGCTGCGATCAGATTCGCCGAACCCATCCAGCGGGTTCGTGCGTTGGGAGAATGCATGGCGGTTCCCGAACAGATTGCGCGCTGGTTCGACAGCCGGGGATGGCGCATCCGCCGGCATCAACATGACATGCTCGAGGTGGACGATGCAAGCCAGCACGCGTTGCTGACCGCCGACACGGGCGCGGGAAAGACGCTCGCCGGCTTCCTGCCCACCCTGGCGGCATTCAGCACGGACCGCCTCGACGGGCGCGCCCCGCCGGAGGGCCTGCATACGCTCTATATCTCGCCGCTCAAGGCGCTGGCGACCGATGTGGGCCGCAATCTTGTCGCCCCGATAGAGGAGATGGGCCTGCCGATCGCGGTCGAAACACGCAGCGGTGACACGCCGTCGAACCGCAAGCAGCGTCAGCGGCGCAAACCGCCGCACGTGTTGCTGACCACGCCGGAATCGCTGTCGCTGCTGATATCCTACCCCGATGCGGCCGCGCTTTTCGCAGGCGTGAAGCGGGTGGTCATCGACGAAATTCACGCCTTCGCCACCGGCAAGCGGGGCGATCTTCTGGCGCTCGCCCTGTCGCGGCTGGAGGCGCTGGCCCCGGACATGCGGCGGATCGGCCTGTCCGCGACGGTCGCCTCGCCCGATGCGTATCGCGAATGGCTTGCGCCGTGGGGCGATATCGACGCGGTTCGCCATGTCATCGGCGAACCCGGCGCACCGCCCGACGTGGAGATCATGCTCCCGGTTGAGGAGCGCGTGCCGTGGGGCGGGCATGCCGCAACCTGGGCGATACCGCAGATCTACGAGGAGATACGCCGCAATCGCACGACGCTGATCTTCACCAATACGCGCTTTCTGGCCGAATATATCTTCCAGAAATTGTGGAGCGTGAACGAGGATACGCTGTCCATCGGGGTGCACCACGGCTCGCTTTCGGTGGAGGCGCGGCGCAAGGTCGAGGGGGCGATGGCGCGCGGCGAGTTGCGCGCGCTGGTTGCGACGGCGAGCCTCGATCTCGGCGTCGACTGGGGCGACATCGATTGCGTGTTGCAGATGGGCGCGCCCAAGGGCTCGTCACGCCTGCTGCAGCGGATCGGCCGGGCCAACCACCGCCTCGATCAACGCAGCCGCGCCATCCTCGTGCCCGGCAACCGTTTCGAGTTCCTCGAGGCGCAGGCCGCGCTCGACGCGGTGGACGAGGGGCAGCGCGACGGCGAGGATTTCCGTCCGGGCGGGCTCGACGTGCTGGCGCAGCATGTGATGGCCTGCGCATGTGCCGGCCCGTTTCAGGAAGATGCGCTGCTGCGCGAGATACGGTCCTCGCTTGCCTATGCCTGGGTCGAAGATGCGGTGTGGCAGCGTGTTCTGTCGTTCGTCGGGAACGGCGGCTATGCGCTGCGGGCCTATGACCGCTTTCAACGCATCACGCGGGAGAAGGACGGCTGGTGGCGGCTGACCCATCCGGACCAGGCGGCGCGCCATCGGCTGAATGCCGGGATCATTCTCGACGGCGAAATGATGACGGTGCGTTTTCGCAACGGCCGCGCGCTCGGCAAGGTGGAGGAACGCTTTGCCGCGACGCTTTCGCCCAAGGATACGTTTCAATTCGCCGGCATGGATCTGGAGGTCGAGGCGGTCAAGGAATCGGAGGTGATCGTCCGCGCTGCGAAGAAATCGGCCATGATCCCGAGCTATGGCGGGGCGCGCATGCCGCTCACCACCCATCTCGCCGACCGGGTGCGGGCGATGTTGATCGACCGGCCGGGCTGGGCACGCTTTCCCGACGATGTGCGCGAATGGCTGGAGGTACAGGACTGGCGCTCGCACCTGCCCGGCCCCGGCGAGCTGCTGGTCGAGAGTTTTCCCCACGGGGGCCGCGAATATAGCGTGTTCTATACGTTCGAAGGCTGGAACGCGAACCAGTCGCTCGGCATGCTGATCACGCGGCGGATGGAGGATCGCGGCCTGTCGCCGCTGGGCTTTGTCGCGAATGATTATTCGCTGGCGGTGTGGGGGCTGAAACCCGTTCGCGAACCGGCTGCGCTTCTGTCGCCGGATATCCTTGCGCATGAATTCGTCGAATGGGTCCAGAATTCGCATCTCCTGCGCCGCGCGTTTCGCGAGGTGGCCGTGATTTCCGGTCTCGTGGAACGGCAACAGCCGGGAAAGCGCAAGACCGGGCGCCAGGTCACCTTCTCCACCGATCTGATCTATGACGTGCTGCGAAAATACGAACCGGATCATGTGCTGATCGAGGCGGCATGGGCCGATGCCCGCACGCGCATGACCGACGTGGGCCGGGTCGGCGACCTGCTCGACCGCGCGGCGGGGCAGCTTGTGCACGTGGAACTCGACCGCGTCAGCCCGATGGCAGTGCCGGTGATGGTGGGCATCGGGCGCGAACGCACGCCGACCGGTTCGGCGGACGATGACCTTCTGGTGGAGGCGGAATCGCTCGCGTCCGCTGCCATGACGCCGGGGGAACGGCGGGAACGCTGACAAAAAAAGGGCGGACCGAATGGCCCGCCCTCTGCATCCAATAATATCTGGCGCATTACACGCCGGGCTGGACACCGCCCTTGCCGAAATCGCGATATTGTTCGTTGCCGACAAAACCGAATTTCGTCGCGCCCGATGCCTTGATGATTTCAAGCACATTGGCGGACAGTTCGTAGCGCGCGAATTCCTCGGGCTGGAACTGCAGCTCGGGCTCCACCGGCAGGGCCAGCGATTCATTGAGCAGCGAGACGAGCTGGTTGTCAGAAACCTGTTCGCCGTTCCACAGAATCACGTCGTCCTGAGTCAGCACGACCTTGTTTTTCACCGGGTTGACCGGCGGGTTGGATGGATTGTCGCTCGGCGCGGGGAGGTCGATATTCACCGCATGCGTCGCGACCGGAATGGTGATGATGAACATGATGAGGAGAACGAGCATGACGTCGATCAACGGCGTCGTGTTCATTTCCATCATCGGCGAACCATCGTCGGAACCACCTGACATTGCCATGGTATCGTCTCCTTAGGGTTCGACTGGGTTCGAAATGAACCCGACAGTGGGATAGCCTGCGGCCTGGATCTGATAGATCGCGCCGGCCACGCATTTCCACGGTGCGTCGACGTCACCGCGAATGTGGACCTGGGGGATCTTGTCCGGGTCGTTGGCAATCGCTTCGGGCCCGCCTTCGCGTTCGATGATTGCGTCGAGGCGATTGAACGCCTGCTCCTGCAATTCATCCGAGCTGACCGGCACGATATTGTTGAAATACACGCGGCACTGGCCGTCGCGCGATGCACCGGTATAGCCGGATTCACCCGGGCTGCGGCCGGTAGAATCCGTGGAGGTCACCGACAGGAGAAGGTTTTCCACCTTGTCCTGCGATTCCTCGGACACCAGCACCGGTATCTCCAGATTTTCGATCGTCTGGATCGCGACGGGAACCGCGATCAGGAAGATGATCAAGAGCACCAGCATCACGTCGACGAGAGGCGTGGTGTTGATGTCGGACATCGGGGCGCCTTCGCCGCCGGATCCCGCAGAAATCGCCATTATCTCATCCTATCTCGTACTTGTTCGCTCCCTGTTCGGGAACATGCCGCCTGTCGTGTCGCGCATGGCGAGGGCGACAGGAGAATTGGCCCCGAGGGGCAGACCGGCGGCACCGATCACGGCGCCGCCGGGTAACGCTTACTTCTTGACCGTGGTGGTGGTCGTGGTCGTGCCGGTCGCGGGCGCGGTCGCCGGCTTCTTGGTGGTCGCACCGGCCGCGGTCGTCGCGGTCTTCGTCGAAGCGGTCGCGATCGCGGGCTTCACATTGCCGCCCGAGGTGATGTTGGCGAGCACGTCGGTCGAGAAGCCGTTCAGCTGCTCGGCGATGCGCTTGTTGCGCGACTGCAGGTAGTTGTAGGCGAGCACGGCCGGAACGGCGACGAGCAGACCCAGCGCGGTCATGATCAGAGCTTCACCAACGGGACCGGCGACCTTGTCGATCGAGGCCGAACCGGCGATGCCGATGTTGATCAGCGCGCGGTAGATGCCGACCACCGTGCCGAACAGACCGATGAACGGTGCGGTCGCGCCGACGGTGGCGAGGAAGGGCAGGCCGCCGGCGAGGCGGGCGTTGACCATCGCTTCCGAACGGGCGAGCGAGCCGTGCAGCCAGTCGTGCGCTTCGAGGCTGTCGGTCATCTTGGTGTGCTGTTCCTGCGCGGCGATGCCGTCATCGACGAGCTGACGATAGGCGGTGTTCTTGCCGAGCTTGCCGGCACCTTCGCGCAGCGAGGGCGCGCGCCAGAAGGACGTGCGTACTTCGCGGCCCTGCTTCAGGATCTTGTTCTGTTCGAACCATTTCGTGAACAGGATGTAGAACGAACCGAAGGACATCACGCCGAGAATGGCGACGGTGGCGTAGGCGATGAAACCGCCCTGCTCGAGCGCTTCGGCAAAACCGAACTTGTTCTGCGGAGCGGCTTCGCCGGCCGCGGCAAGGATTTCGATGAGCATTGGGTTAATTCCTTATGATCGAATATTTGATGAGTCAGAATGGCCGGGCGGATGGCGGTCCATCCGCCCCACCGATCAATTGAGACGATAGGTAATGGCGGTGTTCACCGTCGAAGAAATCGGGTTTCCGGCATCGTTCAGTGCGGGGTCGTAGCGCGCATAACGCTCCATGCCTTCGCATGCCGCCTCGTCGAGGCTGGACGAACCGCTCGACCGGGTGACGGAGCAGGCGGTCACGCGCCCGTTGGTCCCCACGGTGACGCGAACGCCAACGGTGCCTTCTTCTTCGTTACGGATCGCACGGCTCGGATAATTTTCCTGAATCCGGGCGGCCCAGCGGCCCTGTCCGTCGGGGCTCGCACCGCGGGCCTTCGAGGGGGCGGGCGGCGGAGCGCGCGGTGCCGGTGCCGGAACCGGTGCGCGAACGGGCGCCGGCGGCGGGATGCGCAGCACGGGCGGAGCCGGCGGCGGCGGTGTGCGGACGGTGTCGATCTGCGGCGCGGGCCGTTCGATCCGGACCGCCGGCGGCGGCGCGACGGGCGGCGGCGGCGCAACCGGCTGCGGCTGCGGTTCCTCCGGCGGCGGCGGCGGCGGCGGCGGCGGTGGCGGCGGATCCTCGATATTGACCGCGGTCACCGTTTCCTTGAGTTTCTCGACCGCCTCGAACGCCAGGCCGGTGACCAGGGCGTAGATTGCCACAATGTGCAGCAAGGCGACAATCACGATCGCGGCAATCTTGTTGCCGCTCATCTGTTGGTCAGCGTAAGCCATTCAGATGCATCACTCCATTACTTCCCCGGGCAGAACGCGGATGCGAACGGCCGTGTAAAAAGAACGAACCAGTCTTGTCGACCGGATCGTACGCCCCATGTATACCCCTGCCGGCTGTACCGGGCGAGGGCTGCAAGCCAGCGAGACTTCGAAGCCTCGAAAACCGTTGAACCCGCGCAAAACGCAAACCGGTCTCAAGCCGGCTTATGTTCGAAGCTTTAACGGCGAAGCGTCAGCCACGCAATTGCTTTGTCGATTAACCCTTAATTCAGCACGTCTGTTGTTCTTTGCCTGAACAGTTTATGACATGGAGGCCTGCCCCGGTTCGATGCTCTCGCGCCACCTATGGGCGGAGCATCCGCAAACCTGGTGTAGCTTTATGCAAATGTCCTTCGGTCGCGGTCTGGCACTCTCCTTTTTGATAGGGACGATGCCGCTGGCGGCTCTCTCCGTCCCGGCCACCGCGCAGCCTTCCATGGCGCAGCCTGCCGCAACGCAGGCGAACGCTGCCCTCGAATCGCAGCTTCCCTATGCTGACCTCGTCGATCTGGCGGCGGGGGCGCCGCTGACCGTGCTGGGCACCGTGCGGCGCGCCAGCACGCTCGATGCCGACCGCACCGGGCCGGTGCGCGCAGGCTGGGCGCGGGTGTACGTGGAAGTCGAAACGAATCGCCTCATCGCCGGCACGACTCCGGTGGGGCAAAAGCTCAAGTTTCTCGCGGATGTGCGCCGCGATGGGCGCGGCAAGGTGCCCAAGCTTAAAAATCGCGACGTCGTGCTGTTCGCGCGCCCCGTGCCCGGACGTCCCGGCGAATTGCAGCTTGTCGCGCCGGATGCGATGCTGCCGGTCGAGGCGGTCGGCACGGCGCGGCTGCGCGAATTGTCGGCGCAGCTGCTCGACCCCGCGGCGCCGCCGGTCGTAACGGGCGTGCGCGATGCGTGGCACACGCCGGGCAATCTTGCGGGTGAGGGCGAGACGCAAATCTTCCTCGACACCCCGGGCGAGGAAGCGGCCTCCATCACCATCGTCCGTCGCCCGCGGCAGGCGCCGCGATGGGGCCTGTCGATCGGCGAGCTGGTCAATTCCGACAGCCGCCCGCCCGAACGCGGGACGCTGGCATGGTACCGGCTCGCCTGCGCGCTTCCGGCGACCCTGCCGCAATCGGCGCTGTCCTCCGGCGATCCGGCGCAACGGGAGGCCGCTGTGGCCGATTATGCGCTCGTCATCGAGCAGCTGGGCGAATGCGGGCGCACCCGGGTATTCTGAAATTGCGATCGGGGCGCGTTTCTTCGCGCGCCCCATGATGTCCGCGACCACCGTCGCGCAACACTATTGCGGTTCCCCTCTGGCCAACGGGCGTTTGCTCGCCTAACCCGCACCGGCCAAATGGAGGACACTATTCAATGACCGAGCCGCTGCGCATCGCCCTTGCCGGCCTTGGCACCGTGGGTGCCGGGGTCATTCGCCTGATCGAGACCAATGCCGATCTGCTCACCCGCCGGGCCGGGCGCGAAATCCGCATTACCGCCGTGAGTGCGCGCGACCGCGGCAAGGATCGCGGCGTGGACCTGTCGCCCTATGCCTGGGAAGACGACATGACCGCGATGGCCGCGCGCGACGATGTCGATGTCGTGGTCGAGCTGGTCGGCGGGTCCGACGGGCCGGCGCTGACGCTTGCGCGGCGGGCGGTGGCGCAGGGCAAGAGCTTCGTCACCGCGAACAAGGCCATGGTCGCGCATCACGGCCTCGCGCTCGCCCGCGAGGCGGAGGCCGCAGGCGTCGCCATGAAGTTCGAGGCCGCGGTCGCCGGCGGCATTCCGGTGATCAAGGGCCTGCGCGAAGGGGCCGCGGCCAATGCGATCGAGCGGGTTTACGGCATTCTCAACGGGACGTGCAATTACATCCTGTCGACGATGGAGGATACCGGCGCCGATTTCGCCGACGTTCTCGCCGAGGCGCAGGCCATGGGCTATGCCGAGGCGGACCCCAGCTTCGACATCGACGGGATCGATGCCGGGCACAAGCTGTCGATCATGGCCAGCATCGCCTTTGGGACCGAGCTTGACTTTGCGAATGTCGGGGCCGACGGCATCCGCCGCATCCTGTCTGCCGACATCGCGCAGGCCGATGCGCTGGGCTACGTGATTCGCCTGCTCGGCATGGCGAATGTCGAACCGGCCGTCGATGCCGCGGACGGCGACACGGTCCGCCTGTTTCAGCGCGTGCACCCCTATCTCGTGCCCAAGGATCACCCGCTCGCCCATGTCGACGGCGCGACCAATGCCGTCGTCGCGGAGGGCAATTTTTCGGGTCGCCTGCTGTTTCAGGGGGCCGGTGCCGGCGACGGGCCGACGGCCAGCGCCGTCGTTGCCGACATCATCGACATCGCGCGGGGCGAAATCGGCGCGCCGTTCTCCATCCCCGTGTCCGAGCTCAACCCCACTGCGCCTGCACAGACCGGCCACCGGACCGGCAAGGCCTATCTGCGGTTTCAGGTGGTCGACAAGCCGGGCGTCCTCGCCGAGCTTGCGGCCGCGATGCGCGATGCGGGCGTCTCGATCGAAAGCCTCATCCAAAAGGGCGCGGGCGACGGCCCCGTGCTCGTCGCGATGGTCACGCACGAGGGCGAGGAAGCCTGCGTCGACAAGGCGGTCGAACTGCTCTCCGGCTCGCCCAGCCTGGTCGAGGCGCCGCTCGTCATGCATATTCTCAAGCAATAGGGTGCGCCGGGCTTTATCCCGGTCTGCATTCGTATCATAACGCGCGGGCCGGCGCCTGTTTTGGG
Source organism: Croceicoccus sp. YJ47 (assembly GCF_016745095.1). Lineage (NCBI taxonomy): Bacteria > Pseudomonadati > Pseudomonadota > Alphaproteobacteria > Sphingomonadales > Erythrobacteraceae > Croceicoccus > Croceicoccus sp. YJ47. The sequence goes on from NZ_CP067087.1 coordinate 2,266,338, forward strand.
CGTCGCCCGCCCGCCATCCCGGCCATAGCGACAGGAAGACCCACGTGACCAAGCCCGCCCCCAGCAATGCCCTCGACCGCGTGCTCGTTCTGGAAATGGTCCGCGTGACGGAGGCGGCCGCGATGGCGGCCTCCCGGCTGGTCGGGCGCGGCGATGAAAAGGCCGCCGATGCCGCCGCGGTCGAAGCCATGCGCAAGGCGTTCGACGAGCTGTACATGGACGGCACCGTCGTCATCGGCGAGGGCGAGCGCGACGAGGCGCCCATGCTCTATATCGGGGAGAAGGTCGGCGGCGCGCCGGGCACGGGCCCGAAGATCGACATCGCGCTCGACCCGCTCGAAGGGACGACGATCACCGCGAAGGCGGGGCCGAACTCGCTCGCCGTGCTGGCTGCGGCGGAAGAAGGATGCCTGCTCAACGCGCCCGATGTCTACATGGACAAGATCGCGGTCGGCCCCGGCTATCCCGCCGACGTGATCGACCTTAACAAGAGTCCGACCGAGAACGTGAAGGCCGTCGCCAAGGCGAAGGGCGTGGAGCCGCACGAGATCATCGCCTGCGTGCTCGACCGGCCGCGCCATGAAAAGATCATCGCCGAATTGCGCGCGATGGGTTGCGGCATCGTGATGATCCCCGACGGCGACGTTGCCGGCGTGATCGCGACGACCGATCCCGACACCACGATCGACATCTACATGGGGTCGGGCGGCGCACCCGAAGGCGTGCTGGCCTGCGCGGCGCTGCGCTGCGTCGGGGGGCAGTTCAAGGGGCGGCTGCTGTTCCGCAACGACGACGAACGCGCGCGGGCGGCCAAATGGGGGATCGACGATCTCGACCGGATCTACGATCTCACCGATCTGGCGAAGGGCGACTGCATCTTTGCCGCGACCGGCGTGACCGACGGCTCGCTGCTTCAGGGGGTGAAGCGCCGCAAGGGCGGTCTGGTCACGACCGAAAGCGTCGTGATGCGCGCATCGTCGGGCACCGTGCGCTGGGTCCGGGGCGAACATCACAACGGGTGAGGCGGCGCGGCGCGGCGCGGGTGATGCCGCGCGCCTGCAACGGAACGGGACAAAGGGGGCCGCGCGGGATGACCGTGGCGGCCCCTTTCTCGTGCGCGGGCGCGTGCCCAATGTTGCAATTGTGCGACCGTGCGCTAGGGACGCAAGCCATTGAGGGATCACCAACGGACGGCCCGGACCGGTGCCGCTTTCGACCAATAGCGGGAACGCGCAATGAAGATCATGTCGGGCAATGCCAACCTGCCGCTGGCGCGGGCCATCGCGGGCTATCTCGAAACGCCGATGACCGATGTCAGCGTGCGGCGGTTCGCGGACGAGGAAATCTTCGTCGAAATCCACGAGAACGTCCGCGGCGAGGATGTGTTCGTCGTGCAGTCGACCAGCTTTCCCGCCAACGACAATCTGATGGAGCTGCTGATCTGCATCGATGCGCTCAAACGCGCGTCGGCGCGGCGGATCACGGCGGTCGTCCCCTATTTCGGCTATGCAAGGCAGGACCGCAAGCCCGGCCCGCGCACGCCGATCTCGGCCAAGCTGGTCGCCGATCTCATCACCCGCGCGGGGGCGGACCGGGTGCTGTCGGTCGATCTGCACGCCGGACAGATTCAGGGTTTCTTCGACATCCCGACCGACAATCTTTACGCCGCGCCCGCGATGGCCGCGGATATTCAGGCGCGCTACGGCGATCAGGATCTGATGGTCGTATCGCCCGACGTCGGCGGCGTGGTGCGTGCACGGGCACTGGCCAAGCGGCTCGACAATGCGCCGCTCGCCATCGTGGACAAGCGGCGCGACCGGCCCGGCGAATCGGAGGTGATGAACATCATCGGCGAGGTCGAGGGCCGGCATTGCATCCTCATCGACGACATCATCGATTCGGGCGGCACGCTGTGCAACGCGGCGCAGGCGCTGCTCGATCAGGGGGCGAAATCGGTCGCGGCCTATATCACCCATGGCGTGCTTTCGGGCGGCGCGGTGGCCAAGGTCTCGGGCAGTGCGCTGACCGAACTGGTCATCACCGACACGATCCGCGCGACCGATGCCGCGCGCGACAGCGACAAGATCCGCATCCTGTCCATCGCCACGCTCATCGGGGAGGCGATTCGCCGCATCGCCGATGAAAGCAGCGTGTCGAGCCTGTTCGACTGATGCGGATCGCGGACGATATCGCGCTGGCGGAGCGCCTCGCCGATGCTGCGGGCGCGGCGATCCGGCCGTATTTCCGCACCGCGCTCGACACAGAGCGCAAGGGCGATGCCAGCCCGGTCACCGTCGCCGACCGGGAGGCGGAGTCCGCGATGCGCGACATTCTCACGGCCGAGCGGCCCGAGGACGGCATCATTGGCGAGGAATACGGCGTCGAACGGGCCGGGGCGAAACGTCAATGGGTGCTCGACCCGATTGACGGCACGGCGGGCTTCCTCGCGGGGCGGGCGATGTTCGGCACGCTGATCGCATTGATGGTGGATGGCTGGCCGGTGCTCGGCGTGCTGGATCAGCCGATCGCGGGCGAACGCTGGATCGGGGCGGCGGGGCTGCCGACGACGCTGAACGGGGCGGAGGTGCGCACGCGCCGGTGCCGCGAGCTGAGCGAGGCGACGCTGGCCACCACAGGGCCGCATTATTTCGACGATCACGACGGCGAACATTTCATGGGGCTTGCGGCCAAGACCGATCACAAGCGCATGGTGATGGGCGGCGATTGCTACAATTATGCCATGCTGGCGACTGGGCAGCTCGACATCGTGGCGGAGGCCGGGCTGAAGCTTTACGACTGGGCCGCGCTGGTTCCCATCGTGGAGGGCGCGGGCGGGACCATGGCCGACTGGAACGGCGATCCGCTCAATGCGACGAGCGACGGACACGTGATCGCACTGGGCGAACCGGCGCGGCTCGAAGAGGTGGTTGAAGCGCTCGCCTGTCATCACTAGGCTGCCCGTCACGGGTTGTTAAGCATCCCCATGCAACCCTGCCATCTGCATGGGCCGGGGATGACGGACGGACGAATCGTGATATCTTTGTTCAAGGCGATTTTTCCGGCAGCCCTCATGACCTGGATCGTGGCGAAGGTCGCGGCGATGCAGGGGACGCGCGCCGGCGTGCTCAACGTGCACTGGGTGATCATCGGCGACTGGAGCACCTATTGGTCGTGGCCGATGATGGGCATCGCGCTCGGCCTGTGCTGGTCGATCACCTTCATGCTCGATTCCCTGCGATAGGGTGCGCGAAGGCTTGCAATGTTCGTCGCGCCCGGTTATGCGCGCGGCTTCCATCGACACGTGATTTCCAAAGCCGGCCTGGCGACAAGGGCTGCCAGGGCTGGTCGGACGTGTTTCTATACAAGGAGACGAAAATGCCCAAGCTCAAGACGAAGAGCGGCGTGAAGAAGCGCTTCAAGCTCACCGCGACCGGCAAGGTCAAGCATGGCGTGGTAAGCAAGCGCCACCGCCTGATGAGCCATAACGCCAAGTATATCCGCCAGCAGCGCGGCACGAAGGTGTTGTCCGATGCGGACACCGCGACCATCAAGAAATGGGCGCCCTACGGGCTGAACTGAGGAGCATAGACAATGGCACGCATCAAACGTGGTACGACCACGCGTCAGAAGCACAAAAGGCTTCTCGAACAGGCCAAGGGTTACCGGGGCCGCCGCAAGAACACGATTCGCGTCGCGCGTCAGGCCGTCGAAAAGGCCGGCCAGTACGCCTATCGCGATCGCAAGGTTAAGAAGCGCAATTTCCGCGCCCTCTGGATTCAGCGCATCAACGCCGCGGTCCGCGCCGAAGGCCTGACCTATTCGCAGTTCATGCACGGCACGAAGCTTGCCGGCATCGAGCTCGACCGCAAGGTGATGGCCGATCTCGCCATGAACGAAAGCGCGGCCTTCGCTGCGATCATCGCTCAGGCGAAGAAGGCGCTGCCCGCGTAAGACTACGCTGGCAACCGAACGCAAAAAAGGCGCGGGGGCAAATGCCTCCCGCGCCTTTTTTCATGGACGCCGCCCCGGTGAGGGGGCGGCGCCTCTCCGTCACTCCCACCAGTAGGGTGCCCGTGCCGCATCGCCGGTGACGATCTCGTTCATGGTCGCCGCATCATAGGCGCGCCCGCCCAGAACGACCGTATCGACCCGCTCCGTATTGCGGATATTGGCCAGCGGATCGCCATCCAGAATGACGAGATCGGCCAGCTTTCCAGGTTCGAGCGAGCCGATTTCCCGGTCCATCCCCAGCGAACGCGCGGACACGATGGTCGCGGCCTGCAATGCCTCAAGCTCGGTCATGCCGCCGCGCACGAACGACCAGATTTCCCAGTGCGTGCCGATCCCTGCCTGCTGCCCATGGGCGCCGATGGAAACGAGCACGCCGGTATCGGCGATCTTCTTCGCCTCGCGCGCGACATCGTCGTCGATGAAATCGCCCTCCGGCGCGGTGGTGCGCCGGGCATTGGCGGCGCGCAGGATCGCGGGCGGGGTATGCGCCTGCAACAAGGGCTGCGCGAACACGTCGGTCGCCTGACGCCAGTAGGGATCGCCGGCCAGCCCGCCATAGCCCACGACGAGCGTCGGCGTATAATTGGTGTTCGACTGGCCGAAGAATTGCAGCACGTCGGCGTAGATCGTGCCCACCGGGATATTGTGCTCCAGCGTGGAATTCCCGTCGGCGACGAGGTTCATGTCCATGCCGTAGAGCGAGCCGCCCTCCGCCACGACGAGCATGTTTTCCTGCCGCGCGGCCTCCACCACCATCTGCCGCTGATCGCGGCGGGGCTGGTTGTAGTTCTTTACGCTCGGCGCGCCCTCGGCCTTCAACCGGCGCACATGGTCGAGCGCATCGTCCAGCGTGTCGATCTGCGCATAGGCACCTGGCGCCCGCGCGCCATAGATGATGCGCCCGGTCGAAAACATGCGCGGGCCGAGCAGGCGGCCGGTGCGCTGCATGTCCTCCGCCACGAAGAAACTCGTCCCGCTCGACGGATCGTGGATCGTCGTGGTGCCGAGCGCGAGGTTCTGAATAAGGCTCCAGTTCTGCTGCGGCACCAGCTCGCCATCGGCATAGGCGCCGTGGGCATGCGCATCGACGAAGCCGGGGACGATGGTCTTGCCTGCCGCGTCTATGGTCGGCGTGCCTGTGGGAACGGTCGTCGTTGCCGCCGGCCCGACCGCAACGATGCGCCCGTCGCGGATCAGCACGACCGCATCATCGACGATGCCGCCATCCTCGCCCGCCATGGTGACGACCTTCGCGCCGGTGATCGCCAGCATGCCCGACGCGATCGCCGCCGGTTCGGTGCGAAGCATCGACACGCCGGTCTGCGGCGGGGTGAAGGCGGCGCGATCCTGCCCCTCTATGGGAGGAGCCGCGGGAAAAACCTCTGACAATCGCGCGGTATAGAGCGTCGGACCGAGCGACCAGTGGATACGCTCCCCATCGTTCGACCAGTGGACGTAATCCGCTGCGGTGTCGGACAATTCGACGACAGGCAGATCCTTTGCCGTGGCCGAGATCGTCACGGCCTGCCCGCCCGGCATCAGCGGCATCGCATAGGCATCGAAATTCTCGGTGAACGCGAAATATCTGCCCGATGGCGACACGCTATATCCGGTGACGAGATCGCCCTTGGCATGAACGCGCTGCGCTTCGCCGTTGCGGTCGGTCGAAACCAGAGTCTGCGCCCCGTCGGCAGAGCCTGTCATGAAGATACGATCGTTCGACGCGCCGAAATGGGGCGCCGCCATGCCCCGCCCGATCAGCACCTGCGCCCCGCCCGTCGCCGCGACGCGATAGACGCCGGGATCGTCGCTATATTCCGGGGCGGTGAGATAGCCGCCTTCGCCGCGTTCGAACACGATCGTGCCGCCATCGGGAGAGAACACAGGCCGCGCATAATGGCCGGGCCGGTCGGTGACAGTGCGCCCACCGCGCCCGTTCGCGCCGATGGTGCGGACTTCGCCTAACCCCTCGTCGGTCCAGCGGACATAGACGATGCGCGATCCGTCGCGTGACCAGCTGGGGTAGAGCTCGAGCGCGTCGTCTCCCGTCAACCGCCGCATCGTGCCGCCGCCCGACGGCATGGTATAGAGCCGGCCCAGGCTTTCGAACACGACCGTGCGCCCATCGGGCGATACCGCAGCGAAACGCGGCATGGTCGCCGCGACATTGGCCTGCTCGACCGGGATGACGGGATGCGGCGCGCTGGCGATTGCGCGCGTGTCGTCGATGGCGAAGGGAATGATGCGGGCGTTCGATCCGTCCGCGTCCACGCGCCGGATCTTGCCGCCGGCCCAGAACACGATCGACCGGCTGTCGGGCGTCCAGTCCATGTTGGGATAGACGCCCGTGACCGCCCAGGTTTCCTGCACATCCTGATCGAGATCGTCATAGATCTTGCGCGTCGCGCCAGTCTTCAGATCCTTTACGTAAAGCTTGGAGCGCGTGTTTTCGCGCCGGACAAAGGCAATCTTCGATCCGTCGGGGGAGGGGGTGGGCCGCACCGCGCCGCCGAGCCCGCTGACCGCCGTGGTCACCTCGTCGCGGAGAAGGTCGTACCGTTCGATGTCGAACAGGTCGGTATTGGAATCCTGCGCATATTCGAAAATCGGTCCCGGCGTGACATTGCGCGTATAATAGATCGCCTCGCCATCGGGGGCGTAGATCGGCTCGCCCAGTTCCTTTTGATGCTGCTCGTTCGGGCGTTCGACCAGCGCGACCCCGCTTCCGCCCGATACATGATAGAGCCACACCTCGCCCGTGCCGAGTGAGCGGCCGGTGGTGAAATGCTTCTTCGCGGCAATGAACTGCCCGTCGGGGGACCAGGTCGGCTGATTAAGAAGGCGGAAATCCTCCTTCGTCAGCTGCCGCTTGTCCGAACCGTCCGCATTCATCAGCCAGATATTGTCGCCGCCGCCCCGGTCGGAGGTGAAGGCAATGCGCCGCCCATCGGGGGAAAAGCGCGAATGCACCTCCCAGGCCAGCCCTTCGGCAATGCGCGTCGGGGTGCCGCCCGCGATGGGCATGGTGTAAATATCGCCGAGCACGGAGAAGGCGAGGGTCTGACCGTCGGGCGACACGTCGATGTCGATCCATGTACCCTCGTCGATGCGGATCGGCACCTGTTTGAGCGCGACGCCCGGCGGGGCGTTCACGTCCCAGGCCGGAGGCTCGGCATCCGCCGCGATCGAAGCACCGGTCGGGCCATCCTCAGCCGTCTGCCGGGGGAGCGGGTCCGGGACGGTGACGGGGCGGCGGTTCTGATCCTCCGTCGTTTCGGTCTGTTCGACAGGGTTCGTCCGCTCCTGCGGCGCGGCGCCTTGCGCCAGGGCCGTCGTGGATAGCAGCGTGGAGGTAAGAAGGCAGATTGCGAGTTTCATGAACGATCCCGAAGCATCAAAAGGATCGCCACCCTAGACCGGAACCGACCGACTGCAAGGATGCGATGCGAAAGGGGCGCGGCGGTGCCGAACCGCCGCGCCCCTTGTCGCGCATTTGGTGCCGTCCGCCCGCGGTCAGCCGTGCGTCCCCGTCCGATTGCCGCGCGCATTGTCGTTGGCGAGGGAGGGGCGGGTCGCCGTTCCGCCCTCGCTCGTCCGGAAGGTGGAGACCAGTTCGGTGAGCTCCTGCGATTCATTGGCGAGGCTGCGGGCCGCTGCGGTGGATTCCTCGACCATGGCGGCGTTCTGCTGCGTCATGGTGTCCATCCGCCCGACGGCAAGGTTCACCTGCGTGAGATTGGTGGATTGCGTTTCCGCCGACACCGCGATCTCGTCGACAGACGCGCTGACTTCGCCCACGCGGCCGACGATCTTGGTCAGCAGCTCGCCGGTTTCGCCGACCAGCTTCACGCCATTGGTGACCTGCTTGGAGCTGTTGGTGATGAGATCCTTGATATCCTTGGCCGCATCCGCCGACCGCTGTGCCAGGGCGCGGACTTCGTTCGCGACAACGGCAAAACCCTTGCCCGCATCGCCGGCGCGTGCCGCCTCGACCCCGGCGTTGAGCGCGAGGAGGTTGGTCTGAAACGCGATGCCGTCGATCACGCTGATGATCTGGGAAATCTCCTGCGACGAGGTTTCGATCTCACCCATGGCGGCGGTCGCCTTTTCGACCACCTTGCCGCCGTCGGTCGCCTCTTCGTGCGCCGCGCTGATCGAGCGCTGCACTTCGATGACGCGGCCGGCGGTTTCCTTCACGATGCCGGTGACCTGGTTCATGGCCGCGGCGGTTTCCTCGAGGCTGGCGGCCTGCTGTTCGTTGCGATTGGCAAGATCGTCCGATGCGGCGCGGATTTCGGCCGAGGCGGTCGACATCGACTGCACCCCGGAAATCACGGCCAGCATGGTTTCCTGTAACGATTCCATCGCCGTGTTGAAATCCTTTTCCGCCTGCGCGAACTCGCTGGGCAGTTCGGACATGCGGGTGGTGAGATCGCCTTCGGCCAGACGGGCGAGCGACTTGCTCATCGATTCGATGACGAGATGGATGTTCTGCTCGTTCCGGTCGAAATAGGTGGAGAGCGCGATATCCATGTCGAGCAGCGATGCACGCACCAGGAGCGAGACATCCTCCGCCAGCCTTTTGCGTCCGGGCAGGAAGCGTTGCACCCCCGGCGCGATGAGCGCGTGGATGGTTTCATCGAGGATGAGCGAATAGCCGCCGATATACCATTTCGGCTTCAGATCGATGCGGGCGTGAACCTCGCCAATGACCTTCGAGCGTTCGAGATAGGCATCGTTCAGCCCTTGCGAGAACAGTTTTTGCCAGTGGGTTTTCTGGGCCGACTTGGCGCGGGCGATCTGCTGTCCGCCGGAAAACATCGCGGCCAGATGGGGCGTGCCCTGTATCTTGGCGTAAAATCGCGAAATCGCGCTGTCGAGGAACTTGTCGAGCTTGCGTCCCAACTTCTGCAAACGGCCATCGGAAGCGTCCAGCTCGTAAAATGCGACGCGATCGTGAATGGAATTTTTCATGTTCTGCCCCCAGGAACCGTCGGGAAACACGGGGTGAATGAGCGATCCAGTTCATTCGGCTGACTGCGCCATTTCGGGCAAGGCCGGTTCGCCGACATGGCGCCCGGATGCATCCTGCGTGTCATCCTGTTACCCCGCGCGGATCGGGTCCGCCCGCTTGTGCCCGAAGAACGCCGAATGCGTTTCTCCGGAAAAATCAAAACCTGTCCGGTGCTCCGATCACTGCGGCGCATCTGACATGACGATGATTATGCGGAAATCGGGAAAGCTCGCCTTGCAAGGCGGATAGGGGCAATCGCGTAATGCGATCGCCGGTTCCGCACTATCGGGTCCACATATGGACCTTTTGCCGCGAACGGGTCAGACGAAGCCTCGCTCCTTGAGAGAAACGTGGCCGCTGCTGCTCATGATGATGTGATCGACGACGCTGACGTCCATCAATCGTCCCGCCTCGGCAATGCGGTTGGTCAGCTTGATATCGGCCTGGCTCGGCTCGGGATCGCCGCTCGGATGGTTGTGCACGAGGATCAGCGCGGTCGCCCCGAGGTTGCAGGCCCGGTGAATGACCTCGCGCGGGTGCATGGCGGATTCGCTGATGGATCCGTCGCTCAGGTGCTCGTCCTTGATCAGTTCCAGCTTGCCATTGAGATAGAGCACGCGCGCCCGCTCGCGCTTCAGATGGTTGAGATCGGTGGCAAGATAATCGAGCAGCGTCTTCCAGTTGTTGAGCACCGGCGCCTGACGCAATTCGGTCGCGGCGAGATGTTTCGACGCGACGAGCGCGATTTTCAACGCGCCGATCACCATGTCGCCGACCCCGTAGATCCGCCGCAATTCGTTGGGATCGGCGTTAAGCAGGGCGGAGATCGACCCGAAATGTTCGAGCAGCCTCTTGGCCAGCGGCTTGGTATCGCGCCGTTCGATCGCGGCGAAGAGGAGGAATTCGACCACCTCGTAATCCGCCAGCGAATCGTGGTCCCCCTCGATCAGCCGCTTGCGCAGGCGGGCGCGGTGACCCCATCCGGCATGCGTTTTTCGGCCTGCATCCTCGGAGCGACCGGGCCGCTGCTCGTTGAGCGAGGTGGGCATCCTGCTGCGCCAGGCGTCGGGATCCTCGAAAGGCTGGTCGTTGTCCTGCATAGATTCGATCCGCTGCGATTCGGAAAAATTCGTGCCGCTCACGATAACCGGCACGGGCAGGTTGGCCACCTTCGATTTTCGCCGCGTACATCGCGCCGGGCGAGAGTGGGCGCGCCGCAAAACGTGCCGCATGTGCCGAGGACGTGCCGGTGCGGCATGATGCGGCAGGTTCGTCGAACGTTACGAACATGGCTTCCCGATCAGGACCGCAGGTGTCGTTCGCGACGAGCGGGACCGCACCGATGACCGATGCCGATGGACGGCATGCGCGTGATGCGCGTATCGGGGCCGACAGGCCGGGCCCGCTGCCGGGAAATTGGTTGGGCGGGCAAGCGGCAGGGCGGAAACGGGCCGAATGTTTACAACGCTATCGAACGGGATTTTTGGATGAGCGACGAAGACTATGTTTACGACGAGGAGAGCGGCGAATGGATGCCCGCCTCGCAATTGGCGGACCGCACGGCGGCGCCCACGACGGTCGAGGTTCGCGATGCGGTCGGCAATGTCCTGACCGATGGTGACCAGGTCACGCTGATCAAGGATTTGAACGTGAAGGGGGCGGGGCAGACTCTCAAACGCGGCACGGTGATCAAGTCGATCCGCCTGACCGGCGACGAACAGGAAATCGATTGCCGATACGAAGGCATCAAGGGTCTGGTCCTGCGCGCCGAGTTCGTTCGCAAGCGATGACGTACCCGGGCGGGTCTGCGAACGGTGCCGACCCTCCCGATGATACGTGATGATCTGATGGCTGTCGTTCGGTGCGGCTTAGGCCCGGCCCGCCCGGTGAGCACGTTGCCGTGCTGTCGCGCCGTATCCTCGGCCGCAAGGGCCGGGTGCGCGCTGTTGCCGGTGGCCATGGCACGGACGTTTTTTGGATTGCGCGGGAAGTCCCCGAACTGCGCGCTAGATTGGAAATGGGCGGAGCCCCGACCGAGAAGCACGGCTTTGATGCATGGCAAGACGCTTGTGGGAAGGGGGCTGGTGCCGGCTACAGGATTCGAACCCGTGGCCCCCTGATTACAAATCAGGTGCTCTACCAACTGAGCTAAGCCGGCATACCGCACAAGTCTGCGGTTCCTGAGACTTACAGGCGCAGATCGGAAGGGCCGCTAGGATCCTTCGAATGCTCCTGGTTCCGTCGTTATTCCATCGGTATCGCGCCCGGGCCCGACGTTCCCACAGGCACGACACGCCGCTGATGATCTGCTTCGGCTGATGAGTCAACGCCAGAAAACGAGGGGTCATCTGCGGAAGAGCCCGCTTGCGTGGACCTCACCCGACCGTAGCGACCGCTACGTCCGGTGCGGCAGGATGCCTTTCACGAAAGCGGATCCGCATCTATCCGAACGCGGGGGCGCGTTCCGGCCTAAGCGCGCATCCGGTGAAAGCCCGCCGCGCAAGCTATGGGCTCAGTTCCTTCGGACGAGGCGCGCCTGCGTGACATCGTATTCGAACCGGGTGATGGACCCATCCCTGATTCGTTCGACAGCCGCGCCTATCACGTGGATCGGGACCAGGAACAATTCGCGGCTGCACGGGATTGCCGAATCGGTCGGCGATCGCAATGTCGATCTGGGCCGCGCCGAAGGCGCGGTGGTTGAGCCGTTCCAGCTTTGTCCGGTTAATATTGAAAAGGTGATATTCGGCGACGATCTCGACCTCCGCCATGAGGAAGGCGGTTGCCGCCGCGCATCCGCCACGCGCCTTTCGATACTCATGCTGGTAACCCCGATCTTGTGCAACGAGGTCCCGGCGCCCGGCAATGTGGAGGTGGTCCGACTTGCTGCGCAGGACGAAACTGTCGTCGATCGCCGGCGCGGCAGGAAGCGCGTGCGTATCGAGCGGCACAAGCAGTTCGCGCGCCTCGTCGAGCGCGCGCATGCCGTCGAACCGAACGGCATAGATCCGCTCGAATATGTCGCGATCCTCGCTATGCTGCGGCGCGCGGTCGTTCTGTTCGCGGAAACGGACGATATCCTCGAACCCTGCGATGATCCGTTCTTCGCGCAGCGGATAGGTTGGCGCCTTGACCGGCGCGATGTCGACGCCGAGCGCTGACCGCAGTTCCTCATCGGACAGATTAGCCACGGGCCGCCGCCTGCGCGCGATGGCGGGCAAATGCGGCGACACACTCGGCCAGCCGCTTCTCCCACCCATCCTGCGACGTGATTTCGGGCAGCGGGCCGCGCGCCTTCTCGAAGCGCAAGGCGCATGCGGCAAGCTCGCGCGCGTCCTCCGGCTGGATCTAAATGTTTTTCGCGGTGATGACGGATTGCACCTGCTGCAGCACGGTTTCGTTCATCGCCTTGGCGAACACGGCACAGGTCGCGTCGCACGGGTTGATGCTGTCGATGAGCGCGGTTTTCGACCGCTCCGTACCGACGTCGGCCATGCCGCTCGCCACCGCCTTCGCCTTTAGCGTGAGGTCGAGCGCGGAGATCGCGTGTTGCCGCACCACCGCATGATCCTCGGCGCTGAGATCGGGATAGCGATCGCGAACGATCTTGCCCATCTTGCGCTGGATCAGCTCCTGCGGCACGGTTTCCTCGTTTAACAGGCCTTGCTCCAGGCTGCTTTTGTCCTGCACGAATTGCGTGATGAACTCGTTCAGGTCGTCCTTGCAGATCCGCTGCGCCTCATCGCTCTTCGGCTCGAAGAGCTCATTTATCACGACATGGACCTGCCCCGTATCGTCGCGCACGCCGACATTGTTTTCGGCGTCGCTGTATCCGCCCGGGCCATAGTCGAAATCGTCGAGCGGGCCTGGTTCCTTCGGGGTGAAGTGGAGGCGGGGGGCTAGCACCTGCGCCATGAGCAGGCTTGCCGCGACCGCGTTGGGATAGCGCCCGCTCACCCCGGAGGACGAGGCTAGGTTTACGCCGGTCGCCCGTCCGGTGAGTGGGACGGCCAGGATGGCAGCGGCAGGGCTCTGGCCGCGATGCGCTATTGGCGATACCGGCATGCCATGCGGTTCGCGCCGCGAGCCATTGCGCGAATACAAACGTTCGGCCGCTGGCCCGGTCTTGCGTCAGGGCACCCCGAAGGTCCACCCCTCGGTCGCGGCAATCTCGGCGCTCGTGGCCTGTGGCTGCCATAATTCGGGGCGATCCGCGGCGGTGCGCAACCATGCCGCGGTAAGGAGCGCGTCGGCGCTGTGGTCGTCGATCGGGCCGCGGCGCGCAACCGCGGCGCTGCCAAGGGAATGAAGGCCTGCGTTCAGCGATGCGCAATCGGTCATCTTGCTGCGCGCGGCGGTGCGTCCGGCGGCGATCGCGGCAAGCGCGGTATAGATTTCCACGATGACGGAACCGCCTTCGGGCAAGGGATCGATCGGCCAGACCGGAACCGCGCCGCCCAGCCGCGCGAGAACGCGCATGCCCGTCAGGCTCGACTTGCCCACCTGCGCCGCGCCGACGAGGTTGAAGTTGGAGTAGGGCTTGCACCCCTGCTGTTCCTGCGCCCATTCGGTGATCCGGAACCGGCCCCGGCGATGGGTGGCATCGGGGTGGTGAAAGGCGGCACCCTCGCGCCCGCCGTGCCGCCGGAAATACGCGCTGAGCCGGGGGTGATCGACAAGGCTGCCGACCTCCAGATTGGGATCGCCGGCGCAGATCGCATCGACCATGTCCCACAATGCGCGGGCATTGGCGGGGCTGTCCGGCCAGCCCGGAAAATACGCCCCGCAATCGGCAAAGGGCAGCGCAATGCCGAGATCCATGCCGACCAGCGTGCCGGGCGCAAGCTCGTTGCGCAACCATTCCAGAACCTCGCCGCGCGACCACGGCCTGTCCCTCTGGACGAGCGTGGGCGGGCCATCGCCCGTGCATTGCGCGACGGCGATACCGCGTTGGCGTTCCCCCTTCGCGCCGGACCAGTCGATTGCCGCGAAATGGCGAAACCGGCTCATCCCTCGCCGGACGGCCCGCGCATGTCGCGGCGGCGCGCGTCCCACCATTCCATGCGTTCGGCGATGCGCTTTTCAAAACCGCGCGGGACGGGGCGGTAATATTCCTGCGCCGCCATGTCTTCGGGCCAGTAATCCGCGCCTGAAAATCCGTCATCCGCATCGTGGTCATAGGCGTAATTCTTGCCGTAGCCGATGTCCTTCATCAGCTTTGTCGGCGCGTTCAATATGTTTTGCGGCGGCATCAGGCTGCCGGTTTCCTTCGCGCTTTTCCACGCGGCCTTCATGGCCTTGTACGCCGCGTTCGATTTGGGCGCGGTCGCGCAATACAGGCACGCCTGCACGATGGCGAGCTCACCCTCCGGCGACCCGAGAAATTCGTAGGAATCCTTCGCCGCGAGACATTGCACCAGCGCATTGGGATCGGCGAGGCCAATATCCTCCGACGCGAACCGGACCAGCCGGCGCAATACGTAGAGCGGCTCCTCCCCCGCGGTCAGCATCCGGGCGAGATAGTAGAGCGCGGCCTGCGCATCCGACCCGCGCAGCGATTTGTGCAACGCGGAAATCAGGTTGTAATGCCCGTCGCGATCCTTGTCATAGACCGCGACGCGCCGTTGCAGGAACCGGCCTAGCGCCGCAGGATCGAGGGGCGCGTCGATCCCCGCGGCATAGAGCGTTTCGGCCTGGTTGAGCAGGAACCGCCCGTCCCCGTCCGCCGATGCGACAAGCGTGGCGCGCGCATCGGGATCGAGCGGGAGCGGTTGCTCCATCAAATCCTCCGCCTTCGACAAAAGCGCCGACAGCGCATCCGACCCCAGCCGTTCGAGGATCAGTACCTGCGCGCGCGACAGCAGCGCGGCGTTGAGTGCGAAGCTCGGATTTTCGGTCGTCGCGCCGACCAATGTCACCGTGCCGCGTTCGACGAAGGGGAGGAAGCCATCCTGCTGCGCGCGGTTGAAACGGTGGATCTCGTCCACGAAGAGCAGGGTCCGCTGCCCAGCTTCGCGCGCGCGTTCGGCCTCGGCAAAGGCTTTCTTGAGGTCGGCGACGCCGGAAAAGACCGCGCTGACCGAGATGAAGCGCATGCCCACCGCATCGGCGAGGAGGCGCGCGATGCTGGTCTTGCCCGTGCCCGGCGGCCCCCACAGGATCATCGAGGTCAGCCGCCCTGCCGCCACCATGCGCCCGATCGCGCCATCCGCGCCGGTCAGGTGATCCTGACCGACCACATCGGCCAGCGTCGCCGGGCGCAACCTGTCGGCGAGCGGGGCATCCGCTGCGGCGGGGGACGGCGACGGCGAGGGGGGCGGGTCGGATTGGAAAAGATCGGCCATTGTTCACAATCTAGGATGCGGCACGCGGAATGCCAGATGCGCGCGGGCCGGAACGCACGGGTAACGCGGGCCTGCGTGCCGATAGGATGCGGCCGGGATGCCGTGCGAGCGTGGACTCGGTGGGCGGGGAATGGCGACTGCCGGGCGTATGCGCCTGTTCGCGGCGCGCGCATGTTGCGTCCCGCAAATGGATCAGCCTTGTCTATTCCGGCGCGCGGCCCCAGCGCAGCAGGCGGACATAGGTATCTGCGACCGCGCTGTTGATCGTGTCCCAGGCGTAATCGGCGGCCCGCGCCTCGCCCGCCGCGCCATGGCGCCGGGCGAGCGTTTCATCCGTGACATAGGCGGTGAGCGCCCGCGCAAATGCATCAATATCGCCCGGTTCGACCAGCATGCCCGATTCGCCATCGGCGACCAGGCTGCTGCTCCCCGTGGCGGCGGCGGCGACCACCGGCACGGCGCAGGCCATCGCCTCCAGCGTGACATTGCCGAATGTCTCGGTCACCGAGGGGTTGAAGAAAACATCCATCGACGCCACGGCGCGGCCAAGGTCTTCTCCGGTCTGATGGCCGACGAACACGCCGTGGGGGAGATTGTCCTCGAACCATCCGCGCGCGGGCCCTTCGCCGATGACGAGTACGCGATGCGCAACGCCCGCATCGCGAAGCTGGCGCACGGCGGCGGTAAACACGTCGAGCCCTTTTTCCATGACGAGCCTACCGAGGAACCCCACCACCTTTTCATCGTCCCCGATGCCGAGCGATCGGCGCCAGCCCATGTCGCGCCGCGCGGGCGTGAAGATGTCCCGGTCCACCCCGCGCGTCCACAGCGACACATCGTCGTTCATGCCCTGCGCCTTCAACAGTTCCACCATCGAGGGCGAGGGCGCAACCAGCGCGTCGCAGCGATTGTAGAACCGGCGCAATCCCTTCACCATCAACGGTTCGAGAAACGCCGCATGATAATAACGCGGATAGGTTTCGAACCGCGTATGCACCGAGGCCAGCACCGGAATATCCCGCTCCCGCGCCCAGGTGACGGCGCGGTGGCCGAGGATGTCGGGGCTCGCCACGTGGACAACATGGGGCGCGAACCGGGCAAGGTCGCGGCGCGCCGCCGCCGATAGCGCGATGGGGAGGCGATATTCGCTGCGCCCCGGAATCGGCACGGCCGGCACGCCGACCAGTGGGCCCGTCGCGGGAAAGGCGGGTTCGTCCACCACCGGCGAATAGGTGCGCACGTCGAACCCCTGCCGCAGCAGATATTCGACCAGCCGGTTGAGCGCCTGGTTCGCGCCATCGCGCACGTAATTGTAATTGCCGCTGAAGAGCGCGACACGCAGACCATTGGGTGACATGTCGCCGCCCATACCGCCCGCCGCCCGCTTTGGCGAGGGGGCTGCGTCGTCGTGGCCCGTCATGCCGGGGTGCGGCGCGATCCCGGCCGGTCGAGCCGCGTGCCGATCGCGACCGCCGCCGACACCAGCCACGGCACGACAAGGAGCGAAAGCGTGACCTTCGCCAGCAATTGCCCGATGAGCAGCGGCAGGATCGGGAACACGCCCAGGAATGCGACCGTGATGAAGATGACCGTATCGACCGCCTGCGAAATGGCGCCGGCGATCCCGGCGCGCACCCACACCGGCCCGCCCATGCGTTCGCGCACGAAGGAGATGATCGTCACGTTGAGCAATTGCGACACCCCATAGGCGATCGGCCCGGCGAGCCAGATCCGGAACGTCCCCGACAATACGGTCTGTATCGCGGTGAGGCGTTCGGGCTCCATGTCGGGGGAGGGGGGGAGCGCCGACACGAAGATCGACAGCAGGATCGCAGCCACCAGCGGGACAAAGCCCCACAGCACCAGCCGGTTCGCCACGCGCCGCCCGTAAAGCTCCGTCACCGCGCCGCCCAGGATCACGAGGATGAGAAACGCGAACATCCCCGATTCCACCGCGAACGGGCCGAGCGCGACCTGCTTGTTCCCCAGCACGCCCGCAATGCAGGTCATCCCGCCATAGAGCAGGGCGAACACGAAAAGGGCAGGGGCGATGACCGGTAGATCGGCGGGAAGAGCGGAATGTTCGTTCATCCCTGCAGGCGATAGCCGGTTTGGCCCATACCGCAAGACCATACCGCATGCCCGTGCCGCGATCCGGGCGATTGACCGGCGGCCCGCCGCTGGCTAGTTCCGCGCGGGTTTCCTGTCCCTTTTAAATTCGCGTTTTGCCCGGAGAGCCGATTGTCCGCCGAACCTTATGACATTGTCGCGCTGGGCGATGCCATCGTCGATGTGCTGGCCCGCCGGGACGATGCATTTCTTGCCGCCTGCGGGGTGGAGAAGGGCACGATGCGCCTTCTGGCCGATGCCGACGCGGCCGCCCTTGCCCGCGCGATGCAGGACAGCGGCACGGTGGACGAAATTCCCGGCGGAAGCGCGGCGAACACGCTCGCCGGCGTGGCGGCGCAGGGGGCGCGGGCGCGCTTCATCGGGCAGACGGGCGCCGACCGGCTGGGCATGGTGTTCGCACAGCACATGGATGCGCTGCGAATCGATTTCGACACGCCGCCTGTCGCCGATGCGCCGACGGGTCGCTGCTTCATCCTCATCAGCCCGGATGCGCAACGCACCATGCAGACAGCGCCCGGGGCAAGCCATCTCCTGACCCGCGACGCGCTGGACGAGGATGCGATCCGTTCGGCGCGCATCCTGTTCCTCGAAGGGTATCTGTGGGGGCCGGACACGCCGCGCGGCGCCATGGTCCGCGCGATTGAGATTGCCCGGCGGGAGACGCGCACGGTCGCGTTCACTCTGTCCGATTCCATCGTCATTCCGGGGCGCCGCGACAGCCTCGCCCGGCTGGTGGCGGACGGGGGCGTCGATATCCTGTTCGCGAACGAATACGAGGCATGCCTGATGGCGGGCGTGCCCGACGCCGAAACCGCGATCGCCGCGCTTGCCGCGCAGGTGCCGACGCTGGTCGTGACGAAGGGGGCCGAGGGCGCGCTGGCCATCGCAGGGGGTGAGCGTGTCGAGATTGCCGCCGCGCCTGTGGAAACGGTGATCGACACGACCGGTGCGGGCGATCAGTTCGCCGCCGGCTTCCTCGCCGCCCACGCGCGGGGCGGGGACATCGCGCAATGCCTTCATGGAGGAGCGGAAGCGGCGGCGGCGGTCATCGCCCATGTCGGCGCGCGCCCGTTGATGAACCCGAAAGGAAACGGATGATGCCCGCAATACGCGCGCTCGCAATCTATTGCGGATCGGCACAAGGCCGCGACCCCGAACACATGGAAACGGCCCGCCGGCTGGGCCGTGCGATGGCGGAGGAGGGCATCGACCTCGTATATGGCGGGGGCCGGCTCGGCCTGATGGGGGCGGTGGCCGATGCGGTGCTGGATGCTGGCGGCAAGGCTTTCGGCGTGATCCCCGACGCACTCGTCCGGCATGAGGTCGCGCACACCGGCCTGACCGAATTGCACACCGTCGCCGACATGCATCAGCGCAAGGCGAAGATGACTGCGCTGGCCGACGGTTTCCTGTGCCTGCCGGGCGGGATCGGCACGATGGACGAATTGTTCGAGGCCTGGACCTGGAACGCGCTCGGCTATCATGCGAAGCCGTTCTGCCTGCTCAACACCGGCGGATATTGGGACCGGTTTCTCGGCTTTTGCGACCACATGCGCAACGAAGGCTTCATGAGCGAGCAGCGCCGCAGCCAGCTTTTGTGTGCCGAAACGATCGGCGATGCGCTTACCGTGCTGGAAGCCGCGGCGAGTGCGAAACCGGGCGGGCCGGTCTGGTAAGGATCAGCCGCGGGTGAGCGCGTCCGGACCGAAGCCGTGCGGCAGCAATGCGCCAATCGTCGTGTCGAGCCGGGCATCCCCCTCGGCCCCGACGCAGGTTACGGCGATGTCCCGGCCCGAAAGGCATGCCGCCTCGTAAATCGCCTGCCGGCAACCGCCGCACGGGGTCACCACGTCGTGCCCCGCGATACCGTCGCCCGCCGCCGCGCCGCCCGCCACCACCACATGGGTAATCTGCGCCAACCCAAAGCGGTGCTGCGCCGCGCTCAGCGCCGATTGCTCAGCACACAGGCCCAGCCGGTAGCATGCGTTTTCCATGTTCGCGCCGGTGGCCACCGTTCCGTCGGCGGACAGCACGGCGCACCCGACGCGAAAGTTCGAATAGGGAGCGTGCGCGCGGGCCGCGGCGTCGCGCGCGGCGGCGATGAGGTCTTCGATGGTCATGGCCGCCTTCATATCGGCGCGCCGACCGGGCGCAAGGGTCCGGCGTGCTATCGGTTCAGCGAAAAGGTGATCGGCACCACGACCCATGCCGCCACGGCCCGGCCCGCCTGCGTCGCCGGCTTGAACTTCCATTTGCGCACCGCGCGCAGGGCCGCCTCGTCAAGCCGGGAGGAGCGGCTTCCTTCGGCAATCTTCAGCGTGTCGACCCGGCCCGACGGATCGACCAGCACGCGCAGCAGCACGGTACCTTCCTCCCGCGCGCGGCGGGCGATGAACGGATATTCGGGCGCCGGATTGTCGCGCTGTGCCGCGGCGACGTCGGGCGGGGTGATCGGCGCGGGTGCAGGTTCGGCGACCGTCGGCGCGGCGGGGCCGGGCGCCGCCGCGGGCATCGGGGGCAGCGCAATGGGCATGACCGGCACGTTCGCGACCGGCGCGGCCGTGCGGGCAAGGGCGATGCGCGGCCGGGGCGCAACGGTTTCGCGGGCCGGGGTGACGGGCGCCAGCGAATCCGGCGGCGTATCGGGTTCGGGGGTGGCGACCGGTTCGGCCGGGGCGGGCGCATTGGCGGCGAGCGGGATGTCGAAGCTTTGCACGATCGGCACGGGTTCGGCGCGCTCCGCCACCACGCCGAGGGTCAGCAGGCCCGCGAACGCGACCGCATGGATCGCCCCCACCGCCGCCACGCTGCGCCAGTCGAACGTGGCGGCGCGATAGCCGGATGGCGCAAAGGGCGCCTCCGAACGGGCATCGCCATGCATGGACGCCGAAGCCGCCGGCGCCGAACGGGCGGGGCAGTCCTCGGGCACCATCGCTGTGCCCGATTGGATGGCAAGGCTCGAATTGCCGGAGTGCAGATACACGCGATTCCCCTTAATCAGCGATATTGCGAATTATTTGCACTCCGGCGGTCCGAAAATCAATAGCGGACGCTGAGCGTGGCGAGCGCCTGCCGTCCCGCGGCGGGGATGGCGAAATGCGGGTTGCGCAATTTCACCGCATAGCGTTCATCCGTGAGGTTCTGCACGTTGAGACGCAGGCCGAGATGGTCGGTGAACAGGAACTCGGCATTCGCGTCGAGCCGCACATAGCCATCCGCGCTGATGAGATTGGCGCCATCGGCGTAACGCTTCGACGCGCCATAGGCACCGCCGCCCACGGCGAAGCGCGGCGTCACCTGATAATTGCCGGTGAGCGCGAAATTATGCCGCGGCGTGTTGGGCAGCGCATTGCCGAAATTGGCGTCCGCCTCATCGCGCAACTCGCTGTCCACGAGCGTATATCCCGCCAGCAGGGTCAACGCCCCGATCCGTCCCGACGCGCTCACTTCCACGCCCTGAAGCCGCGCGGAGCCGAAGGTTTCGACGACATTGTCGAGATCGTCGAGCTGTACGATATTGTTGCGCTTCACCCGGTACAGCGCACCCGATAGCAGCATGTCCCCGCCGAACAGCTCGGCCTTGGCGCCCACTTCCCAATTTTCAAAACCTTGCGGGCGATAGGACTGATTATTGCCGTTCAGGTTTTCGGCGCCTTCGCCCACGGTGGCGCCCGGCGGCGTCTTGGAATCGGCGTAGGAGGCATAGAGGCTGGTGCTCGAAGTCGGCTTGAAGATGACGCCGGCCTGATAGCTGAAGAAATCGCCATCGGTCGCCGCATCGTAACAACCGCCCCGACCGCAGCCGGATGCCGTCGCCGAAAAATCGGTCCACCGCACGCCGCCATTCACAAGCAACGAGGGCAGAAGCGTGACCGTGTCGAACAGATAGACGCTGTAATCCTCCGCCGTGGCATTGGCCGGCGTGGTGCTGCGCGTGATGGTGCCGGTCCACGGGTCCGACGGGTCGGGATTGGCAAGGTCGGTGCAATTATACGTTTCGAACGATATTTCGGGACAGTTGCGGTCGCCGGTATCGACGCTGTAATTGCGGTTCGCGCTATCGGCGTAGCTGTATTCGAACCCTGCGGAAAGGCTGTGGCCGATGCCGCCGGTGTCGAACACCGCGGCGAGATTGGTGTTGCTCGCGATGCTGTCGCTGAGGGAATTGCGGCTCTTGGTGGCGCGCCACACCTGGCCGTTCGCCACGTTGCCGGCGCTGTCGTCCGGGTTGGTGACGATATAGTCGTTGCGCGCCCGGCTGAACCGCGTGCCATGCGACAGCGTCACCCCGCCGCCGAGATAGCCGTTGAACAGAAAACTGCCCGAATCGACGCTGGTCTCCTGAAAATCGCGGGCGAGCAGGCCATAGAAATTGTCGAAGTCCACATCCGCCGGTTCGCGCCGCTCGTCGGGAAGCTGCCCGCGAGACGTCGTCGGGATGCCGTAATCGGGCATGCTGTCGGTCTCGTAATGATAATAGGCGAGGCTGGCCGTGATCGGCGTGCCCGCGCCCCAGGTCACGGACGGCATCACGCCCCAACGGTCGTTGAACACCGCGTCGCGGCCGGCAACCTCGGAATCCTGCCACATGCCGACGACGCGAAAGGCGAGCTTGTCGGCGACTTGCGCATTCACGTCGGCGGTCGCGCGGTAGAATTCGTCGGTGCCGACGGTGGCCTGCGCTTCGATGGCATCGCCTTCCTTCGCAATTTTGGACACGAGGTTGATCGCGCCCGCCGCCGTGCCGCGCCCGCCGAAGGTGGAGCTGGGCCCCTTGGCGACCTCGATCGCCTCCAGTGCGAAGGTTTCGCGCGTTTGCGAGCCGATGTCGCGCAGCCCGTCGACGAACACGTCGCCGGTCGCATCGACCCCGCGGATGAGCGGGATATCCGCCGCCGCGGTGCCGCCTTCGCCCGCGCCCAGCGTGATGCCCGGCACCGTGCGCAAGGCATCCTCCAGCGTGAAGGAGGCGGTGTGTTCGATGACATCCTCAGTCACGACATTGACGATGCGCGGCGTGTCGATGAGCGGGGCGGTGGCCTTGGGCGAACGCTGCGCCTCGGCGCGATAGCCGTCACTGACCGCGTCGTCGGTGATGGTCATCCCTTCCAATCGGGTTTCGGCCTGTTCGACATTGCCCGTCGCGGTGGTCCCCTGCGCCAGTGCGGGCGAGGCGAAGGCCGCGGCGGTGCCGATGCAGCCGAGGACGAGCGAACGATTGCGAAATGCGGTTGAGCGGTTGGTGTTCATGAGTTCCCCTTCATGGTGAGCCCGGTCTGCCGGGCGTCGCGATGAGGGCGCTATTGCGAATCATTTTCACTTCGTCAAGCTTATTGCAAAAGGTTCGTAATAGCATTTACGGGCGGTGCGGCCTCAGCTATCGGCCCACCGCCGCAGCAAGTTATGATATAATGCGGTGAGCGCGATGACCGTCGCGTCCTCGCCGCCGTGGCGGGTGGTGAGATCCTGTACCGCGCGGTCGAGCCGGAACAGCTCCTCGCGCTCCGCATCGCTGCGCACCATGCTCTGCAGCCAGAAGAACGAGGCGATGCGCGCCCCCCGCGTCACCGGCTCGACCCGGTGCACGCTTGAGGCGGGGTAAAGCACGGCATGGCCCGCCGGCAGCTTCACCCTGTGCTCGCCGAACAGATCCTCGACCACGAGCGCGCCGCCGTCATATTCGTCCGGCTCCTCCAGAAACACGGTGCAGGACAGGTCGCTGCGGATGACGAAATCGCTCCCGCTCAGCCGGCGGATCGCATTGTCCACGTGGGCGCCGAACGTCTCGCCGCTCTCATACCGGTTGAACAGCGGCGGAAACACCTTGAGCGGGAGCGCGGCGGAAATGAACAAGGGCGAACGGTTGAGCGCGCCTGCGACGATGGCGCTCGCCTTGCGGGCCGTGTCGGAGCCTTCCTGCAATTGCCGGTTCTTCTTGGCGAGGCGGGATTGATGGCCCGACGTCTCGTTCCCGTCGACCCACGGGCCTTGGTCGATCAGCGCGCGCAGGTCGCGGACCTCTTCGCGGGACAACAGTTCGGGAATGGTCAGCATCATGATCGCGGTCTCACAGCATGGCGCGCCACGCGGCGCTGTATCGGATGGTGCCGCCGGCGTCGGTCACGCGGGCGGGCAGGTTGCGGGCGTCGGCGAATGCCATCGCGTCGCCGGGCGGCATCGCCATCATCGCGGTGGCGAGCGCGTCGGCCTGCATGCAATCGCGGTGGAGGACCGAGGCGGCGCGCGATCCGCCGCGCATGGGCGCCCCGGTCGCGGGCGCGAAGGTGTGGGACCAATCCCCGCCGCCTGCGGAACGCCGCCGGTGCCAGTCGCCGGAGGTGGCGAGCGACCAGTTGCTCAACGCGACTCGGGCCGGCGGTGCGTCGATACCCGGTGCATCCTCGATCCCGGCCCACCACGGCTGCCCATCGCGGCGGACCCCGCAGCCGCGCAATTCCCCGCCGATCTCGACGAGGTGGTGCATCACCCCTGCGTGGCATAGCAGGATGGAGGCGAGATCGACGGCATAGCCCTTGGCAATGGCGCTGAAATCGAGCGCGACTCCGCCGGGCTGCACGATGGTGTCGCTTTGCGCGTCGAACAGGATAGAGCGCCAGCGCGACTCATCGCCGGCGGGCGCGGGCATGGTTGCGGGCGGCGGCGCGGCGCCGAAACCCCATGCTTCGCTCACCCGACCGAGCGCGGGGTCGAACGCCCCGCCCGTGGCCCGCGCGATATTGAGCGCGCAGTCCAGCACCAGCGCGAATTGCGGCGGCATTGCAAAGCGCGTGCCCGGATCGGCGCGATTGAAACGGCTGAGCAGCGAATCCGGGTTCCACTGGCTCATCTGCGCGGTGACGAGCGCAATCGCGTTTGCCATGCAGCGGCGCGCATCGGACGCGCCATCGCCGCCCGCCACGCCGACGATGCGCCACCGCGTGCCGATCGCCTCGCCCTCCACCGTGAAATCCACGCCGTCGGCGAAGGGCACGAACGATTGCGGCCGCCCCACCATGGGCGGGACGGCCACATCGATGGCGGCTTCGGCCAGCGCCGTCACGCCGGATTGAATTCCAGCACGGCTGAGTAGCTCGCGCGGCGTCCGCCGTCCGCATTGGCGGATGTCTCGATGAAATACATGCCGGGCACCTGTGCGGTAAGCGTGACCAGCCCGTCCGCATCGGTGGACACCGTCTCAATCCCCGCCTCGTCGCGATAGCGCGTGTCGCCCTTCACGAATTCGATGTCCATCGCCGCGGGCTCTCCGTCGAGGAGGAAGCGGAATTGGGCCGGCTCGCCCGCGATGAGGTCGTTGGGGTGGGTGACGGGCATCATCTCGATGCCTTTGCCGGTGGGCTGCAACGCCGTTTCGTTGGGCGCGCCGAGCGTCACGAAGGTTTCGACCCGGCTCGATACCGGGGTGAGCTGGACCTCGGTGGCGCCTGCGGGAATGGCGGTGTCCGCCTCCGCCGCTGTGCCGCGCCACCGTTTCGCCTCTCCGTTCAGCATGTAGCGTCCGAAAATCCCCTCGCTCGCCAGCGCGATGCGATAGGTGCCCTCGGTATCTAGCGGCACGTCGAACACGCTGCGATATTTGCCGGTGCCGATGATGGCGGGGGCGACCACATTGCCGTCGGGACCGGTCACGACAAGATCGTCCAGCCCGGCGGCATGGTGGTCGAAATTGAACAGCGCGTTGGAAATGGCGGCGTCGACCGTCACCGTCTCGCTCTGCCCCGAAAGCACGGTGGCGGACGGCAGCAACCAGCGGCGATGCGCCTGCGCCGGGGTGGCGAGCGTCATGCCGATCACCCCGGCAAGGGCCATGGCGGTCAGTGTCCGGCTCAGGCGCCGTGCAGGTGTCGTGCCTTGCGATGTCGTGGTCATGCTGCGGTTCCTTGTGAGGGTCATGGATTGATGGTGAGTGTGACGGTGCCGAGTTCCTTCGAACCCTCCGCCGATCGGGCGACGCGGCCGCCGCCCCAGCGGAACGGGATCGAGACAAGTTCGCGCCCGCCGACCTCGCGCGCGGCTTCGACCCGGAGGACGTAGTTTCCGGCCGACAGCGCGCGGGTGGCGCGGGCGGGCACCCTGATCGCGTGGCGGCCGGGCGCGCGGGTCGGCCCGGAAAGTCCGCTCACCGGCAAGTTCAGCGAACGCCCCGACTTGCGCCACCAGGTGCGGATGTCGCTCAACCATTTGCGCCCTTCGCCGCCGCGCAGGTCGGTATCGTACCACACGGCGACATCGGCGACGGCCTTGCCCGAACCGTCCTCGATCCATGCGGCGAGATAGGGGCGGTGATATTCCGCCACCGAAAGGCGGGGGATTTCCACGCCGACGGTCATGTCCTGTGCGGCGGCGGGCGCGACGGCGAATGTGGAGCCGAGCAGGCCGACGGTGACGCGCGCCGCGATGCGTGCCTGGGGTGCGGGGGTGGAAAAATGCATCGCCGTGTCGACCTCAATGTTGGATGAAAATGATGATGAGCAGCGCCGGAACGACAAGCCCCGCCCCGACCAGCGGCCAGGTGGAACGCCGTTTCTTTGCATGGAGCCAGAGCAGGAACAGCCCGCTCAACGCAAAAACGAAGCAGGCGATGGAGAATATGTCGATGAACCAGCCCCATGCCGTGCCGGTATCGCGCGCCTTGTGCAGGTCGTTGAGATAGGAGATCCACCCCCGGTCGGTGCGTTCCATGATGACGTCGCCGGTTTGCAGATCGAACGCCACCCATCCGTCGCCGCCGGGGCGGGGGAGGGGGACATAGACTTCCTGCTCCGACCATTCGGCGGGCCGTCCGGCAAGCCCGGTGTCCAGCGTTTCGCGCGACCATTGCGCGACCGAGGTCGGCATTTGCGGATCGTCGCCCCGCTGCGCCGCCTGCAAGGCGCGGAGCAGGGAGGGTTGCAGCGTATCCTCGACCGTGACCACGACGGGATCGGCGGAAATGTCGGCGGCGTGGTTCAAGGTGATGCCGGTGAAGGCGAAAAGCAGCAATCCGACGAGACAGATCGCGCTGCTGACCCAGTGCCAGAGATGAAGTTGCTTCGACCAGAACGGCGAGACGCGGCGCGCCCGTGCCGCCGCCCGCCGCGGCGGGGCAGGCGACGGCGCACGGGTCGCAGCCGCGCCGCCTGCGCCGCCGGTCGCAGGGTACGCGCGCGGCGATCGAACGGATTGATTCGTCGAAGTCATCGACGGCGTGTTAGCTGCTATTGAGAAAGATATGCAATAGCGATCTTAGGGAAGGCACCGCCAGACGCGGCGTGCCGCCAGCCTCACAAACGACTGGACCCCGGATCTCGCCAAAACGAGATCCGGGGTCCTTTTGCTACGGCCCTCGCGGGGCGTAGAAACTGTTTGAGCCGTTCAGGTCAGGCGATCAGCCTTTGACGCCTTGGGGGATGACGGCGCTCGCCTTGAGATAGACGCGGTTGTCGTCAATCTTCTCCACCTCGTCGAGCGAGATGAAATGGTGCATGTTGTCACCGGCGTCGGACTTCGTCAGCTTGATGCGGTTGTCTTCGACATCGTCCACGGTCCCGACATGCTGGCCATTGATGTCGGCAACTTCCATGTGTTCCTTGATGCGGATCTTCTCGAACATAAAAACCTTCTTTCTGTCTTGTGTGCCGCTTCGTTGCGGCGCTTGTATATGAAACGGACGGAACGCCGCATCGGTCCACGCTTCGCCGCGTGAAACGCTCGCTTCGTGGCGCGGCCCCGCAATCGCCGGATAGGATCCGCCCGCCGCCCGTTCCCTGACCACGTACCAAGGTGCAAAAAGCCGCGCGGCATGACTGTCCGGCGTGGCAGGAAAGGAGCGAACATGGACGACGACCGTATCTGGACATTCGAGGAAGAGCTGTGGACCGGCGGCAAGGACGCCTACGAACGCAAGGTGGGCGGCGAATGCCTGATGGCGTTGCCGACGATGCCGTTCGTGTTCGACGGCCGCGCCGCGAAGAACGCGGTCGAGGACACGCCGAGCTGGGAAAAGATCAGCTTCGAGGACAAGAGCGTCGAACGCCCGCAGGAAGGGTTGATCGTCATCGCGTATCGCGCGCGTGCGTCGCGAGGTGAGGAAACCTACCACGCCGTATGCACGAGCACGCTGATGCGGATCGAGCACGAGGAATGGAAAGTCGTGCAGCATCAGCAGACGCCGTTCGACACCAATGTCGCATCGCCGGACTGATCCCGCGCGATCACCCGACGACGAAAAGGCCGGGCGGATCGACCGCCCGGCCTTTTTCATGCCGGCTTTTTTTATGGATGAGTTTCCGCACCCAGGAATGGCAAATGCCCCTCCCTCGTAAAGAGGAAGAGGCATTCCCGTGGCCCCGAACCGCCAGAAGGGCCAACGGTATTCGTAAAGCGTCGTCCGCGGGGCGTCAGCGCCCCGGCTCTTCCTCGAATTGCACCGCGTTCGCGCCGGTGGCGGAGAGGCGAACGATATCGCCCTCCACATCCGCGACGAGGCCGATCGCGATGTAATGGTGGTGGCCGGCATGGCTCTGCTGTTCGAAACCGGCACTGGCGCTGTCCTTGGTCAGCTTGATGCGGTCGCCCTCGACCCGGTCCACGGTGCCGACATGTGCCCCGTCGGCGCCGACGACCTGCATATGCTCGCGGATGCGGCCGGTGTCGGCGGGCGCGCTGACCGGCGCGGTGGGGGCGTTTTCGTCGTCGCGCGATTCGTCTTCCTTCACGCCGGTGCGTTCAGGTTCGATGCCGTTTTCCTGCGCCCAGCGACCGCCGCTATTGGTGGCGGTGCCGGTGACCTTGCGGGAATCGGTCGGTTCGTATTCGCCCATCGTCACGCACTCCGCTATGCTTGCTGTTCTATCCGTGTCGTCGTCCGGCGCGCGAAGGGGGGAGCGCAGCCAGACGACTTGCTGTAAAAAGCGCATGGAAACGGCTTCGGTTCCGGCCGTTTCGCCTTGATTGCGCCGCATTCACGCCTTTTGCCGACGAGCCGACATGCATGTGCGACCGGAGGAAAAATTGCGGCTTTCACCGGTAATCCACTGCCATCCGCCGCAAAGGGGATGCGCGACGGCAAAACTGTTGTTAAACACAAGATCAAGCGCAGCGGAGCCGATCCGACCCGCTGTATGGTGTGCCGGCGCGTATGCCGGGCATCCCTGCCATTTTGACCGTTACGAAAGAAGCCTTGCCCATGTCGCTGACCGAAGCCCGCAAGACCTACAAGCCGTTCGAATATCCGTGGGCCTATGATTTCTGGAAGCGTCAGCAGCAATTGCACTGGCTGCCGGAGGAAGTGCCGCTCGGCGAGGATTGCCGCGACTGGGCACAGAAGCTGACCGCGCACGAACGCAACCTGCTCACGCAGATCTTCCGCTTCTTCACCCAGGCCGATGTCGAGGTGCAGGATTGCTACCACGACAAATATGGCCGGGTGTTCAAGCCGACCGAAGTGAAGATGATGCTGACCGCGTTTTCGAACATGGAAACGGTGCATATCGCGGCCTATTCCCACCTTCTCGACACCATTGGCATGCCCGAAAGCGAATATGGCATGTTCATGGAATATGCCGAGATGAAGGACAAGCACGACTATCTGCAGCAGTTCGGCGTCGACACGGACGAGGATATCGCCCGCACGCTCGCGATGTTCGGCGGCTTTACCGAAGGGCTGCAACTGTTCGCCAGCTTTGCCATGCTCATGAACTTCCCGCGCTTCAACAAGATGAAGGGCATGGGGCAGATCGTGTCCTGGTCGGTGCGCGACGAATCGCTCCACTGCGAAGGGATCATTCAGCTGTTCCACGCCTTTTGCGCCGAGCGGGGCTGCCTGACCCGCGCGGTGAAGGAAGACATCATGGATGCGTGCCAGAAATCGGTGCGGCTCGAAGATGCGTTCATCGACCTCGCGTTCGAGCAGGGTCCGGTGACCGGCATGACCGCCAAGGACATCAAGAAGTACATCCGCTACATCGCCGACTGGCGGTTGGGACAGCTTGGGTTGCCGGCGATCTACATGATCGAGGAACACCCGCTGCCGTGGCTGACCCCGCTGCTCAATGGCGTGGAGCATGCCAATTTCTTCGAGACGCGCGCCACCGAATATTCGAAGGCCGCGACGAAGGGCAACTGGAACGACGTCTGGGCCAGCTTCGACAATCGCAAGGCGAAGGCCAACGATACCGAAGAGGTGGCGGACGATGGTCCTGGTCTTTTCGGCGAGGTGCAGGCGGCGGAATAACTGCTGTGGGAACCGCCTCCCGGTGAGGTCGTTCATCTTCTGGAAAGGTCGACAGTCACGACTTTAACAGGAGAGAACATGGCCGACGCACCCGCACCCCGCAAACGTCCGAACTGGCTCTGGATAGTCATACTGGCGCTTCTGGCCTTGCTTGCGCTGCTCTGGATTTTCGGGGCGTTCGGCGGCGACACGGATGCCGAGCCGGATCTTGCCGAAGCGGTCGGCGTCGAGGATGCGGGGACCGAGGTGTACGAACCCGCCGTCACCGGCGACATGGACACGACCGCCGGTGCGGCCACGGGCGACATCGACGTGACCGGCGCCGAAACCGATCCCGCCACGCTCGCCACCCTGCCGGACATGGTCGGCGACACGATCGCGTACAGCAACCTGCTGGTCAATCGCGTGATCGGGGACGAGGCGTTCACCATCGGCACCGGATCGTCGGAAACGCTGGTCCGCTTTGACGAGGCACGCACGCCGAACACCGCGATGGAAGGCGACGTCGACGTCAATCCCGGCGCGACCGTTTCGATGCGCGGCGAGGTGCGCAGCCTCTCCGACGATACCGATCTTCCGCCGAGTGTGCGCAACGATCTTTCCGGCCGGGCGCGGCGTCTATATCTGGGCGACCGACGTGCGCTGGCCGCGCGAAGTGACCATCGAACGTCAGCCGTAAGCCACACGCAAAACCACGCAAAAAGGGCGGCCCCCACGCGGGAGGCCGCCCTTTTTCATGCCGCCTTGGCGGTGCTTACTGCGCGACCGTCACATCCTCGATCCGCTTTATCACCGCATCGCCGCACACTACGTCGACATAGGCGTAGGAGGGAAGACCCGGCTCCACCTCGCCGCGCACGGGTGCCAGCCGGCCGCCTCGTCCGACGGTTCCACCGATAGGCGCATGATCTGTCCGGGCGGCTGCATCCGGTTCGTCGGCCCCTGCGTCAACGTCACGCTCGCCCGTTCGGGAAGAAGCGCCTCGCCCTGCACGATCAGGGTGGGGCGCGCGCCCGGTCCCGGCATCGCATTGACGAACGCGGTCCAGTTGCGCGTTTCGGTCGGGCAGACCGGCACGGCCATCACCTGCTCCTCGTCATTGCTTACCATCGTCGTCGTGCATCCCGTCACCATGGTCCCGACGGCCAGTGCCGCCGCGATGCGTCCCGTATTCTTCATTTCTTTCGTTCCTCTGATCCATTGCGCGCCTCTTCCCCGGCCAACGCGCACTTGCGATTCGCGGCGCAGGGATGCAAGGCATCGGCCATGAGCGATAGCACGAACGACATGAATGGCACGCTGCGCGATGCCGCCGCCGCGTCCAAGGCCTGGCCTTTCGAAGAGGCGCGCCGGATCGTCAAACGCTATCCCGATGGCAAGCGCTACGCGGATGGCAATCTGGTGCCGGTCTTGTTCGAAACGGGATACGGGCCGAGCGGGCTGCCGCATATCGGCACGTTTCAGGAAGTTCTTCGCACCACGCTCGTCCGCCGCGCTTACGAGGCGCTGACCGGCGGCCATCCGACCCGGCTCGTGGCATTCAGCGACGACATGGACGGCCTGCGCAAGGTGCCCGACAACGTGCCCAATGGCGCCGCGCTCACCGATCAGCTTGGCAAGCCATTGTCCCGCATCACCGATCCGTTCGGCGAACATGACAGCTTTGCCGCGCACAATAATGCCATGCTGCGCGCTTTTCTCGACCGGTTCGGTTTCGACTATGAATTCATCGCCGCGTCCGATCGCTATAATTCGGGGGCGTTCGACGATGCGCTGCGCAATGTCCTGCGGCAGTATGACAAGATCATGGGCGTCATGCTGCCGACCCTGCGCGCCGAACGGGCCGCGACCTATTCGCCCATCCTCCCGATCAGCCCGACCAGCGGCCGCGTATTGCAGGTGCCGGTCGAGGTCGTCGATGCCGAGGCAGGCATCGTCCGGTTCGAGGACGAGGGCGAGACGATCGAGCATTGCGTGCTGGGCGGCCGGGCCAAGCTGCAATGGAAGGTCGACTGGGCGATGCGTTGGGTCGCGCTCGGCGTCGATTACGAGATGTATGGCAAGGATCTCACCGACAGCGGCGTGCAGTCGGGCAAGATCGCGAAGATCCTCGGCGGGCGCAAGCCGGAGGGGCTGATCTACGAGCTGTTCCTCGACGCGAAGGGCGAGAAGATTTCGAAGTCGAAAGGCAATGGCCTCACCATCGACGAATGGCTGCGCTACGGCAGCGAGGAGAGCCTCGGCTTCTACATCTATCGTGAGCCGAAGAGCGCGAAGCAGCTCCATATCGGCGTCATTCCCAAGGCCGTCGACGAATATTGGCAGTTCCGCGAAAAGCTTGCCCAGCAACCGATCGAGCAAAGGCTGGGCAACCCTGCCTGGCACACGCTGCGCGCGAATACGGGCGGGGCGGGGGCCGACGCGCCGGGCGAGGGCGACAGCCTGCCAGTGACGTACGGGCTGTTGCTCAATCTCGTCAGCGTGCTCGGCGCGCAGGCCGATGCCGAACAGGTGTGGTCCTATCTCGGCAATTACATCGCCGATGCCTCGCCCGACGCGCATCCCGACCTTGCCGTGCTGGTGGACCGGGCGCTGGCCTACAACCGCGATTTCGTGGCCCCCACGATGCAGCGCCGCGCGCCGGAGCCGAACGAGGCCGCCGCTCTCGCCGCGCTCGATGCCGAACTCGCGAGCCGGGCGGAGGACACCCCGCCCGAGGAATTGCAGAACCTCGTCTATGAAATCGGCAAGCGCGAGGAATTCGGGTTCGAGAAACTGCGCGACTGGTTCCGCGCGCTGTATGAAACGCTGCTCGGCAGCGCGCAGGGGCCGCGAATGGGTAGTTTCATCGCGCTTTACGGCGTCGGCAACAGCCGGACGCTGATCGCGGAGGCCATCGCCCGCAAACCGTAGGGCGCCGGCTTCAGTACCAGCGCCGGCTGCGATACCAGCGGGTCACGACATATTTGACCCCGGCGAGCACCGGCGTCCCGGCGTGCAGCGTATCGACATTCGGCGTCCCGTCGTCGAGCGCGTTGTTCCACGCGATCAAGGTGCCGCGCTGCGGCGGGATGGACACGTTGACGCGGGGGAAATCGGTCGTGCCGCCTTCCTCCACATCGTTGAGATAGACCATCAGCGTCCACGCCCGCTGACCACCCGTGGCGACCTTTTCGGTCCAGTAGTGCGCGTCGGTATCGAACCAGTCGTGATGCGCCTTGAACTGCTGGCCCACCTCGTACCGCTGCCCCTGAAGCGTTTCGCCGAAATTCTCCTCCACGCCGAGCAGGTCGTCCATGCGCCGGTGCAGCATGCGGATGAACGGGTCCGAGGGGTCCATGTCGCCGGAATAGCTGGTGCGGGAGGACCGCCCGTAATCCACGTCGAACACGGGCGAGGGGCGCGCGACCCGGTCGATCAGGTCGCAAAGCCGTTCGCATTCCTCCGCGGAAAAGAAATCGGCCACACCGAACAATTGCAGGTTTTCATCGACGAGCTTCTCGACCGAGGTGTCCGCCTCCAGCCGGGCAAGGACATGACGGTTCAGCGCGGCAATCTCGCGCTGGTTCTCTGCATCGATCTGGGAGACTCTGGCCATGAGATCCTTCGTTGGTGGATGGCGCCCGACAATTGTGCATTGTTCCTCTGTGCCGAGGTGATAAGCATGAAACCATGGACAGGATCAACACCCCGCAGCACCGCTATTCAAGCGTTGCCATCGCCCTCCACTGGATCATGGCCGTGTTGATCATCGGCAACTGGTTCATCCCCGTCCTGACCGAAGCGATGGCAGAGGACGTTCACCGATCCGCCATGGGGTGGCACAAGGCCATCGGCATCACCGTGCTGCTCCTCGCCGTGGTGCGCATCGCATGGCGCATCGTGCATCCGCGCCCCCCGCTGGAGCCCACGCTCCGCCCGTGGGAGCGGGCGCTGGCGAAAACGACCTACACGCTTTTCTACATTTTGATCGTGGCGATCCCGGTGGCCGGGTGGATCATGGTTTCGGCCGGAAATGACGGGATCGCGGCAAATATCCTCGGCATTGGCGTGCCGACGCTGCCCATTGCGGACAAATCCGCCGGGGAGGTCGCCCATGAAATGCACGAAATCCTGGCGTTTTTCATGGCCGGACTGGTCGTGTTGCACGTGGCGGGCGCGTTGAAGCATCATTTCGTCGATTCCGACGGGACGCTGGCCCGCATGGTGCCCTTCCTCCGCCGATAGGGACCGGCCCCGCGCCCGGTCCGGGGGCGCGAGGCGGGGGTTTCGCTTACCAGAAGAAGTCGTGGATCACGTCGACGACGCGGCCGTTATACGTATCGACGAGCAGGACATCGTCGTAATACCGGACCCAGCGATAATCGCCATAGACCGCCGGCAGGCGATAGCGCCACGGATCGTTGATCCAGTAACGCTGGCTATAGAATGGCGAGCCGAGCGAGATGCCGATGTTGAACCGGCTATAGCGATAATCGCGATAGGGCGGTGCATAACGGCTCATCCGGTAGAGCCGGTGATTCGCCATGCGATAGCGTTGCCAGTCATAGCGATCGCTTTCGCGCCAGCGCCGGTCCCAGCGGTTGTGGCGCGCCTGTTGCCCGTCGCGCCAGTCCCTGCCGCGCCAGTCGCGGTCGTCCCGGTTGCGGTCCCGGTTCCGCCAGTCGGAATTCTCGCGGCGGTCCTGCCAATCGCGCCCGTCACGCGCGTTATCCCTGTCGCGCCAGCGTTCGTTCCCGCGCCAGTCGCGATCCCTCTCACCATAGCGGTCCCTGTCGCCATCGCGATCCCCGCGCCGCTCGCGCCAGTCGGAGCGGTTGCGATCATCGTCCCGCTCGCCACGGCGCCAGTCGGAACGGGTGCGCCAGTCGGAACGGCTGCGATCATCGCTCCGCTCGCCCACCCGCTCGCGCGCGTCCCGTTCCCATCGCTGGCCGCGGTCCCGACGGTTGGTATCATCGGGTTGCGGAATGGCGGGTCGCTGCGTCCGCGCGGCCTGCGCGGCGGCGGCGTCGCGCATGGCGCGGCGTTGCTGTGCCGCGGCATCGCGGGCGCGCTGTGTCGGGGTGGCTTGCGGACGTTCGGCGCGCCGCTCGGCACGATTGTCGGTGGTGCCGACGCGATCCGCCCGGCGGCGATCGGGGGTGCCGGTCCTCTCCCGCGGCTGATTATTGCGGCCGATCGTGCGGTCCGGGCGCATCGTGCGGTCCGGCGCCATTCGCGCATCGGCATTATCGGCGGGGGCGAATACAGGGGCGGGAGCACTCTCCGCGGCCGAAAACGCGGGCGTGGCCGAGGCGGTCGGCACAGCGGCGATCATGCCGGAGGCGAGCGCGGTGGCCGCCATGGCTTTCAATCGGTCGACCTTTTTCATCAATTGCTTCCTTGGCTGAAACGCGCCCCTCGCCGCGTCGGTGTCGATGACGTTCCCATCATAGCACGGCGGACTGTCGCATTTGTGAACCGCCCTATCGGCAATTGTTCATTGAAAATCTGGTCTGGCTGAACATGAATGCGGCCAAAGGGGTTGCCCGCGTTACAGCGACGTCACCAGATGACCGCCATCGACCGGGATGACGGCCCCTGTCATGTAGCTTCCCGCGTCCGAACATAGCAGCAGCAACGGCCCGCTCAGCTCGTGCAGCGCGCCCGTCCGGCGCTGCGGTATGGTTTTCACGAAACGCCGGCCGTCCTCGCTGTTGAGGAAATCGGCGTTGATGTCGGTCTCGAAATAGCCGGGCGCGAGTGCGTTGACCCGGATGCCGTACCGGGCGAGTTCCAGCGCGAGATTTTTGGTCATCTGCACCACGCCGGCCTTCGACACGGCATAGGCGGTGAGGTGATGCCCCTGCCGCAGCCCCAGGATCGAGGCGGTGTTGACGATGCTGCCTCCTGCGCCGCCATCGCGCATCGCCCGCGCCGCGGCATGGGCCATCGCAAACGCCCCGTTGAGATTGACCGAGAGCACCCGGTCGAATGTCGCGGCATCCTGGTCGAGCACGGGAGCCGCCTCGGTCATGCCGGCATTGTTGACGAGGATGTCGAGCCCGCCCAGCTCCTGCGCCATGGCGACGGCGCGGTCTGCGTCGCCGTCGCGCGTGACGTCGAGTTCGATCGTGCGAACCGAGACGTCGAGATGGCACAATTCGTCGCGCAGCGCCTCCAGCCGGTCGACCCGGCGCGCGGCGAGTGCGACATGGGCACCGCTCTGCGCGAGCACGCGGGCGAAATGCGCGCCCAGACCGCTCGACGCGCCGGTGACGAGCGCGACCTTGCCCGAAAGATCGACCGAAAGGCTCACCCGATCGACCGCACCGGATCGGACCCGTCCCAATCGGCGGCGCAGGCCTTCATGTGTTCGAAAAATTCGGCGCCGCCGTCATCCAGCTTCACATATTCGACGACGCCGCCCGGCCCGGCGCCGGGATCGGCATAGATGACCGCGCCGCTCTTGCCGACCTTGCCCTCGACGAGGATCTCGGCCCCCGCCTCGCGGCAGGCGCGATACGCCTCCTCGATATCGTCGACCACGATGCACACATGCTGCACCCGGTCGTGCACCGCATGGTCGCCGGTATAGTGCGCCGGGGCATCGTTTTCGGGCCGGACCAGTTCGATCTGCATGTCGTTCCAGTAGGCGATCGCGACGCTGAACACCGCGTCGGTCGGCGCGCCCTTGTATTTCATGTCGCCGAGCCGGATATTTTCCAGCATGAAGAACGGGCCGACGCCCATCGTCTTCGTCCAATATTCGATCGCGGCGTCGAAATCGGCAGGTAGGTAGGCAAGCTGCATGATTTCGCCGACATCGGCGAGGCTTCCGGCCTTTGGCATCGTTTCTCTCCTCTATCCGAACAGCTGTTCGGGATCTTCGAGCATCATCTTGAACGTTTGCAGGAATTGCGCGCCCGTCGCCCCGTCAATGGCACGGTGGTCGACCGACAGGGTGAAGGAGATGCGGTTTTCGAACGCGATTCCGCCATCCGCCGTTTCGACCGGCACGCGGTTCGATCCGCCCACGGCGAGGATCGCGCCCTGCGGCGGGTTGATGATCGCGTCGAAATTCTCGATCCCGAACATGCCGAGGTTCGACACGGTGAACGTGCCCCCGTCCATGTCCTCGTAACCGAGCGTGCCCTCCTTCGCCTTCTCGATCAGGCCCTTGGTGGCGTTCGCGATCTGGTCGATGCGCATGCGGTTCGCCTGGCGCACGATCGGCGTGACGAGCCCCTTGGGGCTGGCCACGGCGACGGACACGTCGGCATGGGCGAACCGGTGCACCTCGTCGCCGTGCAATTGCACGTTGACGTCGGGATGCCGGGCGAGCGCGCGGGCGGCGGCCATCACGATGAAATCGTTCACCGACGCCTTGCAACCCAGCACCAGATTGGCCGCCTTGCGCATGTCCAGCATCGGATCGGCATTCACACTGATCCTCAGGTAGAAATGCGGGATGTCCTGTTTTGCTGTGGTCAGGCGCTTTGCCACGACCTTGCGGATCTTGTCGAAGGGCACGATGTCGGCTTCGTTCGCGACGAGCCGGAAGGGTGCGCCCGCAGTGCCGGCGCCATCCTCGTCCGGCATTTTCGCCAGCACGTCCTTCTTCGAAATGCGCCCGCGCGGTCCGGTCCCGCTGAGCGAGGACAGGTCGATATCGTGCAGCGCCGCGATCCGCCGGGCGAGGGGAGAGGCGAAGATCGCATCTTCCTCCGGCAGGACGGTCGTGCCCTTGGGCTTTGCCGTGTTCGGGCCGCGTATCGCCTGATGCACGTCCTGATAGGTGATGCGCCCTCCGCGGCCCGACCCCTCGATCCCCGCAATGTCGACGCCTTCCTCCTCGGCGAGTTTCAGCGCCTCGGGGCTGATCGGTCGGTTGGTGTCGATCTTCACGCGTTCCTTCGGCGCGGAAGCCTGCGGTTCGGTTTCTGGCTCCGGGGCGCTCTCCTTCGGGGCCGGTTTCGCATCGCCGCCGCCCGCCGGCTTGAAATTGGCGATGAAGGCCTCGACCTCGTCCTCGCTCGCATCGGCGCCATCGTCGAACACGGCGAGAAGCGCACCCACGGGCAATTCGGCGCCCGCCTCGGCGATGACGCGGCGCACCTTCGCACCATATTCGGCATCGACCTCATTGGTGATCTTGGCCGTTTCGATCGAACAGATCGTGTCGCCCTTCGCGAAGTCTTCCCCTTCCTTCACCTGCCATTCGGCGATGGTGCCTTCTGTCATTTCTATGCCCCATTTGGGCATGGTGAACGCGCGTAGCCTGGCCATGTTCAGTCCCCTTCCTCAGCGATAGTCCAGCGCCTTGCGAACGGCGGCCTCGATCTTGCCCGGATCGGGAAGATAGGCGCTTTCCAGTTCGCGGGCGAAGGGGACGGGGGTGTGCGGGGCGGTCACCATCTGCGGCGGCGCCTTCAGGCTGGCGAACGCCTTGTTGGACGCGAGCGCGACGATGTCGGTGGCAAGGCTGCACCGGGGCGGCGCCTCGTCCACGACGACGAGCCGGCCCGTCGCCTCCACCGAATCGAGCACGGCTTCCTCGTCGAGCGGGCTCGTGGTGCGAAGGTCGATCACGTCGCAACCGATGCCGTCCTCGGCGAGCGTATCGGCGGTCTTTTCCGCAAGGCCGACCATCATGCCGGTGGCGACGATGGTCACGTCCTCGCCCGCGCGGGCGAGCCGGGCATGGGCGAAGGGAATGGTGAAATCGGGATCGTCGGACACTTCGCCCGACAGGCCGTAGAGCGCCTTGTGTTCGAGGAAGATCACCGGATCGTCCTCCCGGATCGCCTCGCGCAGGAGACCCACCACATCGCCCGGCGTCGACGGCATCACGACCTTCAGCCCCGGCATCCCGGTCAGGATTTGATGCACCGACTGGCTATGCTGCGCCGCGGCGTTGAAGCCTGCGCCATACACCATGCGGATGATCGCGGGGCATTTCGACTTGCCGCCGAACATGTAGCGGAATTTCGCGATCTGGTTCCAGATCTGGTCGAGCGATACGCCGATGAAATCCGCGAACATCAATTCCGCGATGGGCCGTTTCCCCGTAAGCGCGAGGCCGCCCGCCGCGCCGACGATGGCGCTTTCCGAAATCGGCGTGTCGATCACCCGGTCGGGGCCGAACGCGTCGTAAAACCCGGTGGAGGTGGACCAGATGCCGCCGATGGCCTCCGGCCCGCCGGCCGTGCCCATGCCGCCGACAATATCCTCGCCCAGCACGACGACGTTTTCGTCGCGCTCCATTTCCTGAAAGATCGTTTTGCGAACCGCGTCGCGGTAAACCATTTTAGCCATGTGCTCGCTCCTGCGGTTCAGTAGCTGATGTAGACGTTTTTATGGACGTCGTCGGGCGTGGGGCGCGGCGCGGCGCGCGCCTCTTCGACCGCTTCCTCGATCAGCGTGAGCACTTCCTCGTCCACCTTGTCGAGATCGGCACCGTCGAGCAGCTTTGCCTCGGTCACCTTCTTGCGGAAATTGTCGATGCAATTGCGCTCGGCCCAGAGGCGGTCGAGTTCGCCTTCGCCGCGATAACGCTGCGGATCGCCTTCGAAATGGCCGTAGAACCGCTCGGTATCGAACTCGACCGCGGCCGGGCCGTTGCCCGCGCGGACATATTCCAGAAGCTCGCGCATGGTTTCGTAGACGGCGAAGAAATCGGTGCCGTCGGCGCGCCACACCTTCATGCCGAACGCTTCGGCGCGGCTGGCGATGTCCTTGTTCGTGCCGACCGCGTAATCGACGCCGGTATGCTCGGAATAATGGTTGTTCTCGAACACGAAGATGCACGGCGCCTTGGTCACGACGGCGAAATTCATCGCCTCGAACGTGGTGCCCTGGTTGCACGCGCCATCGCCCGAAAACGCGATGGACACATGGCCCTTGCCATTGATCTTTGCGGTCAGCGCCGCACCGACCGCGATGGGGGCGCCCGCGCCGACGATGCCGTTGGCGCCGAGCATGCCCTTGTCCGTGTCGGCAATATGCATCGAGCCGCCCTTGCCATTGCAAAGACCGTCCTGGCTGCCCCAGATTTCCTTCATCATGCCCTTCACGTCGCACCCCTTGGCCAGGCAATGGCCGTGGCCGCGGTGCGTCGACACGATCTTGTCATCGTCGGACAGATGTTCGCACACGCCGACCGCGACGGCTTCCTGCCCGCAGTAAAGGTGCGTGAACCCGGCGATTTCCCCGGTGGCGATTTCCTCGTGCAGCCTTTCCTCGAACTCGCGGATGATCTTCATCCGCCGGTAGGCTTGCAGCAGGTCTTCTCGGCTTAGCTGCATCTCACTCTCCAGTTGTTTTCGCCGTTCACAGACCGAGGACGGTCTTGGCGATTATCGTTGATTGAACTTCGTTCGTGCCGCCGAAGATCGTCCAGGCCCGGCTGTTGAGATAGCGGGCCGAGGCAACCTGCGCATCGGCGGAGCATAGCGGGTCGGGCGCATTCTCACCATAGAGCGGGCGCGCATTGGGAAGCTGAAGCCCCGCCGGACCGTAGAGATCGACCGCGAGCAGGTCGATGTCCTGCCGCAGGTTCGACGCGATCATCTTCGTCAGCGACGTCTGCGGCCCCGGCGTGCGACCATTCGCGATCTCGGCCAGGATTTTCAGCTCGATCATCTCAAGCGCATCGACCTCCAGCCGCAGTTTCGCCACCCGCCGTTTCCAGTCGCGATCGTCGGCAAGCGTTCCGCCCGTGCCGTCGGGCTGCTGCGCGGCGGCGATCATGATCTGGTCGATATCATAGGCGAGCTTGGGCGCATGGCACGAACCGCCCCGTTCGTTTTCGAGCAGGAATTTCGCGATGGCCCAGCCTTCGCCTTCCTCCCCGACGAGATTGGCGACCGGCACGCGCACGTTTTCGAGGAACACCTGATTGACCTCGTGATCGCCGGCGAGCGTCACGATCGGGCGGATCTGCACCCCCGGATCGTCGAGATCCATCAGGAGGAATGAAATGCCCGCCTGTTTCCTGCCGTCCGTATCGGTCCGCACGAGCACGAACATCCGGTTCGCGAAATGGGCATGGGTGGTCCAGATCTTGGAACCGCTGATGACGTAATCATCCCCGTCGCGCACCGCCCGGCACGACAGCGAGGCGAGGTCGGACCCGGCATTGGGTTCCGAAAACCCCTGGCACCAGTAATCCTGCCCCGACAGGATGCGCGGCAGATATTCGCGGCGCTGTTCCTCGGTCCCGAAATTGAAGATGACGGGCGCGACGAGTTTCAGCCCCAGCACGGTGAGGTTCGGCGCCCCGGCGAGCGCGCATTCCTTTTCGAAGATATAACGCTGCGTCGGGGTCCAGCCGGTGCCGCCATATTCCTTCGGCCATTGATAGCCGAGCCAGCCTTTTTCGGCGAGAATCGCGTTCCAGTCCTGCCCGACGTCGGGTTCGACGAACACGGTGGGCGAACTGGCCGCGCCGCGCTTGATCCGGTCGGGCAGATTGTCGCGCAGGAATGCACGAACCTCTTCGCGAAAGGCGGTTTCCTGCGGGCTAAGATCGATATCCATATCAACGTTCCAGAATGGTCACGGCGGAAACACCGGGCGCGCCATAGACATGGCTGTAGGCGGTCTTCGGGTTGCCGGGGACTTGGCGGGCGCCGCCGTCGCCGCGCAATTGCACGACATTTTCGTAAACTTGGCGCAGGCCCGATGCGCCGATCGGCTCGCCGCAGGCAAGGCAGCCGCCATCGGTATTGACCGGCAGGCGGCCATCGATCTCGGTCCACCCCTCGCGGAGGTAGCGTTCCTGCTCCCCGTCCGCGACAAAGCCGTTCTCGGCCATGTGCATCAATTCCGCGCCGGCCTCTGTATCCTGCAATTGCGCGACGCCGATGTCTTCGGGGCCGATGCCGGCGATTTCGAACGCATCGCGGCTGGCGATATTGGTGGCGGACCCGCCGCGCTCCACGTCGATGGACGGGGCGAACACCTCGAAACTGCCGGGCGGGCGGGTGCGCATCGTCGCGGCCTTGAGTTTCACGATCGGCTTGCCCAGTTCGCGGGCCTTCTTCTCGCTGGCGAGGATGAGCGCCACGCCGCCCTCCGCCGGCGAGCAGAACATGTATTTGGAGTAGGGATCCGACACCATCGGCGCATCGAGAATGACGTCGAGCGGGACCGGATCCCGCCGCCAGGCATGGGGCGCCTTCGCGCCGTTGCGAAACGCCTTTGCCGCGACCCGGCCGAGCGTTTCGCGCGAAATGCCGTTGAGATGCATGTAGCGCATGATCTTCGTCGCAAAGAACTGCGTCGTCACCATGTAGCCAGCATCGCCGTACCATTCGGGCAGGTTGTATTCGGCAGGTTTCGCATCGAACGCGCCGCGCGGATGCTTGTCGAACCCGACGGCGAGGCCGATGTCCGCCTCGCCCGCCTTGATCGCCATCTGCGCCGAGAACAGCGCCGATCCGCCCGCGGCGCAGCCATTGCGCACGTTGATGAATTGCGCGCCGGTAAGGCCGAGCTGCTCCACCATCGTGTCGGGATTGCCCGCCGCGTCCGACGCGCCATAGGCGAAGTCGACATCGCCCCATGCGATGCCTGCGTCGGATAATGCTTCCCGCACGGCGAAGACCCCCTGTTCCAGGCCGGAGCGACCCTCGGTCCGGCCGAAGGGGTGGATGCCGATGCCCACGATGCACACGTCGGTCATGCCGATGCTCCTTCGGGCCGAAAGGCCGGAATGGCGACGCTTTCGGCCGCATCGGGGTCGAGCGGCACCTGCGTCAGTTCGAGCGGCATGCCGATCTCGATTGCGCCGAACTCCACATCGGTCAACCGCGCCTCCACGATGGTTTCGCCCGGCAGCTCGACATAGCCGAGCGCCCAGGGGGTGAACGCCTCCGGCCCGGCATAGGGCGGCGATTT
This sequence comes from Croceicoccus sp. YJ47, assembly GCF_016745095.1. NCBI lineage: Bacteria > Pseudomonadati > Pseudomonadota > Alphaproteobacteria > Sphingomonadales > Erythrobacteraceae > Croceicoccus > Croceicoccus sp. YJ47. The sequence continues at coordinate 2,308,954 of NZ_CP067087.1, forward strand.
GGGCCGGAATCGCTGAATGGTGTAGCTCCACAAGGTGCCGGTCCGCGACAGGGGAACCGCCTCGAACCCGTCACCCGGCGGGCAGGGAAACACGATGCGCCCGGTTGCGCGGTCCCGCCCTCCGATCAATCGCGGCGGGTCGTCCTTCGTGAACAGTCCTGAAGCGATGGGTTGCATGGCCAATCCTCAAAAATCTCGCGAATTTTTGCCACAAAGTACCGGCAATTCGTTCGTGCCTCGGACTAAAGCGCAAAGCGGGGCGGTTGGCAGGCTCCCTAAAACGATAGGGTGCGACGGCGCATGGCTGTGCAAGGGTGTGCCGGAGGAGAAAAGGATGGCCGAGATGTGGGATTACATCGTGGTTGGCGCAGGGTCGTCGGGCTGCGTTCTTGCGGAGAAGTTGAGCGCCGACGGACGGTCGAGCGTGCTCGTGCTCGAGGCGGGGGGCGAGCCTTCGTTCTGGAACCACGTGCCCAAGGGCGTGGCGAAACTGGTGAAAGACCCGGCCAAGATCTGGCTGTACAAGGTCACGCAGCCGCGCGATTACGTCGGCACCGACGGCGACGACGATGCAGGCGGCGAATTCTGGATCCGGGGCAAGGGGCTGGGCGGAAGTTCCGGCGTCAACGGCATGATCTGGAGCAGGGGCGAGCCTGCCGATTACGACGCGTGGGAACGCGAGCATGGCGCCGCCGGGTGGAACGGCGCGGCGATGACGGATGCGTTTCGCGCATTGGAAGATCACGCCGACGGCGCCTCCGACACGCGCGGCGCGGGCGGGCCGGTGCACGTCGATCCGCAGATCTACACCTACCCCCTTGCCGAGGACATGATCGCGGCGGGAGAGACGCTCGGCCTGGAACGCGTGCGCGACCTCAACGGCTCGACCGGGCGGCGCGTCGGTTACTACACGCACAATATCAAGGATGGCGTGCGGCAGAGTGCGGCGAAAACCTTTCTGGAGCCGGCGCGCAGGCGGCCCAATGTCCGTGTCGTGACCGGCGCGCTGGCACAGCGGATCGTGATGGAAAACGGCCGCGCCGTCGGCATCGAGGCAAAGGTGAACGGGCGCGCGAAACGCTTCGATTGCGCGGGCGAGATCATCGGGTCGGCAGGCGCGATGGAAAGCCCGCTGCTGCTGCAACGCTCGGGCATTGGCGATCCGGAACGGCTGGTGCGCGCAGGTGTCGATCCCGTCGTCGCAGCGCCCGATGTTGGCGAGCGCATGATCGAGCATCTCTCGCTTTCCATGCCGTTCCGCCTCGACGAGGGGAAGGGCACGCACCATCATTTCTTCGGGCTGGGCCTGATGCGGGCGATGGCGCGGTGGGCGATGCGGCGCGACGGGATCATGGCGACCGGCCCGTTCGAGGTCGGCGCCTTCGACAATGTGCACCATCCCGACGGGCGCACCGATGCGCAATTCTACCTCGGCGCGTACAGCTTTGCCGTGGGCGGCGACAACGATCCCGTCCCGCTGGACAAGATCGACAGGCGGCCCGGACTCACCATCTACGGTTCGCTGCTCCGGCTCACCAGCGAGGGTTCGCTGCGCATCACCGGCCCGGATGCGGACGATGCGCCGAAGATCGAACCGAATTTCCTGACCACCGAGCATGACCGGCAAAGCGCCGTCGCCATGGTCCGGCGCATGCGCGAATTCGTCCACGCGCCGCCGCTCGGCCAGAGCGTCGGCTGCGAGGAAATTCCCGGTGACGAGGTGGAGAGCGATGCGGCGATCCTGGCCGCGTTCCGGCGGCTGTCGTCCTGCGGCCTGCACGGGATCGGCACCTGCCGCATGGGGAGCGGCGATCGCGCCGTGGTCGATCCGCGCCTGCGCGTGAACGGGGTGGACGGATTGCGGGTGGTCGATTGCTCGGTGATACCGGGTCATGTCACGGGCAACACCAATGCGCCGGCAATGGCCATCGGCCTGCGCGCCGCCGCTCTCATCCTCTCCGACCGGCCATAACGCGGCCCTTGCCAGAAAAGCACCCCACCATGGCACGACGCGACACGATCACCCGGCCTTCCTATGGCTGGACCGCGCTGGAACCGGCGCGGTCGCTTTTCAACATCGCGGCCCTGGCGGCGAGCTGGCCGATGCTGGCCAGCGCGCCGCGCGGCGACGGGCACCCGGTCATGGTGCTGCCCGGCTTTGCCACGAATGACGCGATGACGGTCCCGCTGCGCATGGCGCTCAAACGGCTGGGCCATGACGTGCATACCTGGGATCTGGGATGGAACCTCGATCAGCACAGCACGGGCGAGAATGGCGAGCATATCGCCCGCCGCATTGCGGACATCGCACAGGCGACCGGGCGCAAGGTCAGCCTTGTGGGGTGGAGCCTGGGCGGTGTCATCGCGCGGGAGGCTGCGCGCCGCGATCCCGCCGACGTGCGACAGGTGATCGCGCTCGGCAGCCCGTTCACCGGCAATCCGGATGCGACCAATCTGGGGCAGCTCTACGAATTGCTGACCGGCAATCGCGTGTCTGCGATGGAGCGTCATCCCCGCTATGTCACCGGGGGCAAGCCGCTTCCGGTGCCGTCCACCGCGATCTATTCCAAGAGCGACGGGATCACCGCCTGGGAAAACTGCGTCAGCGAAACCGACGCCCGCACCGAAAATATCGAGGTGTGGACGAGCCATTTCGGCTTTGTCGCCAATCCGGCGGTGCTCTACGCCGTGGCGGACCGGCTGGCATGTGCGGAGGGTGACTGGACCCCGTTCGTGCCGGGCGGGCCGTTCGCCGCGTTCTACTTCCCGCCGGATTGAACGGCCCGCGCGCTCAGTCTCCGGGGAAATTGTCGGGCAGGCCGTAAACCTCGTGCGCGGACCGCAACCGGTTCACGTCGAGCGCCAGTATCACGATATCGTTTGTCACCCCGCGCGCGTCGCGGACCTGGTTGCGGAGCAGGGCCTCGGGCCTGAAGCCCATATCCTCGAACAGGGACAGGGCCGATGTCTGATCCGGAGTCATCCGCACGATCAGCCGTTCGATCCCTGTTTGCTGCGCAATATCCATGCTGTCCTGCGCCAGCGCCCGGCCGAGCCCGCTGCCGCGTGCGTCGGGCGCGATCAGGATGCGGATCTCGCCCACATGCGGCGACCAGCTCAGCTCGTCGCGGACAAGCGCGCTGCTCCCCACCACCCGGTCGCCGGAAAAGGCCAGCGTGCTGCGGATGAGGCCGCGTTCGCATTGATCCAGCCACGCATCGACCACCTTCGGATTGCGAATGTCGCGTTCGAGGAACATCAGATCGTGCAGCGGAATGTCCCGCGCGAATGCGAGGAGCGCATCGCCGTCCTCGCGGCGCAGTTCGCGCAGGCTCCAATCGATGCCCTTCTTTTTCGCCACCGGCTTTGCTCCCCTTGTCGCCGCGCCGGTCATACCGGCCTCCTCGCGAGCCAGCTGTCGATATGGGGCCACAGGCGCCTGACCGCGGCAGGCCCGGCGACGAGGCTGACATGCCCGCCCTTGGAGACGAGGTCGTGCGTATCGCGGGAGGACGTGTTGTCCATGAGCGGCATGGTCGATTCCTTTTTCACCACATGGTCGTGGACGGCGGTGATGTTGAGCACGGGCATGGAAATATTGGACAGATCCGCGATGCGCCCGCCTATCTCGAGCTGACCGTTCGCAAGCGCATTGTCCCAGAGCAGATCCTCGATCAGCTGCCGGAAATAGGTGCCCGGTACCGGCAGCGTTTCCGCCGCCCAGCGGTCGAACATGCGATAGGACTGCACGAAATCGTCGTTCCACATGTTGGACCACAGATGCATCTTGCCCGCCGTGCGATTGGCAGGACGCGCAAGATCGAACGCGCCGAGCATGATGTCGGGCGGGATCACGTCCAGTGCGTCGACGAGATGGTCCAGATCGAAATGGCGCCGGTCGGCCCATTTCTGAAACAGGGTCATGTGGTGGAAATCGACAGGCGTTGCAAAGGCGACGAGATTGCGTGCCGATGCCGTGCCGTAAAGCGCGGCGTGAATGACGGCGAGCGTCCCGCCCATGCAATATCCGGCGAGCGTGACCTGCGTTTCGCCGGTCAGTTCGCGGATGCGCGAAATGCTTTCGGGGATGAACCCGTCGACATAATCGCCAAGGCCGAGTTCCGCCTCGTCCCGGCGTGGCGGGTTCCAGTCGAGATTGAACACGTCATAGCCGCGCTCCAGCATGAATTCGACGAAGCTTTGCCCCCTGGCCAGGTCGAAGATATAGCCGCGATTGCTCGGCGGCGACACGAGCAGCAGCGGCGTGCGGTAGATTTCGTCGAGCACCGGGCGATAGCGATAGAGCACAGCCGTGCCCTTGCGATAGACGACATCCTTCGCCATCGCGCCGACCGGCTGCGTCCCGGCGGTGAGGAATTCCAGCCCCTTGATATTGCGCTTGATCGCCCGGTCGATCTCGCGCCGGGCGAGTTCGGCAATCTCCTCGCCGGGCGGCAGAGTCAGCTCGCTCATGCCGCATCGTCCGGCGTGTCGCCCGCCGGGGCCTTGCGCGTGCGTTTGGGTTCGCTGCGGGCGATGGGGCGGGCGGGCGTCTCCTCGCGCTCGACCGCGATGCGCAAGCGTTCCAGCCCGTCCTCGAGCGCGGCCATGCGTTCCGACAATTCGTCGATCTGGTTGCGCGTCGGCAGGTTCATCGATTGCAGCATTTTTTCCATCTGCTCGGTCATCGCCTTTTGCGCGACGAGCGAATATTTGGTGGCCTGCCCCATCGCGGCGCTGAACTGCTCGCTCTGCGTGACGCGGGTGGACCAGTCGTTCATCTCATGCTCCCACGCCGCGACGAATTCCTGCCACATGTCGGTCGGGCTTTTCGGCGGTTTCGGCATGTTCGGTCCTTTGCGGTTAGGGCGTCGCGGCCGGCGTCATTCTTTTTCCCGCAGGTGTGGCGCGCGAAAAATCCGGTCCGCCTGCGGATGATAGTCCAGGAATGACCGCCCTGCCAACTCGCCTAGCTTTTTGCGCAGCACACGTGCGGCGGTTTTTGCTGTTAGATCGCCTTTCGAAAAAGGGGACGGATGCCGTGAATTTCGATCTGACCGAAGACCAGGAAATGTTGAAGGCGGTGGCGGAGCGGTTCGTCACCGATCGTTACGATGTCGAACGCCGGCGCCAATATCTGAACGAGGCGGGCGGTTTCGGCGCGGAAAACTGGGACTTGCTGGGTGAGCTTGGCATCATTGCGGCGCCTTTTGCGGAGGAACTGGGCGGGCTCGGGCTCGACGCGACGGGGATCGCCGTCGTGTACGAGGCGCTCGGCCGCGGGCTCTTCGTCGAACCGTTGATCGAAAACGCGCTGATGGCCGGGCAATTGTTCGCACGCCTCGCCGACGAGACGCAGCAGGGCGCGTGGATGGAGGCCGTTCTTTCCGGCGCAAAACGGCTCGCAATCGCGCATGCCGAACGCGGCTCTCGCAATGGCAGCCTGTTCGTCAAGACAGCCGCCGAGGGATCGGGCGCGGACGTGACATTGCGCGGGCACAAGCCGTTTGCCGTCGCGGGCTTCAACGCCGACGGCTATATCGTGAGTGCGCGCCACGATGGCGACCCGGGCGATGCTGCGGGCTGGGGGTTCTATCTCGTGCCCGCCGATGCGCGGGGGTTGTCGGTGACGCCGTGGCGCATGGCGGACGGGTCGATGGCGGCGATGCTCGACCTCGATGGCGTGCCGGGGGCGCGGCTGGGCGGAGCAGGCGACGCGGCAGAGGCACTCGACACGGTCGAAACGCTGGTCTCGCTGGCACGCTCGGCCGAAATGCTGGGCATCATGGAGCGCATGTTCGCCGACACGCTCGATTATGTGCGCACGCGCGAACAGTTCAACCAGCCCATCGGCAAGTTTCAGGCGATCCAGCACCGCATGGCCGCCCAATACGCAGTCCTGACGCAGGCGCGCGCGCTGGTTGAACTCGCCGTGGTGAAGGAAGGCGAACCCGATTTCGCAAAGGCGGTCCATGGCGCCCGCGCCTTCATCGCGGGCCACGCGATCGAGATGGGGCACGAAATGATCCAGTTCCACGGCGGCATGGGCATCACCGACGAGCTTGCTCTGGGCTTCGGGCACAAGCGGCTTCTGGTGCTGTCGCGCTGGCCGCAGGATGCCGATACCGCGCTCGACCGCTACATCGACATGGGCTGAAACGGGCGGGCACGAAAAACCCCCGGCATCGCGCGATCCCGGGGGTTTCTCTTTGCCGTGCGGGGGCGCCTTACCCCCTTGCCGGACGCGCCTTGATCCATGCAATTCCGCGCCGCAAAAGATCGTAGAACACCGGCAGATCCCATGCACAACGATCGAGGTCCGGCCACCAGTCCAGCATCGGCTGAAGGTCGTAATGCCCGCGGCAATGGCCGAGCGTGTTGTAAAGCACGGCGCCCTTGCCATGGCTCTTGATATAGAACACCGGATGGGTGCCGGGCGCATCCTTCGCCTCGGCAAAGCCGGTGCCTTCCTCCGTGCATTCCGTTTCGAGCAGGACATGCAGGTCGCCATGCGTTTCGAGGTGATAGAGCTCGTCCGTGGTCTCGAACGGTTCGACCCCGCGGGTGAGCTCGTGATCCTTGTCCGCCACCGTCACCGTGTAGGGCGCGATGGGGGGATGCGACACGAACTGGCTGCCGAGCAGGTCCATCATCAACGGCGCATGGCGCGGCGCGTGCCACAGCCCGTCCTCCATCATGCGCAGGATCGAATTCGTCCCGTGGAGCGCATACCAGCGGCCCCCTTCATCGAGCCAGGCCTTCAACGCCTCCTGCGCCTTTAACGACGGGGTCACGTCGCAGGTATAGGTGATGAGGATATCGGCGGCGGCGATGGCCTCGATATTCTCGTAATCCTCGAGCACGCGGGTGCGCACGCTCGGATCCTCGGCCAGGAGCTTGAGCAGTTCGAGCCGCGCGAAATCGATGTCGTGCCACACGCCCGCCGCGATCAGCACGCAGTCGATGCGCGGCGGGTGGTTGTCTGCGTCACAGCCGGCGAGCGGGTCGGGCCCGTGGTCGGTATCGCTCATTTCTGCGTCGAACCTCCCAGATCGCCGTCGATATATTTCTTCATCGTGTCCTGGAACTGCCGGATGCGGATTTCCTGGTAATTGGCATAGTTCACGAGACCGTTCTTCGAACATTTCAGGCCTTCCTGCACATAGGGCAGGTTTTCCATGTCCTGTTCAAAGACGTGGCCCAGCACGCCAAGTTCGGGCGCATCGGTCCATTTCTGATCGCGGGTGAGGAACTTGCGCTCCGCCCCGCGGGGTTTCTCCTCGCCCTTCTTGGTGCGGGCGATCACGCGCACTTCCATCGTGCACCAGTCCGGCGTTTCGCCCGGCAACCAGCGATAGACGATGTTCGGCATGAACCCGCCCCACGGCGCGAAATTCGGGAAGACGTTATAGACCAGCGCGTCGAGCACCTCGGAATCGGTGGCTTGCGAGTGATCGTACCCGGTCTGCTCGGTATAGGTTTCGCGCATCTTGTTGCCCAATGCCTCGCGCGCGGTCTTGTCGTCGGGCACCTCGATCGCCATCGGGTCGCCGCATGGCCTCGTAATTGTCGGAGGACCGGCCGTTATATTTCACGAATTCGTCGACGATCCACTGTTCGCCCGCGCCCTTTTCGACATGCGGCGACATCACGCCGAACGGCACCAGATTGACGTTCACATGATCGCCCCACGTCCGGTATCCCGAATTGGAATCGGCGGTAAAGGGCAACAATTGCGGGTGGGTGACGACCGTGTGATAGCTTTCCATGAACGCTTCGGACACGACCTTCCAATTGGCGGGCACTTCCTTTGCGACATAGAGGACGGTCGTGCATTCCTCGTGGCGCCAGCGTTCGAAATGATCGGGCAGGGGCTTCAGAAATTCGGCGAGGCTGGGGCCGCCGCGCTCCTCGCGAATGAAGATATAGCCCTGCCACTGGCCGACCTCGGGTTGCGGCAGGTCCATGTCCGCATCCTCCAGATGGCGGAAATCCCATTTGCAGGGCATGCGGTCGAAACTGCCGTCCTTGTTCCAGGTGAAGCCGTGGAAGGGGCAGGTGAACTTGTCCGCATTGCCGTCCTCGGTGCGCAGCTTGCGCCCGCGGTGGAGGCAGACATTGTGCATCGCCTTGACCGACCCGTCCTCCTGACGGGAGATCAGGAAGGAGCGCCCTGCATTCTCGAAAACGATGTAATCGCCGGCTTCCGGCAGGTCTTCCTCCCGCGCGGCGAATTGCCAGACATAGGGCCACATCCGTTCCCGCTCCAGCTTCGCCCATTCCTCGCTGGTATAGCGTTCGGCGGGGATCGGTTCGGACCCGCGATATTCATAGCTGTCGCTGGTCAGGAATTCGGGAACCTGCCTGCTGTCGGCTTCCATCAGCTCGTTCCAGCTCGGCCCTTCGCAGCGGTCTGCGCCAAGCGGAAGATTGGGATCGCGATCGGCCATTCGTTGTGCATCCTCGATCAGAAAAATTGGGAAATATTGCTTTGTTTTGACCCACGGTCTGAACCATCGGGCGGGCTGTGTCACCTTGCCGAAATCATAGGTTGTCGACAGGGGCAAAGCCGTGAAACCTTCGGGCCAAACAGGATTGATCAGGAGAATGATGCGTGGGTGAACGGCTTTCGGGCAAGGTGGCACTGATTACCGGCGGCACGTCGGGGATCGGGGCTGCGGCGGTGCGGCGATTGACGGGCGAGGGCGCGAAAGTCGTCTTTACCGGATCGCGCGAGGAGGCGGCGCGTTCGCTTTGCGAGGAGACCGGCGCCACGTTCGTATCGCACCGGGTGCAGGATGCGGACGGCTGGACCGAGTTGTCCCGGCACATCATGGACACGCATGGCCGCCTCGACATCGCCTTTGCCAATGCGGGCACGGAAAAGAACGACGGCAGCATCGAGGATGTCTCGCTAGAGGGATGGAACTCCATCCTCGCGATCAACCAGACGGGCGTCATGCTCACCGTACAGAACGCCATCCGCATGATGAAGCAGAACGAGGGCCAGACCGGTTCGATCATCATCAATTCGTCCATGAACGCGAATGCCGCGATGGGCAATTTCGTGTCGTATTCCGTGACGAAGAGCGCCGTGTGCGCATTGGCCAAATCGGCCGCGATCCATTGCGGGAAAAGCGGGTACAAGATCCGCGTGAACGCGATTCTGCCGGGCGTTGTGGAAACCGACATCATCGCGGGCATCATCAATTCGCAGCCCGACCCGGACGCGACCCGCGCTGCATACGAAGGCATGTCGCCGATGAACCGGCTCGCCTCGCTTGAGGAAATATCGGGCCTCGTCGCCTATCTGGCGAGCGATGAGGCCGCGTTCATATCGGGCGGCGAATATGTGATCGACGGTGCGACGACCGCCGGAATGATGGGCGTATGAGCGCGCGCCTTGCCGGCAATGTCGCGATCGTATCGGGCGGTCTTCGCGGGATCGGCCGGGCCATCACCGAACGGTTCGTGGGCGAGGGCGCGCATGTCGTGCTCACCGATCTCGACAGCGAGGACAGCGATGTCGTCGCCGAACTTCGCGCTGCGCACGGCGACAAGGTCACCTACGCCCGCGCCGATGTCACGAGCGAGGATGACTGGCAGACGCTGCGCGACATGGTGGCCGGGCGGCACGGCAGGCTCGACATACTCGTCAACAATGCGGGCACCGACCTTACCGGCGCGGTCGAAACGATCGCCATGGAGGATTGGCGCCGGATCATGGCGATCAATGTCGACGGGGTGTTCCTGGGCTGCAAGACGTTCACCCCGATGCTCGCCGAAACAGGGGCGCGGCGAAAGGGCGGGGCGAGCATCGTCAACGTCAGCTCGATCATGGGCATCGTCGGCTATGGTGAGGTTTCGGCGTATAATGCGTCGAAAGGCGCTGTCCGCCTCTTTACCAAGGGGCTTGCGATCGAATTCGCGACGAAGGGCATGCCGATCCGCGCCAATTCGCTGCATCCCGGCTTCGTGCGCACGCCGCTGCTGGCCGCGGGGTTCAAACGCTGGGTCGAGAGCGGCGCCGCGGAAAGCGAGCAGGATCTCATCGACGCGATGGATGCACAGACGCCCGTCGGTCGCATGGCCGAACCGGACGAGATCGCCGGCCCCGCGCTGTTCCTCGCGAGCGAGGATGCGAGCTACATGACCGGCGCCGAACTCGTCATCGACGGCGGCTGGACCGCGCAGTAATTTTTTTTGGAGATACGCAGCATGTCCATCTCTCTTCCCGATTGCGTTGTGGTCATCACCGGCGCGACCGGCGGCATCGGCCGCGAAACGGTCACGGCGCTCAAAGATGCGGGTGCAACCGTCATTGCGACCGATCTCGCCGACACGGCGCCCGACCTCGGCGCCGATCATTATGTCCGGCACGACGTGACCGAACCGGACGACTGGGCCGCGGTCGCGGATCTGGTTTCGCGCGAATATGGCCTACTCGACGCGCTGGTGAACAATGCCGGCATTTCCATCGTGACGAAGTTCGAGGACACGGACCTGTCGCAATTTCACCGGGTCAATGCGGTCAATGTCGATGGCATCGTCATCGGGATACAGGCGCTCCTGCCGCTGCTCAAGCAAGGCGGGCAGCATCGCGACAGCGGCGCCTCGATCATCAATTTCAGCAGCGTGGGCGGCCTGCGCGGCGCGCCCTTCAACGCGGCCTATTGCACGAGCAAGGCGGCGGTCGCGATGCTCACCAAATGCCTTGGCGCGGAATTCAGCGCGCTGGGCTACAATATCCGGGTCAATTCGGTGCATCCCGGCGGGGTGGATACGGGCATGCTGAGTTCCATCATGGAGCGTTATGTCGAAATGGGCGCCGCCGGCTTGAAGGAAGAGGCGCACAAGAGCGTCGTGGCCTCGCACCCGATCGGGCGGCTGGCGCGGCCGGGCGAAATGGCCGGCGGGGTCGTCTATCTCGCATCCGATGCGGCAAGCTTCGTGACCTGCGCCGAATTCGTGATCGACGGCGGCTTTACGCAGACCTGAAGCGGCGCGTCCCATACAGGGCGCGCAAGCAAAAAGCCCCGCCGATTAACCCGGCGGGGCTTTTCGCGTTTTGGCGACCTGTGCGCCGGGTCAATCCTTCGGCGGACCGCCCAGCACCACATCGTTCAGCAATTCGTGGAACCGCTGGATCCGCTTTTCCTGATGGGTGAGGATGCACCCGTCAAAACCGCGCGAATTGAGGCCCTGCTGCTGCGACGTGCCGATCGACAGGTCCTGATCCGCGACGAAGCCGAGCGTGTTGCCATCGCCGTAATAGCCGTGCCGCACCAGCGCATCGTGCCGCAGGGGGAGCGTGCCGACCGGCGTTTCCACCTCCTTCATCCCCTTGACCGGGGGGTAGAGGCACCAGTGCTGGAACACGCATTTGGCAGGGTCGGTCGGGTGCGGTTCGGTGCGCAGGATCTGGCACTGTTCCGGCGACATGGTGATGGTGAGATTGGGCCAGAGCGTGCAGTGGAAATAATCGACCAGCTGCTGATCGCTCATCTTGTCGTAATTGGAATATCCGCGTTCCGGGCCTTTTTCGCGCTTCGCCTTGATGACCGCCTCGCGCAGGTCACCGGTGCGGCCGTGGTAATCCTCCACCCGGATGCCCCATGCCTCGGCCACCTGGCCCAGCGTTTCGGGCACTTCGCCCGAATGGTAATCCTCCCGCGTGGTCGCCTGGTGGCCGACCATCCACATCGCGTTGTGGCCGTTTTCATACATCTCGAACACCGTGCTGGGCAGGCCGTCATTGATGAAGGTCGCCAGTTCGGGGTGGATCGTGGGCAGGTGGTAGCTTTCGTTGAAATTGTCGCGGATGATCTTCCAGTTGAACTCCGCCTCTGCCGACACGGCAAACACCCGGATCCAGTTTTCGAGCCCGTACCCTTCGAGCCGTTCGGGATAAGGCGTCAGCCATTCGAGCAGCGGTTTCGCATCGAGGTCCATGTTCCAGAACACGAACGGACCCCACGTCTCGCAGCGCAGCTCTTTCAGATGCACCTTGCCGCATGGGTTGCCGCCGGGAAAATCGTCCGGATCCTGCACGTTGACGAGCGTGCCTTCGGTATCGAATTGCCACCCGTGATAGCCGCAGGTGATCCGATCGCTCGACGCAACATCGCCGAGGATAAGCCGGTTCCCGCGGTGCGGGCAGGCGTTGTAGAACGCCTTGACCGAGCCGTCGGCCTGCTTGACCATGATGACGCTCTCGCGCCCGAAATTGTGGCGCACGATGTCGCCTTCTTCCTCAAGATCGGCGATCACCCCGCCGAGGTGCCACACATGGGGCCACAGCTTGTCATACTCGCCCTCCATCCATTCGCGGGAGGTGTAGCGGTCCGCGGTGATCCTGTCGCCGCGGACGGGCTGATCGAAATCGGGGGAATAGCGGGCGGCGCCGGCCTGTACGTTCATGGATTCATCCTCTGTCTTGTCAATGTTGCGCGGACCGTTTGCGGCCAGTCGCGGCGGTCCGAAAAATCCCGCCCATCGCGCTGTCCGGAGGGGGCCTCCGGATTGTCTTCGAAAAAGGCGCGATTTCCGGGCGTGTCGGTAACCCAGTCGGTTATAAGCGTGCGGGCGGCGATCTTCCACTGACCATCGCGGGAGGTATATTCGTCGACATAACGCCCGGCGATGAACAGGTCGCGTTTCTGCCCCTGTTCGTCGGTGATGTCGTGATACGCCTGAAAATAGGTTTCGCCCGAGGCATGGGACGGCAATTGCATGGCGACATGCTGCTGGCCGAGCTGATGGTGGGTGCGGTGCATGTCGCCGAGAAAGCCCAGCGCAAAATCGGCAAAGGCACCCGGCCCGCCTTGCATCAGCCCGCAATCGACGAAGGCATCCTCGTGAAAGGCGGACAGGAGCATGGCGCGGTCGATCCGGTCCAGCCCGCGGGTATAGCGAAAGCCGGCATCCGCGATGGCACGGCGGGCGAGAATTTCGCGCAGCTCCGCCTCGATATCGAGTGTGCTCGTCACAACCCCTCCTGCATCTGCATCACGGTGTCGCCTTCGGGAAATTGCAGCCATTCGTGCGCGCTGCGGGTCCAGCAATGCGCGCTCGGCGTCAACGCGGCCGCATCGTCGAGCGTGCCGCCCTTGATGAAGATGATACCCGCATCCTCCGCCGCATCCGTATCGGTCAGCACGGGCGAGCCGCAGGTGGGACAGAACAGCCGCCGCACCGCATTGCCGCTTTGCGCGGTATCGACATAGGTCTTCAATTCACCGGTCAGATGCAGGTCGTCGCGGCCCGTCACCCCGACGAGCGAGAGCGGCGCGCCCGACTGTTTCTGACAATTGACGCAGGAACACGTGACCGCCTGCATCAGCGGCCACGCCACGGAATAGCGCACCGCCCCGCACAGGCATCCGCCCTCGTGCCGGGCGTCGCTCATCGCCCCTCCTCCAGCGAGGCCCAAAGCGCATAGACCGGGTCCGAACGATCCGTCCGCCCGTCGAGCGGCAGGGATTCGTAAAGCCCGTCGCGCTCCATCGTGGTGGGCCGGGCGGAGTTCCAGTCGGTGACGAACGCCCGCTCCGCAATGTACCAGCGCCCCTCGCGCCGTTCGTACCGGTCGAGATAGCGCCCGCCGGTCAGCATTTCCTGACCGTCGACGATCATCGCGGCAATGACGTAAAGCTCGCCGACGCCGTGGTCGCCTGCGACCTCCACCCATTCGTTGGCAATCGAATGGAACACGACCTCGGGGCCGTTCTTGACCAGGGCGCACACATCCTCGGCAAATTGCTGCGCCGTGCCATTGGTGATCTGGAGCGACACAGTTGCGCCGGGAAGGAAGATCGAATTGATGAGATCCTCGTCCGCCCGGTCCACCCCGCGGCAATAGGCCATGCTGAGATCGTAGATTTCCGCCCGCGACAGCGCCGCGTCGAGCCGCGCATCGTGTTGGTCGGTGTCGCCGTTGGTCATGGCCTGTCCTTCGCGCCGCATCGTGCCGGCAAAATGGTTGAGAATGGCGCGCCCCGGGTCCGATGCGCGCTTGGCCCCATGGGCGCCGAAACCGGCGAGATCGGGCATGGCGTCGGGGCGCGAAACGGTGGAGGGGGCGTTCATGTTGCCCGCCATCACATAGCGGCGATGCGCGATCCGCCATTGCCCATCCCGCCGTTCGTGCCGGTCGAGATAGCGCCCGAAAATGAGCCGCTGCACCGCGTCCTCCGCATAGGCGACGACATAGCTTTCCGACACCGCCCGGTCGCCGTCCACCGCGATCCAGCAGTGCCCGGTCCGGTGCATGGTGGGCGGCGTGTCCTTCTGCGCATCGGCGAGAATGCGGGCAAGATCGACCGCCGCGCCGTCGAAGAAGCCGTAATCGACCGTCGCGTCATCGTGATAGGACGCCGCGATCAAGGCCGCATCCGCCCGGTCCACCCCGCGCGAATGCAGGGCCAGCGCATTGCCGATTTCAGCCCGCGCGATCAGTGTGGAGGCATCGTGCGCCTGCATGCTCACGCCAGCCGCCCGTCCGTTCCCGCGCGGCGGCGCGGCGGGACGCATGCCGGCCGGGCCATGTTCGACATACAGCTCATCTCTCTCTCCCGCCGGGCGCGGGGCCGCGCCCGAATCTCGACAAATTGCGGCGGCTTTTAAGGAAACCGTCCATACTGCCGGTTTTTGTAGACAGCGAGGCGCCGCGCTTCATACTGGGGTTTTGAATAGGCGGGCGCGATCCGCCCCACCCCTGGCGGAGACCGATCATGGCCGCGCGCCGCAAACAGCTTCTCGATTCCATCCGGCCCGGCGCGGGCACGCAGGATGCGCAGCGCTGGCAACAGGTGAAGAGTTCGCAGACGCGGCAGGGTATTCTCGACGCGGCGATGATGATTCTGGTGGAGGGCGGCTATGCCCGGCTCACCACGGTGCGGATCACGCAGGACGCGGGCATTTCACGCGGGGCCATGCACCATCATTTCGCCAATCGGGACGAATTGATCGCTGCGCTTGTCGATCATGTCCTCTATCGCCGGATGCGCCATTTTCTCGATGAATATCTGCGCGATATCGCCGCCCTGCCCAAGGAAAGCGCGCTGGCCATCGCGACCGAGCTGTACTGGCGCAGCGTGCAGAGCGACGAATATGCCGCCTATCTCGAACTTGCGCTCGCGGCGCGTAGCGACACCGCGCTGCGTTCGGTGTTCATTCCCGCGGCAAAGCGGTTCGACGCGATCTGGAATGACGAGATGGTGCACAGCTTTCCCAACTGGTCGCACATTCATGAACAGATGCGGTTGACCAACGACATCGTGCAATCGGCCTGTCTCGGCATGTTGCTCCACGAACCGGTCGTGGGCGAGGCGCGCACCCGCGAGCAGCGCGCCCTGCTCATCGAGATCGTGCGGCGCGTGCACGGCGGCCTGCGCGGAAAACAGGCAGAGCTGCCGGATTTACTGTGAGAAGGGATAGTTTCACAGCCTCGCCCGCTTTGCGACACTGCGCCGATAAAATGAGCGAGAGGAACCTCCGATGACTGAGCAGGCGCATGTCCCGCCGCCGATGGACGGCCGCGATCCGTCCAACCTGCGCGGCGACAAGATTACGGGCGATCGTTATTTTTCGCGCGCGTTCGCGCAGAAGGAATGGGACGGCTTGTGGACGAAGATCTGGCACGTGGCCGGACGCCTCGCCGAAATTCCCGAGCCGGGCGATTTCCTCGTCCATAATTTCCTGCACGAGAGCGTCATCTGCATCCGTCAGGACGATGGCGCAGTGCGCGCATTCTACAATTCCTGCGGCCATCGCGGGATGCGCATGGTCGATGAAACCTCCTCGATGGAGGCGATCACCTGCCCGTATCACGGCTGGCGCTGGGGGAAGGACGGGGTGCTTCAGTCGGCGCAGGATGCCGAGGTCGATTTCTCGCAAGGCAATCCGTGCGGCGCGTTGTCGTTAAAGGAGCTGCGCTGCGACCAATGGGGCGGGTTCGTGTGGTATACGATGGACGACGATGGGCCGAGCTTGCGCGATTATCTGGCGCCGATGCCCGCGCTCTATCGCAATTACCCGATGGAGACCGCCGTGCGCGTGGCGTGGTACCGGATCAAGGTCGATGCCAACTGGAAATTCGTGACCGATAATTTCAGTGAAAGCTACCACACCCGCACCGCCCATCCGCAGGTGCCGCCGTGGATCGATCAGGACGTCGACAGCGGGCGGCACGAAATGTGGCCGGCGGGCCATGGCCGCACGGTGCAGCCGATGCGCCCGTCGCTGTCCGACCGTCCGCCCGAAGGCGTGGATCACATGTTCCGCCATATCCTGTCGGCGTGGGACATCGATCCCGACGCATACGACAGCTACGAGCATTTTGCGCTCAAGGGGTGGAAGGATCTCAAAGCGGCGAAGCAGGCGCTCTGGAAGGAGCGGGGCTACGTCCATTATGAAAAGATGAACGACGAGGAGATTACCGACAGTCCGCACACGGTGATCTTCCCCAATGTCACCATCAGCTTCCTGCCCGACAATCTGATTTTCTTCCGCTCCGAACCTGTGAAGGACGAGCCCGAAAAATGCTGGTTCGACCTGTGGTGCATGGCCTTTCCGGTGGAGGGGCAGGACGAGGTGGAATCGATCATGGCGGGGCCAAAGCCGCTGCGCGAGGCGATGACATGCGAACATCGCGAATTCGACCGCGGCAAGGGCGTCCCCGAACTCGCCGGGCAGATCGTTTATCAGGATATGGAACTGGCCGAGAACATGCAGGCCGGCATGCATTCGCGCGGATATGACGACGCCTATCTGTCCGATCAGGAAACGCGCGTCCGCTTTTTTCACGAAGTGCTCAATGACTGGATCGAGGGGAGGAAACCGTAATGGCCAATGTCTATATCGCCGGCTGCTCGCGCGGGATCGGGCTGGAACTCGTGCGCCGCCATGCGGAACGCGGGGACACGGTCTTTGCCATGAACCGCAATATCGGGACGCAGGATGCGCTCGCTGCGTTGGCGGACGCGCATGACAATGTGTCGCTGCACGAACTGGATGCGGGCGATCTCGACCGGATCGACGGCGCCGTGGCCGCGACCGGGGACGGGTCGGTGGACCTCCTTTATATCGTGGCGGGGGTGACGGGGCCGCTCAATGCCGAACTCGCCACGCCGATCGACTGGGACGGGTGGGACAGCGCGATCGACATCATGGTCAAGGGGCCGCTCGCCATATTCAAGGCGTTCCTGCCCCGCATGCACGAAGGCACGAAAGTCGTGCCGTTCTCAAGCCAGCTCGCCGCGTCGACCTGGCCGATGGGCGGCATGTATGCCTATGTCGCGTGCAAGTCGGCATTGAATGGCGTGATGCGCGGCGTGGCGAAGGACGTGAAGGACAAGGGCATCATCATCGCCCTGCTGCATCCCGGCTGGGTTCAGACCGACATGGGCGGGGAGCAGGCCGAGATCACGGTCGAGGAAAGCGCATCCGGTATCGTGGCGCTCGCCGACGGGCTGTCCATGGAAGACAGCGGCGAATTCTTCAAATGGAACGGCGAAAAGCACGCCTGGTAGGGGACGACACGCACATGGCATTCACAGGACCGGTCGAGGACAGGCTCGCCATTCGCGAACTGCTTGAAACCTATTCGAACGGCGTGATGGAGAAGGACGCGCAAAGCTGGGGCGCATGCTGGGCCGAGGATGCGTATTGGGCGCTGCCGGAGTTTCCCGATCTCGACGGGTTCGATGGGCGCGATGCAATCGTGGAGGCGTGGGTGAAATCGATGGACATCTACGGCCTCGACAATTGCACCAAACCGATGATCTACGTCACCACGCCCGGCAGCATCACCGTCGATGGCGACATGGCGCGCGGCCACAGCTTCACCTCGGAAATATTCCAGGATCCCGAAAGCGGGCGGGACGTGCGCGTGCGCGGCCGTTACGATGACGAGATGGCGCGGATCGACGGGCGATGGGTCTTTACCCGTCGCACCTATCGCGTGATGCACATGGCGTCGGACACGGCATAGGCCGACGCGCCCGATGTGCCGCCCGCTGCATTTCGCCCGTCGCAGGGGCTATGGCACGGGCGGCATGTCGGATTTGCGTTCGTCGAGCAGATAGCTGCGCATGGTGGGGGAATCGAAGAGGTTCTTCTCATCGTCCGCGATCATGGCGGCGATCTTCGGATCCTGCACCGAGGCGAAGAACGCATCCATCCTCTCCTGCGTGGGAAAGTCGATTTCCAGCACGACATCGACCTCGTCGCCGCGCTCCTCCCCGTCGAGCGGGGTGGTGAAGCGCCGGACATAGCGCGTAGCATATCCGGCGAGCACCTCCTCGCCGATCAGCCGGTGGACCGTTTCGTAATAATCGACGAATGCGGCGTGGCTCATGCCCGCCCGGCGCCGGAAGATCGACATCAGGGTGATGGCCATGGCCGCTTACATCTCCGGCTTGGGCGCGGTGTCGTCGCCCGCGACGTACCAGTTCAGCCATTCGTGGAAATACTGGTTCCCGCGCTCGTTCTTGCCGAAGATCAGCGCCTCGTGCGCGCCGCTTTCGAGGCCTTTCTGAATCTCCATGCCGATCACGTAATCCTCTTCGTACGTTACGTTGCGGAAGAAATCGCAAAATTGCTCCAGCGCCTGTGCATCTTCCTCGTCCCTGGGCGGGTCGCGGCGCAGGTAGTTCAATACGGTACGGTTCTTGTCCGGCGTCGGTCCGGGGAAAAGCTGTGCCACCTGCGTGATTTCCGGGGCGACGAAGATGGACACGTTGGGAAACAGGATGCGCACGAAATCATAGCCGTAATTCTCGCGCGTGCCCCATTCTTCCTTCGGTACGTCCTTGAGCAGGTTCTTGATCTCATGCTGCGGGAAACCGATCCGCATGCTCGGCCCGAACCCTTCGTAATGCATGCAGTTGGACGGCGTGCGCGGGTGGATCGTTTCGGGGTGGAGCGAGGAGAAATGATACCCCTCGAGATAGCCGTCGAACGCGATTTTCCAGTTTGCGCCATGGATGGTGCGGCTCCCGACATAATGCCAGTCCGCGAAATCCAGATCCTCGAAATCGCCGAGATAGCCTTGAAAATATTCGTCGAGGTCGATCGCGCCCTCGGGATCGAGGCAGACGAAAATCATGCCGCCGCGTTCCTCGCACGGCAGCTGCTTCAGGCCGCGCTCGGCCTTGTCGACCTTGCCAAAGGTGCTTTGCTCGGCGACGCCCATGAGGCGGCCGTCCTGTCCGAACGACCATGCGTGATACTTGCACACGAAGACCGGGCAATTGCCGTGCCCTTCCTCCGCCACCGGCGCGCCGCGGTGCGAACACACGTTGAGGAACGCGCGGACCTGCCCCTTCTTGTCCCGATTGATGAGGATCGGCATGCCGACCGCTTCCATGGCCTTGTAATCGCCGTTGTTCGGCAATTCGGCGGTGAAGGCCAGCATGAGCGGGACCTTCGTGAAAATGCGCTCCATCTCCGCCTCGAACTGTGCCGGGTCGGTATAGGAGCGGGTGGGGACGGTCATCGTCTTTTCGGTCTGATGGGTCTTCTTGTTCTCGACGTAATCCATCATGATGCTTACCACTTCGCCCAGCTTCTTCTTGCGATCGATATATTCCATGTGCTGCGCCTCTCCGCATGCGTTGCCGCGTCTTATGATGTGCTTGTTTTGCGGTTAACCTACCAGATCGCGGGCCTTGCAATAACTGCGAAAGGTCACAGGTGCCTCGCCTTTTCGTCAATGGAACAAGGGTGCCGGGCATGGCAGATCACGCAGCGAAGACGCCGCGGCAACCATGCGCCGCACCGGGAGAGACGCGGATGAAGACGAGCGACACGAGACAGCCGGCCATTGCCGCACGACCCGCGGGCGAGGCGCAGGCGAGCGGGAAACCGTGGGACTGGATGCAGGTGCCGCCCGAACATCTGCGCCCCTTTGCCGATGCGTGGCGCGGCCTCACCATCGCCGATCTGGCCGAGCAGCGCGCGGGCGAGGACCCCGAATTCGCGGCGCTGATCGACGATATGCGCGCGCTGACCCGGCGCGAATGGCTGGCCGATGCGCATGCGCTCGCCGCCGCGATGCGCGCGCGCGGGTTGCGGGCGGGCGACGTCGTCGCGTTCCAGGTGCCCAACTGGCACGAGGCGGGCGTGCTCAACCTCGCCTGCGCGATCGCGGGGTTTGTCGTGAACCCGATCGTGCCGATCTACCGCGATGCGGAGGTGCGGCAGATGCTGCGCGATTGCGGCGCGCGCGCGATCTTTACCTGCACTGAGTTTCGCCGCTTCGATTTTGCGCAGATGGCGCTGCGCCTGCGCGACGAATTGCCGGACCTGGATTTCGCCTTCACCATGCGCGGGGCCGGGGCCGACGATTATGCGACGCTGCTCGACGAAGGGCGCGCCATGCCGCAGGAACGCGCGCCCGTCGATCCGAACGGGGTGAAGATGGTGCTCTACACCTCCGGCACCACCGGCCTGCCCAAGGGTGTCCTGCACAGCCACAACACGGTCGAGCATATCCTGCGCACGAGTTACGAGCATTGGGGCGTGGCGGTGGGCGATGCGATCATCATGCCATCGCCGGTCACGCATATATCGGGCTATGCCAACGGGCTGGAAAGTCCGCTGGTGTCGGGCACCTGTGTCATATTGATGGAGGCATGGGACGCTGCCCACGCGCTTTCGCTCATCGAGGAGCATGGCGTCACCGGCACCGTTGCGGCGACGCCTTTCCTCGTGGAGCTGGCCGATGCGGCGCGCGATGCCGGCACCCGCCTGCCGACGATGCGATGGTTCGCATGCGGCGGTGCGGCGGTGCCGCCCGATCTTATCCCCTCCGCGCACGAGGCCTTTTCCAATCTCAATGCGTTTCGCGTGTTCGGCGCATCGGAGGTTCCGCTCGTCACCTATGGCTGGCCGCAGGACGAGACGCTCGCCGCGACGACCGACGGGCAGGTCGTGACCTATGAGGTGCGCGTCGTGGACGAGGCCGGCAATGACGTGGCGCCGGGGACCGAGGGTGAAATCCTCGCGCGGGGCGCGTCGATGATGCTGGGCTATGCCGATGCGGACCAGACCGCGGCGGCCATCACCCGCGACGGATATTTTCAGACCGGCGACCTCGGCAATCTTGCACCCAACGGCGCGATCACCATAACCGGGCGCAAGAAGGACCTCATCATCCGCGGCGGCGAGAATATCAGCGCGGTGGAGATCGAGGACGTGTTGCGCACCCATCCGCAGGTCCGCGATGCGAGCGTCGTTGCCATGCCGCACGAACGGCTGGGCGAGGGGGTGTGCGCCTATATCATTTCCGCAGGAGCCCCCGCCAGTGTCGAGGCGCTCTGCCGCCATGTGCAGGCCAGCGGCCTTGCGAAACAGAAAACCCCCGAACGCTTCGAATTCGTCGAGGATTATCCGCGCACGGCCAGTGGCAAGATCCGCAAGGACATGCTGCGCGCCGATATTCGCGAAAAGCTTGAAAGCTGAACGCATAACTGCCGCATGCCGCGGTGGCACGGCGGACAAAGGTTGACGAAAGCCAGGCAGTTGAGGCTATTGCTCTCGATGACGCGTTGAACGCGCGCGAGAGGATGAAAACCCATGGCACGTTTCGACAAGTTTCTGGAAAAGGTCACGATTCGTGAACCCGCCGATGTGCGCGGCGCGGCCGAAAACCTGCGCGATATTTCGCATGAGCTGGGCGAATACCGGGTCGCCGTCTGCCACAATATCGCCATCCGCGAACAGATGAACGATGCCGAGGGCCGGTGCCTTGCCACCGATGTGTTCGGATGGACCGACGATGATCAGGACCGCTGGTGGCGCACGCCGCAACTTGCGCTGGATTCGCCATTGCCGACCGCGTGCCGGTATGAAAGCGAGCCGTTCTGGTGCAACGAGGAAGGGTTCCGGACCATCGTGCCCAACCCGATGCTGGCCTCGCTCGATTGCCGGGATTTCGTGAAGCGCGGGCTGACCCCGGCGGCGATCGTGGTGCCGACCCACATGCCGTTCGGGCAGATCGGCGCGGCAAGCTTCATCCCGCATGACCGGACGAAGCTCGACCTGTCGGAGGATTTCGCGCGCAACGGCACCGTGCTCGGCCTGCTCGCGCGGCTGTTCATGGTCGGCTATGTCCACGCCATGTGCGACAGCCGCGAGGTGCCCATCGCCCCGCAACTGACCAAGCGGGAGGTGGAATGCCTGCACTGGGCCGCGATCGGCAAGACCGATACCGAAATCGGCATGATCCTCGAACGCAGCCGCGCCACGGTGCGCTTTCACATGAAGAACGCGAGCGACAAGCTCGACGCCGTGAACCGGGGGCAGGCCTTGTTCAAGGCGACGCAGCTTGGCTATATCGCCCCGCGCTGAGCGGCCGCGATCAATCGCCGGCGTGCCGCTTGATGCTGGCCGCGATATCCGCCTTTGACGGATTTCCGCGCAGGCGCAGGCCGCCGTTCACCTGCAACACCTCGCCTGTCATGAAGCATTCGTCGCTGGCGAGGAACACGGCGGCGGCGGCGATGTCCTCGCTCGTCCCGTAACGGCCGAGCGGGTAGCCCGGCACGAATGCCTCGTAAATGCCCGGAACCTCGGCGGCGCCGGACGTCATCGGGGTTTCGGTCAGGCCGGGGGCGATGGAATTGGCGCGGATGCCGTCGTGCCCGAATTCATTGGCGATGCACCGGATGACCTGATCCGTGGCGGCCTTGGTGCCCATGTAGGCCGAATGATCCCACAGCATGATGCTGGCCGTGGCGGAGCTGATCTGAATGATCGAGCCGCCCGATCCGCCGTGCGATTTCGCCATCTTGCGCAGCATCGCCTGGTAAAACTGAAACGGGCCGGTGAATTGCAGCGCAGCCATGTCCTCCAGCTGCTGCCGCGTATTGTCGAGGAACGGGGTGAGCAGGCCCCATCCGGTCGCGTTGATCGCGATGTCGATGCCGCCCATCGCCTCTGCCGCCGTATCGGCAAGGGCATTGACGCTGTCCTCCTGCGTCAGGTCGCAGGTGGCGTAATCGCAGCCGGTTTCCTGCGCGAATTGGCGTAACGGCTCCTCCTTGCGCCCGGAGACGAGCACGCTTGCTCCCTCCTCCATGAAGCGGCGGGCCATGACCTGCCCCATGTTGCCGGTGCTGCTCGCGCCGAGGATCAGCGCGCGTTTTCCCTGTAATCTCGGCATCGTCATCCCTCGTCGTTGTTATTATTGTCGTTCGTTCGCGCGGGTTCCCATTTCCATGCGCAGCGTTTCAATGCCGCACCATGGCGCCGCCGTCGACGAAATGGCCGTGGCCGGTCATGAAGCGGGCGTCGTCGCTGCACAGGAACGCCACGACATCGGCGATGTCCTCGGGCTGTCCGAGCTAGCGCAGCGGTGCCTTGTTTTCCCAGAAGGTGCGATATTCCGGCATGTCCGTAAAGGCCGGCGCCGTCATCGGCGTGTCGATGGCGCCGGGCTGCACGCAATTGGCGGTGATGCCGTGGGGGCCAAGCTCCGCCGCGACCGATTTCGTCAGCCCCAGGACCGCGTGTTTCGACGCGGCATAGGCGGCCAGCCCCTCGTCCCCGAAGGTCGAGGTGGTGGACCCGATGGTCACGATACGCCCCGCACGCGATTGTTTGAGGAAGGGCAGCGCATCGCGAATGAGGCGAAAGACCGCCATCACGTTCACCTCGAATACCGCGCGGAAATAATCGTCGTCATGTCCGTCGAGCGGGCAGAACGCCGAAATCCCCGCGCATGGCACCAGTATGTCGATCCCGCCCAGCCGCTCCGCCGCGTCGCGCACGAGCGCTGTGTTCGCGCCCTCTTCGGTGAGGTCGCCGGTCCGGTCGACATCGCCGGCACGATCGGCGGTAAAAACCGCCGCCCCGTCACGGCGCAGGCGGGCCGCGACCGCGGCGCCGATGCCCGACCCCGCGCCGGTAACGATCGCGCGGCGACCGTGCAGGCGCTGCGTCTGCGTCATGGGAGTTTCAGGATCTGCTTGCCTTCGTTCGCGCCGCTGAACAGGCGCATGAAGGTGTCGTAGCTGTTCTCGATCCCCTCCTGCACATCCTCGTCGATGCGCAGCTTTCCTTCGCGGACCCATTCCATGATCTTTGCGCCCCCTTCGGGAAAGCGGGGCGCGTAATCGGCGATGAGAAAGCCGTGGATCGTAGCCTGATGCACGATGAGTTGCCACAGATTGCGCAGGCCGACGCGTTCCTCCGCGTTATATTCGCTGATCAATCCGCAAAGCACGATGCGGGCATGGGTGGCGAGGTTGAAGACCTCGGCCTCCATGATGGGGCTGCCGACATTCTCGAACACCATGTCGAGGCCATCGGGTGCGGCCTGCGCGATTTCGGCGCGCAATTCCTCGATGTCTTTTCCGCGATAGTCGATCGCGACGTCGAAGCTGTAATCCTCGGTCAGGCGGCGGCATTTTTCCGCACCCCCGGCGATTCCGATCACGCGGCATCCGTGGATCTTGCCGATCTGCCCGACGACGGAGCCGACCGCCCCTGCGGCGCCTGTCACGCACAATGTCTCGCCCGCCTTCGGCTTTGCCACGTCGGTCATGCCGAAATAGGCGGTGAGCGATACCGCCCCCATCGCGGTCAGGAAACGGGTGGGCGAATCCACCGCCTCGACATCGACAGGCGCGGTGAAATGGCCGGGCGTGACGACGGAATATTCCTCGATCGCGTTGAGACCCATCACCCATTGGCCGACCGCGTAATCGTCATTGTCGGAGGCGTGGACCACGCCGACCGTCGTCGCGCGCACCGGATCGTCGAGGGCGATGGGCGGCATGTAGCTCGGCTCGTCGTCCATCCATCCGCGCATGGCGGGGTCGATGCTGCAATAATGGTTGCGC
Source organism: Croceicoccus sp. YJ47 (assembly GCF_016745095.1). Classification (NCBI taxonomy): domain Bacteria; kingdom Pseudomonadati; phylum Pseudomonadota; class Alphaproteobacteria; order Sphingomonadales; family Erythrobacteraceae; genus Croceicoccus; species Croceicoccus sp. YJ47. The sequence continues at coordinate 2,333,802 of NZ_CP067087.1, forward strand.
ATGACGAAACCGCCGGGGGGAGGGGAGGGCACCGGCGCGCTCACCAGTTCGAAATCATCGCGCACCGGGTCGCCATCGGGCCGGCGGCGGAGCAGGAAACGGCGATTTTCGGTCATGCATCAACTCCCTATTGTGCAGGAATGTCGGAAATTGGTGCGGCGGACACACCTGATAAAAAGAGCAGTAACGCAATTCTAATCTTCGTGCGCAAAGTAGTGCGGCCAAGGCTTCATGAGAAAGAAAGCCTGGACCAAATTTCCTGGGGAGGAAGACCTTGAAAAAAGCCTATTCGCGCGCGCTCGCCGCCGCGGCACTTGCCGGTTCCGCCATGTTCATCGCACAGGCCGCCCATGCGCAGGTATCGAACGAGGATACGGACATCGTTCCCGATCCCGAAGGGCCGACGCCTGCCGCCGGCCCCGTGACGCAATCCACCAATGCCAACCAGATCATCGTGACCGCCCGCCGCCGCGAGGAATCGTTGCAGAATACGCCGATCGCGATCACGGCCATCAATGCCGCGATGCTGGAGAACAAGAATTCGCTCAACATCGGCGATCTTCAGGGCGAGGCGCCCAACCTTCTCATCACGCAGCAGAATTCGGGCGCGGCGGCCGCAAACCTCTCCATCCGCGGCCTCACCTACGCCGACGTCGAAAAATCGCAGGAGCCGACCGTCGGCGTCGTCATCGACGGCGTGTTCCTCGGCACCAATACCGGACAGCTGCTCGACTTCTTCGATATCGAGCAGATCGAGGTGCTGCGCGGGCCGCAGGGCACCTTGTTCGGGCGCAACACCATCGGCGGCGTCATCAACATCCGCCGTTCGCGTCCGACCTTCGAAACCGGGCTGAAGGCGGAAATTTCGGCGGCGCGTTTCGGCACCTATAGCGGTCGGGCCGTCGCCAATTTCGGCATTGGCGATGTCATCGGGATCAAGCCGTTCTTCTTCTATAACGAAAGCGACGGCTTCTATCGCGACGGCGCCACGGGCGAGCGGCGCGGCGGGTCCGAGAACAAGAATTACGGCGTGGCCATCGCGGTCGAACCGTCCACCGATTTCGACCTCCTGCTGACCGTGGAAAAGCAGGAGCAGGATTTCGACGTCGTCAACTCCGTCATCACCAACGATGGCGAGCTTTTCTGCGGTTTTGCTGCACCCGAATTGTGCAACCGCAACACCACGACCGACCTGTACACCGTGTTCGGACAGCCGGCGAGCGGGACGTATAGCGCGCCGGCGCTAACTGCCGAAATGAACTGGGATACAGGGCCGGTCCGGCTGACCTCGGTCACCGGCTGGCGCAAGACCAGCGAGAACCAGACGCAGGATTTCGATTCCACCCCGGTCGACCTCTACTACACGCAGCGTCTTCAGAAATATCAGCAATTCAGCCAGGAATTGCGCGCCGCGGGCGATCTTTTCGACGGGTTCGACTATGTCGTGGGCGGGTTCTACTTCAATTCCGATTTCGACCTGCTGCAATTCACCCGCGTCTTCGGCTTTGCGCCCGATGTCCCCCCGCGCGAATTCGATGCCAATCCGCAGAACGTCGTCGGCACGACGCAAAGCTATGCGGTGTTCGGCGATTTCAACTGGGCCTTTGCGGAAAACCTGCGCCTGTCCTTCGGCGGGCGCTGGACCCGCGATGAAAAGACCCTGCGCAACAGCTTTGCGCAACTCGGCCTCGTCGGCGAAGGCGATGCGAGTTTCAGCAAGTTCACGCCCAAGGTCGGCGTCGACTGGCGCCCCAATCCCGACACGCTGCTCTATGCCAGCTGGTCGCGCGGGTTCCGCTCCGGCGGGTTCAGCCCGCGTGCCGCCACGGCGGAAACGGCAGGCACCCCGTACGATCCCGAGGTCGTGGACAGCTACGAAGTCGGCTCGAAGCTCGACCTCTTGGGCGGCATGCTGCAATTCAATGTCGCGGGCTTCCTCTCGAAATATGACGGGCTGCAGCAGAACACGACCATTCCGGGCGGGCCGACCGGCAACCAGACCATCACCAACAATGTCGGCTCCGCCACGATCAAGGGGATCGAGGCCGATGCGACATGGCGTCCGGTCACCAATCTGCGCCTGAATGCGACGCTGGGCGTGCTCGACGCGCAGTTCGACGATTTCACCGCGGGCAACGTGGTGGGCGGGCTGCTGCTGCCCTTCGACTATACCGCGAACGACCCGATCTACAGCCCGGATGTCACCGCCTCGATCGGCGCGCAATACATGCAGCCTGTCTCCTTCGGCGAGCTGGTCGGCACGCTCGGCTACCGCTATATCGGCAAGTACGATCAGCAGATCTCGCTCGGCCCGCTCACCGGCGATCTCGTCAACGGGCCGGTCATCGTCAACGGCAACGACCCGCGCGTGCGCACCGATACGCAGAACCTGCTCGACGCGACGCTGACCGCGAATTTCATGATGGGCAATACCGAAGCCTATATCAGCGCATTCGGCCGCAACCTGCTCGATGACCGGGGCACGACGGCGGCGTTCACCGTGGCGGGGCTGTTCTCCTTCGCCTCGGCCCGCGAGCCGCGCACGTATGGCCTGACGCTGGGGATCGATTTCTGATCGCCGGTGACATGACCGACGGCTCATGAAAAAGGGGCGCGCATCGCAATCGATGCGCGCCCCTTTTCTTTGGCCCGACAATTATAGGCCGCGTGCCCTATTGCGCGGTGAGACCGCCATCGACCACGAATTCGCAGCCGGTGATATAGGTCGACTGGTCGGATACGAGGAACCCGATCATGTTCGCGATGTCTTCGGGCTTGCCCATGCGTTTCATGGGAATGCTCTCGTTGATGATGTCGTATTGCTCGGGATTGTCCTTCAATGCGACCTTCTGCATGTCGGTCCAGATCATGCCGGGGTGCACCGAATTGACGCGAATGTTCTGCGCCGCGGCCTCCAGCGCGATGCTCTTCGTCATCAGGCGGACGCCGGCCTTGCTCGCGGAATAGGCCGTGCAGCCGGGAATCCCCACCAGCCCGGCGATCGAGGACAGGTTCACGATGGAACCGCTTTCCTGCTCGCGCATCACCGGTAGAACCGCCTGACAGCCGAGAAAGACGCTCTTCATGTTGACGTCGATCTGCCTGTCCCAGGTGTCCTCGCTCACCTCCGGCAGCATGCCCAGCGTGGCGATCCCCGCATTGTTCACCAGCGCGTCGATGCGCCCGGTCTCGGCCTTCACCTTCGCGACGAGGGCGGTCCATTCCTCCTTCTTGGTCACGTCCTGGCGCAGGCCGACCGCGGTGCAGCCTTCCTTCGACAATTCGTCGACGCGCCGCGATATCGCGTCCTCGTCGAGGTCGGTGATGTAGACGGTCATGCCTTTGCCGGCGAGGAGCCGCGCGGTCGCGAAGCCGAGCCCCGCCGCCGATGCGGCGCCGGTGACGATCGCGGTCTGCTTGTCTGTCATAAACTCTCCCGTATTGTTTGTGTTCTCGTGTCCCGGCGCGGTCCGGCTATAGCTTGAGCAGCGTCTTGCCGACGTTCTTGCCCGTCATCATGCGGCCGTAGGCGACGAGCGTGTTCTCGATACCCTCGGTGATGTCGAAGGGCAGGTCGATCTTGTCCTCGCGGAGCCAGCCCAGCAGGCGTTCGTAGAGTTCCGGCCCCTTTTCCGGCACGTCGGGGAGGAAGATCCCCTCGATCCGGAGGCGTTTCATCAACACCTGGTCGAAATGTTTCGGGCCGGGCATGGGTTCGTCGCGGTCGTATCCGGCGATGAGGCCGCACACGCCGATCCGCCCCTTGAGCGCCATGTTCGGCATCACCGCATCGAGGATCGCGCCGCCGACATTCTCGAAATAGGCGGTCGGCGCTTCGCCGAATGCGACGATGCGTTCGGCCACGTCCTCGTTCTTGTAATCGATGGCCATGTCGACCCCGAAACGGTCGGTCAGGATTGCGCATTTTTCGGGGCCGCCGGCAATGCCGATGACCTTCGCGCCGAGGTTCCTGCCGATCTGGCAGGCAAGCGATCCCGTCGCCCCGGCGGCCGCCGAAACGACCAGCACGTCGCCCTCGACCAGCCCGATGATGTCCCGCACGCCGTAAAGCGCGGTCCAGCCGTTCAGCCCGAGCACGCCGAAATGCTGACGGATGTCGGGCACGTCGTCGTCGAGCGTGACGGCCCATGCCTCGTCCGGAACGACGGTCGAATATTCCGCCCATTGGCCGAACACCCGCACGAGCGAGCCGACCGCGAACCGGTCGTCGCGCGATTCCACCACGCGCCCGATGGATTGCCCCGACATCGGCGAGCCCAGCGGCAGCGGCGGCTGATAACCATCCTCGCGCTCGCCCATCCACATGCGCGTGCCGGCGTCCATCGACAGATATTCGTTTTTCAGCCGGATCTGCCCCTCCCCGATCGGGGGAAGCGTCTCGCTCTGCAGCGAGAGCGCGGCGGCGAAATCGTCCCCTTCGGGATGGCGGTCCAGTCTCCAGAAGCGATTCTCGGTCATTGGCATCCTTTCTTTTGCGTCATGGGTGCGAGGGGACGCGGGCCGATGCACCTGTTCGTTTCGATAGCTATGCCAAACGTGAGGGCGAAATCGCCCCCGTTTTTCGTAAGGTCGACCGGCAATAAAGAGGCGGTCGGACACCCAAGTCCGGCGCCAGATCAAAGGGAGAGAAACGACGATGACCCCAACGGTCAAATCCGTCCTCATGCTGGGCTGCGCCGGTGCGGCGTTCTGCGCGACGCCGGCCTTCGCACAGCTTGCCGAGAGTGAAACCGATTACCAGGCGACGGGCGAACAGGCCCGCGGCGGCCTTTCCGAAATCGTCGTCACGGCCCGCAAGCGCGAGGAAAGCGTGCAGGACGTGCCCGTGGCCGTCACCGCGATTTCCGAAGAAGTCATTCAGAACCGCGACATCACCAGCGTCGAGAAGATCGCCGCCATCGCGCCGCAGTTCAACGTGGGCCGCGCCTCCAACGGTTCGGGCGCGCAGCTGACCCTGCGCGGGATCGGCTCGTCCTCGACCTCCATCGGGATCGAGCAATCGGTCGCGGTCGTCGTCGACGGTGCCTATTACGGGCAGGGCCGCATCATCAACGAAGGGTTCTTCGATCTGCAACGGGTCGAGGTGCTCAAGGGGCCGCAGGCGCTGTTCTTCGGCAAGAACGCGACCGCGGGCGTCATTTCCATCACCACCAACGATCCCGGCCCGGTGCCCGAATTCATCGTGCGCGGATCGTATGAGTTCCAGGCCGAGCAATACAGGCTGTCGGCCATCGCGTCCTATCCGCTGTCCGATACCCTGGGTATCCGCCTCGCCGGGCGCTACACCAATCAGCAGGGCGGCTATTACACGAACAAGGCCGAACCGTTCGGGTACACCACGGTCGATTTCGCCGATCTCGCCGCAGGCGGCGACGGCGATCCGCTGACTTTCACGGCACAGCCCGCCCCGCGCGAACAGCCGCAGGAGGAGGAATTCCTCGGCCGGGCCACGGTGAAGTTCGAGCCGACCGACCGGCTGACCTTCACGTTCAAGGGCAGCTACGACATCAACAATGCGAAGAACAATTCGTGGAACTACGTCGCCTATCGCTGCGGCCTGGAAAGCGGGTTGTCGCAATTGACGGGCGAGCCGTGCGCCGAGGATTTCGTCAATTACCAGAACAATTTCCCGAGCGAGATCGCCGCGAATTTCCCGGTGGCGAAGCCGGATGGCAGCCTGTTCAACCGGTACGAATCGGCCGCCGGCACGCTCAACATCGTCTATGATGCCGACGTGCTTCAGATCACCTCGGTGTCCAATTACCAGTGGACGAACAACAAATGGGCCTGCGCCTGCGATTTTCAGTCGGGACCGGGTTCGAACTGGGCGACGGAGGATTCCAGCTGGGATGCCTGGTCGCAGGAGCTTCGCTTCCTCACGCAGCTCGACGGCCCGCTCAACCTCATGGTCGGCGGCCTGTATCAGAACACGACCCGCGATTTCGACCAGTATATCATCCTGGGCAATATCCGGAACAGCGACGCACCGCCGGGATTCGAATATGTCGGCACGTCGAAGACCAGCTTTACCGATGGCGAAACCTTCGCCGTGTTCGGACAGCTCACCTTTCAGCTCACCGACACGCTCGAACTGGCGGGCGGTGCACGCTACACCGACGAAACGAAGGACAGCTTCTTTACGCAGCCCTACAACAATCCCGCGCTGACCGGCATCTTCCGCCCCTCGGACGCGGCGGACGGGCTGGGCGTGATCACCGCGCAGCAGCATTTCGAGGATGTCTCGCCCGAAGCCTCGCTTACCTGGCAGCCGAGCCGCGACCTGCTCGTGTTCGGCGCATACAAGACCGCGTATAAATCGGGCGGTTTTTCGAACGGCGGCATCAACTCGCAATTCTCGCCCAATCCGCAGGATGACCTCACGTTCGAGCCGGAGACCGCTGAGGGTTTCGAAGTCGGCGTGAAATCGACGATCCTCGACAATCAGCTCCGCCTGAACGTGATCGCCTTCACCTATGATTACAGCGATCTGCAGGTCGATTTCTTCAACTCGCCGATCTTCGCGTTTCAAACGCTCACCGCCGACGCGCGCACCCGCGGCGTCGAGGTCGAGTTCGAATATGCGCCCTATGCGGTGGAAGGGCTGAACGTGTATGGCTCGGTGAACTATACCGATGCGGAATACACCGATTTCCCGCAGGCGCCGTGCTACGCCGGACAGACCCCGGCCGCCTACTGCACCCCGATCAGCGCGATTGCCGCGCGTCAGGATCTGACCGGGACCGAGCTGTCGGTCGCGCCCGACTGGACCGGCAATCTCGGCCTCACCTACGACCGCGATCTCGGCGTCGATTACAAGCTGGGCTTCAACGTCGATGCCAAATATTCGGGCAGCTACAACCCGTCGGGCTTCGGCAATCCGCTCAGCCGGCAGGACAGCTATGTCACGCTCGATGCCGGGGTACGCTTCGGCGCGGCGAACGACCGGTGGCAGATCGCCGTGCTGGGCAAGAACCTGACGAACGAGTTCTTCGTCACCGGCGTCGTCGACGGCCCGTCGACCGGCGGCGGCACCGGCACGCCCGGCGGCTTCCCCGCGGATCAGCTCGGCTTCGGCAACCTGCCCCGCACGGTGCAGGTGGAGCTCACGACACGTTTCTGATCTCCCGATCACAAACAACTCGGGCGGTCTCTTCATTGCGAAGAGACCGCCCTTTTTTCATGCCGCGATAGAAAAGGGGCTCAGCCCTGGCGGTGGATGTTGCGAAATGCGCGGCGCTGGAAATACCAGCGGCCGTCGATCTTCACGCATTCGTCGTCATATTCGCCGCGATCGCGCTTCGTCACGCCGTCCTGGTCGTACACTTCGGAGGTATAGGCGCGGACCTTGGCCGTATCGCCGTCGACCTCGATGCTGCCGCAATAGGCTTCGAAGATGATGCCGGGATATTGCGCCATCGCCTCGGTCCACAGCTTCACGATGTTCTCGCGGCCCGTCTGCGCCGGAAATTCGGGGTAGTCGGGCATGGTCCAGTGCGCGTCCTCGGCCCAGGTGGAGCCCCAGAGTTCGGGGTCACGCTGCGTGACGGCGTCGGCATAGGTGTCGATCAGCTCGCGAATGGCGATGCGATCTTCGAGCGGTCCGGTAAATGGCATGGATGGTCTCTCCCAATGGTCGGCGCGGCCGGAACGGCTCGCACTCGGAAGGGAAGGTAAGCCGCGCATGCCGCGCTGCGAACCTGCCTCAATGGGCAGGATGCAGCGCGTTTCGCGGATTACTTGGTCGAGACGGGCAATTCTTCCATGCCGGGCTTTTCATCGGGGATGCACACCTCGATCGTGCCATCGGTCACCCGCGTCTCGAACGTGCGGAGATCGGGATAGGCCCCGCCGATGCAGCGGCCCGTCTCCACCTCGAAACGCGCGCCGTGCAGGGGGCACATGATCGCCCCGCGGCGAATGCGCCCGCCCGAAAGCAGCGCCGCCTGATGCGTGCAGCGGTCGTTGACCGCGCTATACCCGTCATCGGTTTTCGCGGCGAGCACGTACCAGCCGGCGATTTTCGTCGCCAGCTTTCCATCCTCGGGAAATTCGTCTTCTGCAATCAGATCGTGCCAGCTGTGGCTCATGCGATAATTCCTGTCGGCCTATTCGAAACGGATGGTGCGAACAGGGTCGCTCCCATCCCAGTCCTGCGCGCTGCGGCGCACGAAATCGTAAAAATCGGTCAGTTGTTCGCGCCCTTCGTAAAGCTCCGTCATGTGACCGTAAACGTCGCGCGTATCGACGAAGGCAAAGCCGAAACCATCGTTCATCTCGCCATAGAACGCAGTCTCGCTGCCCTCGGCGCGCCAGGCGTCCATCGCGGCGGCGAGGTCGTCGACGAAGATCGCGACGTGATGGAGGCCGAAACGCCCGCTGTTGCGCGGATACATGTCGTGAAAGGCGGAAGGGCCATCGTTGTTCTGCTGCACGAACTCGACCATGACGTCGCCCCACTGCCCATAGGCGGAGCTGTGATCGAGCGGGGCATCGGCGCCGCGATGGCGGCTGAGGCGCAGGGGGATGTTGTCGGCCACGAAATACGGCCCGGACCCGAAACGGGCATGGTGGCGGGCCGCGCTCTGCCGGACGTCGGCGCAGAAATACGCGATTTGCCGGATCGGCGATGGCGCCATGGCTGCGATCATTTTTCTCTCCCTTGGCCTCCCGTCATAGCGGCGGCGCAGCCGTGCAGCAGGCTATCCATTCCGATAGCTGACGCTCGCTCGCCCCATGGCCGACAATCGCGCCGAACGACGATAACACGCAAGGAGAGACCATGACCGACGAAGGCGCGAGCCAGCTCATCAGCGACCTTTTCGCCGCCACCGCGGCGGGCGACTGGGACAAGGCGGAATCGATGCTGACCGACGATCTGGTCATTTACGAGGCCGATTGCGTGCCCATGGCGGGGAATTACCACGGCAGGAAAGCGCTGCAGGAGCTTTACACTGACGTGTTCACGAACCTCGACATTGCCGAGCTGGAACAGCTGGGGCAGACGGTCGGGGGCGAATATGTCATCAACATCGCCCGCATGCATTTCGCGCAGCCGGGGCTGAAACCCGCCGAATTGTGCGAACGTTTCACCATACGCGACGGCAAGGTGAGCGAGATCAAGCCCTATTATTTCGATCCGACGACGCTTACCGCCGCGGCCGAGGCCAAACATAAAGCCGCAAATTGATGACCGACACGCTGGACGACAATCCGCTCTTTTCCATATCCGAACGGGCAAAGGACATCGGCGCGCGCGTCGAAACCTTCGTGCGCGAGACGATCGCTCCTTACGAACACGATCCGCGGCGCGACCATCACGGCGCCCCGACCGAGGAGCTGGTCTCCGAAATGCGGTCCAGGGCGCGCGAGGCCGGCCTCATGACGCCGCATATCATGGAGGACGGCTCGCATCTTTCGCAGGTGGAGACGGCCTATGTGCTGATCCGGTCGGGGCTGTCCCCGCTCGGCCCGCTGGCGCTCAACACCTGCGCGCCGGATGAGGGGAACATGTATCTGCTCGGCCATGTCGGCAGCGATTTTTTGAAAGACCGCTTTCTCAAGCAGTTGAAGACCGGCGAGGCGCGCTCCGCGTTCTTCATGACCGAGCCTGCCGAGTGGGGCGGGGCCGGTTCCGATCCGTCGATGATGAAGACCACCTGCCGCAAGGACGGCAACGCATGGGTCGTGAACGGGCGCAAGGTGTTCATCACCGGGGCCGATGGCGCGAAGGTCGGCATCGTCATGGCGAAATCCACCGACGCCGACAGCGAGGGCGGCGCGTGCATGTTCCTCGTCGATCTGCCCAACGACGCGATCCGCATCGACCACGTGCCCAACACCATCGACAGCTCCATGCCCGGCGGCCACGCGACCGTCGTCATCGACAATTTGCGCGTGCCGGGAGAACAGATGCTGGGCGAGGCGGGCGAAGGCTTTAAATATGCGCAGGTCCGGCTGTCCCCGGCGCGGCTGTCGCATTGCATGCGCTGGCTCGGTGCGTGCATCCGCAGCCACGAGATCGCCAGCGAATATGCGTGCGAGCGTCAGGCGTTCGGCAAGCCGCTCGTCGATCACGAGGGGGTCGGCTTCATGCTCGCCCAGAACCAGATCGACATCAAGCAGGCCGAGCTCATGATCTACTGGTGCGCGAGCGTGCTCGACACCGGCGATCTCGGCACCACCGAGAGCAGCATGGCCAAGGTCGCCGTGTCCGAGGCATTGATGCGCATCGCCGACAATTGCGTACAGGTGATGGGCGGCACCGGCGTCACGGACAAGACCATCGTGGAGCAGGTGTTCCGCGAAATCCGCGCCTTCCGCATCTATGACGGTCCGACCGAGGTGCACAAATGGTCGCTCGCCAAGAAGATCAAGAAAGCGCACCGCGCCGCCAGAGAGCAGACGCTCGCGCATTGAGGATGCCCCGATGACCGATGTCGCACAGCAGAACACCGGCACCACCGCCGTGCGCGAAGGCTACGAGCTTGACCGCGACGCGCTGACCGCCTGGATGGAGGCGCATGTCGACGCCTTTGCCGGGCCGTTGCAGGTCGCACAGTTCAAGGGCGGACAGTCGAACCCGACCTACCGCCTGTCCACGCCCTCGCGCGATTACGTCCTGCGCCGCAAGCCACCGGGCAAGCTGCTCAAGGGCGCGCACGCGGTGGAACGGGAGGCCGCGGTGATGACTGGCCTCGGCAAGGCGGATTTTCCGGTGCCGCATATCTACGGCCTGTGCGAGGACGATGCCGTGCTGGGTACCGCGTTCTTCGTCATGGAAATGGTCGAGGGGCGCATATTCTGGGACGCGACGTTCCCCGATGTCGGGCGGGATGAACGGCCCGCCTATTTCGATGCGATGAACGGCGTCCTCGCCGATCTGCACAAGGTAGACTACGCCGCCGTGGGCCTTGGCGATTATGGCCTACCCGGCAATTATTTCGAGCGGCAGATCGCGCGCTGGTCGAAACAATATCTGGCGGACGAAAAGGCGGGTCGGGACGCCAACATGGACCGGCTCGTCGAATGGCTGCCCGCCAACATTCCGCCCGGCGACGAAACCGCCATAGTCCATGGCGACCTGCGCTGTGACAACATGATCTTTCATCCCAGCGAACCGCGCGTGCTGGCCGTGCTCGACTGGGAATTGTCGACGCTGGGCCATCCGCTCGCCGATTTTGCCTATAATGCGATGATGTACCGGATGCCGCCCGACATTGTCGCAGGGTTGAAAGGCGCCAATCTCGCCGCGCTCAACATCCCGAGCGAGGCGGAGTATGTCGCGGCCTATTGCAAGCGGGTCGGGCGCGAGCGGATACCGAACTGGGATTTCTACATCGCGTTCAATTTCTTTCGCCTCGCCGCGATCTTTCACGGGATCAAGGGGCGCGTCATCCGCGGCACCGCGGCCAGCGCGCAGGCGCAGGAACGCGCGAAGGATTTCCCCCGTCTCGCCGCGCTCGCCGCCGAGGCGATGGAGGCCTGCCGAACCGCGTGATCGCGGGCCGCGCCGCGCTCGGCACAGCAGGGGCGCGAAGCTGGCTGGACCTCGCGCCTATCGCCCGCTAGGCGGATGCGATGCTGCCCCGGCTGATCCCTCCCGCGCTTGCCCGCCGCGTCTCGGCGGTCGAGACGGGCGACTGGCGGCGCCGGATCGCCACCTTGGCGGGCGCGGTGGCGATTGGCCTCGTCGCGCTGGGCTTTGCATGGGCGGGCGATCTCGCGCTGCACCGGTTCGAAACGCTGGCCGCGCGCTGGCCCTGGGCGCCGATGGTGCTGACCCCGGCGATCTTTGCTTTGTGCGCGTGGCTGACATGGCGGTTCGCGCCGGAAACGGGCGGGTCGGGCATCCCGCAGGTGCTGGCCGCGATCCGCCGCGACGATGCCCGCGCCGATCAGCTGTTCTCGATCAAGACCGCGCTGGCCAAGATCGGCCTGACCGTGCTCGCCCTGTTCGGCGGCGCATCGGTCGGGCGCGAGGGGCCGACGGTGCAGCTTGGCGCCGCGATCATGACCGGCACGCACCGGCTGACCGGGGCGGCGATGCGGCGCGGCGTGCTGATTTCCGGGGGCGCGGCGGGCGTGTCGGCGGCGTTCAACACGCCACTCGCCGGGATTGCCTTCGCGATCGAGGAACTCGCCGTCGCCTACGAACAGCGCATGGCCGCGCTCGTCATGGGGGCGGTCATCATCGCGGGCATCACGGCGCAGGGGCTGGCGGGCAATTACGTCTATTTCGGTGCGCTGGACGCGTCGCTGCCGCTGCATACGGTATTGATCGCCGCGCCGCTGGCGGGGCTGATCGGCGGGGCGCTGGGTGGGGGGTTTTCCCGGCTCCTGCTGTCCCTGCGGGCGCGGGTGCGGGCGGGTGCGCTGGGACGGCGGCCGGTTCTGTTGGCGCTCGGCTGCGGGATCGTGGTGGCGGCGCTCGGCATTGCGACGGGCGGGGCGACATGGGGCACAGGGTACGAGCCGGCGCGCCTGCTGCTCATGGGGACGGAGGCCAGCCCCTGGCTCGGCCCTGCGAAATTCGCCGCGACCCTGTTCACCAGCCTGAGCGGCATTCCCGGCGGCATCTTTGCGCCCTCGCTCGCGGTGGGGGCGGGCTTCGGGCAATGGCTGTCGCTGCTGTTCCCCGATAGCGCGATCGGCGCCATCGTGATGCTGGGCATGGTCTCCTATTTCACCGGCGTCGTGCGCGCGCCGTTGACTGCGGTGATCATCCTGACCGAGACGACGGGGAATATCGGGCTGATCCTGCCGCTGTTCGCTGCGGCCTTGTTTGCCGACTGGGCCGGGTCGCTCGTGTGTCGCAAGCGGCTCTATCACGCGCTGGCGGAGGATTTCATGCCGCCTGCGGAGACAGACGGCGCGGCGAAACCGGCGGGCTGATCCGCGCAGCCCCCATGAAAAACGCCGCGCCCCCCACATGGGAAGCGCGGTGTTTTTGCATCGCAGGCAATGGCGTCAGTCGCGGCTGAGCTTCTTATACGCCAGCCGGGTCGGACGGTCCGCCGCATCGCCCAGACGGCGGCGCTTGTCCTCTTCGTAGCTTTCGAAATTGCCTTCGAACCATTCGACATGGCTGTCGCCCTCGAACGCGAGGATATGTGTCGCCAGCCGGTCGAGGAAGAAGCGGTCGTGCGAGATGACCACGGCGCAACCGGCGAAATTCTCGATCGCCTCTTCCAATGCGCCCAGCGTTTCCACGTCGAGATCGTTGGTCGGCTCGTCAAGCAGGAGCACGTTGCCGCCCTGCTTCAGCATCTTCGCCATGTGGACGCGATTGCGCTCACCACCCGACAGCTTGCCGACGTTCTTCTGCTGATCCGCGCCCTTGAAATTGAACGCCCCGACATAGGCGCGGGTGGAGGTGTCGTGCCCGTTGACCTGCATATAGTCGAGCCCGTCGGAAATCTCCTCCCAGACATTGTGCTTGGGATCGAGATGGTCGCGGCTCTGATCGACATAGCCCATGTGCACGGTGTCGCCGATCTCGACCGTGCCTTCGTCGGGCGTTTCCTTGCCGGTGAGGATCTTGAACAGCGTCGATTTACCCGCACCGTTGGGGCCGATCACGCCGACGATCCCGCCCGGCGGCAGGGTGAAGGACAGGTTTTCAAAGAGCAGCTTGTCGCCATAGGCCTTGGTGATGTTGTTCGCCTCGATCACCTTGGAGCCGAGACGCTCGGGCACCTGAATGACGATCTGCGCCTTGCCGGGCTTGCGGTCGCCCTGCGATTCCTGAAGCTGTTCGAACTTGCGGATACGTGCCTTGGACTTGGTCTGGCGCGCGGCGGGGGTCTGCCGGATCCATTCGAGTTCGCGGGAAAGGGCCTTCTGCCGCCCGCTTTCCTCGCGCTCTTCCTGACCGAGGCGCTTGGCCTTTTTCTCCAGATAGGTGGAATAATTGCCTTCGTACGGGAAATATTTTCCGCGATCGAGTTCGAGGATCCATTCCACCACATTGTCGAGGAAGTAGCGATCGTGCGTGATCATCAGCACGGCGCCCTCATATTCCTTGAGGTGGTTTTCGAGCCATTCGACGCTTTCGGCATCGAGGTGGTTGGTCGGCTCGTCGAGCAGCAGGATCGACGGTTTCTGAATAAGCAGGCGGGTCAATGCCACGCGCCGCTTCTCACCGCCCGAAAGGCTTTCCACCGACCAGTCGCCCGGCGGACAGCGCAACGCTTCCATCGCGATTTCGAGCTGATTGTCGAGGGTCCAGCCATCGACGGCGTCGATCTTTTCCTGCAACGTGCCCATCTCTTCCATCAGGGCATCGAAATCGGTGTCGTCGGTGGGGTCGCCCATCTCGGCCGAAATGGCGTTGAAACGGTCCACCATGTCGGCGGTTTCGCGCGCGCCATCCTTCACGTTTTCAAGGACGGTCTTGCTTTCATCGAGATGCGGTTCCTGCGGCAGGTAGCCGACGGTGATATTCTCGCCCGGCCATGCCTCGCCCGTGTAATCGGTGTCGATGCCGGCCATGATCTTCATCAGGGTCGACTTGCCGACGCCGTTGGGGCCGACGATGCCGATCTTCGCACCCTGGTAGAATTGCAGGTTGATATCCGACAGCACAGGCTTCTGCGCGCCGGGAAAGGTCTTGGTCATGCTCTTCATGACGAATGCGTATTGGGCGGCCATCAGTCGTCCTTTGGGGAAATAGCGGTCTTATAGGAAATCGTGCTGGGCCGCAGATAAGCCCATGCACGGGGAAGGGCAAGGCCCGCATCATGGCGCGCCAAGCCGCTTGGCAAGCGGCGGCGGCGGCGGTATCGCTTGCAACCATGAACAGGACAACGCTCGCCGCCATCGCCCCGCTTGCCCTTGCCGGCATCGCCCCCGCCACCGCCACCGCGCAAATCTTCGTGCCCGCCGCCGCGCCCGACGGCGCCGATGCGGCGATTGCCGCCGCGCGCGACGCCGCGATGGAGGGCGATGGTATCGCGATGGATTTCGTCGAAGGCATCACGACCGAGGTCGGCCCCGCCAGGCCGGCGCGCCGGCGGAGGCGCGCGGGCGCGAATGGGCGGTCCGCTGGCTGCGTGGGAACGGGTTTTCCAACGTGCGCGACGAACCCTACATGATGCCGACATGGGTGCGCGGGTCGGAAACGGCCGAAATCGTGTCTCCGTTCGCACAGCCGCTGCGCCTGACCGCGCTCGGCAATAGCGGATCGACCGGGGCGGACGGACTGGAGGCGGAGATCGTTGCGTTCGAGAATTACGCCGCACTCACCGCCGCGCCCGATGGCAGCCTTGCCGGCAAGATCGCCTATATCGGTCACGAAATGCGGCCGGCGCAGGACGGGTCGAGCTATGGTTTTGCCGGGCCGCACGCTGGACCGGGCGCTCGCCGCGCGCAAGGGGGCGATTGCGGCCGTGATCAAATCGGTCGGCACCGACACGCACCGCATGCCGCACACCGGCAACACCGGCTTTGCCGAGGGGCAGGATCCGATCCCCGCCGCCGCGCTGTCGGTGCCCGATGCCGAAAACCTGGAACGCATGGCCCGCCGCGCCGATGCCGCCGGAACGCCTCTCGTGCTGCGCATGACATTGACGCCGCAGCAGCTCGGCGAAACGCGTTCGGGCAATGTGATCGCGGAAATTCCGGGCCGTGATCCGTCATTGCCGATGGTGTTGCTGGCCTGTCATCTCGACAGCTGGGATCTGGGCACCGGGGCCATCGACGATGCGTCGGGCTGCGGCATTGCCGCCGCCGCCGCGAAGGGCGTTGCGGCGCAGGGGCAGCCGCTGCGCACCATTCGCGTGCTGTTTGCCGGCGCGGAGGAAGTCGGCGTGTGGGGCGGCAAGGCCTATGCCGCGGCGCACGGGGACGAGCTGCACGGCGTCGCCTATGAAAGCGATTTCGGCGCGGACCGTATCTGGCGGATGGATACGGCGCGGCTGAATCCTGCGCTCGCCGACCGGATTGCCGGGCTGGTCGCGCCGCTGGGCGTGGCGCGTGGTTCGGGCGAGGCGGGCGGCGGTGCCGACATCGGCGCGATCATCGCCGAGACCGACATGGCGGTCATCGACCTGCAACAGGATGGCACACGCTATTTCGAACTGCATCACACTGCCGACGATACGCTGGACAAGGTCGATCCCGCACAGCTGCGGCAGAATGTCGCCGCGTGGGTCGCGGCGACATCGGTGCTCGCCAATGCAAAAGGCCCGCTCCGCGCCGAATAGCGCGAAGCGGGCCATGGGGTGCGTCAAACGCCCCGGCTTATGGTTCAGATCGCGTCGGTCCGGCGCAGCACGCCGCACGCGATGCGCGATCCGGCATCGCCGCTCGGCTGGCTGACGCCGTCGTCGGCATTGGCGTGGATGACGAATGCCGAACCGTCGCCGGCGAGCATCGCATCGAACGTGCCAGCCGGTGCCATTGCGTCGATCGAGCCGCTGCCATTGGCGCCGATCACCAGATTGGGCAGGTCGCCGGCATGGGCGACGCCGTCATCGTTCATCGTGCCGTGCGGAACGTCGGTCGGGTTCCAATGGCCGCCCGCGCTCGAAAAATCGGGCGCGTCGCAACGTCCCGTAGTGTGAATATGCGCGCCATGGGTGCCGGCCGGCATGTTGTATGCGTTCACCATGACATGAATGCCGCCGCCCATGGGCATGGTCGTGACCGTTCCGACATCGGTGCCATCGGCGGTGCGCAATGTCGCGGTCGCGGTTTCGTCGGACAGGCCCATGTCGTCCGCGGCCTCGTTCAATGTCGCGCAGCCTCCCATGGCGAAGGCGGTTCCGGCAAGAAGAGCGAGTGTGATTGATTTCATCGGCTGTGTCCCTGTTGTCATGAGCGTCATTGGTATGACTCGCCAATTCAATGCGCGGGATTGGCAAACTGTTCCCCCGATACGAGTTCGCCTAACACACGAATTGCCGGGCAGTTGAACGTTATTGTAATTTTTTATGATAACGAAATATCAAATGATATAATAATATTTCTCAAATACATGCATCTTTTCAGCGCTCAAATCGTAACTCCTTCAGCAGGTCGAAAAGATCCGCGTCAAATGGAGTAAATCGAATGGTGTTTCGATGCTGCCGCGACCGTTTGTCGTATTGCGACGATTGTTGGGGCGGGACCGAAAATATTCGGTTTCTTCAGGTCATGCACTTCGTGTTCGCCCGTTGGAGCGAACCGCCGCGAATTGAGGAATAATCATGAAATCTTCCGTCTCCCGCAAACTGACCGTCGCATTCATGGCCGGAAGCGCCACGATGGGGCTTTCCGCCATGGCGTATGCCGATGCTACTCCGGCGTGTAACGAGGCCGGGTCGCAAAGCACCGAATGCGGAACGCAGGCCACGACCGGCACGGCGCAGGGTGCCACCGCGGTGGGCAATGGCGCGATCGCGACCGGCACGGATGCCGTCGCCATCGGCAGCGACGACGCCGGCACGAACCCTGCCACCGCCACCGGGCCGAGCACCGTTGCCATCGGCGGCGAAAGCGATGCGACGACGCCGGGGGCAACCGCTCTGGGCTGGCAGTCGCAGGCGACCGGCATGATGGCGACCGCCGTGGGGCATCAGACGACCGCATCCGGCGCGCAAAGCTTTGCCGCCGCAGAGGATGCCGTCGCATCGGGCACCAACAGCATCGCCATCGGCAATACGGCCGTGGCCGACGGGGGCGATGCCATTGCCATCGGCGGCAATCGCGATGGCGATGCGGGCATGGCGACGACCGCGACCGGACCGTCCACGACGGCGGTTGGCGGGCAGGCGACCGCAGCAGGTCCGGGCGCAACCGCCTATGGCTGGCGTGCCGAGGCGACGTCCGAACGCGCCACCGCGCTGGGCCATCTCGCCACGGCGCAGGGCGTGCGTTCGACGGCGATCGGTGAAAACGCCGATGCGCAGACCGACTTCGCCACCGCGATCGGGAACGAGGCGATCGCGAACGGCACGGATGCCCTGGCCATCGGCGACACCGCCGCGGCGAACGGGAACTCCACCACCGCGGTGGGCGGGGAAAGCGTGGCCACGGGTCCGGGCGCAACCGCCTATGGCTGGCAGTCGTCGGCGGGTGCCGAACGGGCCACCGCGCTCGGCCATCTCGCCGAAGCGAACGGCGTGCGCTCCGTCGCAGTCGGCGAGGCTGCGACGGCGAGCGGCGCCGGGGCCATCGCCATGGGTAACGAGGCTGTCGCATCGGGCGAAAACTCGGTCGCGATCGGCAATGGCGCGAGCGCGACCAACGCCGGCCAGGTCGTCGTCGCCTCGCTCGGCAACAGCACCGCGTCGCAGGTCGGACCGCTGGCCTTCGTGACCGCCGATGCCAACGGCACGCTGGGGACAAGCGTTTCGCCGGCGGGGATGAGCAATCTCGCCAGCTTCTCCGACGTTCAGGCGAACATGGCGGCGATCGGGTCCAACACCGCGGCGATCGGCGCGAACACCGCCTCGATCACGCAGTTGCAGGGGCAGACCTCGCAATTGTTCGACCTGAACGAGGTCAACCGCCGCGACATTCGCAAGGCGAACGAAGGCGTTGCCATGGCGCTGGCCATGGAATCGCCGATCCTGATGGCGGGCACCAATTTCGGCGTGTCGGGCGGCCTCGGCTATTTCCAGGAGCGCGTGGCCGGTTCGGCGGCGTTTGCGGCGCGCGTCGGCTTTAACACGGCCGTTTCGGCAGGCGTTGGCGTCGGCTTCGACAGCGGCGAAGTCGGCGGGCGCGCCGGGTTCCAGATGGCCTGGTAAACCCTGCGTCCGATTGGACAGTGATGGAGGGCCGGGGCTTTGCGTCCCGGCCCTCTTTCGTGTGTCCTGTGCTTTATCACGGCGCTGGCCGCGATGCTGATGGGTTGCCATCGTTTGACCGCTACGGCTAACAGACACGCATATTTCGTGAACAGGACAGGACGGCGCGCCGATGAATTATGTGCAAACCTTGCAGGAACAGGTGAACGGCATGGTGCGCGGCGTGGTGGCCGCGCTGCCGAATATTGCCGTGGCGCTGATCGTGCTGGCGATCACGTGGATCGTGGCGCGGTTTGCCGTGCGCATCGCCGACAGGCTGACGGGGCGGACCCATTTGCGGCCCAGCCTTCAGAACCTGGTCGAGACGCTGGTGCGGCTGGCGATCTGGCTCGTCGGGTTCATGATCGCGATGACCATCATGCTGCCCGGGCTGGATCCGGCGGGGCTGGTCGCGGGGCTGGGCGTGGGCGCTCTCGCCGTGGGCTTCGCATTTCAGGATATTTTCGAGAATTTCCTCGCCGGCGTGCTCATCATGCTGCGCGAGAAGATGCGCATGGGCGACATCATCGAGGTCGAGGGCGTGCTCGGCCGGGTGGAGCACATCACCTTGCGCGAAACCCATATCCGCCAGCTCAGCAACGAACTCACGATCATGCCCAATTCGATGATCTTCAAGAACGCGGTAAAAATCCTGACCGATGCGGAAATGCGCCGGGACGAACTTATCGTCGGCGTGTCCTACGACAGCGACCTCGAACAGTCGGAGGCCGTCATCCGCAAGGCGTTCGAGGGGATCGAGGGGATCATCACGGACAAGCCGATCCTGATCTTCGCGCGCGAATTCAATTCCAGCTCCATCGATTTTCAGGTGCAGTGGTGGAGCGAATCCAAGCCGCGCGACATGCGCGAGGTGAAGCATCACGTCGTCATGGCGATCAAGCGCGGGCTGGATGACGCCGGGATCGAGATCCCGTTCCCCTACGTCACCAACACGTTCAAGGAGCCGCTGTCGCTCCACCGTGCGGACAACGACACGGCGGCCTGACCGCGCCGCGCACCGCCGCCACGCAGAAAGGGCCGGGACCGCATGGGCTGCGGTCCCGGCCCTTTTCATGAGGCGCGATGGCCCGTCCGTCCCGGTTCAGCCCGGACGGCGCACCTTCGCATAATCGGCGCGCGATGCGGCGCCGCCATCGTGGTAGATCACGGCATCGTCGGTGATTTCCAGGCTGTCGACGGACACGATGCGCCCATCCTCGAGCCGGACGGCGGCGACATGTTCATGGGTTTTGTCGACCAGCATATCCTCGATCTTGCCATAGCTTAGCCCGGCGGGGTCGACGACATCGTGGCCGCGAATGTCCTGCTTGTCATGGACGAGCTGCCAGGAACTCAATTCCTCCAGCTCTCCGAAACGGTCGTTGTTATGCATGGTGCTTATCCTTTGGTTGCGCGTGTGTGCGGCGTTCAGGCTTCATCGATGATGTCGATGTTCGCCTCGTCGACGATCAGGAAGATCTCCTGGTCGGCCAGCACGTTGCGCGTGTCTTCGTCGAGGGGAACGCCCTCCACATCGGTCATTTCGCCGGCTTCGCGGATGGTGCCACCCGTAATGCTGAGCCGCTGGCCGGGATTGATGTCGAGCGGGACTTCGCGCGGTTCGTCGATGATGATCGCAAAGATACGCGCGCCATCGTTCTCGATCCAGAAACCGCGATCGGTCAGCGGACCGCCGACGTCGGCTTCGCCTGTAAATTCCTGCCCGATATAGGCTTGCGGATTGGCGGCGATGGCGGCGATGGTCATGTCGGATGCCATCGTCGGCGTTGCGTTCGCATCACCCATGTCGGCCGTTTCCGAAACCTCGGTATCGGTCGTCAGCATTTCGGCGTCGTCATCGTCATCCGCCAGAATCCACCACAGGATAAGGGCACCCAGAATCAGGGCCAGCAAAAGCCAGAGCCACGATTTCGATGATTTTTTCTCGACCGGAATTTCCGCCATGGTGTGTCCTCCTGTTTGCCACGCAGAGCTGTCTGCGCATAATGGTTAAGCGAACAGAAAGGTTTATCGTTCCGATTTTCGTAAAACGGGTCTGGGAGAGGGGCGGCCCGTGGCAGCCTATCGCCGGGTGAGGTCGCGCACCCTTTCGCGCACGGGCATGGCCGCGTCTGTCGCACCGATCCAGCGTTCCAGCGCATCGACGTCGATCGGGCCGATCAACGTGTCGCGGCCTGCCTCGAACGTGGTAAATCCGTCGCCGCCCCCTGCGAGGAAGCTGTTCATCGTGACGCGATAGGAGACATCGGGGGCGATCGCCCGCCCGTTCAGCATCGGATCGACGATGCGCCGTCCTTCGGGTGCCGCGCGATCGAAGCCATAGGTGAACCCTTGCGATACCGACAGCAGTTCGGCCCGGTCGCCGCGGAACTGCTGCTCCAGAATGGCGAGCAATTGCGCCCCGGTGAATGTCTTCGTGACGAGCGTGTTGCCGAATGGCTGGCTCGTGTAGATATCGCCGAAGGTCACCGCGCCGTCCGCCCCCGGTGTGATCGGCGCGCGTACCCCGCCGGCATTCATGAACGCGATTTCCGCCCCGCTATCGCGCGTCGCCGCAAGCTGCGCATCGGCGATGACGAGGCCCAGCATCCGGGTGTCGAGCGCACCCGAAAGCCGCCCCACAACCCGTTCCGAAGCGGAGCGCGCCGCATCGACATAGCGCGCGACATAGGCCGCGATCCCCGCATCGGCGGCAAAGGCGGGCAGGGCGGCATCCCGCCCGTCGCCATCGGCATTCTGCACCACGATATTATGCGCATCGGTCACATGGGCGGTGCCGTTCGCCGCGTCGATGGACAGCGCAATATCGGTGAGCATCGTCCCGCGCGAACCCGCGCTCGTCACCCAGAACGGACGCGCCGGATCGACCTTCGCATAATCGCAGACATAGGCATTGTGCGTATGCCCCGACAGAACGAGGTCGACGCGCGGGTCGAGCCTGTCCAATATGCCGCGAAGATCGCCCGACAAGGCGCCGCACTTTCCGTCGTCGAACCCTTCGGAATTGACCAGCCCCTGGTGGATGGACACGATGATCGCGTCGGCGCCCTCCGCCTCGATTCCCGGGACGAGCGCGTTGATCGTTTCCGCCTCGTCGCGAAAGGTGAGGCCCGCAACACCGCCCGGACTGACGAGCGAGGGCGTCCCCTCGAGCGTGAGGCCGATGACGGCAATGGCGATTTCATCCGCGCCGCTGCCGAACCGCCGGATGGCATAGGCGGGGAACAGAGTGCCCCCGTCCGCCGTCGCGACATTCGCGGCGAGGAAACCGAAATCGGCGCCCGCGAAATCGGGTTCCACCGCGCAGGGCGTGCGCAGCGTGTGCACCGCGCACCCGCCATCCGCCATGCGGCGCAATTCGTCGGCGCCGCGGTCGAATTCGTGATTGCCGACCGCGTTGAAGTCGAGCCCGATACGGTTCATCGCGCCGATCGTCGGTTCGTCAAGGAAGAGCGAGGAGGCAAGCGGGCTCGCGCTGATGAGGTCGCCGGCCGAAATGACGAGGCTGTAATCGTCCTGCGCGCGCAGCGCATGGACCGCGCTGGCGAGATAGGCGGCGCCCCCTGCGGGCAGGCTGCGTTCCTGGCCGTCGGGCGTCGTCACGACGAGCGGGCGGGGCTGGGGCTCCAGATTGCCGTGAAAATCGTTGAGCCCGACGATGCGCACCGTCACCGGCGCGGCGGACATGGCGGCGGCGGACGTGGCGGGCGAGGATTGCGGCACCGTCGCACAGGCGGACAGGGCAAGCGCGGCGGTCGTGGCGAGGAGAATGCGTGTCATGCCGCCGGGTTTAGCGCGGCAATCTGACCGTGCAATGACGATCACGCGCCCAGGTCGGACAATTCCCGTTCCACTCCGGCGCGATAGGACGCCCCGAACAGGCGCAGATGAACCAGCAGCGGCCAGAGCCGGTAACAGCCCAGCCGCGCGCGCCAGCCCGGCTCCGGTTCCATCGCGTCGAAAAACCGGTCCGGCGGCGCATTGAACAGCGTGAGCATGGCCCAGTCCACCTCGCGATGGCCGAAATAACAGGCCGGATCGATCAGCGTGCACGCCCCGCCGCCGCCCACCATGACATTGCCGCCCCAAAGATCGCCGTGCAGCAAAGCCGCATCGGGTCGCGCGGGCAGGATGTCGCCGATCCGCCGGCATAGCCCCGCGATCCTGTCGCCAAGGGCCGCGTCCACATGGGAGAGATGCGGCCGAAGCCGCCGCTCCGCCCAGAATTGCGGCCAGTCATCGCAGCGCGCATTGGCAATACCGACCGCGCCGAACGCATGGTCCCGGTCCCAGCCATAGCGCTCATCCACCGGCCGGTGCAGCAGCGACAATTGCGCGGCAAGGTCGTCCCACGCCCCGCCGTCGAGCCGCCCCGTGCCATCCTCGTGCGAGAGGATCATCCATTCGCCCTCGCACGCGACCACATCGGGCACGCGCACGCCGGTCCTGTTCATGCGGCGCAGCATGTCCGCTTCTGCCGCGACATTTCCGGCCTGTTTCGCCACGAAAGACGCGCCATCCGGCATCGTCACGCAGAATACCGCCGACAGATCGCCGCCCGAAAGCGGGCGCACGGCCCCGGGCGTCTGGCCCAGCAGGCGTGTGACCGCCTGTTCGGGCTTGTTCATCCCTGCAATTGCGCGACCAGGGCGCGGGCCGCTTCGTGCACGTCGTCCCATGTCGTCACGAACCCGTCGGGTCCGCCGAAATAGGGATCCGCCACCGGCTGTCCGCGCTTGTCCGGCACCACGTCCATCAACAGGCTGAGTTTTGCGGTGCCATCGGCGGGGCGGATGGATTCCAGCACTTCGAGATTGGCTTCGTCGAGGGCGAAGACATGGGTGAACTGACGGAAATCGTCCTCCGTCACCTGACGCCCCTTGTACGCGCGGATGTCGATATCCTGCGTCCTGGCCTGCTCGATCGCGCGGGGATCGGGCGGGTCGCCGACGTGCCAGTTGCCGGTGCCCGCCGAATCCGCCTCCGCGTCGAGCCCGGCGCGTTCCGCCTCGGCGCGGAATGCCGCCTCCGCGAGCGGAGAGCGACATATGTTGCCGAGGCAGACGAAAAGAACCTTGGGGCGCTGGCTCAAGATTGAAGCGTCCGCTCCAGCGTGATCTCGCAATTGAGCAGCTTGGAAATGGGGCAGCCGACCTTGGTGCCGTCGGTGATTTCCTCGAACTTGTCCTGCGCAAGCCCCTCAACCTTTGCCGTCAGCGACAGCGCGGATTTCGACACCTTGAACCCGTCGCCATCCTTTTCCAGCGTGACGGTGCATTCGGTGTCGAGCTGGCCATCCTCATATCCCGCCTTCGCAAGGGCGAAGCTGGTGGCCATGGTGAAGCACGACGCATGGGCGGCGGCGATCATTTCCTCGGGGTTGGTGCCGGGCTTGTCCTCGAACCGCGTGTTGAAGCCATAGGGCGCATCGACCGATCCGCTCTTCGTAGCGACATGGCCGAGTCCGTCCTTGCCGAGGCCCTTGTACTGTGCGGTTGCCGTGTTGGTCGTCATACTCGTTTTCCTTCGATTGGGGTTTACCCACACAACCGAGGAAACCGCCGCTCGTTCCGCCATCCGCCACGAGGCGGGCAGCGGAACGGGCAGACCGATCAGATATCGAGATTCGCGACGTTCAGCGCATTGTCCTGAATGAATTCGCGGCGCGGTTCGACGATATCGCCCATCAACCGGGTGAAGATCTCGTCGGTGACGTCGGCGTCCTCCACCTTCACCTGCAACAGGGCGCGATTGTCGGGATCGAGCGTGGTTTCCCAAAGCTGATCCGCGTTCATTTCTCCCAACCCCTTGTACCGCTGGATCGACAGGCCCTTGCGTCCGATGGCGAAGATCTGTTCGAGCAGCTGCGTCGGGCGGTTGATATGCGCGCCCTTCGATGCGGCGCTGTCGTCATCCTCGCCGTCGGTCCCTGCCTTCACCAGCTGCGCGCCGGCTTCGTAGATCTCTTTCTGAAGCGTGGCGAGCGAGGCCAGCTTGCGCGCCTCCGCACTGTCGAGGAACTTGCCGTCGATCGGGTGGTGATCGGTGACGCCGCGCCACACGCGGTCCACGGCATAGCCTTCGTCGGTCTGGTAGGCGGACCATTTCGCCTCGGGGTCGAGGCTCTGCATCCAGGCTGCCGTCGCGTCGAGCGCCGCCCCGCGCGCCGCCGGGTCCAGCCCCGGCGTCAACGCACCCGAAAGCGCGAGCGCCTCCACGATGGTCGGGTCATAGCGGTTGGGCGCGAAGGCCAGCGTGCTCTTGAACCGGCGCGCCTGCTCCACGATGGTGGCGAGGTCGGCGCCGCTGCGCGCACCGCCCCGCGTTTCGAGCACGCGGCCATTGAGCGCCGCCTCGATCAGATAGCGGTCGAGCGCGTCGTTGTCCTTGAGATAGACCTCCGACTTGCCCTTCGCGACCTTATACAGCGGCGGCTGCGCGATGTAGAGATGGCCTTCCTTGACGATCTCCGGCATCTGCCGCTGAAAGAAGGTGAGCAGGAGCGTACGGATATGCGCGCCGTCGACATCGGCGTCGGTCATGATGACGATCTTGTGATAGCGCAGCTTTTCAAGGTTGAATTCGTCGCGCAGGCCAGTGCCCATCGCCTGGATCAGCGTGCCGACCTCCTTTGACGAGATGATCCGGTCGAACCGCGCGCGTTCCACGTTGAGGATCTTGCCCTTCAAGGGCAGGATCGCCTGAATCTTGCGGTCGCGGCCCTGCTTCGCCGAACCGCCTGCGGAATCGCCCTCGACCAGGAAAAGCTCGCATTTCGTGGGATCGCGTTCCTGGCAATCGGCGAGCTTGCCGGGCAGGCTGGCAATGTCCATCGCGCCCTTGCGCCGGGTCAGCTCGCGCGCCTTTTTCGCGGCCTCGCGCGCGGCGGCGGCATCGACGATCTTCTGCACGATGGTCTTGGCATTGGCGGGATTTTCTTCCAGCCAGTCGCTCATCTTGTCCGCCATCAGGCTTTCCAGCGGCTGACGCACCTCGGAGGAGACGAGCTTGTCCTTCGTCTGCGAGCCGAATTTGGGATCGGGCAGCTTCACCGACACGATCGCGGTCAGCCCCTCGCGCATGTCCTCGCCGGTGAGCGAAACCTTTTCCTTCTTCATCAGCCCCGACCGGTCGGCATAGCCGTTCAACGTGCGGGTCAGCGCGGCGCGGAACGCGGCAAGATGGGTGCCGCCGTCACGCTGCGGAATGTTGTTCGTGAAGCACAGCACGTTCTCGTAATAGGAATCGTTCCATTCGAGCGCGACCTCGATCCCGATGCTGTCGCGATCCGCCGAAATCGCGATGGGTTCGGGGATGAGCGCGGCCTTGTTCCGGTCGAGATATTTGACGAAGGCGCCGATGCCGCCATCGTAATACAGATCGTGCTCGGCCACGTCCTCGTGCCGCCGGTCGCGCAGGATGATGCGCACGCCGGAATTGAGGAACGCCAGCTCGCGATAGCGATGCTCCAGCCGGTCGAAATCATATTCGAGCACGTTCTTGAACGTCTCGTCACTGGCCTTGAAGGTGACGCGCGTGCCCTTGCGCGGCTCGCCCGCGTCGTTGAGCGGCGCATCGCCCACGATCTTCAACGGTTCGACCGTGTTGCCATGCTCGAACCGCATCCAGTGTTCCTTGCCGTCGCGCCAGATGGTCAGCTCCAGCCATTCGGACAGCGCGTTCACCACCGACACGCCGACGCCGTGCAGACCGCCCGACACCTTGTAGGCGTTGTCGTCGGTCGTGTTCTCGAACTTGCCGCCAGCGTGGAGCTGGGTCATGATGACCTCGGCCGCCGACACGCCTTCGCCGCGGTGGATGTCGGTGGGGATGCCGCGGCCATTGTCGTCGACCGACACGCTGCCATCGGGGTGCAGCTCGATCAGCACGCGGTCGCAATGCCCGGCGAGCGCCTCGTCAATGGCGTTGTCCGACACTTCGAACACCATGTGGTGCAGGCCCGAGCCGTCGTCGGTATCGCCGATATACATGCCCGGCCGCTTGCGCACCGCGTCGAGCCCTTTCAGCACCTTGATCGATTCCGCGCCATATTCGCCGCGCTGCACCTGCCGCGGGGTGGCGGCGTCGGCGGCAATCGCCGATCCGGAATTTTCGGGCGCCGTTTCCGGCGTTTCGCCGATGGGCGCGCCGGTGTCTTCATTGGTGTTTTCTGCCATCGTCATCATATAGCCCCGCGCGCCCGATTCCCCAAGCAAAACCCCTTGTTTTCCACAGCCGGGCACGACATTCGCAGGGCAGGCGGGCGCAGGAGAGACGCGATGATGATGACGCTTCTTGTGGTGGTGGCGGTATCGGCCGCGCTCATCGCGGGCGCGGCATGGGGCATTTACGGCCACATGGGCGATACCACCCGCGCATTCCTGGTGGCGCTGGCGGGCGGGGCGCTGGTGCTGTCGCTGGTGACCGAACTGGTCGAGCCGTCGGTGGAGCGAAGCTCGCTCGCCATGGCGATGATCGGCGTGGCCGCGGGCGCGGTGGTATTCGCCGCGGTCGATTACCTCATCGACGAATATTGGGGGCCGGATTCGGGCGGCGGTCTGCTGGCCGCGATCACGCTCGACGGGATACCCGAAAACCTGGCGCTTGGCGTGGCGCTGATCGGTGCGGGCGCGGGGGAGGTGGCGGCGCTCGCCGGGTCGATCTTCCTGTCCAACCTGCCGGAGGCCGCGGGCAGCGCGCGCGACATGGCGGCGCATGGCGGGCGCTCCAAACTGCGCATCCTGGGCATCTGGGCGGCGACGGCGGGGCTGTTGTCGCTGGCCGCGCTCGCGGGCAATCTGCTGCTCGACACGGTGGGGGAGGGGGTGCTGGCCTTCATCCGCTGTTTCGCGGCGGGCGCGGTGGTCGCCAGCCTTGCGACGGAGGTGTTCCCACAGGCCTATCAGGATGACAAGCATCTGGCCGGGGTCGCGACCGCGCTCGGGCTTATCCTCGCGCTGGTGCTGGGCAATATAGGGGGATAGGCAAAAACCCGCCGCCCGCGTCCCGGCGATCCGGGGGCGAGGCGGCAGGTTTTTGAAACGGTCAGATCAGCGTGGCGGTAAAGAACAGCCCGCTGGCCGAAGCCGCAACGATCACGCCGCAAAGCGGACCGGCAAGGTTGAGTGCGATGTTTCGCATGGAATGTCTCCTGTTGGCATGAAAGCCTTCAGCGCATCCGTTTCCCAAAAAGGTGAAGGGCGGCGGGACCGGGAACTTGGGGGTCTTCCCGGTGCGTGCCCCGTGGGGGACTGGGGAGAACAGGGCGCCGCCGCCCGACAAGGGGGCATTTATGGCGGCGCGGTTACAATCGCAAATGCGAAAGTAACATTATTGCTTGCAACTTTCGCAATCGTTCTGCGTCCCGATCGCCGGACGCAGCGCGCGCTGGACAGATGCGGGAGGGCTTTCTATCGCGCGCCCATGCCCGATACTTTGACAGATTCGACCACCGACGACACCATCCTGATCGTCGATTTCGGAAGCCAGGTGACGCAGCTCATCGCGCGCCGCGTGCGCGAGGCGGGCGTCTATTCCGAAATCGCCCCCTTTACGCAGGCCGCAGAGGCGTTCGCCCGGATGAAGCCGAAGGGCATCATCCTGTCGGGCAGCCCCGCCAGCGTGCCGGGCGAAGGCAGCCCCCGCGCGCCGCAGGAAATGTTCGAGGCGGGCATCCCCATCCTCGGCATCTGTTACGGGCAGCAGGTGATGACGAAGCAGCTGGGCGGCGAGGTGCGGCCCGGCCACGAAACCGGCGAGGGTGGCGAATTCGGGCGCGCGTTCCTTACCGTGACGGAAAAATGCGCTTTGTTCGACGGGCTCTGGCAGGTCGGTGAACGGCATCAGGTCTGGATGAGCCACGGCGACAAGGTGACCGAGTTCGCCCCCGGTTTCGAAATCGTCGCGACCAGCGATGGCGCCCCCTTCGCCGTGATCGCGGATGAAAGCCGGCGTTTCTACGGCACGCAATTCCATCCCGAGGTCATTCACACGCCCGATGGCGGCCGGCTGATCGCCAATTTCGTGCGCCATGTCTGCGGCTGTGCCGGCGACTGGACCATGGCGGAGTTCCGGCGCACGAAGATCGCCGAAATCCGCGAACAGGTCGGCGACGGCAAGGTGATCTGCGGCTTGTCGGGCGGGGTCGATCTTACCGTCGCCGCCGTGCTCATTCACGAGGCGATCGGCGATCAGCTGACCTGCGTGTTTGTCGACCATGGCCTGATGCGCATGGGGGAGGCGGAGCAGGTCGTCTCGCTCTTCCGCGGGGCATATAACATCCCGCTGGTGCACCGCGACGTGTCGGCCCTGTTTCTGAACGGATTGAAGGGCGTCACCGATCCGGAGGCCAAGCGCAAGTTCATCGGCAAGACCTTCATCGACGTGTTCGAAGACGAGGCGAAGAAGATCGGCGGCGCCGATTTCCTCGCCCAGGGCACGCTCTATCCCGACGTCATCGAAAGCGTGTCGTTCACCGGCGGGCCGAGCGTCACGATCAAGAGCCACCACAATGTCGGCGGCCTGCCCGAACGCATGAACATGCAACTGGTCGAACCCTTGCGCGAATTGTTCAAGGACGAGGTGCGCGACCTTGGCCGCGAGCTCGGCTTGCCCGATGTGTTCGTCGGGCGCCATCCGTTCCCCGGACCGGGCCTCGCCATCCGCATTCCGGGCGAGGTTACGCGCGAACGTTGCGACATATTGCGCAAGGCGGACGCGATCTACCTCGAGGAAATCCGCAATGCCGGGCTGTACGATGCAATCTGGCAGGCGTTCGCCGTGCTGCTCCCCGTGCGGACCGTCGGCGTGATGGGCGACAGCCGCACCTATGACAGCGTGTGCGCCCTGCGCGCGGTGACGAGCACCGACGGCATGACGGCGGATGTGTACCCCTTCGACAGCGCGTTCCTGTCCGCGACCGCCACGCGCATCGTGAACGAGGTTCAAGGCATCAACCGGGTGGTCTACGACTACACCTCCAAGCCCCCCGGCACGATCGAGTGGGAGTGACGCCAGACACGTCATGACGCGGGGCGTCATGGCGGCAGCGTCACTCGCGAGCGATAGCGAAGCGCGGAACCCACCCCGCCGCCGACCATTGACGGTGCGATGGCACTGATCCCCGAAGCAGAGGTCGCAACCGTATTTCGCCGGCTGGCCGATGCGATGCCGGGCCGCACCCTCGATGCGAAGGGACCGAAGGGACAGCCCGACGCGTTCCGCTCCTGCATTTCCTGCATGCTGTCGGCGCAATCGCTCGACCGGAATACGGCGGCTGCGGCGCGCGCGCTGTTCGCCCTGGCCGCCACGCCCGAGGCGATGCTCCGGCGCGACGACGCAGCCATCGCCGATGCGATCCGCCCGTGCGGCCTCTACAACATGAAGACGCGCAATATCCGTGCCTTTTGCGCGGCCCTGCTCGACCGGCACAGCGGCACCGTGCCCGACACGCGCGCGGGGTTGATGGCATTGCCCGGCATCGGGCGGAAATGCGCCGATATCGTGCTGTCCTTCACCTTCGGGCGCGCGGTGATCGCGGTCGACACCCATGTGCACCGCGTCTGCAACCGGATCGGCCTGACCGATGCGAAGACCGCCGACCGCACCGCGGCAGAGCTGGAGGAGCGCGCGCCCGACTGGGCCATGCAGGACGGGCATTTCTGGCTCATCCAGTTCGGGAAGCGCATCTGCCGCGCACGCAGCCCGCTTTGCGAGCGCTGCCCGGTCGTCAACCATTGCCTGTGGTACGAGGCAAGCCGCGCGCATTGACCGGAACCGTTTTGCCGTTCACGCTTTGCCAAGATGGCCCCATCGATCCAGACCCGATCCAAGCAACCGGGGCCGTGGGAGCGAGACATGGCCGACAAACGCGATACGCAGACCCCTTTTCCACAGATGCCGACCGACATGGGCATGCCGATGCTGGCGGCATGGATGGAAATGTGGATGTGGCCGATCACCATGATGGCGCGCATGATGGGCAGCGGCGAATACCGCCCCGAGGCGGAGCCGGAGATCGACCGCGCCTGCAAGGACAGCCAGCTCCCCGTGCCCAACCCGATTCAGAAATCCGCCGATAGCGACATCTTCGCCTGATCGCGGCGCGTCTCAAAAAAGCGCATGAAAAAGGGCGGCACCCGGTGACAGGTGCCGCCCTTCTCGTTTCCATCGTGAATGCGCGGCCTAGCTCACGTTTTCCCAGATCGCGGCGATGCCCTGACCGCCGCCGATGCACATGGTGGTGAGGCCCATCTTCGCCTTCTGACGGCGCATTTCATAGGCGAGCTTCGTCGTCAGGATCGCGCCCGTCGCGCCGATCGGATGGCCGAGCGAGATGCCGCTGCCGTTGGGGTTCACCTTCGCATTGTCGAACGCCATCTCGTTGACCACGGCGCAGGCCTGCGCGGCGAAAGCCTCGTTCGATTCGATCACGTCGAGCGCGTCCTTGTCGATGCCCGCACGCTTCAGCGCGGCCTTCGTCGCCGGGACCGGGCCGATGCCCATGTATTGCGGGTCGACGCCTGCGTGGCCATAGGCGACGAGCCGCATCATCGGGGTGAGGTTGTGCTCCTTCACCGCGGCCTCGCTGGCGAGAATCACGGCGGAGGCGCCGTCGTTGATGCCCGATGCGTTGCCCGCGGTCACGGTGCCGCCTTCCTTCTTGAACACGGTGCGCAGGCCGGCGAGCTTGTCCGCACTCGTGCCCGCCTTCACATGTTCGTCGGTGTCGAAGGTCGCGACATTGCGGCCCTGGCGCACCTCGATGGGCACGATCTCGTCCTTGAACCAGCCCTGCTCGATCGCGTGGGCGGCGCGGCGCTGGCTCTCTGCGGCGAGTTCGTCCTGCATCTCGCGCGTGATGCCGTATTTGTCGGCCACGTTCTCCGCCGTCATGCCCATGTGATATTCGTGGAAGGGATCGTGCAACGCGCCCAGCATGCCGTCCTGCACCGTGGCGTCACCCATTTTCAGGCCCCAGCGCGCGCCGGTCATGAAATAGGGCGCCCGGCTCATCACCTCGCACCCGCCGCCGACCGCGATCTCGCAATCGCCGAGCGCGATCATCTGCGCCGCCGACACGATCGCCTGAAGCCCCGACCCGCACAGCCGGTTGACGGTCATGGCGGGCGCCTCGTGGGGATGCCGGCCTCGACCGCGGCGATGCGGCTGACATAGGCGTCGCTCGGCTCGCACGGCACGACATTGCCCATCACCACGTGGCCGACCATCTCGGGCGACAGCCCCGCGCGTTCGAGAGCGGCGGCAATGACCTTCCCGCCAAGATTGCCGGGCTTCGCTTCCTTGAAGGCGCCGCCGAACGTGCCGATGGCGGTGCGTGCGGCGGAAACAACGTAGATGTCCTTCATGGTCGGGTTCTCCAATGGTGAATTTGACATGGGGGTTAGGCAAATTTCGCCCCGAATGCCAGCGGTAGGCGCCGACCTGCCCGATTGGAGAGGGCGAGGGGCGGACAGCGCCCGCGAAAACGCGCGCTTGCCACGGGTACGAATCGAATGGCATGGCCGCGTCACGACGACCGTAAACGAGGACACCACCGCATGCCCACCATCGCCCCGTGCAGCCCGGGTTTTTCCGGATGAGCGATTATGACGTCATCATCGTGGGATCGGGCGCGGCGGGATTGTCGGCGGCGCTGGTGCTGGCCGAACGGGCGCGGGTGCTGGTGCTGGCCAAGGGCGCGCTCGATGCCGGTTCCACCGCGTGGGCGCAGGGGGGCATTGCCGCCGTGTTGGACGCGGGCGACACGTTCGAGGATCACATCCGCGATACCATGGTGGCGGGCGCGGGGCTCAACCGGCGCGAGGCGGTCGAATATGTCATCGAACAGGCGCCCAGGGCGATTCAGCGGCTGATCGACCTCGGCGTGCCGTTCAATACCGACGGGCAATCGCTCCACCTCACACGCGAAGGGGGGCATTCGCATCGGCGCATCGTGCATGTCGACGACGCGACCGGCTGGGCGGTGCAGGATGCGTTGCTGCGTGCCGCCGATGCGCATCCCAACATCACCATGCGGCCCAACATGGTGGCCATCGACCTCATCGGCGACCGCCACCGCACGGAGCCGGAGGGCGGGCAGAAGATCTGGGGCGTCTACGCGCTCGACACGGCGAAGGAGGCGGGGCAGAACGGCCGGGTCGAGGCATTGACCGCGCGCGCCACCATCCTCGCCACCGGCGGGGCGGGGCGCACCTACCTGTTCAGCACGGCGCCACGCGGGGCGACCGGCGACGGCATCGCGATGGCGTGGCGCGCCGGGTGCCGCGTGTCGAACATGGAATTCATGCAGTTCCACCCGACCTGCCTCTACAATCTCGACGTGAAGAATTTCCTCATCACCGAGGCCGTGCGCGGCGAGGGCGGCATATTGACGCTCCCGCCCGAGGCCGGGGCCGAGGCGGGCCGCCGCTTCATGCCCGATTTCGACGAGCGGCTCGAACTCGCCCCGCGCGACATCGTGGCCCGCGCGATCGACCATGAAATCAAGCGGCTCGGCCTCGATTACGTGCATCTCGACATCAGCCACCGCGAACCGGAATTCGTGCGCGAACATTTCCCGACGATCCACGAACGGCTGCTGAAACTCGGCATCGACATGACGGTGCAGCCGATCCCCGTCGTCCCGGCACAGCATTACACCTGCGGCGGGGTGCGGGTCGACATGGCCGGGCGCGCGGACCTGCCCGGATTATACGCGATCGGCGAATGTTCGGACACCGGCCTGCACGGGGCGAATCGCCTCGCGTCGAATTCGCTGCTCGAATGTTTCGTGTTCGGCGATGCCTCGGCGCGCGACATCCTGGCGCGGATGGACGATCTGCCGCCGCCGCCGCCGGTCCGCCCATGGGACGAAAGCCGGGTCAGCGCCGCCGACGAGGAGGTGGTGATCAAGCAGAACTGGACCGAGATCCGCCGCTTCATGTGGAATTACGTCGGCATCGTGCGCACGGATAAACGCATGGAGCGCGCCGCCAACCGCATTCGCCTGCTCAATGACGAGGTGCAGGAATATTACGGCAATTTCCGCGTGACGCAGGATTTGATCGAATTGCGCAACCTGTTGCAGACCGCCGATCTCATCGTGCGCAGCGCCCGGCGCCGCAAGGAAAGCCGCGGGCTGCATTTCAATGCCGACTATCCGCTGACCGACGAGGTGGCGCGCGACACGGTGATCGTACCGTGACGCGCGCCGCGACCTAGAAGAACAGCCGCCCGATCAGGATGAGCGCCATCCCGCCCAGGATGGAGGCGAGGCAGCCCGCCCGGTGAAAATCGGAGCGCCCCCGGCTCGTCACCAGCCCGGCGAGCAGCGAGCCGCCAACGCCGAGCGCGATGGTGGCGAAGAACCCCATGTCCACCTCGCCGGGAAAGAAGAAACGCGCCAGGACGCCGATGATCGCGCCCGATACGATGGCGCCGATGATGTTGAGCATGGGGTAGGATCCTTTCCGGCAAACGCCTTGAACACGAAGGATGGGATAGGTTCGCACAACGCAGGATGCAAACCCTCCCGGCGGGGATGGGCGGCATGCGAATTTTGGCCGTGGAAAAAAAGAAAAAATCGCAAGATTTCGCTTGCATCGCGTGCGCGCCAGCTTTGCCCGCGCGTCGCGGCCCGTTCGGGCGGTCCGGCCATCGCAACGGGTGGCGGCATGCGTATTGACACCGGGCCTGCTTTTATAGAGACATACCACCCATCGACACGATCTGGGCGGCAAAACGCTACATATCGGTGTTCTGGCTTTTTTTGGTCGTTATCGCTGCAATCGTTCCGGGGCTATGTTTCCGGGCGCTGCGGTGCTGCGACCGCAGGTTCGGCAGGTGGGCAAATCCATGGATTTCAAGGACGGAGACGACGCGCAGGTGACTTCGACAGCTGGGGATATCGACATGTTCGCCGACACGGTGGAACAGAAGGAAAAGCCGGCGAAGAAGGCCCGCACCGCCGCGCCTGAAAAAACGCCCGCAGCAGAAACCGAAACGGTGGAGACCGCGACCGCGTCGGCCATGGCCAACATGGTGAGCGAGGTCGCCAAGGCCGCCGCTGCAAAACCGCTGTCCTCGCGCGACATTGCCGAGCGCCGCTTTGCCATTACCACCGATGACAGCCGCGATGCGCTGCTGACCGATTTCGGCAGGGAAACGCTGAACGACCGGTATCTGCTGCCCGACGAAAGCTATCAGGATCTGTTCGCGCGCGTCGCCGACGCCTATGCCGATGACGAGCCGCATGCGCAGCGGCTCTACGACTATATCTCGCGGCTGTGGTTCATGCCCGCGACGCCGGTGCTGTCCAATGGCGGCACCGGGCGCGGCCTGCCGATTTCGTGCTATCTCAATTCGGTGGAGGACAGCCTCGAGGGGATCGTCAACACCTGGAACGAGAATGTCTGGCTGGCGAGCCGGGGCGGCGGCATCGGCACATATTGGGGCAGCGTGCGCGGCATTGGCGAGCCGGTGGGCCTCAACGGCAAGACGAGCGGCATCATCCCCTTCGTCCGCGTGATGGACAGCCTGACCCTCGCCATTTCGCAGGGTTCGCTGCGCCGCGGATCGGCGGCGTGCTATCTCGACGTGTCGCACCCGGAGATCGAGGAGTTCCTCGAAATCCGTAAACCCTCGGG
This sequence comes from Croceicoccus sp. YJ47, assembly GCF_016745095.1. Lineage (NCBI taxonomy): Bacteria > Pseudomonadati > Pseudomonadota > Alphaproteobacteria > Sphingomonadales > Erythrobacteraceae > Croceicoccus > Croceicoccus sp. YJ47. The sequence goes on from NZ_CP067087.1 coordinate 2,369,260, forward strand.
CGATTTCAACCGCAAGGCGCTGAACCTGCATCACGGCGTGTTGCTGACCGACGAATTCATGGAAGCGGTCCGCAACGGTGACGAGTTTCAGCTGCGCTCCCCCCGCGACGGCAGCGCCCGCGCCACCGTCGATGCGCGCTCCCTGTTTCAGAAGCTCGTCGAAACCCGGCTGCAGACGGGCGAGCCCTATATCGTGTTCTCCGACACGGTGAACCGCATGATGCCGAAACATCACCGCGATCTGGGCCTCAAGGTCAGCACGTCGAACCTGTGCAGCGAGATCACGCTGCCCACGGGCCGCGACCATCTCGGCAACGACCGCACGGCGGTGTGCTGTCTCTCCTCGCTCAATCTTGAAACCTGGGACGAATGGCACAAGGACGAGATGTTCATCGAGGACGTGATGCGCTTCCTCGACAACGTGCTGCAGGATTATATCGACCGTGCGCCCGACGAAATGGCCCGCGCGAAATATTCGGCGGAGCGCGAGCGCAGCGTCGGCATGGGGGTCATGGGCTTCCACTCGTTCCTGCAGAAGAAGAACATCGGGTTCGAAACCGCGATGGCAAAGGCCTGGAACCTGAAAATGTTCCAGCATATCAATGCCCGCGCGAACGAGGCGTCGATGATGCTGGCCAAGGAGCGCGGCCCGTGCCCCGACGCCGCGGATCAGGGCGCGATGGAACGTTTCAGCTGCAAGATGGCGATTGCGCCGACCGCGTCGATCTCCATCATCTGCGGCGGGACGAGCGCGTGCATCGAGCCGATCCCGGCCAATATCTACACGCACAAGACATTGTCGGGCAGCTTCATCGTGAAGAACCCGTATCTGGAAAAGATCCTGCGCGAAAAATCGAAGGATTCCGCCAATGTGTGGAACTCGATCCTCGAACGCGGCGGATCGGTGCAGCATCTCGACTTCCTCTCGCCCGAGGAAAAGGCGGTGTTCAAGACGAGCTTCGAAATCGATCAGCGCTGGCTGCTCGAATTCGCGGGCGACCGGACGCCCTATATCGACCAGGCGCAGTCGCTGAACCTGTTCATCCCGGCCGATGTCGACAAGTGGGATCTGGCCATGCTGCATTTCCGGGCGTGGGAGATGGGGATCAAGTCGCTCTACTACCTGCGCTCCAAATCGGTGCAGCGGGCAGGCTTCGCCGGCGGGGTGGAGGCGGACAACACCATCGATCCTGCGAAATACGAACTGCCGACGACCGATTACGACGAGTGTCTCGCCTGTCAGTAAGCGGCGCGGCGCGGGTTTCTAAGCCCGCGCCCGTCTGCTGTCCAGGCGTCAGCCCCGCGCGCGGATCATCGCCTCGATATCGGTGAACTTTTCCCGCGGGGCGCCGTCGCGGGCGGCGCCGGTTTCCGCCTCCTCGATCCGTTTCCAGTCGCGGAAGGTCACGATGTCGAGCCCGCGCTCTGCCGCCAATGCGTCGAAACCTTCGCGGCCCTGCTTGCCCGCGGGTTCGGCCATGTCGGCGGCGATCTTGTCGATGATGGCAAAGCCGTCGGGCTTGTTCGTGCCGATGGTGCCGGTCGGCCCGCGCCGGGCCCAGCCCACGCAATACAGCCCGTCTCCCACGCGCCCGTCGTCATTGGCGATGCGCCCCTGTTTTTCATCAAAAGGCACGCCGGGGATCGGCACGCTGCGATAGCCGATCGCGCTCACCACCAGGCCGCACGGAATGTCGTAGGTCTCCCCCGTGCCGACCGGGCGGCCATCGTCCAGCCGCGTCCGCTCCACCGTGACGGCGGCGACGCGATCCTCGCCCACGATGCGCACGGGCGAGGCGAAGAAGTCGAATTCGATGGCGAGCGGCTTGTCGCCGGCGCGGTTCCGCGCGAACTGGCGCAGCAGGGCGACCGACTTGCGCTGTCCGGGGTCCAGCGCCTCATCCTCGCTCTCGGGCGGAAGATCGTCCGGCGCCACGATCGGCACCGCCCGCTCCAGCTCGCCCAGCTCGCCCAGCTCCTTGGGCGTCATCGCGATCTGATGCGGGCCGCGCCGCCCCAGCACCACGATCCGCCGCAGCCGCGACGCGTTCAACCCGTCGAGCGCATGGGCAACGATGTCCGACCCCGCGAATTCGCGGGCGGTCTTGGCGAGGATCCGCGCGATGTCGAGCGCCACATTGCCATTGCCGATGACGACCGCGGTTTCGGCGGCGAGGTCCGGCGCCAGCCCGGCAAATTGCGGATGCCCATTGTACCAGCCGACGAACTCGGCGCTCCCGTGCACGCCCGTCAGCTCCTCGCCCGCGATGCCGAGCGCGCGGTCCCGCGGCGCGCCGGTCGCCAGCACCACCGCATCGTAAAGCGATTGCAGCTGCGCGATGGAAATATCGGTGCCGATGGAGATATTGCCGACAAAGCGCACGTTTTCGGTCAGCGCGGTCTTTTCATAGCGCATCGCGACCTTCTTGATCGTCTGGTGATCGGGCGCGACGCCGGTGCGGATAAGGCCATAGGGCACGGGAAGCCGGTCGAACACGTCGACGCGCACATCGTCGCCCCATTGCTTCAGCGCGGCTTCGGCGGTGTAGTAGCCGGCGGGCCCAGACCCGATGATGGCGATGTGACGCATGGCGCTTTCCTTCCCGTCATGGCCGCGCGCCTTCGCAGGCGGGGCCGATGGTTTTCCGGCGCGATGGTATCGAAGCCCCGCGAAAAGAAAAGCGGTTCAGGCCGCCTGCCGCCCGGCGCCCGCTGCGGCGCCGATGTGCGACGCGCGCGGGGCCGCGCGTTCATCCCCCTCCGCGGCCAGAAACCGTTTCAGCCGCGGCAACACCCGTTCGGGCGAGGCGAGCGGCGCCAGATGGCCGCCGCTCTTCAACTCGAACGTTTCGGCAGAGGGCAGGGCGCAGCGCAGGAACTGATTATGCGCGACCGGCACGACTATATCGTCGTCCGTCCCCACGATGAGCACCGGCACCCGCACGAACGGCAACAGCGGCAGCACGCTCCACCCCGCAAGCGCGAACAGCTGTCCCGTCACCCCGGCAGGCGTCGGCGCGGCGAGGCGGGTGAGAAGCCCTGCGCCCGCGCCGCCTTCCTTCAACATGGCCGACAGGTTCCGGCTCATCCGGCGCGGATCGGCATATTCGCGCGGATCCATCAGCCGCGCGATCATCTCCGCATCGCCGAGCGGGAGCGGCATGCCCGATGTCGTCGACACCAGCACGAGCCGCCGCACGTGATTCTGCGCCTGTACCGCGATCTGCTGCGCCAGCGCGCCGCCCCAGGAAAAGCCGAGGCAGTCGAACGCCTCACCGGGATAAAGCGTGTCCATCATCGCGGTCATGTCGCGGGCGATGCACGCCATCGCATAGGGCATGGCCGGATCGGGCGATCCGCCGCATCCCGGCATGTCGGGGATGACGATGCGCCGCCCGGCAAAACCGGACGCCAGCCCTTCGAGCAGGGCGATGTTGAACCCGATTCCGTTGAGCAGCAGCAGCGGCGGCATGGCGCGCGTACCGTCCACGCTCGTTGCGACGTTCAGGGTGCGGCGGCCCGCCTCGATGCGGGAATTGTCAAATTTCATGTCCGCGCCTTATCATCCGATCGCGCACAGGCACAGCACTAGTTGCTGACAGCGCCGTACAGGCGGGCTAAGGGGCGCGCATGACCGATCTATCGCTTATCCGCAATTTCAGCATCATCGCCCATATCGACCACGGCAAATCGACCCTGGCCGACCGCCTGATTCAGCTGACCGGCGGGCTGACCGAACGCGAAATGAGCCAGCAGGTGCTGGACAACATGGATATCGAGCGGGAGCGCGGCATCACGATCAAGGCGCAGACCGTGCGCCTCGATTACACCGCCAGCGATGGCAAGACCTATCAGCTCAACCTGATGGACACGCCCGGCCACGTCGATTTCGCCTATGAAGTCAGCCGCAGCCTCGCCGCGTGCGAAGGTGCGCTGCTCGTCGTCGACGCGGCACAGGGGGTCGAGGCGCAGACGCTCGCCAACGTGTACCAGTCGATCGAACACGACCATGAGATCGTGCCCGTCATCAACAAGATCGACCTGCCCGCCGCCGAACCCGAAAAGGTCAAGGCCGAGATCGAGGACATCATCGGCATCGACGCATCGGACGCCGTGCTCACCAGCGCGAAATCCGGCCTCGGCATCGAGGAAGTGCTGGAAGCCGTCGTGCGCCGCATTCCGCCGCCCACAGGCGACCGTGACGCGCCGTTGAAGGCGATGCTCGTCGATAGCTGGTACGATCCCTATCTCGGTGTCGTGATCCTTGTGCGCGTCATGCAGGGCGTGCTCAAAAAAGGGCTGAACATCAAGTTCATGCAGGGCGAGACCGAGCATCTGGTCGATCGCGTGGGCTGCATGCGCCCCAAGATCGAGCAATTGCCCGAACTCGGCCCCGGCGAAATCGGTTTCATCACGGCGCAGATCAAGGAAGTCGAACAGGCCAAGGTCGGCGACACCATCACCACGGTGAAGAACGGCGCGGACAAGGCGCTGCCGGGATACAAGGAAGTGCAGCCGGTCGTGTTCTGCGGCCTGTTCCCCGTGGATGCCGCCGATTTCGACAAGCTGCGCGAATCGATCGGGAAACTGCGCCTGAACGATGCGAGCTTTACCTTCGAGATGGAATCGAGCGCGGCGCTCGGCTTCGGCTTTCGTGCCGGGTTCCTGGGGCTGCTTCATCTGGAGATCATTCAGGAGCGGCTGACCCGCGAATATGATCTCGACCTCATCACCACCGCGCCGTCGGTCGTCTATCGCATTCAGCTCGGCAAGTCGCGGACCGACGATGCGGAGGAGATCTACCTCCACAATCCCGCCGACTATCCCGATCCCTCGCGGATCGAGACGATCGAGGAGCCGTGGATCAAGGCGGTGATCTACACCCCCGACGAATATCTCGGCTCGATTCTGAAACTGTGTCAGGACCGCCGGGGGATTCAGCGCGACCTGACCTATGTCGGCGGGCGGGCGCAGGTAAGCTACGAATTGCCGTTGAACGAGGTGGTGTTCGATTTCTACGACCGGCTGAAATCGATCAGCCGCGGCTACGCCAGCTTCGACTATGAACAGATCGGCCTGCGCGAAGGCGACCTGGTCAAGATGAGCATCATGGTGAACGGCGATCCGGTCGATGCGCTGTCGATGATCGTGCATCGCGGTGTCGCGGAGGAACGCGGCCGCCACATGTGCGAACGGCTGAAGGATCTCATCCCCCGGCACCTGTTCAAAATCCCGATCCAGGCGGCGATCGGCGGCAAGGTCATCGCCCGCGAAACCATTTCCGCCATGCGCAAGGACGTGACCGCCAAATGTTACGGCGGCGACATCAGCCGGAAAAAGAAGCTCCTCGAGAAACAGAAGAAGGGCAAGGCGAAGATGCGCGAATACGGCAATGTGTCGATCCCGCAGGAAGCGTTCATCGCCGCGCTGAAGATGGGGGAGGAGTAGCGCCCGCTTCCCCTCCCGCATCGGCTTACCCGGCTTCGACCTCTGCCATCCAGCGTTCGATCTGCGCGTCGAGCACGTCCAGCGGCACCGGCCCCTGCGCGATCACCGCATCGTTGAACGCGGCCAAATCGAACCGCGCGCCCAGCCGTTCCTCCGCCCGCGCGCGCAATTCGCGGATTTTCAACTCGCCCATCTTGTAGCCGAGCGCCTGCCCCGGCCAGCTGATGTAGCGATTGACCTCCGCATCGATATTCGCCGCCGAAAGCGCGGTATGCTCGGTCATGAAATCGACGGCCTGGCCCTTCGTCCAGCCCAGCGCATGGATGCCGGTATCCACCACCAGCCGGCACGCCCGCCACATCTCATACGACAGTCGCCCGTAATCCTTTTCGGGCGTGTCGTAGAGCCCCATGTCGATGCCAAGCCGTTCGGCATAAAGGCCCCACCCTTCGGTAAAGGCGGTGAAATAGCCGAATTCGCGGCGCAGCGGGTGCAGGTCCAGCTCCTGTTGCAGGGCGATCTGATGATGATGGCCGGGCACCGCCTCATGCGCGGTGAGCGCGGGCAATTCCCAAAGCGGCCGCTGATCCAGCTTCGACGTGTTCACGTAATAATATCCCGCCGTGCCGTTCGCCGGGCTGCCCGGCTGGTAATAGGCGGTCGTCGTGCCCTCCGCGGTTTCTGCGGGGATCGCCCGGATGCCGTAGGGCAGGCGCGGCAACAGGTGGAAATAATCGGGCATCATCCCGTCGATCGCCTTCGCCTGCGCGGCCGCGGCGGCCATCAGCTCGTCCGGCGTCGCCGCGTAATAGGCGGGATCGGTGCGCAGCTTCTCGACAAAGGCGGCACGGTCGGGATAGCCTGCGTCGGCGGCCACACGGTCCATTTCCGCCGAAATCCGCGCGACCTCCGCCATGCCGATGTCGTGGATCTGCTGCGCCGTGTAATCGGTCGTGGTGCTGGCGCCGACGCGATACTGATAAAATGCGGGCCCGTCCGTCTGCGCCGAAATGCCGACCGTCTTCGTGCAGGCGGGGACATATTCGTCGCGCAGCATGTCGGCGGCCTCGCGATAGGTTTTCGCGACGACATCGGCGATGATGGCGCGGGCGCTTTCCTTCAACGCCGTCCATTCCGCCTCGCTCACATCGGCGGGGCGGGCGCGTGTGAACGGGGTGTAGAACCGGGTGTCTTCGGGCGCCGCCGCAACCGCGCCGCGCACCGACCCTTCCAATCCGCCCAATGTGACGCAAGGCAGGACGTAGCCCCCCGCGATCCCGGCGCGCGTATTGGCGATGACCTGCGCGCTGGCGGCGGGAATGGCATGCAGCCGGTCGAGATATTCCCTGTAATCCTGTCCCGATGCGAATTGCATCGAATCGCCGATCCCGGCCCAGCTCTGCCATGGCGAGGAATAGCTCGAAAACGCGATGAGCCTCTGCCCGAAGCGGTTGCCGTCGATCGATTCGGCGAGCAGGCGGCGCGTGATCGCATAATCCGCCTGCCGCAGCGGGGGCAGGACGGACGCGTCGATGGCGTTCAAACGGGCGAGGAACGCCGCATCCTTAGCGGCCCAGCGGTCCATCGCCGCGACCGAATAATCGCCGAGGTCGCTGTCGTAATCCTCGACCCCGGCGGCCGACGCGCTCACCGGGCTGGCCTCCAGCCGCGCGGCATAGATATCGTCCATCAAGGCGGTGAGATCGTCCGCCGGGGCGGCAGCGGCAGGAACGGCGAGAGAGGCGAGCGCCGCCCCGCACAGGAGCGGGAACGCGGAGCCGAAGCGGCGAGTGGTCATGATCGGCAATCCTTCGATGCAGGGCCAGTTGAATGGCGCGGTTCTGCCGTGCCCCGCGCCGTTTGGCTAGGTGCGCCGGCAAAGTGCGGGGGATAGGCTGAGCCCCGAAAACAATAAGAGGATGCCCGATCATCATGGCCAGCATTGCCCCGGCGGTTCGCCCCGATCATGTTCCCGAAGCCCGCGTCGTCGACTTCGACATTTTCGCGCCGCCGGGCGGGGAGCGTGATTATTTCGCGGCCTGGAAAACGTTGCAGGGTGGGCCGGGGCTGGTGTGGACGGGGCGCAATCACGGGCACTGGATCGCGACGCAGGGGGATCTGATCCGCGAATTGTGGGGCGATAGCGAGCGCCTGTCGAACGCCGCGCTCGCCGTGACGCCCGGCCTTGGCGCGGTGATGGACTTCATCCCGCTGCAACTCGATCCGCCCGAACACAAACCGTTCCGCAATGCCGTGATGCGCGGTTTCGCCAATCAACACGTCGTCGCGATGACGCCGATGGTGCGGGACGTATCGCGCGACCTCATCGCCGATGTGCGCCCACGCGGCGGGTGCGAATTCATGACCGCCTTTGCCGAGGTGGTGCCGCTGCATATCTTCCTCTCGCTCATCGGGGTGCCGGTGGAGGACCGGGCAAAATTGCGCCCGCTGGGACAACAGCTCACCCGGCCCGACGGCAGCATGAGCGTGGTCGAACTGCGCGACGCGGCGGACGATTACCTGCGCCCCTATGTCGAGGAACGGCTGAAGCATCCCGGCGACGATCTGTTCAGCCGCATTCTTTCCGTGCCCATCGAAGGCCGCGCCTGGACGTTCGGGGAGGCGCAGCGCATGTGCCGCAACCTGCTGTTCGGCGGGCTGGATACCGTGGTCGCGATGTTCGGCAATATCGCGGCGCATCTCGCCCGCTTTGCCGGGGATCAGGACACGCTGCGTGAGGATGCCGCCCGCATTCCCGCCGCCACGGACGAACTCATGCGCCGCTATCCCACCGTTTCGGTCACGCGCAATCTCGTGCGCGACATCGTGATGGACGGGGTCACGATGAAGGCGGGCGACCTGCTCTATCTCCCCAGCGTGCTGCACAATCTCGATCCGGCCTGTTTCGACAAGCCGGAACAGGTGGATTTCGATCGCGGCCTTTCGCCCGTGCGGCACACGACGATGGGGGTGGGGGCGCATCGCTGCGTCGGGGCGGGGCTCGCGCGGATGGAGGCGATGGTCTTCATCGAGGAATGGCTGGCCGGCATTCCGCCGTTCCGGATCGACCCCGACCGTCCGACGAAGATGCGTGCGGGCAATGTCGGCGCGCTGACCGAGCTGCATCTCGTGTGGTGAATGGCGGGTGCGCGGCATCGGATCGGCAAAAGCTTCACTTGGCGTTCACCGGGTCGCTGGCTATAGGCGATTTCATGACCGCACCTGCCGCACCCCGCCGCCGTTTTCGCACAGCATCCATCGTGATGGCCACCGCCGCCATGGCGCTGACCTCCGCATGCGGGGCGGGCGCGGGCACGAAGACCGACACCGCCTATGTCGCGCGCGATGTCGAATCGCTCTATTTCGCGGCGAAGGACCGACTCGACCGGGGACAGATCAAGCAGGCCGCCGCCCTTTTCGACGAGGTGGAGCGCCAGCATCCCTATTCGCCGTGGGCGCGCCGGGCGCAGTTGATGAGCGCGTTTTCCTATTACGCGGCGCGCGATTACAACACCGCGATTCAATCGGCGCAGCGGTTCCTCGCCATTCACCCCGGCAACAAGGACGCGCCTTACGCGTTCTATCTCATCGCGCTGTCCTATTACGAGCAGATCAGCGACGTCACCCGCGATCAGCAGATCACCGGGCAGGCGCGGCAGGCATTGACCGAGGTCGTGCGCCGCTATCCCGACACCGCCTATGCCAATGATGCGCGGCTGAAACTCGATCTCGTCAACGATCACCTCGCGGGCAAGCAGATGACTATTGGCCGCTTTTACCAGCGGACCGGCAAATGGCTGGCCTCGACCCTGCGCTTTCGCGAAGTCGTCGACGATTACCAGACCACGAGCCACACGCCCGAGGCGCTCTATCGCCTGACCGAAAGCTATCTCGCGCTCGGCATCCCGGAGGAGGCGAAGAAGGCCGCCGCCGTGCTCGGCGCGAACTATCCCGGTTCCGACTGGTACGAAAAGGCGTTCGAGCTGATGCAGGACAAGGCGCCCGATTACGTCTGATCGCGCCTGCCGAGGCTCGCTGTCCGCCGCGCCCTGCGGACAAAGCTGTGGAAAAGCCGCGCCGATGATGCCGTGGCGGGCGGCGCGTGCTGGCGCAAGCGGAGTTGCTGCGCGACAAGTGGGGCTGCGATGCTGACCTCTCTTGCCATCCGCAATATCGTGCTGATCGACGCGCTCGACCTCGCTTTTGCGCGGGGTCTGGGCGTGCTGACGGGTGAAACCGGCGCGGGCAAGTCGATCCTGCTCGACGCGCTGGGCCTCGTGCTCGGCAATCGCGCCGATAGCGGCCTTGTCCGCGCCGGCGAGGACAAGGCCAGCGTCACCGCCACGTTCGAATTCGAACCGCTGCCGCCTGCGCTCGCCGACGCGCTCGACGATGCGGGGGTGGAGATGGAGCCGGGCGAACCGCTCATCCTGCGCCGCCAATTGAAGGCCGACGGGGGCAGCAAGGCCTTCGTCAACGGACAGCCGGTCGGCGTCGCGGCGCTGCGCGCGCTGGCCCCTTCGCTCGTCGAATTGCATGGACAGCATGACGATCGCGGCCTCGTCAATGCGCGGGGGCACCGGGCGCTGCTCACCCGCTACGCCGATGCGGACGAAGGGGCGGTTGCCGCCGCGTGGCGCGACTGGCGCCGGGCGGAGGATGCGCTGGCCGCCGCGCGCGAACAGGCGGACAATGCCGCGGCGGAGCAGGATCTCATCCTCGCCCATCTCGAAGAGCTGAACGCGCTCGCCCCGGTGGAGGGGGAGGAGGAGGAGCTCGCGCTCGCCCGCGCCGACATGCAGAAGGGCGAGCGGCTTTCCGGCGATCTGGAGGAATTGCGCCATTTGTGGGCCGGTTCGGACAGCGCGCTGGCCCAATTGCGGAGCGCGGCGCGGCGGCTCGACCGGATCGCGCCGGAACATGACCTGCTGGCCTCGGCGCTCGCCGCGCTCGACCGCTGCATCGTGGAGGGGACCGAGGCGGAGGAGCATATCGCCCGCGCGGCAGAGGCGCTGTCCCACGATCCCGAACGGCTCGACGCCACGGAAAAGCGGCTATTCGACCTGCGCGCCGCCGCCCGCAAACAGGATTGCACGGTCGATGAACTCCCCGCCAAGATGACCGAATTGCGCGACCGGCTCGACGCGATCGAAGGCGGCGAGGCACGGATCAAGGCGCTCGTCGAAACCGCGTCCGCAACCGGCGCCGCCTATCGCGCCGCCGCCGAAAGCCTGAGCGCGTGCCGCATCGAGGCGGCGCAAAGGCTCGACGCCGCGGTCGCCGCCGAACTGGCGCCGCTGAAACTCGATGCGGCGAAATTCCGCACCGGCATCACCCGGCTGGAGGAGGAGCGCTGGGGTCCGCACGGGATGGATGCGGTCGAATTCCTGATCGCGACGAACCCCGGCGCGCCGTTCGCACCGCTCGCCAAGATTGCCAGCGGCGGCGAATTGTCGCGCTTCATCCTCGCCTTGAAGGTTGCACTCGCCGAACAGGGCGGGGCGGCGGTCATCATCTTTGACGAAATCGACCGCGGCGTCGGCGGCGCGGTGGCGAGCGCGATCGGCGACCGGCTCGCCCGGCTGGCGAGCGGGGGGCAATTGCTGGCCGTCACGCACAGCCCGCAGGTCGCGGCGCGCGGCAACACCCATTACATGATCGCGAAAAGCAGCGAGGGCACCGTCACCCGCACCAGCGTCGTCAGCCTGTCCGATGCGGAGCGGCAGGAGGAGATCGCCCGCATGCTGTCCGGCGCGGAAGTCACGCCCGAGGCCCGCGCCCAGGCCGAACGCCTGCTCGAGGATAGCTGAGCCCGCGCCGCCCCGTCCGGCCAACAGCCCTGTCCCTCCATCCCCCTGCCGACCGATCCCCCTGCCAACCCATCCCCCTGCCAACCCATCCCTTGTGACAGTGACCTTGACCCGCGCACCCGTTAAGGTCGCGCCCGTAACCCAAGCACACACATATCGGGAGATCGACGCATGGATCTGGGATTGAAGGGCCGCAAGGCGATATTGATCGGCGCGAATGGCGGCATCGGGCGCAAGGTCGCGCATGTCCTCGCCGCCGAGGGATGCCACGTCGCGGTGTGCGGCCGCAGCCAGGGCAAGGTCGACAAGATCAAGGGCGAGCTGGACGGCTCCGGCGTCACCGTTTTTGCCGACACGCTCGACGTGACGGACAAGGGCGCGGTCCCGGCCTTTGTCGAAAAGGCGGCGGGCGCACTCGGCGGGTGTGACATCTTCATCAGCTTCACCTCCGCCAATCCGGGCGAGGATACGGACGCGGCGTGGGAAACCATTCTCGAAACCGACGTCCTGTCGATTCGCCGCGGGGTCGAGGCGGCGAAACCCTATCTCGAAAAATCGGATGCCGCGGCCATCGTCTGCCTGTCGAGCACCGGCGCGACCGAGGAATTCATGGGCGTGCAGCCGTATAACGCGCTGAAGGCCGCGGTCATCAACTATGCCAGCGCCATGGCGCAGAATTTCGCCGCCGACGGCATTCGCGTGAACACCATCACCCCCGGCCCGGTCATGACCGACGATGGCCCCTGGGCGCATATCCGCGACAATATGAAGGATTTCTACGACGCGACGCTCGCGCAGATCCCGATCGGGCGCCTCACCACGGGCGAGGAGCTGGCCAATACCATTGCGTTCACCGCGTCGCCCGCGTGCCGGGCGATGACCGGCGCCAATATCGTCGTCGACGGCGGCTATACCAAGCGCGTGCAATACTGACACCCTGCGCGCCGCGCGACAGGAATGGGGCGGTCCGGCGACGGGCCGCCCTTTTCATGCGCACCCCTCTTTCTCGCCGGGCCGGGCGACGCTATCTGCGACCCATGACGATTGGCGAGGGAATGGCGCGTGGCGGATGACGGCGGTGCAGGCAAGAGCGGGGCAAGTGCGGCGGACGAGGTGGAGGCCGCGAACGAGCTGATGCGGCTGTCGCGGAAAATCGCGCGCGCCAACCGGCTTTACCATGCCGAGGATGCGCCGGAGATCACCGACGCCGAATATGACGCGCTCGTCCGCCGCAATACGGAGCTTGAGACCGCGTTCCCCCATCTCGTCCGCGCCGACAGCCCGTCGCAGTCGGTCGGCCACGACATCGCCGCGTCCCCGCTGGCCAAGGTGCGGCACGACGTGCGGATGATGAGCCTCGACAACGCGTTTTCCGACGAGGAAGTCGCCGAGTTTCTCGCCCGCGTGCGGAGGTTCCTGTCGCTGGACCCCGATGCGCCGGTCTGCGTCACGGCGGAGGACAAGATCGACGGCCTGTCCTGTTCGCTGCGCTACGAACACGGCACGCTGGTCCGCGCGGCCACCCGCGGCGACGGGCAGGTGGGCGAGGATGTGACCCCGAATGTCGCGCATATCGCCGACATCCCGCAGACCCTCACCGGCGATGTGCCGGAATTGTTCGAAATTCGCGGCGAGGTGTTCATGGGAAAGGCGGATTTCGCCGCGCTGAACGCGGCGCAGGAGGAAGCGGGGGCCAAGCTTTTCGCCAATCCGCGCAACGCGGCGGCAGGCTCCCTCCGGCAGAAGGACGCGGGCGTGACCGCGCGGCGGCCTCTTCGCTTCTACGCCCATGGCTGGGGCGCGGCATCGGATGTGCCGTGCGACACGCAATTCGCGATGATGAAGCGGATAGAGGAATGGGGCGTGCCCATCTCGCCGCTGCTCACCCGGATCGACGACGTGCCCGCGATGCTCGCCCATTATGCGAAGATCGGCACGGGCCGGGCCGCGATGGATTACGAGATCGACGGAGTCGTCTACAAGGTGGACCGGCTCGACTGGCAACAACGGCTGGGCTTCGTGGCGAAGGCGCCGCGCTGGGCCATGGCGCATAAATTCCCGGCGGAGCAGGCGGAAACCACGCTTGAATCCATCGACATACAGGTGGGCCGCACCGGCAAGCTGACGCCGGTGGGGCGGTTGGCGCCGGTTGTGGTCGGCGGGGTGACGGTGACCAATGTCACGCTGCACAACCGGGACGAGATCGCCCGGCTCGGCGTGCGGCCCGGCGACCGCGTGCAGATACAGCGCGCCGGCGACGTCATCCCGCAGGTGGTCGCGAACCTGACGCCGGACGCGGCGCGCGATCCCTATGTCTTTCCCGACCATTGCCCGCGTTGCGGCAGCGAGGCCGTCGCCGAGGAGGGCGAGGTCGACGTGCGGTGCACCGGCGGGCTGATCTGCCCGGCGCAGCGGACGCAGCGGCTCGAACATTTCGTGAGCCGGGGCGCACTCGACATCGATGGCCTTGGCACGCGCACCATTGCGGATTTCTTTGCACGCGGCTGGCTGGAAAGCCCGGCCGACATTTTCCGCCTGCGCGACCGCCGGGCGGAGATCGCCGCATTGGACGGGTGGCAGGACAAGTCTGTGGACAATCTGTTGGCTGCGGTGGAAAACCGGCGCACGCCCGATGCCGCGCGCCTGCTTTTCGGCCTCGGCATCCGGCATGTCGGCACGGTGACGGCGCGCGATCTGATGAAGCATTTCGGCACGTTGCCCGCGCTTCGCGATGCGGCGGAGCGGGCACGGGCGGGCGATGCGGACGCCGCCGCCGAAATCGCCAGCATCGACGGCGTCGGTCCCGTCGTGGTCGAGGCGCTCGGCGATTTCTTTCACGAGGATCACAACCGCGCGGTGTTCGAGGATCTGCTGTCTGAACTCTCGCCCCCCGAATACATCGTCGAAACGCGCGACAGCCCCGTTTCCGGCAAGACGATCGTGTTCACCGGCAAGCTCGAAACGATGAGCCGGGACGAGGCCAAGGCGCAGGCCGAGCGGCTGGGCGCGAAGGCATCGGGCAGCGTGTCGGCCAAAACCGACCTGATCGTCGCAGGGCCGGGCGCAGGGTCCAAGCTCAAGAAGGCGGCGGACCTCGGCATCGAGGTCATCGACGAGGCGACGTGGGCGCAAATGGTGGCACAAGCGGACTGAATTTTCCGGGGCTTCACTCCGCCTGCCGGGTTGTCAGCGCGGTCATGGCCGCTACGTGTGCGTCATGTTCTGTGATTTCAAACGCTTGTTCGCCGCATTTGCCACCGCCTGTTGGCTGATGGCCGCGCCGCCCGCCCCTGCGCAGGACGCCCATGCGCAGGACGACACCGTGGCCGCCGCGACGGCTTCGCAGCGCACGCCCGAAACGCCATCGACGCCCGCGTCCGACCCCGGCCCGGAGGAGGCGGCAAGCGAGGAGCCTTTGCCGCCGCGCCCGGCCTCGCCCGCCTACATGCCGACGACGCGCGGTTCGGGTCCGGTGCAGGTCGCCGTGGCGGAGGTTGCGCCCTATGCCATCCGGAATGCGGATGGCCGCTGGACCGGTCCGGCGCTCGACCTGTTCCGCGCCGCGGCGGAGGAGAGCGGGCTCGACTATACGCTGGTTCCGACATCGCCCGACGCCATCGGGCGCAGCGATGCCGCCGTCGCCTTTCCCGTGTACGCCACCGCGTCGCTGGCAAACGATGCGCGGCGCAGCCTGCCGTTCCATGTCGATTCGGTCGGGCTGATCGGGCGATCGCCGGGGGGCGGGTTCCTCGCCGGGCTCGCGGGGCTGCTCAATACCAGCTTCCTGCGCGTGGTGGCGATCGTGTCGGCGGTGTTGCTGGTGGTGGGGGCGATCTTCTATTTCGTGGAGCGCAAGACGAACGAAGGGCTTCATGCCGACGACGGGCGCATGCATGGCATCGGGCACGGCTTCTGGTGGGCCGGGGTGACGGCGACCACCATCGGCTATGGCGACCTGGTGCCGAAAACGACCTGGGGCCGGGTGGTCGCGATGATCTGGATGCTGTTTTCCATGGCGCTCACCGCGATCCTGACCGCCTATATCATCTCGCTGACCGGGGCGCGGGGCGGCAGGACCGCGCTGACCGAGGCGGTGTCGGGCCTTGCGGTGGGCTATGTCGCCGATGGCACGATCGCGGGCGAGGATCTGCGCGGCGCCGATGCCTTGCGCGAATTTCCCACGATGGACGCCGCGCTCGCCGCCTATGACGAGGAGGAGATCGACGCGGTCGCCGCCCCGTACCAGCAGGCCCGCGAAATGGCCGACGACCGGGAGGTGCAGCGCACGAGCGGTTCGGTCGTGATGCCGGTGTTCCGCGTGACGGAGCAGGGCGATTTCCGAGCCGCACTCGACCGCATCATCCTGTCCCCGGACTGGCAGTCCCGGATCGAGCGGGAATTCTCGGACCGCTGAGGCGCCCGATCACGGCGCGGCCCTTTACGGCGAGTCCCGTCACGGCATCGGCACCCATTTCATCACCCCGCCGGCAAACGGCGTCCATGCCCCCGTCGCAATGCCCGCCCGGCGCAGCACGCCGCCCGTCCATTCGTTGCACGTGGTGAACACCGTATAGGTGCCCTCCGCGTCATAGAATACGTCCTGCGGGAGATAGCCCGGATAGACCGCCCGGCGCCCGCCGCCTGTCCGCACGCTTTGCAAGATCTCCGTCACCAGCGCGCGATATTCCGCCCGGCTGATGCGCAGCGGGCGATAATCGGTCGACGGCGCCGGCCGGACATAGTGCGACACGTGCAGCAGACCCTCGCCGCCCGTCGCCACGATCCGCGCCACGGTGACGGGGGAAAGATCCGCCCATGTCGGCGTGCCGAGAAACACCTCCCGCTCGCCCCAGCCGATGGCCACGTGGGTGTAGGGCGCCGCGATCCGCCCGCCCGGATTGACGGCGAGATCGCCCGCCGGAAACAGCCGGGTCCAGTCCATGTCCGCATTGACGCGCGGCATCACGATTTCGGTGTGGACGCCATTGCTGCCGATCATGATCTCGACCGCGTCCGGCCCGCGCGCCTCTTCCCACCCGCGATGGGCGGGAAGTGAGGAGCCGACCCACCCCGCCACCGCATAGAGCGCGAGCAGGGCAAGCACCGCCGCCACCGCCACCGCGAGCCAGCGCGCCCCTTTGCGCGCCAGGCTCCGCAGCGGCCCGCGCAGCCCTATCGCCCGGCGCGCTTGCGCAGCCACAGGATCGACCAGTCGCCCCGCACCGCCCGCCGTGCGAGCCGGAACCCGGCGCGAAAGGCCGCGCGGCGCACGTCGCGCTCCTGCGTCTCCAGCAATCCGGCGAGCAGCAGATGCCCGCCCGGCACCACCGCCCGCCCGAAATCGGGCGCCAGTTCGACCAGCGGCCCGGCGAGGATATTCGCGATCAGCAGATCGTAAGGCCCGCGCGATTGCAGGATCGGCGAATCCATCCCCGCCGCGATGGTCATCGCCAATTGCCCCGGTCCGCTGCCGACGGGAATGCCATTCGCGGCCGCGTTGTCGATCACGACATCGTGGCATACCGCGTCGATGTCGCTCGCCGTGGCGAGCGCGCGCGGCCACAGATGCATCGCGGCAAAGGCGAGCAGCCCCGTGCCCGTCCCGATGTCGGCGATATTGCGCACGACGGCGCCCTGCGCCCGCATCGCGTCCAGCATTTCGAGGCAACCCGCCGTCGTCCGATGCTGCCCGGTGCCGAAGGCCTGGCTCGCCGGAATGACGAAGCTCCTGATGCCGGGCGCATCGCTGGCCGGATGGTCGGGGGTGTGGACGTGGAAACGGCCCGCGGTGATCGGCTCGACCCCCTGCTGGCTCAACGTGACCCAGTCCTCCTCGGGCAGCTTTTCGACCGTGAGCGGCGGCGGCGCGTCGAACAGGGCGGCGATGGCGGTCCGGTCCGCCTTGGTCGGGCGGCGCGGCAGATACGCAACGAGCCGCCATTCGAGCGGCTTCTGCTCTTCGATCTCGCACCCGGTGACGACGATGTCCTCGTCCCAGTCGGCGATGTCCTCCTGCCTGAGCAGCGCGTCATGCACCATGTCGCGCGGGGCGAAGGCCGTGATGATCCAGCTCGTCATCGCACGAAGCTCGCGCCATTGGCGTCGATCACCGCGCCGGTCATGCTTTCGGGCGCATCCAGCGCGCAGAACGCGGCGATGCGGGCAATTTCCTCCGGTCGCGCCACGCGGCCGAGCGGAATGTCGCGGGCCAGATCGGCGGCGTCGCTGGCGTTGGCACCATCGCCGACCATCGCCGTATCGACGAAGCCGGGGCACACGGTATAGGCGAGGATGCCGTCGCCCGCATAATGGCGCGCAATGGTCTTGCCCATGGCGACCAGCCCGGATTTCGCCGCGGCATAGTGCCAGTGATCGGGCGAATCGCCGCGATAGGCCGCGCGGCTGGCGATATTGACGAGCCTTCCGCCCGCGTTGCCGCCCTCCTGCCAGTGCCGCACGGCGAGCCTCGACAATTGCGCCGCGCTCGACAGGTTGATGCGCAGCGTGCGGTCCCACGCGTCGAGCCATGCGATGTCGGACAGGTCGATGGGTGCGGCGTCGAACAATCCGGCATTGTTGATGAGGATGTCGATGCGCGTCCGCCCCGCCGCGCGCACGGCGGCCAGCGCATCGGCCCACAGCTGCGCCGGTGCGGCGGGATCGTCGAGATCGGCGGAAAGCTGCGCGCGCCCTGTGGGTCCGTCGCCGCTCCCGTGGGTGAGCACATGCACGCCGCGCTGCCGCAACATATCGGCAATGGCCTTGCCAATGCCGCGCGTGCTCCCGGTGACGAGCGCGGTCGGGGCGGCGGGGTTCGTCTCTTGATCGTCCATCGCCTCTGGTTAGGGGCGCATGCCGCGCACGACAAGGGGACAGCGCAAGCACGGCGGGGGAGAGGGCCCGTGCCCGCCATCCCCCCGCCAAAGGGCGAGTTCATGCCAATTCGCCCTTGCCCTCTTCGCGCCATGGTGCCATTCGCGGTCGCAACACCAAATATGGCCGCGCGTGCCTCGCGCGGCCATGGCAAGCGCAGGGGAAGAACCTATGGCCGATGCAAGGGGCGGAAACCGCCTGGCGAAACCGCGTCCGCTTTCGCCGCATCTCTCGATCTGGAAATGGGGACCGGCGATGGCCGTGTCCATCCTGCACCGCGTGTCGGGCAATGCGATGGCAACGGTCGGCCTGCTCATCCTGTTGTGGATGGTCGGCGCGATTGCCGCCGGGCCGGACGCCTATGCCGATTTCGCCGCCGTCATGGGAAGCTGGATCGGGATCATCGTGCTGATCGGCATTTCCTGGTCGTTCTTCAACCACATGGCTTCGGGCATCCGCCACCTCGTCCTCGACGTGGGTGCGGGCTACGAAGTCGATCGCAACAATCGCTGGTCCACGATTTCCATCCTGATCGGCATTCTTCTCACCGTCGCCTTCTGGGCGGTGGTGCTGCTGGCCTGACGAAAGGGGATACGAACCATGGGTAACGGAACCAGGATCGGCCGCGTTCGCGGGCTCGGCTCCGCGCACGAAGGCGCGCACCACTGGCTGCTGCAACGCTTTACCGCTATCGGCAATCTCGTGCTCGTGCTCTGGCTGGTGTTCAGCCTGCTGACGCTGCCGGATTACGGCTATCTGACGATGGCCTCGTGGCTGTCCAGCCCGCTTGCGGCGACGGCGATGGTCCTGCTCATCCTCTCCACCTTCTGGCACGCGCGGCTCGGCATGCAGGTCATGATCGAGGATTACGTGCATGGCGCGAACCGTTTCGCCGCCATCGTGCTGTTGAACCTGTTCTTTGTCGCGGGCGGTGTGTTCGGCATCGTGTCCGTGATCCGCATCGCGCTGGGAGGCGCATAAGATGGCCGACGCTTCGACTCAGCCCGCCTATCAGATCATCGACCACACCTACGACACGATCGTCGTGGGTGCGGGCGGTTCCGGCCTGCGCGCCACCATGGGCAGCGCGGAAGCGGGCCTGAAGACCGCCTGCATCACCAAGGTGTTTCCGACCCGTTCGCACACCGTCGCGGCACAGGGCGGCATCGCCGCATCGCTCGGCAATAACACGCCCGATCACTGGTCGTGGCACATGTACGACACGGTGAAGGGGTCCGACTGGCTCGGCGACCAGGACGCGATCGAATATCTCGTGCGCGAGGCACCGCAGGCGGTGTACGAACTCGAACACGCCGGCGTGCCGTTTTCGCGCAATCCCGAAGGCACCATTTATCAGCGTCCCTTCGGCGGCCACATGCAGAACATGGGCGAAGGCCCCCCGGTGCAGCGTACCTGCGCCGCCGCCGACCGCACCGGCCACGCGATGCTCCACGCCCTTTATCAGCAATCGCTGAAATATGACGCGGACTTCTTCATCGAATATTTCGCGATCGACCTCATCATGGTCAATGGCCAGTGCAAGGGCGTCATCGCCATGTGCATGGACGATGGCTCGATCCACCGGTTCCGCGGCCATGCGGTCGTGCTGGCGACGGGCGGCTATGGCCGGTCCTATTTCACCGCCACGTCGGCGCACACCTGCACCGGCGACGGCAATGCCATGGTGCTGCGCGCCGGCCTCCCGCTTCAGGACATGGAATTCGTGCAGTTCCACCCGACCGGCATCTACGGCGCGGGCGTGCTCATCACCGAGGGCGCGCGCGGCGAGGGCGGTTACCTCACCAATTCCGAGGGTGAGCGGTTCATGGAACGCTACGCCCCCTCGGCCAAGGATCTGGCCAGCCGCGACGTGGTGTCGCGCTCCATGGCGCTCGAAATCCGCGAAGGGCGCGGCGTCGGCGCGGAAAGCGACCATATCTTCCTGCACCTCGATCACATCGATCCCAAGGTGCTGGCCGAACGGCTTCCCGGCATTACCGAGAGCGGCAAGATCTTTGCCGGCGTCGACCTCACGCGGCAGCCTTTGCCGGTGGTGCCGACCGTCCATTACAACATGGGCGGCATCCCCACGAACTATCACGGCGAGGTGATGACCATCGGCCCGGACGGCGACCCCGAAACCGTGGTCCCCGGCCTGTTCGCGGTGGGCGAGGCGGCCTGCGTGTCCGTCCACGGGGCGAACCGGCTCGGCTCCAACTCGCTGATCGATCTCGTGGTGTTCGGCAGCGCGACGGGCCACCGGTTGAAGGAGCTGGTGAAGCCCGGAACGTCGCATGACGGCCTGCCGTCTGACAGCGCCGATTTCGCGCTCTCGCGGCTGGACCATTTCCGCCATGCGAAGGGCGGCTCGCCCACGGCGCAGATCCGCGGCGAGATGCAGCGCACCATGTCGGGCCACGCCGCCGTGTTCCGCACGGACGAGCTGATGCAGGAAGGCAAGGCCAAGCTGGAGCAGGTCTATCGCCGGATGGAGGACATCCACGTCACCGACCGTTCGCTCATCTGGAACAGCGACCTGATCGAGACGCTGGAGCTCGACAATCTCATCGGGCAGGCCGCCGTCACGATGCATTCCGCCGCCAATCGCAAGGAAAGCCGCGGCGCCCATGCGCACGAGGATTATCCCGATCGCGACGATGCCAACTGGATGAAGCACACCGCGGCGTGGTTCGACGGCTGGGGCGGCAAGGGCGGCGGGGTCAAGATCGACTATCGCCCGGTGCATGATTTCACGCTCACCGACGACATCAAATATATCGAACCGAAAAAGCGCGTTTATTGATACGCCACACGGGGGCCGGGGTCGCACGATCCCGGCCTTTTTCGTGGTGCCGGATACAGAGAAAGCCCGAAGCAGGTATCCCCGCTTCGGGCTTTCGCATGGTCAGCGAATGGAAGTGCCGCCCTTGGGTGCCTTTATCGCCTCAGACGTTCGGCGATAATGCTCCCCGGACATTTTCCGACCTCTGTGCTGGACCATGAGACATCGGATCACCTCCTTTCGCGACGGGATTCAGGGTTGCCGTGCGGCGCAAGGTCCCGCGTTGCCTTGCGGACGGCCGGTCCGGGGCATGCGGTGCGCAGTGCCCCTTTCCTGCGCCGCAATCTGCGTCCGCCGCGGCATTCAGGCAAGACTTGAAATCGAAAATTTCGCTGTCATTATCGGAGCCTTCGCGTGCGGCGACGGCCCATGCGACGCCCGAATTTGCGCCTCCCCGACCCATGCCGCCCATCGCCCGCCACCGGGCCGCGACACGCGCCGGATGCTTATCCCCGGCGAATCGCTGGCTTTACCGGCAATCCTCGGCAACGCGGGCGATTTCGGCCCATGTCGGCATATAGAGCGTGCGTGTCCCCGGCGCCGCGACCGCAAAACGCCCGCGCGAAAAGATCATCGCGTCGATGATCGGATCGTGCGGCGCCAGCGTCGCCACCACCTGCCCATTCGCCGCAGGCTGCGCGGTGAGCATCTTCGTCTGCGAGGTGGTGGTGATCGTCATGGTCGTCGCCCGCGCATCGGGGGTCATGCGCCATAGCTTGATCTGCCGGTTGCCCGGCTCGCACGCCATCACGAAATCCGCCACGTCGGACCCGAACAGCGCGCGGGTCGCATTGGCATCGGCGCGATAGGTCCACTCGCCCGCCGAGATCGGCGCATCGCGCCAGTCGTCCGGCACCGCGACCGGCGGCAGCGGGGCGGGAACGGGCGATGGTGCGGGCGCCGGCGTCGTCGGGGCCGGTTCGCGCACCGTCGGCGCGCAGGCGGCCAGCCCCAGCCCGGTGAGCAGCACCGCCGCCCCCGTCATGGTCCAGCATCGGCGCATGGCGCGCGCGGCCTGTTTCCGGCGGGTGTGCATTTCGGGCGTATCGTCATGGCTTGGCGTCATGGCGCGCTTATGCGAAGAGGACGCGCCCGGCACAAGCGGCAAACGTCGAACCGGTCCGCCCCCGCGATTTCGCGCGTCGAACATTTCGGATAGCCACGCATCATGCCCGCACCTGCAAAGCCCGCCAAAACCCGCGTCGATCAATTGCTGGTCGATCGCGGCCTCGCCGAAAGCCGCACGCGGGCGCAGGCGCTCGTGATGGCGGGGCTGGTGTTTGCGGGCGAGACGAAGATCGCGAAGCCGGGACAGCAGATCCGCGCCGATGCCGCGCTCGACGTGCGCGGGCGGGACCATCCCTGGGTGTCGCGCGGGGGGATCAAGCTTGCCCACGCGCTCGAAACCTTCGCGCTCGATCCCACAGGGGCCGTTGCCATGGACATCGGCAGCTCCACCGGCGGGTTCACCGACGTGCTGCTTCAAAATGGCGCCGCGCATGTGTTCGCGGTCGATTCGGGCACGAATCAGCTCGCATGGAAATTGCGGCAGGACGAGCGCGTCACCGTGTTGGAACAGACCAGCGCGCGCATCCTTACGCCGGATCATATCACGCAAGGCTGCAACTGGGTCGTGTGCGATGCGAGCTTCATCGGCCTGGCCAAGGTGCTGGAGGTGCCACTCGCGCTCGCCGCACCACACGCGACGCTCGTCGCGCTGATCAAGCCGCAGTTCGAAGTGGGCCGCGGCGAGGTCGGCAAGGGCGGGGTGGTGCGCGATCCCGCCCTGCACGACCGCGTCACGCAGGAGGTGCGCGAATGGCTCACCGGCATCGGCTGGAGCGTGCGCGGCCTGACGCAAAGCCCGATCACCGGGCCGGAGGGGAATGTCGAATTCCTGATCTGGGCAGAGCGCTGAGGGAACGGAGCGGCCTGCGCCTGCGTTTTGATGCCATGACAGACCCGAACCAACGCCCCGACGATCCCCACGCCCCCCGCGAAAGCGCCCCGACCACGCCGGTATCGGCGCGCGTCGGGGACCATGACGGCCGCGATGGCGACGGGGTTCATCATGGCGGGGAGGGCGCGGAAACGGCCACCCCCGTCACGACGGATGCGGCGGAGGCGAAACCGGAGCATGTTCCTGCCCATCGGCAGAAATCGCTTCTCTGGTGGGCGCTGCTGCTCGTGCCGGCGGTGGTCGCCGCGGGGCTGGTCGTCGGGCAGCTTTCGGGGTCGGGGGAGAGCGATCCCTGGTTCGCTTCGCTGGTAAAGCCGGACATCTATCCGCCCGGCTGGCTGTTCGGCGCGGTGTGGACGATCCTTTATGCGCTGATGGGGTTTGCCCTCGCGCTGGTGGTGGCGAGCGACCGGCGCGCGTATAAAGGCTCCGCGGTCGCGGTGTTCCTCATTCAGCTTGCGGTGAATCTGGCCTGGTCGCCGATCTTTTTCGGCGCGCATCTCATCGGGCTGGCGTTCTTCTGGATCCTGCTCATGCTGGTGCTGATCATCACGACGATGGCGATTTTTGCAAAGGTCAGCCGGCTCGCCGCCGCGCTGCTCGTGCCCTATCTCGCCTGGGTGTCGTTCGCGGCAATCCTGAACCTGCAAATCTGGCAGTTGAACTGAACGCGGAAAAGGACCACATTCGCCTCATGCAAAGCGACAACCCCCGGATCTCCGACCTCACCCGCATGATCACCGCCGCGGCCGGCACCTTTGCCGGCATGGGGCGCGAAGCGTCGGAGGCCGCGCGCGAACGTTTGAAAGAGGCGATGGGCGGGCTCGACTTCGTCAGCCGCGAGGAGTTCGAGGCGGTGAAGCAGATGGCCGCCGCTGCCCGCACGCAGAATGACGCGCTCGCCGCCCGCATCGCCAGGCTGGAGGCGAAACACGCCGGGCAGGGCGACGATACCGCGGAAAGCGACGCCACCCCCAAACAGCCCGACGATTATACCGGACTCTGACGCCAGCCCGCCGGTTCTGGCGCGCTGATCCGGCATACGGGCCTGTTCCTGCACGCGGGGTACAGGTCCCTCGCAATCGCATCCGTCATCGGACCGACACGGGAACCGGGCCACGCGTCCGGCGGTTGATCCTTGCCCCCATGGCGAGGAAAAAATCCCGATGTTTACGCAACTTAACCCGACCATTCCGGTCCACGTGCTCGGCAAGGGGCATGGTTATGCCATCGGCATGATCGACTATGGACAGGAACATAACCTGATCTGGGTCACGGCGATCGACGCGACCGGCGAGATCTGGTGCGCGCCCAATCCCTCGGTCCGCATGGATCGCAACTGGACGATGGGCCGGGCGGAAAACGCGCTGGTCGCGGAGGAGAAGGCCGCGCCCGTGATCGCCTGACGCGCCGGAACCATCGGGCCGAAACGAAAACGGCGGACGGGATCTCTCCCGCCCGCCGTTTCGCGTTTTCGGTGTATGAGGATCAGTCCTGCTTGACCGCCATCCGGTCCCAATAGCGCAGCTTGCCGCATGCCTCGATAAAGCCCTTGGCATCGCCGGCGCCCGTGATCTTGACGAAACCGTCATCAATCTTTTCGGCAACGCCCGCACCCTTGAGCAAGGCCATGGTTTCGGGCACGTAGGCGATGAATTTCGCGTGGGCGAAGGCGTCGTTCACGAAATCGATGCTGGGCTTGTCATCGGCGTAATTCTTTGCCGCATCCTCGCCCATCACCAATGCCACCGCGTCATAGACGACCGACGGCCCGCCATCGATCTTATCCGACGCCTCGATCATCTTGCCGTCGGACAGTTCGGCCCCGGCGATATGCGGGGCGATGATCTCGACCATGGCGCCGGCGTCCATCGCCGCGGTCTTGAGCGCCTCGACAATGGCCGCATCGCCGCCCTTGGCGACATAGATGCCGAGCTTGCGCCCCTTGAAGCTCTTCGGCCCGTTCTTGAGGATGGAGAGCGCGTCGGACGGCGGCAGATCGGTGATCGGCTCGCGCGCCAAGGGCACCTTTTCGGGCAATTCGGGAAGGCCGATGCCGTCGCACACCGCCTGCGCAAGGCCGCTGTCGATATGGCGCAGGTGCCCGATCATCCGCTTGCGAATGTCCATGCGTTCCACCTTCGACAATTCGAAGGTCAGCGCATTGGCAATGTGCCCCTGCTCGATCTCCGTTTGCGAGATGTAGAATTGCCGCGCCTGGCTATAATGGTCGGCGAAGGTTTCGCTGCGCACGCGCACCTTGGGGCCCGTCACCGGCGCTTCGTAGCTGGTGAAACCGATGGTCGGATCGGCGCGCGGGCCGCGTTCCTCGCCCGTGCCGTCGCCCCAGCTGTTGGGCTCGTAATTGGCGCGGCCCTTGGGGTTGTGCATCGCCATGTGGCCGTCCTGCTGAAAATGGCGGACGGGGCATTTGGGCGCGTTGATCGGGATATGGGTGAAATTCGGCCCGCCAAGCCGCTTCAGCTGCGTGTCGAGATAGCTGAAATTGCGCCCCTGGAGCAGCGGATCGTCCGAATGGTCGATGCCCGGCACCAGGTTGGAGGTGCAGAACGCGACCTGCTCGGTCTCGGCAAAGAAATTGTCGACATTGTTGTTCAGCGTCATCGTGCCGATGATGCGGACGGGCACCTGCTCCTCCGGGATGAGCTTCGTCGCGTCCAGCACGTCGAATTCGAAATTCTCGGCGAATTCCTCGTCGAAAATCTGCACGCCGAGATCCCATTGCGGATAATCGCCCGCGTCGATCGCGTTCCACATGTCGCGGCGATGGAAATCGGGATCGGCCCCGTTGATCTTCAACGCCTCGTTCCAGATGACCGACTGCATCCCCTGCTTCGGCTTCCAGTGGAACTTCACGAAATGCGATTTGCCGTCTGCATTGACGAGGCGGAAGGTGTGGACTCCGAACCCTTCCATGAAGCGGAGCGAGCGCGGAATGGTGCGGTCCGACATCTGCCACATGACCATGTGCATGGATTCGGGCGACAGCGATGCAAAGTCCCAGAAATTATCATGCGCGCTCTGCGCCTGGGGAAAGCCGCGGTCGGGTGCGGGTTTTACCGAGTGGATGAGGTCGGGAAACTTGATCGCGTCCTGAATGAAGAACACCGGGATATTGTTGCCGACGAGATCCCAGTTGCCTTCGTCGGTGTAGAATTTCACCGCGAAACCGCGCACGTCGCGGGCGAGATCGGGCGAACCCTTGTTCCCCGCCACGGTCGAGAAGCGGGTGAATACGGGCGTCTTCTTCCCCTTTTCACCCGACAGCACGCCGGCGCGGGTGAATTCAGGGATCGGATCGGTCAGTTCGAACTCGCCATGCACGCCATAGCCGCGGGCATGGACCACGCGTTCGGGAATACGTTCATGGTCGAAGTGAAAGATCTTCTCGCGCGCGATCTGATCCTCCAGCAATTGCGGACCGCGCGGCCCGGCGGTGAGCCAGTTCTGATCATCGGCGATGGGGGCGCCCTGCGCCGTCGTCATGACGTCGTCCTTGCCCTTCGGCTTCTGATGGTTGGCGCCACCTTCGGACAGTTCGAAATCTTTCATGATGGGGTGCAGCCTTCTCGCTTGCGTTAACCTTACCCGCACCCAACTGTCGGCAGGGGTAAAGGTTGCGCGGTAATTCCGCCCGTGTTCAATCGCTTCTGACGATATAAACATGTGTTGACCCGCCGCGCCGGACTTGCCGCGCGCGCCGATCCGTTCCATCCCCCCGGCCATGCATCTTCGCGCCGCCGCCATCCTCTGCGCCTCGCGCCCGCACGGCGAAACCGCGGCCATCGCCCGCGTGCTGACGCGCGACCATGGCCTCGTCGCCGGCTATGTCGCGGGGGGAGGGGCGGGTGCTGCGTCCCGTGCTCATCCCCGGCAATGCCGTTGCGGCCGACATCGCGGCCCGCGCGGCGAGCCAGCTGCCTTTCATGAAGCTGGAACTGCTGCAAAGCCGGGCGCCCTGGATGACGGAGCCGCTGCCCGCCGCGGCGATACAATGGGCGACGGCGCTCACCGCGAGCTGCCTGCCCGAACGCCATCCCTACCCGGCGGTGCACGATGCGCTCGGCCCGCTGCTCGACGCGATCTGCCATGCGCCCTCGGCGCGCGGCTGGGCGGTGGCGCTGCTGCGCTACGAAACGCTGCTCCTGCGCGAAATGGGTTATGGCGGGGCAGGGGACACCGATGGACGGGATTGGGACGCGACGCTCGCCGCGCTGGAGGCGCAGGGCCGCACGATTGCCACGCGCCTGCTTGCGGAGCGGCGCGGCGATGTTATGGCGGCGCGCACGCTGCTGATGGCGCGGCTCACACGGATCACGGGGGAATCATGAAGATAGCGGTTTTCGCAGGCGACGGCATCGGGTCGGAGGTGACGGAGCAGGCGGTGCGCGTGCTCAAGGAACTGCCGCTGCCGCTCTCGCTCATCACCGGCGACGTCGGCGGCGCGGCCTACCGGCTGCACGGGCATCCCCTGCCGGACGAAACGCTGGTCGCCGCGCGGGAGGCGGATGCCGTGCTGTTCGGCGCGGTCGGCGACCCGTCCTGCGACACGCTGGACCGGCATCTGCGGCCGGAACAGGCGGTGCTGGGCCTGCGCCGCGAACTCGGCCTGTTCGCCAATCTGCGCCCGGCAAAGATGTTTCCCGGCATGGAGGATGCCAGCGGGCTGAAACCCGAGATCGCCTCGGCCATCGACCTGCTCATCGTGCGCGAATTGAACGGCGATGTGTATTTCGGCGAGAAAGGCATGCGCACGACCGACGCGGGCCTTCGCGAGGGGTATGACATCATGTCCTACGACGAAGGCGAGGTGCGCCGCATCGCCGTCACCGGGTTCGAGGCCGCGCGCAAGCGTCGCGGCAAATTGTGCAGCGTGGACAAGGCCAACGTGCTGGAAACCAGCCAGCTGTGGCGCGACGTGGTGATCGAGGTTGCGCGCGATTACGCCGATGTCGAACTCACCCACATGTATGTCGACAATGCCGCGATGCAGTTGGTGCGCAATCCGGGGCAGTTCGACGTGATCGTGACCGGCAATCTGTTCGGCGACATATTGTCGGATCAGGCGTCGATGTGCGTCGGCTCCATCGGGCTTCTCGCCTCGGCCTCTCTGGGTGAGCGGCGGACGCAGCACGGCACCTTCGGCCTTTACGAACCCATCCACGGCAGCGCGCCCGACATCGCCGGGCAGGGCATCGCCAATCCGCTGGCCACGATTTTGTCGGCGGCGGATCTGCTGCGCCATTCGCTGGGTGAGGCGGCGCAGGCGGAGCGGGTCGAGCGCGCCGTCGCCGCGACATTGTCCGATGGCGTGCTGGGCCGCGATCTCGGCGGGACGGCCACCACGGCGGAAATCGGCGATGCGGTGATCGCGCGGCTTTGACCTGGCAACCGGGCGCAGGCGGCGACGGGTCCGCATGCGGATTTAACATATGGCAACGTTTTTACGGCGTCCTGCGTTGAAAGGGGGCTTGGTCGCGGATGCGGCGTCTGACCGGGTGGTTCCGCTTATTCATGATGAACGGAATCGAAAGGCCGCGATGACAGGACCCCTGGATGACCCCGCCCCGCCGCATGCCACGACTGTACGACCGCCGTCGGCCGTTCGCGTTCGCGGCGCTCGAAATCGGGGCGGTGCTGTTCACGCTGGTTTGCATGCTGGTGTCCGCGCCGCAGACCTATTCCTTTATGGTCGCATATCTGCTGGCCAATTTCATCGGCATTCTCGCGGTCACCCGGCTGCGGCTGAATCTGGCGCGGCTCGTTATGATCCTGATTTATGCGATAATTTGCGTCGGAATCCTGTGCTCGCTGGCTTTCAAGTTCGATATGGCGATCGGCGCGCCGGATGTCCTGCTGCGCGCGTTCGTCGTGATCGTCTATGCCGCCGTAACGATGGGCTTGTTGATGAGCGCACCCGTCGCGCCATGGTGCAAATCGGGCAATCTGCCATTTTTCGACCGGTTAAAGAGCCGTTTCGACCGGTTCCGATAGGCGCGCGGGGTGGCGCCGCCCCGTGCCGCCCGTCAGGCGGCGGGGCGGCGGTGCGGGGCGACGACTGGTAACATGCTCGACCTCGCGATCATTCTTCCCACGCTGAACGAGGCGGCGAATATCGCCTCGTTCATTGCGCGGCTGGCCGACGCGCTCGGCCCCGCGGGATGGGAGGTGATCGTGGTCGACGACGACAGCGGCGACGGCACCGCCGATGCCGCGCGGATGCTCGCCCGAGAGGACATGCGCATCCGAGTGATACAGCGGATCGGCCGCCGCGGTCTCGCCAGCGCCGCGATCGAGGGGATGCTGGCGACCGCCGCGCCGTATGTCGCGGTGATGGACGCCGATCATCAGCACGACCCCGCGTTGCTACTCCCCATGCTGCGCGCGATGGAAGGCGGCGACCTCGACCTGTGCATCGCCAGCCGGTTCGCCCCGGGCGCGAGCACGCAAGGCTGGGCCGCGCCCGAACGGGAGGCCCGCTCCCACATCGCCAACCGCATCGCGCGCGCCATGACCGGAATCGCGGCGACCGACCCGATGAGCGGGTTCTTCATGATCCGCGCCGACCTGCTGCGCACGCTCGCCCCGCGCCTGTCGGGCATCGGGTTCAAGATCCTGCTCGACATCCTCGCCACCGCGCCTGCGCCGTTGCGGCTGCGCGAATTCCCGATGGACTTCGCGGCACGGACCGCCGGCGAATCGAAGCTCGACCGGGCCATCGCGTTCGATTTTCTCATCGGCGTGTACGACCGCACGATCGGCAGGGTGCTGCCGACGCGCTTCGCCCTGTTCGGGACCATTGGCGCGGTGGGGGTGGCCGTGCATCTGGCGATATTGTGGTTGTTCCACAAAGGCGCGGGCACGGATTTCCTCACCGGACAGATCGCGGCCGTCACAGGGGCGCTGACCTTCAATTTCGTGCTCAACAACGCGCTGACCTACGCGGATCAACGGCTTTCGGGCGTTCGGGCGATGCTCGCGGGGTGGGCGCGTTTTGCCGGGACATGCGCGATCGGGGCCGGCGCCAATGTCGCCGTCGCCGAGGCGATGGCCGGGCGGGGGTTCCACTGGCTCACCGCGGCGCTGGCGGGGATCGTCGTCGGCTCGGTCTGGAACTTTGCGCTGTCGAGTCGCTTCGTCTGGGGACGTTTTTGATTTGTTCTTGCTGGAAACAATTCCGCCTTCGTGTATTAAGCCTTTGGCAACATGGATTAACGGGGCTGGCGGCGGAATTTGGCGGACATTCGACATCAGGACGGGGGCAGTCAGGCCGGACAGGAATTCGAGCCTTCGACTGCACGAAGCAGCGCCGCCGATTTCGATGCCATGTCGAACGATCTCGCCCGCATGTTTCAGCAGGCCGCCGAACAGACGCGCATGGCGATCTGCATTTCGGACGCCCGCGCGCCCGACATGCCCATCGTTTTCGCGAATCAGGCGTTCCTGCATCTCACCGGATATGAGCGGGAGGATGTCCTCGACCGGAACTGCCGCTTTCTTCAGGGGCCGGATACCGATCCCGAAACCGTCGCCCGCGTGCGCGACGGGCTCGACGACGAACGTGTGCGCGTCACCATCCTGCGCAATTACCGCAAGGATGGAACGCCGTTCTGGAACTCGCTCCATATCGGGCCGATCTTCGACAGGGACGGGCAGCTGACCCATTTCTACGGCTCGCAATGGGACGTGACCGAATTGCTGGAGGAGCGCGACCGCATGGCGATCGCGACCCGCCTCAATCAGGAGATGGAGCATCGCAGCCGCAACCTGTTCGGCGTGATCAATGCGATGATCCGCCTCTCCGTCAAATCGGCGGAGGACAAGTACGATCTCGCGGACAAGCTGTCGGAGCGTGTGATCGCCCTGTCGCGCGCGCACTCGGTATCCTCGCGCACCGACGGTCATGTGCACGAGGCGGACCTGCGCGAGCTGATCGACGCGATCCTGCTGCCCTACGAAGATGGCGCGCGGGACCGTATCGCGGTGATCGGCGACACGGTCACACTGGACAAGAAACAGGTGACGCCGCTCGGCCTCGTTCTGCACGAACTGGCGACCAATGCGCTGAAATACGGGGCGTTGTCGACGGCGGACGGGGCGGTTTCGGTCGACTGGACGCAGGAGGATGGCAAGCTGGTGCTGATCTGGCGCGAAACCGGCGGTCCGGCGCTCGACGCCGATCCGCCGGGGCAGTCGGGTTCGGGCTCGCGCATCATGCTCGGCGTGCTGAGCAATATCAACGCCACCATGAAACAGGATTGGGAGGCGGACGGGCTGGTCGTGCGCATCGCGATTCCCGTCGAATGAGCTACCGCCACCCCTCGATCCAGGCATAGTCGAGAAAGCTGTCCCGCCCGGCGAGCGCCTGTCCGGTCAGCACCGGCAGGAACCAGATGAACAGCGACACCGACGCGGCGAGGAACGGGATCGCCCATGTGCGAAACCGCGTCTCCCACACCGCCCGGTCGAGCATGAACGCAAGCGCCGCCATCACGAACAGCGACGGCAGCAGGTAATGGTAATAGAACTGCACGGGCTTTGGCGCCGCGATCCACATCGCCATCGCCGCGATCCACCCCCAGCTCGCCAGCGCCATGTCGCGCCGCCCATGCCGCGCCCCGCAATACAGCCCATAGCCCAGCGCCGGCAGCGCGGCGAGCATGGTCAGCGGATTGCCGACGAGCAGGATCCCGCGCTGCGCCCCTGCATAGACCTCATAAAAATACCAGATCGCCCGCGTGTTCGCCGCCCATTGCCACCACCGCGACATATAGGTGTGCGGCGTCGTCACCCCCTGTTGCAGCGATAGCATATGCGCCTGCCACGACACCGGATCGTGCCATTGCGGCGGCGGATCGGACAGCAGCGCAATCGTCATGAAATGCAGCAGGTAAACCGCCACCGGCACCACGCCGAGCCACCACCCCGCCTCGATCAACGACACGCCGCGCACCGGCCCTGCATCGCGCGCGGTCAGAACGCGCAAAGCCCCGCGCCTGTCCCGCAGCAAGGCCCGCCACCGCGCCCACGCAAAGGCCAGCCCGGCAAAGGCGGGCAGCGGCGCCGCATTCCATTTCGCCGCCACCGCCAGCCCCATCAACACCCCGCCTGCCGCAAGCCGCACGCGCGCCGCCCCCACGCGCCCGGAATCCAGCGCCGCCGCGCACGCCCACACCCCCGCCGCGCCCAGCCCCAGCATGTAGATGTCGAGCATCGCGATCCGCGCCTGCACCAGCAGGGTAAAATCGGTCGCGATGAGCACGCCTGTCGCCAGCGTCGCGAATGCGCGGTGCGACACGTGCCACACCGCGCGCATCGCGGAAAACAGCGTGATCATCCCGAACAGCACCGACCCGATCCGCCAGCCGAACGCATCGTCGCCGAACGCGGCCATGAAAAGCGCGAGCAATTGCTTGCCCAGCAGCGGATGTTCCGCATTGCGCAGCGTGTCGCCCGCGATCCAGTCGCGCGCGGCGGGAAGATAATGAATCTCGTCGAATATGGGCGCCGCGATAAGCGCGACCTGCCACGCGGCCAGCGCGCCGAACACGGCGGTGATCGCGATGGCCGCGCCGATGGGGTCGCGATTTTCACCCCGTGGGCGGGAACGATTCATGGCCCGAATGGGTAGAGGGGCATGTGGCGCGCGGCAATGCGCTTGTTGCATCGCCTCCTTCTGCCCGCTACCGGCCCGAACTTATGAAACGTCACACTGGCACCGATCGCTCGATCACGCAAAGCTGGAAACCCGCAACACGTGCCGTGCGCGCGGGTACATCGCGCTCCGAACACGGCGAAACGTCGGAGGCGTTGTACCTGACCTCCGGCTACAGCTACGACGATGCGGCGACCCCTGCGGCCCGTTTCGCGGGCGAGGCGGCGGGGATGACCTATTCGCGGTTGCAGAACCCGACGGTCGCCATGCTGGAGGAACGCATCGCGGTGATGGAGGGGGCCGAGGCCTGCCGTACGCAGGCGTCGGGCATGGCGGCGATGACCGCGGCGCTGCTCTCGCAATTGTCGGCGGGCGATCACATCGTCGCGGCCCGCGCGGCGTTCGGCTCGTGCCGCTGGCTGGTCGATTCGCTGTGCCCGCGTTTCGGGATCGAGAGCACGACCATCGA
Organism: Croceicoccus sp. YJ47; assembly: GCF_016745095.1. Lineage (NCBI taxonomy): Bacteria > Pseudomonadati > Pseudomonadota > Alphaproteobacteria > Sphingomonadales > Erythrobacteraceae > Croceicoccus > Croceicoccus sp. YJ47. Next base: position 2,402,338 of record NZ_CP067087.1, read on the forward strand.
TTCCACCGACAATGACGCATGGGAACGCGCGATCCGCCCCAATACGAAGGTGTTCTTCTTCGAAACCCCGGCCAATCCCACGCTCGACATCGTGGACCTGCGCGCGGTGTGCGCCATTGCGAAGGCGCATGGCATCACCACCGTCGTCGACAATGCGTTCTGCACGCCCATCATGCAGCGGCCCATCGAATGGGGCGCGGACGTCGTCGCCTATAGCGCGACGAAGCTGATGGAGGGGCAGGGCCGCGTCCTCGCAGGCGCGGTCTGCGGGACCGAGGAATTCATCAACGAAACGCTCCTCCCGTTTCAGCGCAACACCGGCCCGAACCTGTCGCCGTTCAATGCCTGGGTGGTGATGAAGGGGCTCGAAACGCTGGAACTGCGCGCGCGGCAGCAATGCGCCAATGCGCTGCGCGTCGGGGAATTCGTCGAGAGCCGCGTGCCCCGCATCCTGCACCCCGGTCTTGCCAGCCATCCGCGCCACGCGCTCGCGATGGAGCAGATGGACATGACCGGCTGCATCTTCTCCTTCGTGCTCGACGGCGGGCGGGCGCAGGCGCATGCCGTGCTCGACGGGCTGGAGCTGATCGACATATCGAACAATATCGGCGATTCGCGCTCGCTGATGTGCCATCCCGCCTCCACCACCCATGCGGGGCTGAGTGCGGAGACACGCGCCGAGATGGGCGTGGACGAGGGCATGATCCGCTTCAATGTCGGGCTCGAGGATGCAGACGACATCATCGCCGATCTCGACCGGGCGTTCGACCGGGCCGGTCTGTGACCGCATCGCTCCACGACGGCGAACGATGGGATGCGGATGGCGGGCTTCCCGCCGATTCGCTCCTGTCCGCCATCGTCGAAGGGGCGGACGATGCGATCATTTCGCGCCGGCTCGACGGGCGGGTGCTGTCGTGGAACCGGGCGGCGGAACGGCTGTTCGGCTATCGCGCGGAGGAGATGATCGGGCAGTCGATCGACGTGCTCATCCCCGAGGACCGCATGGAGGAGGAGGCGGGCATCATCGCGCGCCTCACCGCGGGCGAATCGCTGACCTCGCTGCAGACGATCCGGCTGGCGAAGGACGGGCGGCCCCTGCACGTGTCGCTCACGACCTCTCCCGTCCGTGACGCCAGTGGCACGATCGTCGGGGCGAGCAAGATCATCCGCGATTCCGGGTCCTGGCATGCGGCGCAGGATGCGCTCGCGCGCAGCGAGCGGCGCTTTCACATGCTGGCGGACAATATCGCGCAGCTGGCCTGGATCGCGGAGCCGGATGGCGCCATCCACTGGTACAACCGGCGCTGGTACGAATATACGGGCACGAGCGAGGAGGACATGGCTAGCTGGGGCTGGATCGCGGTGCACCATCCCGACCATGTCGAACGGGTCACGCGGGATTTTCGCGCATCCATCGCGGCCGGCACCTATTGGGAGGATACGTTCCCCCTGCGCGGCGCGGACGGGGAATATCGCTGGTTCCTGTCGCGCGCGAAGCCGGTCTATGACGCGAAAGGCCGGCTGATGAGCTGGTTCGGCACCAATACCGACATCACCAATCAGCGCGATCAGGCCGCCGCGATCGAAAAACTGCTCACCGAGGTGAACCACAGGGTCAAGAACACGCTGGCCACGATCCAGGTTCTCGCCCGCCGGTCCGCCCCCGGGAATGACGATTTCGTCAAGCGTTTCGTCCGCCGGATCGAGGCGCTGACCATCAATCAGGATCTGCTGATCGACCGGCGCTGGGGCGAGGTGCCGGTCGGCGAGCTGGTCGATGCGCAGCTGGGCTTCGTTCGCGGCCGGGTCGGGGACCGCCTGCGCTGCGACGGGCCGGACCTGCTGCTGAGTGCGCGCAGTGCCGAAACGCTTGGCCTTGCGCTGCACGAGCTGGCCACGAATGCGCTGAAACACGGGGCGCTGACCGATGAGGCGGGCGAGGTGCGCGTCGCGTGGGAGGTGAAGGACGGCAATTTCACCATGCGCTGGAACGAGGCGGGCGGTCCGCCGGTCACGACCCCGGATTTCAAGGGCTTCGGCTCCGCCGTGATCCGCGACGTCCCCGCCGCGACGTTCGGCGGCGAAGCGGTGCTCGACTACACGCCGGAGGGATTGTGCTGGCGCCTGACCTGTCCGCTCGACGCGGTGGCGGCGCACTGACACCGGCCGGATTGCGGCGCGCCTTGTCGTGCCGCGCCGCGGCGTCCCCGCATCGTGCCCCGGCGTTGTGTCGCGGCGACAATTCGGCTATTCATGCAGGCATATGATGGACCGGTTCTTCAATCATGTCGCCCATTCGCATGGCATCACGGTGCGGGTCGCGGCCAATTTCCTGCCCGAACAATCGCGGGTGACGGCGGGCCGCTGGTTCTGGTCCTATCACGTACGCATCGAAAACCACGGCGACGAACCGGCGCAATTGCTGACCCGGCACTGGCGCATCACCGATGCGAACGGGCGGGTCTCGCGCGTCGATGGCGATGGCGTCGTCGGGGAACAGCCGTTTCTCGACCCCGGCCAGACGCATGATTACGTGTCGGGATGCCCGCTCGAAACGCCGCATGGCACGATGGAGGGGCATTATACCTTCCGCCGCGACGACGGCACGCTGTTCGAGGCGGCGATCCCGTTCTTCCCGCTCGACGCGCCGACGGCGATCCGCTGACGATCATGGTGCGGGAGGCCGGATACAGGCGCCCCTTGCGCCGCGGGCCCGCCGCCGCCTAAGGACGGCGCAGACGAACGCGCCGCGAGACGAGGGCATATTGAAACGGACTCACCTGCCATTGAACGGGTTGCGCGTGCTGGATGCGGCGGCGCGGCACCTGTCCTTTACCCGCGCGGCGGACGAGCTTGCCGTGACGCCGGCCGCGGTGGGGCAACAGATCCGCGCGTTGGAAGACCTGCTCGGCGTCGTCCTGTTCCGCCGCACGCCCAAGGGGCTCGAACTCACGGACGAGGCGCGCGCCGGGCTCGACCCCCTGCGCGAAGGGTTCCTGCGTTTCGAGGAATCGGTGCAGGCGATGCAATCGGGCCAGTCGAGCCATTTCTTCACCTTTGCCGCGCCGCGCGATTTTTTCGGCGCGTGGCTGGCCGGCCGACTCGCCGCCTATCGCGCCGAAAATCCCGAGACGCGCTTCCTCATGGCGGGCGGGCAGAACACCGATTTTACCGAGGCCAACCTCGATTTCGCGGTGCGCCTCGTCGAAGGGCCGGGCGAACTCGAAGGGGTGCCGCTCTCCCCGGGGCGCCGCATCGCGGTTGCCGCGCCGGGCGCCGACGATGCGTGGATCGCATGGCCCGGCCACCCCGCGCCCGACGGGGTGGAGCCGGGATTGCAGGTCGGCGCCACGGGACAGGCGCTGTCCGCCGCGCTGGGCGGGATGGGCCGTGCCCTGCTGCCGCTGCAACTCGTTGAAAGCGCGCTGGGCGATGGCAGCCTCGTCGCCGTGGGCGAACCGGAGGAGACGCGCGCCACCTACTGGCTCGTCGCGCCGCGCCCGCAATGGCGGCAGCGCAAGATGAAGGCGCTTGTCGACTACCTCACCGCCGCGCCGGAGTAGGGCGCCCCCGCGCCCGGAACGCGGGAGGGGCACGCGGCGTTGTCACCATGCCCGCCCCTCCGGCCGGGTCGGGAGAACCATGGCCCATATCCTTTCGATCGGCACCGCCGTGCCGCCGCACATCCTGCCGCAGAGCGACGTCGTACCCATACTGACTGATGCGCTGGGCCACGCACCGCCGCCGCGCCTCGCCTCCATCCTCACCAATACCGGCATTGCGCAGCGGCACATCGCAGAGGACATCGGCTATTACTTCCGCCCCCGGCGGGCGAGCGAACGGGCGGCGACCTTCGAACGGGTCGCCACCGCATTGTGGGAGCAGGCCGCGCAGGACGCGCTCGACCGCGCGGGCCTGGCGCCGGCGGAGATCGGCACCATCGTCACCGTCTGCACGACCGGCACGCTCACCCCCTCCATCCCGAGCCGCGCGCTGCAACGCATGGGTTTTGCGCCGACCACGCGCACGGTGCCGGTATTCGGCTGGGGCTGCGCGGGCGGCGGGCTGGGCCTGTCGCTGGCCGCGACGCTCGCCGATGCGGGGCGGGGGGAGGGCGCGCTGCTCCTCGTCTGCGTCGAATTGTGCAGCCTCGCCTACGACCATTCCTCGATGGAGAAGAAGGATCTCGTCGCGCTCGCCCTGTTTTCCGACGGATGCGCCGCCGCCGTCATTGCGCCGGGCGACGGCCCCAACCGGCTCGGCCCGTTCGCGCAACATTGCTGGCCCGACACGATCCCCATGATGGGGTGGGAGATCGGCGACACCGGCTTCGACCTCGTGCTGTCGCGCGATATTCCGCGCTTCGTCGAAAAGGATTTCGCCCCGTTCTGCGACGCATTTCTGGCGTCGCAATCGCTTTCCCGCGCAGACCTTGCCGAACCCGCGTGCCACCCCGGCGGCGGCCGCGTGGTGGAGGCGCTCGCCGCGATGTTCGGGCGCGACCTGCCCGCCACTGCCGCCGTGCTGCGCGATTATGGCAATATGAGCAGCCCGACCGTGCTCTTCATCCTCGACCGCCTGCTGTCCCGCCGCGCGCGGGGGGGAGAGCCGGTGCTTGTCACCGCGCTCGGCCCCGGCTTTACCGGCACCGCCGCGCTGGTGCATCTGTGATGGCGCAATGGGCGGCCTCGCCGGCGTGGGACTGGCCAGCGTGGGACTGGCCGGCATGGGACTGGCCAGCGTGGGCATGGGCCGTGCTCGCCTATGTCGTCGCCTCGCGCCTTGGCGAACTCGCCTATGCCCGCCGCAATACGCGCCGCCTGCTGGCCGAGGGCGGGACCGAGCATTACCCCGGCCACTACCCGCTGTTCATCGTGCTGCACGGCTCGTGGCTGCTTGCCATCCTGCTCTTCGCGCGGCCCGCGCCCGAACCGTCCTACGCGCTCGCCGCGCTCTTCGCATTCAGCCAGGCGGCGCGCTACTGGGTCCTGCATTCCATCGGGCGCTGGTGGACGACCCGCATCATTTCCGCGCCCCATTTCCCCCGGGTGCGGCGCGGTCCCTACCGCTTTTTCCCGCATCCCAATTACGCGGTGGTGGTGGCGGAGATCGCGCTGCTGCCGCTGCTGCTCGGCGCGCCATGGGTGGCGCTGGTGTGGTCGGTGCTCAACGCGATGCTGCTCGCCCACCGCATCCGGCTGGAGGAAAAGGCGCTCGCCCTCCGCGCGGGATAGACCGTGCGCCTCACCGTCCCTGCGCCGGCGGAGGGAGAGCAGATGCCGCCCCGCCTCCATCCTCTCGCGCATGAGGTCGAGCTTCGCATTGATCCGCGCGCGCACCGCGTCCTCGTCGCCGAACGTCTCCGCGCGCCATTGCTGTTTGAGCGTTTCGTAAACCGGGTCCCCGGGACGCGGCATCGCGGCCTCGCCATAGCGATGCGCGCGGCGATGACGCAGCATGAACATGACCAGCGCCTCGTTATGTCGCCGCCACTCGCCAATGATCGCGCCGCCCGACACGATGGGCCGCGCCTCCCCCTCGATCGCGCGAGTAAGCGCGGTGTCTTCCAGCCTCGCAATCCCGCAATCGACCGCGCGCTCCCACGCGGCGGCAAACCCCTCCGCGCCTTTGCGCGCGCGTAACGTATAAAGCGCCTCGACACTCGCCCCGATGCGGCGCGCGGCCTGCGTGATGCTGCCCGTGGCGGCAAGCACGGCGATAAAGCGGCGCTGGCGGTCCGGGGTGATCGAGTTTCGCCGGGGACGGGGATGCACGAACGGCGCGAAATCGAGCAGCGGATCGCCCGGCTCCGGCTCTTCGGTGGTAAAGGCGACATGGCTCGTCCGCCGCGAAGGCCGCGCCGACCGGCAATGCAGCGGTTCGTCCCGCTCCGCGCCGCCGATCACGCGATAACCTGCCGAACCACCGTCCCCGCCATCACGCACGCGAACGATCCCCCGCCGCCGCGCCCGCCGTGCGTCACGCGCCGTATCGCACAGCCGCGCCCGGTCCCACGCCGCGCGAAACTCCTCCGCCCCGTCGCGGTATCGCAGCTTGTGCAGCGCCGCCACGCTCACGCCGATCTCGGCCGCGGCATCGCCGACGAACCCGCACCGGGCGAGTGCCGCAATGAATTTCCGCTGCGTCCCGGCATCGAGCTTGCGCCGCTTTTTCTGCACCGCCGGGGTAAAGGAAAGATCGACCATGACACGCTCCGCCGTTGATGAGGGGGAGCGGGGTTAGGCGCGGGGCAGGGTTGTAGGAAAATAAAAGCTGCGGGCGACGTCTCGGGATCTCACTTCGTGAAATAGGTTATCTTACTATTCAAGAGCGATTTCACCGGCTTGCCATCCTTGTCTCGTGCCGGTTCGAGGATCAGATCTTCCATCGCGATCGCACAGGCGGCGTCGTCGAAACCTTCGGCCTTGGTTTGTGCGAACATCTTGCACCACACAATGTTGCCTTGTTCGTCGACCACGATTTTCATATTGAAAATCGCGCCCAGTCCGCGGTCGCCCGCCGTCGCCGGATAACGACGCTGAACCTTCTGGGCGAACTCTTCCATGTTCACCATCTTGGTAAGCGTATGAACGGCTTCCAGTTCCTTGGGGTCAAGCCCCCAGCTGATCATCAAATCGTCGGCGCAGGTGGCAAGGGCCGCAAAGGGGGCGCCCATGCCGCCGAGATCGAACCGGACCGCTCGTTTCCCCTGCGAAATCTGGAACCATTCGATCTGCTTCCCGATCTCGCCAAGCGTTTCGGGGGCTTCCGTCTTCGCAAGGCCGGACGACGTCATAGCCGCATGATCCTTCATGGGCCTGTACCCCTCGCTCATGAAGGCTTGGCCATACCCTTTGAAAAGCAACGGCGTCGCCTTTCGAACGACGGGCTCGAAATTGGGGCCGAATCGGCTTGCGCTTTCCCGGTCCTGCCGGAAAGGCACGAGCAAAGGGCTCGCCACTATCCATGACAGCAGCTTGCCGGGCGAATCCTTGTCGATGATAAAGACCGACCTGTTACCATCCTCGCCAAAAACGCGGCTAAGCCGGCATTTGTTCTCGGCATAATCGAGTTGCCATGCGGTGGATGAGGTCAGCACGATCGGCTCGTCGGCCATCGCGGGTGCCGCGCTCAATGCAATCGACACCAATGCAACAATTGAACGCATGTATGGAAATCCTCGACCCGTTTCGGATTCGCCCATTGATCCAACGCACACCGTTCGGCAAGCGGCATTCGCGCGACCATGCGACAAAAACGCCGCCGCGTCGCACACCCCAACCCCTTGACCCCGCCCGCATTCTCCCCTAGGCGCGGCGCACGAAACGTTGGATTCGTCCAACAGTCATAGAGCTGAACATTGCCGGTGAGGCGCGCAGCTGCGCGAATATCCGTCAAAGTAACCCTGCGGGCCTTGTGCCGGGGTGGAGTGTTTTTCGGCTCACCGAACGGCGTCGGGCGGCGTATTTCATACACCGCCGTTTGCGCGCGTGACGTGAACCACCGAAACCAACATCTCCGCATACCGCGCATGCCTTGCCATGCAGGCAAAGGATTGCGGCGCATCGTCCCCCTTGGCGGGCGGCGCGCAACAGGTAAGGAAATTGCCCTTTCCCATCCGCCGAAACGCGCGGGGGAGGGCTTAAACCGGCGGGAAACCTCCCGTCGGAAACGAGGAAGAGATTATGCCGACGATCAACCAGCTGGTCCGCAAGGGCCGCGTGCCGCAAAAGGCGAAGTCCAAGGTTCCGGCCATGGAAGCCAACCCGCAGAAGCGCGGCGTTTGCACCCGTGTCTACACCACGACCCCGAAGAAGCCGAACTCCGCGCTTCGCAAGGTGGCCAAGGTGCGCCTGACCAATGGCCGCGAAGTCATCACCTACATCCCGGGCGAAGGCCACAACCTTCAGGAACACTCCGTCGTGCTGATCCGCGGCGGCCGTGTCCGCGACCTTCCCGGCGTGCGCTACCACGTGCTGCGCGGCGTTCTCGACACGCAGGGCGTGAAGGATCGCAAGCAGTCCCGTTCGAAATACGGCGCCAAGCGTCCGAAGTAAGCCCTTGGCGGGTGCGGGCCGCAGTGTCCGCGCCCCCGGCTGCTCTTTTCAGGAGTTATTGAAACATGTCACGTCGTCGTCGCCCCGAAAAGCGCGTCATCCTGCCCGATCCCAAGTTCGGTGATCAGATCCTGTCGAAGTTCATGAACAACCTCATGTACGACGGCAAGAAGTCGACCGCCGAATCGATCGTCTATGGCGCGCTCGAAACCGTCGAGACCCGCGCCAAGACCGACCCGGTGCAGCTGTTCCACGATGCGCTGAACAACATCATGCCGCAGATCGAGGTCCGCAGCCGCCGCGTCGGCGGTGCCACCTACCAGGTCCCGGTCGAGGTTCGTCCCGAGCGTGCGCAGGCGCTGGCCATTCGCTGGCTCATCACCGCGGCGCGCAACCGCCCCGAAACGACCATGGCCGCCCGCCTTTCGGGCGAGCTGATGGACGCGTCGAACAATCGCGGCAACGCGGTGAAGAAGCGCGAAGACACGCACCGCATGGCCGACGCCAACCGCGCGTTCAGCCATTACCGCTGGTAACACGCGCCGATAAGGCGAAACGGTGGATAGGCATGGCGGATGGTCTCCGCCGTGTCTTCCGCCGGTCACATTCATAACTATATGGGGCAGGTCCGGCCACCGCAGGCCGCCCACCCATTGCACCCGAGGAAACTCTCATGGCCCGCGAATATCCGCTGGAACGCTATCGCAATATCGGCATCATGGCGCATATTGACGCCGGCAAGACCACGACGACCGAACGCATCCTCTACTACACCGGCAAGTCCTACAAGATCGGCGAAGTCCACGACGGCGCCGCGACCATGGACTGGATGGAGCAGGAGCAGGAGCGCGGCATCACGATTACCTCCGCCGCGACGACGACCTTCTGGTCGGCCTAAGACGGCGAAGGCCCGAAGCACCGCATCAACATCATCGACACGCCCGGCCACGTCGACTTCACGATTGAGGTCGAGCGTTCGCTCCGCGTGCTCGACGGCGCGGTCGCAGTATTCGACGGCGTTGCCGGCGTTGAGCCGCAGTCGGAAACCGTGTGGCGCCAGGCGGACAAGTACAAGGTCCCGCGGATGTGCTTCATCAACAAGTTGGACCGCACCGGCGCCGACTTCTATTACTGTGTCAATTCTATCGTCGAACGTCTCGGCGCGACCCCGCTTGTTCTGTATCTCCCGATCGGTGCAGAGGCTGACTTGCAGGGTGTTGTCGATCTCGTGAACAATCGCGGCATCGTCTGGGAAAATGACGGTCTGGGCGCGACGTTCAACTATGTCGACATCCCGGCCGACCTCGCCGACAAGGCTGCCGAATATCGCGAGAAGCTCATCGAAACTGCCGTGGAGCAGGACGATGACGTGATGGAAGCCTATCTCGAAGGGCAGGAGCCCGATGCGGCGACGCTCAAGCGCCTGATCCGCAAGGGTACGCTGGCGCAGGCGTTCGTGCCCGTGATCTGCGGCTCGGCGTTCAAGAACAAGGGCGTGCAGCCCCTGCTCGACGCCGTCGTCGATTACATGCCCTCCCCGGTCGACGTGCCCGCCATTCGCGGCGTGCTCCCCGACAGCGACAAGGAAGAAACCCGTCCGTCGAGCGACGATGCACCGTTCTCGGCGCTCGCGTTCAAGATCATGAACGATCCGTTCGTGGGCACGCTCACCTTCACGCGCATCTACTCTGGCCAGCTGGCCAAGGGTTCGGTGCTGAACTCGGTGAAGGACAAGAAGGAAAAGATCGGCCGCATGCTGCTGATGCATTCCAACAACCGCGAAGACATCGATGAGGCGTTTGCGGGCGATATCGTCGCGATTGCGGGTCTGAAGGAAACGACGACGGGCGACACGCTGTGCGCATCGTCCGCGCCCATCATCCTCGAGCGGATGGAATTTCCCGAACCCGTCATCGAGCTGTCGGTGGAACCCAAGACCAAGGCCGACCAGGAAAAGATGGGCGTCGCGCTCAATCGTCTGGCTGCCGAGGATCCCTCGTTCCGCGTGACGACTGATCACGAATCGGGTCAGACGATCATCAAGGGCATGGGCGAGCTTCACCTCGACATCCTCGTCGATCGCATGAAGCGCGAGTTCAAGGTCGAGGCGAACGTCGGCGCACCGCAGGTGGCGTATCGCGAGTCGCTCGCCAAGGAAGTCGAAGTCGACTACACCCACAAGAAGCAGTCGGGCGGCTCCGGTCAGTTCGGCCGCGTCAAGGTCGTCGTCACCCCCGGTGAACGCGGCCAGGGCGTCGTTTTCAGCGACGAGATCAAGGGCGGCAATATTCCGCGCGAATATATCCCGTCCGTTGAAAAGGGTTTCCGCGAGCAGGCCGAGAGCGGCTATCTCGTCGGCTTCCCGATCATCGACTTCACGATCAAGCTGATCGACGGCGCGTATCACGATGTCGACTCGTCCACCGTGGCGTTCGAAATCGCGGGTCGCGGCGCAATGCGCGATGTGGCGCAGAAGGCAGGCATCAAGCTGCTGGAGCCCATCATGAAGGTCGAGGTCATCACCCCCGAGGATTACCTTGGTGACGTGATCGGCGATCTCAATTCGCGTCGCGGCCAGATCCAGGGCACCGACACCCGCGGTATCGCGCAGGCGGTCGACGCCTTCGTGCCGCTGGCGAACATGTTCGGCTACGTCAACGAGCTTCGTTCCTTCACGCAGGGGCGTGCGCAGTACTCGATGCAGTTCTCGCACTACGACGAAGTTCCGGCAAATGTCGCGGCCGAGGTGAAGGAGAAGCTTGCCTAAGAGGCAGGTTCGGTCTAGGGGCGGCGCCTGATTCAGCGGGTGCCGTCTTTCCCGCAGTCAATTTAAATCAGACGAACAGAGGTTTTACATCATGGCGAAAGCTAAATTTGAGCGGAACAAGCCGCACTGCAACATCGGCACCATCGGTCACGTCGACCACGGCAAGACCACGCTGACCGCTGCGATCACCAAGGTGCTCGCTGAAACGTCGGGCGGCACCGCCGTCGATTTCGCGAACATCGACAAGGCGCCCGAAGAGCGCGAGCGCGGCATCACCATTTCGACCGCACACGTCGAATATGAAACCGAAGCGCGCCACTACGCGCACGTCGATTGCCCCGGCCACGCCGACTATGTGAAGAACATGATCACCGGTGCGGCGCAGATGGACGGCGCGATCCTCGTCGTGAACGCTGCCGACGGCCCGATGCCGCAGACCCGCGAGCACATCCTGCTCGCACGTCAGGTCGGTGTTCCGGCTCTCGTCGTGTTCATGAACAAGGTCGATCAGGTCGACGACGAAGAGCTGCTCGAGCTCGTCGAACTCGAAATCCGTGAGCTGCTGTCCAGCTACGACTTCCCGGGCGACGATATTCCGATCGTTGCCGGTTCGGCTCTCGCCGCGCTCGAAGGCCGCGACGACAACATCGGCAAGGAAAAGATCCTTGAGCTGATGAAGGCTGTCGACGACTACATCCCGCAGCCGGCGCGCCCGGTCGACCAGGCATTCCTGATGCCGGTCGAGGACGTGTTCTCGATCTCGGGTCGTGGTACGGTCGTGACCGGCCGCGTCGAGACCGGCATCGTGAAGGTCGGTGAGGAAGTCGAGATCGTCGGCCTCAAGGACACCGCGAAGACGACCGTGACCGGCGTCGAAATGTTCCGCAAGCTGCTCGACCAGGGTGAAGCCGGCGACAACATCGGTGCTCTGGTTCGCGGCGTCGCCCGTGACGACGTGGAGCGTGGGCAGGTTCTCTGCAAGCCCGGCTCGATCACGCCGCACACCGAGTTCAGCGCCGAAGTCTACGTCCTGTCGAAGGACGAGGGCGGCCGTCACACGCCGTTCTTCGCGAACTATCGTCCGCAGTTCTACTTCCGCACCACCGACGTCACCGGCGAAGTGATCCTTCCCGAGGGCACCGAAATGGTGATGCCGGGCGATAACGTGACCATCTCGGTCAAGCTGATTGCTCCGATCGCCATGGACGAAGGTCTCCGCTTCGCAATCCGCGAAGGTGGCCGGACCGTCGGTTCGGGGGTTGTCAGCACGATCACGAAGTAATATAGGCACTCCATCGACCGGGTCTTAACAGATTCGGTCGATCGGGATTTTCGGAAGGGCCGCCCCTTCCCACGTCAGAAACCTTCGGGGTATGACGATGGAGAGGTGGGGCGGTTCTTTCTTTGTTATGGAATGGCATTTGTCATTCCCGGCTCTTTCGCATCGGTAGTTGGAAATGGAAGCTCAGAATATTCGTATTCGCCTCAAGGCGTTCGATCACCGCGTTCTCGACCAGGCAACTGGCGAAATCGCAGAAACCGCGCGTCGTACCGGCGCCCTCATTCGTGGCCCCATTCCGCTGCCGACGCGTATTGAGAAGTTTACCGTGAACCGCGGCCCGCACATCGACAAGAAGTCGCGGGAGCAGTTCGAGGTTCGCACCTACAAGCGTCTGCTCGACATCGTGCAGCCGAATGCCTCGACCGTCGATGCTCTGATGAAGCTCGACCTGGCCGCTGGCGTGAATGTGGAAATCAAGCTCGCTTGATTTTCCGGTCCCCGGTTCAACCGGGGGCGAAGACTTTGGGATACCGCCGGGCAATCGCTCGGGCTGCGTCCCCCGTCTCGCTTCATTCGTGAAGCACATCGGCCCGGACGGGGCGACGCATGACAGATTGGGCCGATCAAGCCTGCTGGATGGTCCGGCAGGCCTCTGTAAGGAGATTTGATCATGCGCACTGGCGTGATCGCCAAAAAGGTGGGGATGACCCGCCTTTTCCAAGAGGACGGCCGACATGTTCCGGTGACGGTCCTGGCGTTGGAAGATTGTCAGGTTGTTTCGCACCGCACCCTCGACCGCGACGGCTATGTCGCGGTGCAGCTCGGTGCCGGCGAAGCAGAAGAACGTTGCCAAGCCGCAGCGCGAGCATTTCGCGAAGGCCGAGGTCGGCCTCAAGATGAAGCTCGCCGAGTTCCGTCTCGAAGGCGAAGACGGCCTGCTGCCCGTTGGCGCGTCGATCTCTGCCGAGCATTTCATTGCCGGGCAGAAGGTTGACATCACCGGGCACACGCAGGGCAAGGGCTTTGCCGGCGCGATGAAGCGCTGGGGCTTCGGAGGTCTGCGCGCGACGCACGGCGTTTCCGTCTCGCACCGTTCGCACGGTTCGACGGGTAACCGCCAGGATCCGGGCCGCGTCTTCAAGAACAAGAAGATGGCCTACCACATGGGCGACCGTCAGCGCACGCAGCAAAATCTCGAAATCGTGCGTACCGACGCCGACCGCGGGCTGCTTTTCGTAAAGGGTTCGGTCCCGGGCGCGAAGAATGGCTGGCTGATCGTGCAGGACGCGGTGAAGCTTCCGCTTCCCGAAGGCGTTCCGTTCCCCGGCGCGCTGCTGGAGAAGAAGGCCACGCATCCCGATCACCAGGAGGCCGATGCCGGCATGGTCGAGACGGCCGCCGAGCACGCTGTCGTTCCCGAGGTCGATGCCGAGCAGCAGGCAAAGCTGCTGAACGAGCAGGAAGCCGGCGCCGATACGCTGAGCAATGACACCACCGCCGGCACGTCCGACGGTGCAGCCAAGGAGTCCTGATCGTGAAGGTCAATGTTAAGACCCTCGAGGGCAAGGCCAATGGCGACGTCGAGCTGTCGGATGCCGTGTTCGGTGTTGAGCCGCGCGCAGACATCCTGCACCGCGTCGTGACCTGGCAGCTTGAAAACCGCCGCGGCACCGCCCGTCCCACGCGTGAGCGTTCGGACGTTGCGCGCACCGGCAAGAAGTACGGCAATCAGAAGGGCGGCGGTACCGCACGTCACGGCGATCGCAAGGCGCCGATCTTCATCGGCGGCGGCAAGGCGCACGGCGCTCGGAAGCGGGATTTCGATGTCTCGCTTCCGAAGAAGATCCGTGCGCTCGGCCTGAAGATGGCGCTTTCGTCCAAGGCGCAGAACGACAATATCGTCGTTCTCGACAGCCTCGAGATGAAGGACGCCAAGACGAAGGTCCTGCTGTCGAATTTCGAGAAGCTGGGCTTTGGCCGCAAGGTGCTCGTCATCGATGGCGAAAGCGTCGATGAAGGCTTCCGCAAGGCATCGGGCAACCTGATCGGGGTGGACGTGCTCCCCGCGATCGGCGCCAATGTCTATGACATTCTGAACCACGACACGCTGGTGCTGACGAAGTCCGCTGTCGAAAAGCTGGAGGCGCGGTTCAATGGCTAAGCAGCAGGACATCGACGTGCGGCATTACGACGTGATCGTCGCGCCGCACATTACCGAGAAATCGACGCTGTTGTCGGAGCATAACGCCGTGGTGTTCAAGGTCGCGGATTCTTCGACGAAGCCCGAGATCAAGGCGGCCGTCGAGGCTCTGTTCGACGTGAAGGTCACGAATGTGAACACCGTCGTCCAGAAGGGCAAGACGAAGCGCTGGAAGGGCAAGCCCTACAAGCGCACCGACATGAAGAAGGCGATCGTGACGCTGGCCGAAGGCCAGTCCATCGACGTCACCAGCGGGATCTGAGGCGCGGAACATGGCACTCAAGAACTATAAACCGACGAGCCCGGCACGCCGCGGCCTCGTCCTCGTCGACAAGTCGGCGCTCTGGAAAGGTCGCCCTGTCAAGGGTCTGACCGAAGGCAAGCGCAAGACCGGCGGCCGCAACAACAAGGGGCACGTGACCTCGCGCGGTATCGCCGGCGGTCACAAGCAGAAGTACCGCTATATCGACTTCAAGCGTCGCAAGTGGGACATGCCGGCCACGGTCGAACGCCTCGAATACGACCCCAACCGCACGGCGTTCATCGCGCTGGTGAAGTACGAAGACGGCGAACAGGCCTATATCCTCGCGCCGCAGCGTCTCGCCGTTGGCGACACGGTCGTCGCATCGGAGAAGGCGGACACGAAGCCCGGCAATGCCATGCTTTTGTCCACCATGCCGGTCGGCACCATCTGCCACAACCTGGAGATGAAGCCGGGCAAGGGCGGGCAGATCGCCCGTTCGGCAGGCACCTACGCACAGGTCGTGGGTCGTGACCGCGGTCTCGTCATCGTCCGCCTGAACTCGGGCGAGCAGCGTTACCTGCGCGGCGATTGCATGGGCACGGTCGGGGCCGTTTCGAACCCAGACAATTCGAACCAGACCCTGGCGAAGGCCGGTCGGAAGCGCTGGATGGGTCGTCGCCCGCTGACGCGTGGTGTGGCCAAGAACCCGGTCGACCACCCGCACGGCGGTGGTGAAGGCCGGACCTCCGGCGGTCGTCATCCGGTGACCCCGTGGGGCAAGCCGACCAAGGGTGCTCGTACCCGCAAGAACAAGCAGACGGACAAGATGATTATCCGTTCTCGCCACGCGAAGAAGAAGAGGTAAGCCATGGCACGTTCCGTCTGGAAAGGCCCCTTCGTCGATCTTCACCTTCTCAAGAAGGCCGAGGCTGCGCAGGACGGCGCAACCCGGGGTGCGATCAAGACCTGGTCGCGTCGTTCGACGATCCTGCCGCAGTTCGTCGGTCTGACGTTCAGCGTCTATAACGGCCACAAGTTTATTCCCGTGTCCGTCAGTGAGGACATGGTTGGGCACAAGCTCGGTGAATTCGCGCCCACGCGCAGCTTCCCGGGCCACGCCGCTGACAAGAAGGGCAAGCGCTGATGGGCAAGCAATCCGCTCCCCGCCGCGTAGGCGACAACGAGGCTCTGGCCGTGGGCACCACCATTCGTGGTTCCGCGCAGAAGCTGAACCTCGTTGCCGGCCTGATCCGCGGCAAGAAGGCCGAGGATGCGTTGAACATCCTCTCCTTTTCGAACAAGGCGATGGCGCGCGACGCGCAGAAGGTTCTCGCATCGGCCATCGCCAATGCCGAGAACAACCACAATCTCGACGTCGACGCTCTCGTCGTCGCCGAGGCCAGTGTCGGCAAGTCGATCACCATGAAGCGTTTCCACACGCGCGGTCGGGGCAAGAGCACCCGCATCCTGAAGCCGTTCAGCCGGTTGCGCATCGTGGTTCGCGAGCAGGAAGAAGAGGCGTAAGATGGGCCAGAAAAGCAATCCGATCGGCCTGCGCCTGCAGATCAACCGCACCTGGGACAGCCGGTGGTACGCCGAAGGCGGCGATTACCGTCAGCTGCTCAAGGAAGACATCGAGATCCGCAAGTATATCGTCGATACGCTTCCGCAGGCCGCCATTTCGAAGGTCGTGATCGAGCGTCCGGCCAAGCTGTGCCGCATCTCGATCTACGCCGCCCGCCCCGGTGTCATCATCGGCAAGAAGGGCGCGGACATCGAGAAGCTGCGCTCGAAGCTGTCGAAGATGACGTCGAGCGAGGTCAAGCTGAACATCGTCGAGATCCGCAAGCCGGAAATCGACGCCAAGCTCGTCGCGCAGGGCATCGCCGATCAGCTGGTTCGCCGCGTCGCGTTCCGCCGGGCGATGAAGCGCGCGGTGCAGTCCGCGCTGCGTCTCGGCGCCGAGGGCATCAAGATCACCTGCGGCGGCCGTCTTGGCGGTGCCGAGATCGCCCGCGTCGAATGGTATCGCGAAGGTCGGGTTCCGCTGCACACGCTGCGCGCGAACGTCGATTACGCCGATGCCGAGGCGCTGACCGCCTATGGCATCATCGGTATCAAGTGCTGGATCTTCAAAGGCGAGATCCTCGGCCACGATCCGATGGCGCAGGACCGCCTGATGATGGAAGCCCAGACTTCCGGCGTCCGTCCGGCACGCTGAGAGCTTGGGAGCTGAGTAGATAACATGCTGCAACCGAAAAAGACCAAGTTCCGCAAGGCGTTCAAGGGCAAGATCCATGGCACGGCCAAGGGCGGCACCACGCTGAACTTCGGGTCCTATGGCCTGAAGGCGATGGAACCCGAGCGGATTACCGCACGCCAGATCGAGGCGGCCCGCCGCGCGATCACGCGCCACATCAAGCGTCAGGGCCGTCTGTGGATCCGCGTGTTCCCGGACGTTCCGGTGTCGAAGAAGCCTGCCGAAGTCCGTCAGGGCAAGGGCAAGGGTTCGGTGGAATACTGGGCCGCTCGCGTGAAGCCGGGCCGCATCCTGTTCGAGCTGGACGGCGTTGCCGGTCCGCTCGCGGCCGAAGCGTTCGAACGCGCCGCAATGAAGCTGCCGATCAAGACCAAGGTCGTTGCCCGCCTCGGCGACAGCTCGCACCTTGGCGGCGAATAAGTAGGGAAGTCGAGAATATGGCAAAGATTGAAGATCTTCGCGGGAAGACCGACGACCAGCTTTCGTCCGATCTCGCTGAGCTGAAGCGTGAGGCGTTCAACCTCCGTTTCCAGGCTGCGACCAACCAGATCGAGCGTCCGGCGCGGATCAAGGAAGTTCGCCGCGATATCGCCCGCATCAAGACGCTTCAGACCGAACGCACGCGTTCGGCCGAAGCGCAGGCTTGAGGAAACACCGATGCCCAAACGTATCCTGACCGGCACCGTGGTGTCCGACAAGACCGACAAGACCGTCGTGGTCAATGTCGAGCGCAAGGTGAAGCATCCCCTTTACGGGAAGATCATCCGTCGTTCGAAGAAATATCATGCACACGACGAAGAGAACGCCTACAAGCCCGGCGAAGTCGTGCGGATCGAAGAGACCAAGCCCATGTCCAAGCTGAAGACATGGCGCGTCATCGACCGCATCGTCGCCGGCAAGGGTGAGGCCGTCGAGGCGGATCTCTCCGAAAGCGCCTGAGGCGTTAGACAAGTTTGTGGAACTGCCGGACATTTTGTTCCGGCAAGCCAATTGAGAAGGAACCGGATCCATGATCCAGATGCAATCCAACTTGGATGTCGCTGACAACAGCGGCGCCAAGCGCGTCCAGTGCATCAAGGTGCTGGGCGGCTCGAAGCGGCGCACCGCGAGCGTTGGCGACGTCATCGTCGTCTCCGTGAAGGAAGCGCAGCCGCGGGCCAAGGTGAAGAAGGGCGACGTGCACCGTGCCGTGATCGTCCGCACCCGCAAGGATGTGCGCCGTCCCGACGGCAGCGTCATTCGTTTCGACGGCAACGCCGCCGTGCTGGTGAACAAGAACGAAGAGCCGATCGGCACGCGTATCTTTGGCCCCGTCGTGCGCGAACTGCGCGGACGCGGGTTCATGAAGATCGTCAGCCTGGCTCCGGAGGTGCTGTAATGGCTTCTGCAAAGATCAAGAAGGGTGACAGCGTCGTCGTCCTGTCCGGCAAGGACAAGGGCCAGACCGGCACCGTGCTGCAGGTCATGCCGAAGGACGGCAAGGTGCTCGTGGATGGCGTGAATGTCGCCACCCGCCACCGCAAGCCGACGCAGGCGAACCCGCAGGGCGGCATCGACCGCAATCCTGCGCCGATGGCGATCTCCAAGGTTGCCGTAGCCGACCCGAAGGATGGCAAGCCCACCCGCGTCCGCTTTGAAGAGCAGGACGGCAAGAAGGTGCGCGTCGCCGTCAAGTCCGGAGAGAAGATCGATGGCTGATTATACCCCCCGTTTCCGCGCCAAGTACGACGAAGAGATCGTCAAGGCGATGACCGAGAAGTTCGGCTACAAGAACGGCTTCGAAGTTCCCCGGGTCGAGAAGATCACGCTCAACATGGGCGTCGGCGAGGCGAGCCAGGACAAGAAGAAGGTCCAGACCGCCGCTGCCGAGATGGAGCTGATTGCCGGGCAGAAGCCCGTCATCACCAAGGCGAAGAAGTCGATCGCACAGTTCAAGCTGCGCGAAGACATGCCGATCGGTTGCAAGGTCACCCTGCGCCGCGAACGCATGTACGAATTTCTCGACCGTCTGGTCACCATTGCGATGCCGCGCATCCGCGATTTTCGCGGGCTGAACCCGAAGAGCTTCGACGGGCGCGGCAATTACGCGATGGGCATCAAGGAGCAGATCATCTTCCCCGAGATCAGCTACGACCAGATCGAAACGGTGCGTGGGATGGACATCATCGTCACCACCACTGCCAAGACCGACGAGGAAGCGCACGAGCTGCTGCGCCTGTTCGGTTTCCCGTTCCCTGCAGAAGAGCAGGACAAGAAGGAGGCGGCGTGAGCCGCCCCGGAAAGAGAGCTTAAGTCCATGGCGAAACTGAGTTCCATCAACAAGAACGAGCGTCGCAAGAAGCTCGCTCTGAAATATGCTGCGAAATACGCGAAGCTGAAAGCTATCGCGGACGACGAATCGCTCGAGGAATCGGAGCGTTGGATCGCGCGGCTTCAGATGGCCGAAATCCCGCGCAACGGTAACCCGACGCGCATCCGCAACCGCTGCACGACCACCGGTCGCCCGCGTGGTTATTACCGCAAGTTCGGTCTCAACCGTATCGAACTGCGCGATCTTGCCAACAAGGGCATGATCCCGGGCGTAACCAAGTCGAGCTGGTG
The DNA here is from genome assembly GCF_016745095.1 of Croceicoccus sp. YJ47. Taxonomy (NCBI): domain Bacteria; kingdom Pseudomonadati; phylum Pseudomonadota; class Alphaproteobacteria; order Sphingomonadales; family Erythrobacteraceae; genus Croceicoccus; species Croceicoccus sp. YJ47. The sequence continues at coordinate 2,421,749 of NZ_CP067087.1, forward strand.
AGGATCTGAACGATGGCAATGACCGATCCCCTGGGTGATATGCTCACCCGTATCCGCAACGGCCAGCAGGCGAAGAAGGATTCCGTCCTTTCGCCCGCGTCCAAGCTGCGCGCGAATGTTCTCTCGGTTCTGGAACGCGAAGGCTACATCCGTGGCTATAGCGAAGACGAGACCGGCAAGCACAAGGCGCTGCGGATCGAACTGAAATATTTCGAAGGCGAACCTGCGATCAAGCATGTCGCCCGCGTGTCCAAGCCGGGCCGCCGCATCTACTCGGGCAGCAAGGAGCTTCCCAGCGTGCGTGGCGGTCTTGGTATCACCATCGTCTCGACGCCGCGTGGCGTGCTTTCGGATGCCGAAGCGCGCAACGAGAACGTCGGCGGCGAAGTGCTTGCGGAGGTGTTCTGATGAGCCGCATCGGTAAACGCGCCGTCCCCATGCCCAGCAATGTCGAGGCGAAGATCGCCGATGACGTGCTGACGGTGAAGGGGCCCAAGGGCACGCTGACCCTCGGACTGGCCGACAACATTTCCTACGAAGTGCGTGACGGCGAAATCTCCGTGCAGCCTGCGAACGATTCCAAGGAAGCACGGGCTTTCTGGGGCATGCAGCGTACGCTGGTTTCCAACCTCGTCGAAGGTGTCACCGAGGGTTACACCAAGGTGCTCGAGATCAACGGCGTTGGCTATCGTGCACAGGCTTCGGGGCGCAAGCTCAAGCTGCAGCTCGGTTTCAGCCACGACGTCGATCTCGATGTGCCGGAGGGTGTCGAGGTGAAGACGCCCGATCAGACCACGATCGAGATCAGCGGCATCGACAAGCAGGCCGTCGGCCAGTTCGCCGCCGAGATTCGCCGCTGGCGCAAGCCCGAACCCTACAAGGGCAAGGGCATCAAATATCGCGGCGAGTATGTCTTCCGCAAGGAAGGGAAGAAGAAGTAAGATGGCAAAGCTTTCCCTTTTCGAACGTCGCCGCCGCCGGGTCCGCACCGCGCTGCGCGAGCGTGGCAATGGCCGCCCGCGTCTCTCGGTGCACCGCACCGGGCGCCACATCTACGCCCAGGTCATCGATGATGCGCAGGGCCGGACCCTGGCCGCGGCATCGACGCTCAACGGCAAGTCGACCGGCGCAACGGCCGATGCCGCCGCTCAGGTGGGCAAGGATATTGCCGCCGCCGCCAAGAAGGCGGGCGTGACGTCCGTGGTGTTCGACCGTGGCGGTTTCCTTTTCCATGGCCGCGTCAAGGCGCTGGCCGACGCCGCACGCGAAGGCGGGCTGGAGTTCTGATGATGGCTGACGAAAACAACAACGAAGCGACCACGGTCGACAACGCGGGCAGCACGCCCACGCCGACGACGGCAAGCACCGAGGCGGCCGACAATCAGTCGCCCGCAGCCGGCGATCCCTCGCAGCCGCGTGAACAGCGTGGTCGCGGCGGACGCAACGATCGCGGCGGCAACGAGCGTGGCGGTGGCCGCGGTCGCGGTCGCGGCGGACGTGACGACCGTCGTGGCGGTCGTGGCAACAACGACGATGGGGAGGAGCTGATCGAAAAGCTCGTCCACATCAACCGCGTGTCCAAGACGGTGAAGGGCGGCAAGCGCTTCGGTTTTGCGGCACTGGTCGTGGTCGGCGACGGCAAGGGCCGCGTCGGGTTCGGCAAGGGCAAGGCCCGCGAAGTTCCCGAGGCGATCAACAAGGCGACCGCCGCGGCAAAGAAGACGATGGTTCGCGTTCCGCTCAAGGAAGGCCGCACGCTTCACCATGACGGCAAGGGCCGTTTCGGTGCGGGCAAGGTCAATGTCCGCACGGCCCCGGCCGGTACGGGCATCATCGCGGGCGGTCCGATGCGCGCCGTGTTCGAAAGCCTGGGCGTTGCCGACGTCGTGACCAAGTCGGTCGGCACGTCCAATCCCTACAACATGATCCGCGCGACATTTTCGGCGCTGACGAACCAGTCGTCGCCGAAATCGGTGGCGCAGCGTCGCGGCAAGAAGGTCGCCGACCTGCTGGGCCGTGGCGGATCGACCGAGGCCGAGGCGGAAGCCGAAGCCGCGGCAGTCGTGGAGTAAGCGAGCATGGCCAACACCATCAAGATCAAGCAGACCGGTTCGCCGATCCGCCGTCCCGAATCGCAGCAGAAGATCCTTATCGGTCTGGGGCTGGGCAAGATGCATCGCATTGTCGAGCGTCAGGACACGCCCGAGGTTCGCGGCGCGATCGCGAAGATCCCGCATCTGGTGAAGATCGTCGATTGATCGACGCCAGACGTAACGATTGAAAGGCCGGGCACGCGCTGCCCGGCCTTTTTCGTAATGGCGACAATCCTTCGGTGCGGGGGGTGACATTTCCCCGCGCTATGGCTAAGGCGCCCACTTCCGACGGTTCCTTCGGGGGCCGACAGCGCGAATCAAAGCGAAAGCGAGTGCAGATTATGAAATTGAATGAAATTCGTGACAACGACGGTGCCCGCAAATCCCGCATGCGCGTGGGCCGCGGTATCGGCTCCGGCAAGGGCAAGACCAGCGGTCGTGGCCAGAAGGGCCAGAAGAGCCGTTCGGGCGTCGCCGTCAAGGGCTTCGAAGGCGGTCAGATGCCGCTCCACATGCGTCTGCCGAAGCGCGGGTTCAACAACCCGTTCGGCAAGGATTATGCCGAAGTGAACCTGGGCATGATTCAGAAGTTCATCGACGCCGGCAAGCTCGATGCGGGTGGCGTGATCGATCATGCTGCGCTGAAGGCCGCCGGTCTCGCACGCGGCGGCAAGGACGGCGTCCGCCTCCTTGCCAAGGGTGAGCTGACCGCGAAGGCGCAGTTCAAGGTCGCAGGCGCGTCGAAGGGCGCGCGTGAAGCGGTCGAGAAGCTGGGCGGCTCGGTCGAGACGCCCGAAGCGGCCAAGTAAGGTCCTGCAACCGGTCCGGGCGCACACGCACCCGGGCCGGTTCGTTCATGCGTCGTTGTCGGCCGATCTCCGTTCGCCGCGACGCAGGAGCATTCTTTCGCCCCAACAAGGCATTTGAGCGATCATGGCATCACGAGCCGACAATCTTGCAAGCAATCTGAGCCTCGCCAATTTTTCGAAGGCGACGGAGCTGAAGAACCGGATCTGGTTCACGATCGGCGCGCTGATCGTGTTCCGTTTCCTGAGCTTCGTTCCGCTTCCCGGCGTCAATCCGCTGATCCTTCAGGATCTCTATGCGCAGACGCGCGGCGGCGTGCTCGATCTTTTCAATACGTTTTCGGGCGGTAGCCTCGAGCGCATGAGCCTCATCGCGCTCGGCGTCATGCCCTACATCACCGCCTCCATCGTCGTGCAGCTTGCCGCCTCGCTTCACCCCGCGCTCGCCGCCCTCAAGAAAGAGGGCGAGAGCGGGCGGAAGAAGCTCAATCAGTATACGCGCTACGGCACGGTCGGGTTGACTGCGGTGCAGGGCTATTTCCTCGCGGTCGGCCTTGAAAGCTATTCCGCGGCGAGCGGGTTGCAGGCTGTGGTCGATCCCGGCCTGATGTTCCGCATCGGCGCGGTCATCAGCCTCGTCGGCGGGACCATGTTCCTGCTCTGGCTGGGTGAGCAGATCACCTCCCGCGGTATCGGCAACGGCGTTTCGCTGATCATCATGGCGGGCATCATCGCGCAGTTCCCGACGATCACTGCCCAGCTTTTCGAGGGCGGGCGTTCCGGCTCCATCTCGCCGTTCCTGATCGTGGCGCTCATCATCGTCATCGTCGGGCTCGTGCTGTTCATCTGTTTCATGGAGCGTGCGAACCGGCGTCTGCTCATTCAATATCCCAAGCGCGCGGGTCAGCGCGGCATGATGCAGGCGGATCGCAGCCATCTGCCGCTCAAGCTGAACACCGCCGGCGTCATTCCGCCGATCTTCGCAAGCTCGCTGCTGCTGCTGCCGCTCACCATCACGCAGTTCGCCGGCAGTTCGGTGACGCCCGACAGCACGATGGGCGGGGTCCTTGTGACGCTCAACCAGTATCTCCAGCACGGCGCGCCGCTCTACATGCTGCTCTATGCGGCGGGGATCATCTTCTTCACCTTCTTCTACACCGCGGTGGTTTTCAATCCCGAAGAAACGGCGGAGAACCTCAAGAAGAACGGCGGCTTCATTCCTGGCATCCGTCCGGGGCGGAACACGGCGAACTATCTGGACTACGTGCTGACGCGCATCACGGTCATTGGCGCGGCCTATCTGACGCTCGTCTGCGTCCTTCCGGAATATGTGATTGCGCTAACGGGCTTGCCTTTCTTTCTCGGCGGCACCAGCCTGTTGATCGTGGTCAACGTCACCGTCGATACGATCGCACAGATTCAAAGCCATCTGCTTGCGCATCAATACGGCGATCTCATAAAGAAGGCGAAGCTGAAAGGCCGCCTGCGATAACCGGCTCAGCCGGACGGTTTGGGGAAACCTCGCATGAACATCATCCTTCTCGGCCCGCCCGGTGCAGGCAAAGGCACCCAGTCCCAGCGGCTCGTCGACCGGCGCGGCATGCGCCAGCTTTCGACCGGCGACATGCTTCGTGCCGCGGTGAAGGCGCAGACGCCGATCGGGCAGCGCGCGAAAGCGGTGATGGATGCAGGGGAGCTCGTCTCGGACGAGATCGTGTCGGCGCTGATTTCGGTAGAACTCGAAGCGATGGATGAAGATACGGGGGCGATCTTCGACGGCTATCCCCGGACGGCGGTGCAGGCCGCCGCGCTGGACGAGATCCTGGCCAAACACGGTCGCAACCTCGATCACGTCATCGAACTCGAGGTCAACGAGGATGCGCTCGTCGAGCGGATCGTCGGACGGTTTTCGTGCGCCAATTGCGGCAAGGGGTATCACGATATCTTCGAACGCCCGAAAGTCGAAGGTGTCTGCGACGTCTGCGGCGCGACGGAGTTCAAGCGCCGCCCCGACGACAATGAGGAAACCGTGCGCACGCGCATGGCGGAATATCGGGCGAAGACCGCGCCGATCCTTCCCATCTATGATGCGCAGGGCATCGTGTCGCGCGTGGACGGCATGGCCGATATCGAGGCCGTGACCGATCGGATCGAGGCCATCCTTTCCTGAGCGCCGCCCGGCACCGCGCCGGGGGCAGTCGCGGTGCCGTCCGCAGGGCGTTGACAGCGACTGCGAATCTGCGTAAGCGCGCCCTTCGCTCGCCATGAATTCGGATTTTGTCCGGTTTCCCGTATCGACGGGGTTTCCGGCCCATCCGCCATTCGTGCGGGCATCAACGCTATGAGATGGGGAGTCGCCGGACTGCCTTCGGTCATAACCGAAGCATCGGCAACGGCCCTGTGGAGCAGGAGAAAAAAGTGGCTCGTATTGCCGGGGTAAATATCCCCACCAACAAGCGCCTGATTATCGCGCTGACCTATATTCACGGTATCGGCCCGCAGTCCGCCAAGGACATCGCCGACAAGCTCGCCATCGATCACACCCGCCGGGTGCAGGATCTGACCGACCAGGAAGTCGTGCAGATTCGCGAAACGATCGACAGCGACTACACGGTCGAGGGCGACCTTCGCCGTGAAACCGCAATGAACATCAAGCGCCTGATGGATCTGGCCTGCTATCGCGGTCTTCGCCATCGTAGGGGCCTTCCCGTTCGCGGCCAGCGTACGCACACCAATGCGCGCACCCGCAAGGGCAAGGCAAAGCCGATTGCCGGCAAGAAGAAGTAAGCGGGCCTAGGCCCAGCTTTCCCTTCCCAGTTCTACGACAGGAATTTCCATTATGGCACGCGAACCCCAGCGCATTAAGCGGCGCGAGCGCAAGAATATCTCCAGCGGCGTCGCGCATGTGAACGCCAGCTTCAACAACACCATGATCACCATCACCGATGCGCAGGGCAATGCGATCAGCTGGTCGTCTGCCGGCATGATGGGCTTCAAGGGCAGCCGCAAGTCGACGCCCTATGCCGCGCAGGTTGCCGCCGACGATGCCGGCAAGAAGGCAGCGGAGCATGGTGTCCGCACGCTCGAGGTCGAGGTCAAGGGCCCCGGTTCGGGCCGTGAAAGCGCGCTGCGCGCTCTCCAGGCGGTGGGTTTCACCATCACCTCGATCCGCGACGTGACCCCCATCCCGCACAATGGCGTGCGTCCGTCCAAGCGCCGCCGCGTCTGATTCGAACGCGCGAGGACGGGCCGGAAGGATCCCCGGTCCGTCCTTCGGATCATCTGCCTGGCGGCCGTCATCCGGATGGCGCCGCAATTCATGTTAAAACCCTAGGGGAAGTCCATGTCCGTCAATAACAAGAACTGGCAGGAACTGAAAAAGCCCAACAGCCTCGAGATCAAGAGCGGTGGCGATGCCAAGCGTCGCGCGACCTTCGTCGCCGAACCGCTGGAACGCGGCTTTGGCCTGACGCTCGGCAATGCGCTGCGCCGTGTGCTTTTGTCGTCGCTGCAGGGCGCAGCGATCACGTCGATCAAGATCGACAACGTCCTTCACGAATTCTCATCCCTCGCCGGCGTGCGCGAGGACATCACCGACATCGTGCTCAACATCAAGCAAGTCGCGCTCAAGATGGAAGGCGAGGGCGCAAAGCGTCTGAACCTGTCCGTCACCGGCCCTGCCGAAGTGAAGGCGGGCGATATTGCCGTGACCGGCGATATCGAGGTGATGAACAAGGATCTCATCATCTGCCACCTCGACGAGGGTGCGACGCTGAACATGGAACTGACCGCAGAGAGCGGGAAGGGCTATGTTCCCGCGGCGCAGAACCGTCCGGCCGATGCGCCGATCGGCCTCATCCCGATCGACGCGCTCTATTCGCCGGTGCGTCAGGTGTCCTACAAGGTCGAGAACGCCCGCGTCGGGCAGGAACTCGACTACGACAAGCTCAACCTGACGATCGAGACCGACGGAACCGTCACGCCCGAGGATGCCGTCGCCTATGCCGCGCGCATTCTGCAGGATCAGCTCACGCTGTTCGTGCACTTCGAGGATGGCATTCCGCAGGGTGCGCAGCAGACCGCCGGCGTCGCCGCACAGCCCGAGGAATCGGACGCCAATCAGCTCAACCGTTACCTGCTCAAGAAGGTCGACGAGCTGGAACTGTCGGTGCGTTCGGCCAACTGCCTCAAGAACGACAACATCATCTACATCGGCGATCTGGTGCAGAAGACGGAGGCGGAAATGCTCCGCACCCCGAACTTCGGCCGCAAGTCGCTGAACGAGATCAAGGAAGTGCTCTCCAGCATGGGTTTGCGTCTCGGGATGGATATTCCGGGCTGGCCGCCCGAGAATATCGAGGAAATGGCGAAGAAGCTGGAGCAGGAACTGCTCGGCTGATCGCGCTCGCGCCCCGGCATCGTCCGGGGCAACACGGGTTAGAAGGCTGCCCGTATCACAGCCTGTACCGGGGTACCTCGCACGGCCCCCTTACGAACCAGGAAGATTGAAATGCGTCATAAAATGTCCGGCCGCAAGCTGCAGCGCAAGACGGGCCACCGCAAGGCCCTCCTGCGCAACATGGCCGCCGCCCTGATCAAGCACGAGCAGATCAAGACCACCACGCCCAAGGCGCGCGAACTGCGCCCCTATATCGAAAAGCTGATCACGCTGGCGAAGAAGGGCGGCCTGTCCAATCGCCGCCTCGCGCAGGCGCGTCTCATGGACGATACGCAGCTGGTGAAGCTGTTCGATACGCTGGCGTCGCGCTACGCGGATCGTGAAGGTGGTTACACGCGCATCGTGAAGGCCGGCTTCCGCGCATCGGACGCCGCCCCGATCGCGATCATCGAACTCGTCGACCGCGATGTCGATGCCAAGGGTCAGGATTCGGGTCCGGTGCAGACCGAGGACGAATTCGAAGACGCCTGATCGCGTCACGAAACGAATGACGAAGGGCGTCGCGGGACAATGGTTCCGCGGCGCCTTTTTCATGGGCTTCATCCTCGTTTCATCTGAAATCTTGTATTCGCGGTGCGGATTGCGCATCTGTTGCGCAGAACAGATCGAAGAGGGAATGATTGCATGATTTCAGCCAAACGCATGGCCGGCCTGCTGGGTGCCGTATCGCTTGCCGCGATCGCGGTTGTGCCCGCGCAGGTTTCGGCTCAGGGAGCGCCCTCCGCCGTGAAGACCGACGAACCGACCCGCCCCGACTATCCCGAAACGAAGCGCGGCGATGTCGTCGAGACATTCTTCGGCGAACAGGTCGCCGACCCCTATCGCTGGCTTGAGGCGGACGTGCGCAACGACGCCCAGGTGGCCGACTGGGTTGCGCGGCAAAGCACCTATGCAGACGATTATCTCAAGCAATTGCCCGAGCGCGCGTTCTTCGAAAAGAAGCTTTCGCAGCTGCTCGACTACGAGCGCTTCGGCACGCCGGTGAAGGCCGGGGGTGCGCTTCTCTACGAACACAACACCGGGCTTCAGAATCAGAACGTCCTGATGATCGCCGACGCCGATGCCGAGACCATCGACGGGAGCGCGCGCGTCCTGCTCGATCCCAACGCGTGGTCGGATGATGGCACGACCGCCCTTGCCGGGTGGAAGACGTCCAAGAGCGGACGGCTCCTCGCCTATCTGGTGCAGGAGGGGGGAAGCGACTGGCGCACCGTCCGTTTCGTCGATACCGCCACCGGGGAACCGCTCGAGGACAGCATCGAATGGGCGAAATTCACCGGCCTGACCTGGCTCGGGGATGACGCCATCCTCTATTCCCGCTTTCCCGAACCCGAAGCGGGACAGGATTTTCAGGCGCTGAATTACAACCAGGCGGTGTATTATCACAAGATCGGCACGCCGCAGTCCGAAGACCGCCCGGTCTATGCGACCCCCGACATGCCAAAGCTGGGCCATGTGGCCAGCACGACGAGTGATGGTCGCTGGGTCGTGATCAACAGCACGGAGGGCACCGACCCGACCTCGCGCGTGCATCTGATCCCGGTGGGGCGCGGCGACTGGACGCCGATGACGCTCATCGCGGAGCCCGAGGCGCAGTGGGACCTGATCGAGGGGATCGGTGACCGGCTCTGGTTCGTATCGAGCAAGGACGCACCGCTCAAGAAGATCACTATGGTCGACCTGTCGGGCGACACGCCGCAATTCACCGACGTGGTGGCCGAGGCGGAGCAGAACCTCGAAGGCGCGGCAATCGTCGGCGACCGCATCGTGGCAAGCTACCTCGTCGACGCGGCATCACAGCTGCGCCGCTATACGCTCGGCGGAGAGAGCGCGGGGACAGTGGACCTGGCCGGCATCGGCTCCGTCGGCGGGATCAGCGGAGAGCCCGGCGACGACGATGCCTGGTTCGGTTTCTCGTCCTTCACGACGCCCGGCACGATCATGAAGCTCGACCCCGATACCGGCGCCACGCGCGATTTCGCGACGGTCGACCTGACCTTCGATCCGGATGATTACAGCGTGGAGCAGGTGTTCTACCCCTCGAAGGACGGGACCGAGATCCCGATGTTCATCGTCAAGCGCAAGGACGTGACCGGCCCCGCGCCGACGATGCTCTACGGCTATGGCGGGTTCAACATCTCGCTGACCCCGTCCTATAGCGCGACGCGCATGGCCTGGCTCCAGGGGGGCGGCGTCTACGCGATGGCGAACCTGCGCGGCGGCGGCGAATATGGCGATGCGTGGCACGATGCCGGCCGCCGCGCGAACAAGCAGAACGTCTTCGACGATTTCATCGCCGCGGGCGAATGGCTGAAGGCGAACGATGTCACGGGCGAAAATCAGCTCGCGATCGAGGGGCGGTCGAATGGCGGGCTCCTGATGGGGGCCGTCACGAATCAACGGCCCGATTTGTTCGACGCGGTGCATGCCGCTGTGGGTGTGATGGACATGCTGCGCTTCGATCGCTGGACCGCCGGGCGGTACTGGGTCGATGATTACGGCTACCCCGATCGCGAGGACGACTGGCGTATCCTGCGCAGCTATTCGCCGTACCACAATATCCGGTCCGGCACCGATTATCCCGCCATCCTGACCACCACGGCGGATACCGACGACCGCGTGGTTCCGGGGCACAGCTTCAAATATGCCGCCGCGCTTCAGGATGCGGAACTCGGCGAACGGCCCCGCATCATTCGCATCGAAACCAATGCCGGGCACGGCAGCGGCAAACCCGTTGCGAAGATCATCGAAGAGTTTTCGGACATCATGGGCTTCCTCGCCCACTGGACAGGCTTTACGCCGAGCGACGATCAGTAAAATTAAGGATGAACCCCGCGAATATGAACGAAACATATCCGCGGGGTTCAGTCGGGGCACATTGACCCCCGGCTATACCGGTTCCTGACGGGCAATCCCGCCCCGACCCCTGCCAAAGGAAGGAACCGCCCATGACCCCTGTAATGAAATCGCCCGTGATGAAGGCCATCGTCGGTACTGCCGCCGCCGGCACGATGCTGGCGACCGGTATTTCGCCTGCCTATGCCGACCGGCGCGACCGTGGCATCGATACTGGCGACATTATCGCAGGGGCCCTGATCCTGGGCGGGATCGCGGCGATCGCGACCTCGGGCGGGCGCAACGATCGTTATCGCGACCGTTACGACGACCGTTATGACCGGCGCTACGATCGCCGTTACGACAATCGCAATTCCTATTACCGAGGCGGTTCGGCGCGCGATGCCGTCGAACGTTGCATTCGCCAGGCTGAGCGCGAAGCCTATCGCCGCGGGTTCCGCCGGGTGGACGTGACCGACATTCGCGATGTCGACCGTCGCCGCGACGGTTACCGGGTGAAGGGGCGCATCGCCGTCGACACCGGCTATCGCGGCGGACGTTACGGCAATGGCTGGGGCGGCGATTATCGCGGCTATCGCAACGATATGCGGGGCTGGGATTCGGGACGCTTCGAATGCCGAACCGATCGTGGCCGCGTGAATTACCTCGATTTCGACAATATTCGCGGCCTGCGTTAAGCCATGGCGCGCCCGGCGGGTCGATCTCGCCCGGGCGCGTTTCCTGCCTCAATCGTCGCGCGAATAGGCCGGAAGCTCGATGCGCCAGACAAGCGCCGCCCCCCGCAATGCGAAACCGGCCAGCGCGGACACGCTCCAGGCAATCCCCTGCGGCAGACCCATCATCGTCAGTATGGCACAGCCGGACGCGGCAAGCGCCGCCGCGGTCACATATAGCTCGGGCCGCATCAGGATCGACGGCACGCCCGCCAGGACATCGCGGATAATCCCGCCGACGCATCCCGACACCACGCCCAGGACGATCGCCGGCAACAGCGCCACGTCATAGGCCATCGCCTTCGCCGTACCCAGCACCGCAAACGCGGCCAGCCCCGCGGCATCCGCCCATTCCAGCAAGCGGCCCTCCCACCATCGCGACGGCGTAAACCACGCGATCAGCGCGACGGCGAACACCACCGGCGCCACCTGCTCCGACCGGATCCAGAACGCCGGCACATCGATGAGGAGATCGCGCACCGTCCCGCCGCCGACCCCAGTGACCAGCGCAAAGAAACACACCGTCACGAAGCTTTGCCGCAGTCGCGCGGCGAGCAGCGCCCCGGTCAGCGCAAAGACCGCCGTGCCCGCAAGGTCGAGCAACGGCGGCAGGGCGGGGCCGTCCATGGGACCGGCCGGATCAGATGTGGATGGGCTTGCCGCGCACGGCCATGGCCGCTTCCTTGATCGCCTCCGAATGGGTCGGATGCGCGTGGCAGGTATAGGCGATGTCCTCGCTCGTCGCGCCGAACTCCATCGCCTGCGCAATCTGTGCGATCATCGTGCCGGCAAGCGACGCGATGCACCACGCGCCCAGCACGCGATCGTTTTTCGCATCGGCGATGATCTTCACAAAACCATCGGGTTCGCGGTTGGTCTTCGCGCGGCTGTTGGCCATCATCGGGAAATTGCCGACCTTCACCTCGTGGCCGTCTGCCTTCGCCTCGGCCTCGGTCATGCCGACGCCTGCGATCTCGGGCATGGTGTAGACCACGTTGGGAATGATCGCGTGATTGACGATGCCCTGCTCGCCCGCGATGTTTTCGGCCACGGCGATGCCCTCGTCCTCGGCCTTGTGCGCGAGCATCGGTCCGGGGATCACGTCCCCGATGGCCCACACGCTGTCGACCTTGGTGCGGAAATCATGGTCGGGCACGATCTGGCCGCGCTCGTTCGGCTCAAGGCCGATGGCGCCCAGATTGAGGCCGTCCGTGTTCGGCCGCCGCCCGATCGCGACGAGCACGCAATCGGCCTCGAGCGTTTCGGCATCGCCGCCGCTGGCCGGCTCCCATGGTGAGCGTGGCGGTCTTGCCCTTTACCTCGACGCCGGTGACCTTGGTCTTGAGCTTCAGCTCCATGCCCTGCTTCTTGAAGATCTTGCCCGCTTCCTTGCGGATATCCGCGTCCATGCCGGGCAACAGCGTATCGAGATATTCGATGACCGTGACCTTCGCACCAAGCCTGCGCCATACGCTGCCCAGCTCCAGGCCGATGACGCCGCCACCGATGACGACCATGTTCTCCGGCACGCGGTCGAGCGCGAGGCCGCCCGTGCTGTCGACGATGATGCCGCCCTCGTTGTCGATCTCCACACCGGGGAGCGGGGTCACGGACGAGCCGGTCGCGATGATGATGTTCTTGGCCGAATGCTGCTCCTCGCCGACCTGCACGGTGTGCTTGTCGACGAAGCTGCCGCGGCCCTTGAGCCAGGTGACCTTGTTCTTCTTGAACAGGAACGCGATCCCGCCGGTCAGCTCCTTGACCGCCGTTTCCTTTTCGCCCTGCATCGCCGGCAGGTCGAGCGTGACATTATCCGCCATCACGCCGAACTTGGCCATGGTGCCGCCGTGCGCTTCTTCGAACAGCTCGGAGCCGTGCAGCAGCGCCTTGGACGGAATGCACCCGACGTTAAGACAGGTGCCGCCCAGCGTTTCCCGGCTCTCGACACAGGCCGTCTTCAGCCCGAGCTGCGCCGCCCGGATCGCGGCGACATAACCGCCGGGGCCGGAGCCGATCACGATAACGTCAAAGTCGAATTCAGCCATGTTCCATCTCGTTCATCTTGTCGGGCCAGTGCTGGCCGGTATCGGGTGCGCCCGCCACCGGGCGCGAACAATCAAAGGTCGATCAGGATGCGCGTCGGATCCTCGATCGCGTCCTTGATGATCTTGAGCGCGGTCACCGCCTCGCGCCCGTCGATCAGCCGGTGGTCGTAGGACAGCGCGATATACATCATCGGGCGAATCTCGACCTTGCCGTCGATGGCCACCGGACGGTCCTCGATCCGGTGCAGGCCGAGCACCGCGCTCTGCGGCGGGTTGATGATCGGCGTCGACATCAGCGATCCGAACACGCCGCCGTTGGAGATGGTGAAGGTGCCGCCCTTCATCTCGTCCATGGTGAGCGTGCCGTCCTTCGCCTTCTTGCCGAAATCGGCGATGTCCTGCTCGATCCGGGCGAAGCCCTTCTTGTCGGCATCGCGCACGACCGGCACGACCAACCCGTTCGGCGCCGACACGGCCACCGAAATATCGACATAGTCGTGATAGAGGATCTCGTCCCCTTCGATCTGCGCATTGACCGACGGCACGTCTTTCAACGCAAGGCACGCCGCCTTTGCGAAAAAGCCCATGAAGCCAAGGCGAATGTCGTGCTTCTTGGCGAAGAGATCCTTGTACCGGGTGCGCGCCTCGATGACGGCGGTCATGTCGACATCGTTGAAGGTGGTGAGCAGCGCCGCATTGTCCTGAGCGCTCTTCAACCGCTTCGCGATGGTCTGGCGCAGGCGCGTCATCTTCACGCGCTCGACATTGCGGCCGCCGCCGTCTGCGGGCGCGATGGGGGCGGGGGCAGGGGCGCTGGTGCTGGCGCCGCCTGCATCGCGGGCCTTCGCGGCGGCCAGCACGTCTTCCTTGGTCAGGCGTCCGTCCTTGCCCGATCCCTTGATCCCGGCGGGGTCGATCCCGTGTTCGAGCACGGCGCGACGCACCGCCGGCGACAGCACCGCGGCATCGGCGCCGTCGCCACCCTGCGCCGCATCGCCACCATCCTGCTTCGCGGGGGCGGGCTTCGGCTCGTCATTCGCCTCGGCGGGCTTGGGGGCGGGCTTGGCGCCGCCGCCGCTGCCTTCCTCGATCGTGGCGATGAGTGCGCCGACTTCGACATTGTCGCCGACCTCGGCCATCAATTCGCCCATGACGCCGGCGGCAGGCGCGTTCACGTCGATCGCGACCTTGTCCGTCTCCAGGCTGCAGATCGGCTCGTCGGCCTCCACCCGGTCGCCCGGCTGTTTCAGCCATTCGCCGACGGTGGCTTCGTTGATGCTTTCACCCAGGGTGGGAACCTTGACTTCGGTGCTCATCGCTTACGCGTCCTTTCGCGGCGTCATGCCGGTCATGCTGATGGCGGGGAGGGGGCTTGTGCCCCTCACTTGCGCCGCCGGATTTCGTCTTCGACCGACAGGCCGAGGGCATCGGAAACAAGGGCTGCCTGCTGTTCTGCATGGCGCGAGGCCAGACCGGTCGCGGGCGAGGCCGCAGGCTGCCGCCCGGCATAGCGGGGGCGGCGCACCGGCGCTTCGGCTTCGGCGAGCGCCTGCTCGATCTGGCTTTCGACAAAGAACCATGCGCCATTGTTGCGCGGCTCTTCCTGACACCAGACCACTTCCTCCACGTTCTTCATGCGGGCGATGCGGGTCGCCAGCGGTTCGCCGGGGAAGGGATAGAGCTGCTCGATGCGAACGATGCTCGTATCGTCCTGCCCTGCGGCGTCGCGCGCCTCGATCAGGTCGTAGGCGACCTTGCCCGAACACAGCACGAGCCGCTTCACCTTCTCGTCCGCGATGTCCTTCGTGTCGGACAGGATCCGGCGGAAATGACGATCGCCCAGGAATTCGTCTCGTGCCGACCGCGCCATCGGATGCCGCAGCAGCGATTTGGGCGTCATGATGATGAGCGGCTTGCGGAACGGGCGCAGCATCTGCCGCCGCAGGACATGGAAATAATTCGCGGGCGAGGTGATGTTGCACACCTGGATGTTGTCGCCCGCACACAGCTGCAGGAACCGTTCGAGTCTGGCGGAGCTGTGCTCCGGTCCTTGCCCCTCGTACCCGTGTGGAAGCAGCATCACGAGGCCATTGGCGCGGAGCCATTTCGCTTCGCCGGCGGCGATGAACTGGTCGATCATGATCTGCGCGCCATTGGCGAAATCGCCGAACTGCGCCTCCCACAGCACAAGCGATTTGGGATCGGCCAGCGCATAGCCATATTCGAAGCCCAGCACGCCATATTCGGACAGCGGGCTGTCATAGACCTCGAACCGCCCATGCGGCACCTGGCACAGCGGGATATATTTGCGCTCGTCCTCCTGATCGACCCAGGCGGCATGCCGCTGCGAGAACGTGCCGCGGCCCGAATCCTGACCCGACAGCCGCACCGCGAACCCTTCGGATACCAGCGAACCGAAGGCCAGCGCCTCCGCCGTGGCCCAGTCGAAGCCCGACTTCCCGTCGAACATCTCGCGCTTTGCATCGAGCACGCGGCCCAGGGTGCGATGGATCTTGAGATCGTCCGGCACAGTCGTCAGCGTGCGACCCAGGCTGTCGAACAGCTTGCCCTCGATCCCGGTGTCGACGCTACGCCGCGCGGTTTCCGGGTCGGCCGGCTTGTTGAGGCCGGACCACCGGCCTGCGAACCAGTCGGCCTGATTCGGCTTGTAGCTCTTGGCCGCGGCGAACTCTTCTTCGAGATGGTCGGTGAAGCTCTTTTCCTGCTCCTTCTCCCACTCGGCGTCGATCACGCCTTCCTCGCGCAGCCGCTCGCTATAGAGCGCGGCGACGCCGGGATGGTTCTTGATCTGCTTGTACATGAGCGGCTGCGTAAAGCTCGGCTCGTCGCCCTCGTTATGGCCGAAGCGGCGATAGCACCACATGTCGATCACGATGTCGCGCCCGAATTTCTGACGATATTCGATGGCCAGCTTGCAGCAGAACGTGACCGCTTCGGGATCGTCGCCATTGACGTGCAGGATGGGCGCCATGACCCCCTTCGCCACGTCGGAGGGATAGGGGCTGGACCGCGCGAATTGCGGGCTGGTGGTAAAGCCGATCTGGTTGTTGATGACGAAATGGATGCAGCCGCCGGTGTTGTATCCGCGAATGCCCGAAAAGCCGAGGCATTCCCACACGATGCCCTGTCCCGCAAACGCCGCGTCGCCGTGGATCAGCACGGGGAGCACCTGCTTGTGCTTTCCGCGGCCTTCCTCGTCGGTGCCGATGTCGTCGTGGAACGTCTGCTGCGCGCGGACCTTGCCCAGAACGACGGGATCGACTGCCTCAAGGTGGGAGGGGTTGGGCACGAGGCTCATGTGCACCTTGATGCCGTCGAAGTCGCGGTCGGTGCTCGTGCCGAGGTGATATTTCACGTCGCCCGAACCGCCGACATCCTCGGGGTTGGCGCTGCCGCCCGAAAACTCGTGGAAGATCACCTTGTAGGGCTTGCCCATGACATTGGCGAGCACGTTCAGCCTACCGCGATGGGCCATGCCGTAAACCACCTCGCGAACGCCCATCGCGCCGCCATATTTGATGACCGATTCCAGTGCGGGGATCATCGCCTCGCCGCCGTCGAGGCCGAAACGCTTCGTCCCGACATATTTCTTGCCGAGGAACTTCTCGTACTGCTCGCCGCGGATCACGGCGGACAGGATCGCCTTCTTGCCCATCAAGGTGAAGTCGATGGACTTGTCCGCGCCTTCCATCCGGTCCTGAAGGAAGCGGCGCTCCTCCACGTCCGAAATGTGCATGTATTCGAGACCGACGCTGCCGCAATAATTGGCGCGCAGGATGTCGACCATCTCCCGAACCGTGGTCCATTCCAGGCCCAGATTCCCGCCGATATAGACCGGTTTGTCGAGATCGTCGCCCTTGAAGCCGTGATATTCCGGTTCGAGATCGGCGGGAAGCTCGCGATGGGAAAGACCCAGCGGATCGAGATCGGCCGCAAGGTGCCCGCGCACGCGATAGGTGCGCAGCAGCAGCATCGCGCGGACCGACGCATCGGCGGCGGCCTCGACCGCCTTTTCATCGACCGGGGCGCCCTTTTTCTTGGCCGCGTCCTTGACCTCGGCCTTCATGCGCGTGGGGTCGAGCGCCTGCGTCAGATCGTCGAACGCTCCGTCACCCGTCATCGGCCAGGCTTTGCGCGCCCAGCTCGGACCTTGCTGCGGTCCGTCGTAATCGAGGTCGGGGAGGGGGGACGAATTGTCGTTAGCCATGGCGCTCAATCTCGCAGCCTGCCGGGGGTTCCGGCGAAAATATGAAAATCGTGGCGAGCCGGATCACGCAGCGCCCTATGGCGCATGTCGCGATCCGGCCCACCCGCGGCCTCAGGCCATTTCCTTCAGCAGAGCGTCGAGCGTCTCGCCGAGCTTGGACGGGGAAGGCGAAACGCGGATGCCCGCATCCTCCATCGCCGCGATCTTGTCGTCGGCGCCGCCCTGGCCGCCCGAAACGATGGCGCCCGCATGGCCCATGCGCCGGCCCGGAGGCGCGGTGCGGCCCGCGATGAAGCCGACCATCGGCTTCTTGCGGCCCTTGGCGGCCTCGTCCTTGATGAACTGCGCGGCCTCTTCCTCGGCGCTGCCGCCGATCTCGCCGATCATGATGATCGACTTGGTCTCGTCGTCGGACAGGAACAGGTCGAGCACGTCGATGAAATTCGTGCCGTTGACGGGGTCGCCGCCAATGCCGACCGCGGTCGTCTGACCAAGGCCCACGGCGGTCGTCTGATGCACCGCTTCATAGGTGAGCGTGCCCGAACGCGACACGACGCCGACGCTGCCCTTCTTGAAGATGGAGCCGGGCATGATGCCGATCTTGCACTCGCCGGGGGTCAGCACGCCGGGGCAGTTCGGCCCGATGAGGCGCGACTTGCTGCCTTCCAGTGCACGCTTCACCCGCACCATGTCGAGCACGGGGATACCCTCGGTAATCGCCACGATCAGTTCCATCTCGGCGTCGATCGCCTCGAGAATGGAGTCGGCGGCGAACGGCGGCGGCACGTAGATGCACGATGCGGTCGCGCCGGTTTCGGCCTTCGCCTCGGCGACGGTGTTGAAATTGGGCAGGCCGATATGCGTCGTGCCGCCCTTGCCCGGCGTCACGCCCGCGACCATCTGCGTCCCGTAATCCAGCGCCTGCTGCGTGTGGAACGTGCCGGTCGAACCGGTCATCCCCTGCGTGATGACCTTGGTATTCTTGTCTACGAGAATGCTCATCTCGATCTCCTCTTGATTGACAGGCGGCCGGGCTCAGGCGAGCGAGCCGTCGAGCCCCTTGCACGCCTCGAGCAGTTCCTTCACCGCATCGACGCTGACCTGCAGATTGTTCTTTTCCTCGTCGTTCAATTCGATCTCGACGACATCCTCGATGCCGTCCTTGCCGATGACCGCGGGAACGCCGACATAGAGCCCGTCGACGCCATATTTGCCGGTCAGATGCGCGGCACAGGGCAGGATGCGCTTCTGATCGCCGAGATAGGCCTCGGCCATGGCGATCGCGCTCGTTGCCGGGGCGTAATAGGCCGAACCATTGCCGAGCAGGCCGACGATCTCGCCGCCGCCCTTGCGCGTACGGTCGACGATTTCATCGAGACGCACGGTGTCCACGCCCTTGATCTTCGCCATGTCGGCAACGGGAATGCCGCTGATGGTGGAGTAGGACAGGACCGGCACCATCGTGTCGCCATGGCCGCCCAGGACGAAGGCGTTCACATCCTTCACCGACACGTCGAATTCCCACGCGAGGAACGTCGCGAAACGCGCCGAATCGAGCACGCCCGCCATGCCGACGACCTTTTCATGCGGCAGGCCGGAAAATTCGCGCAAGGCCCATACCATTGCGTCGAGCGGGTTGGTGATGCAGATGACGAAGGCGTCGGGGCAGTTGTTCTTGATTCCCTCGCCGACCGATTTCATGACCTTGAGGTTGATGCCGAGCAGATCGTCGCGGCTCATCCCCGGCTTGCGGGGAACGCCGGCGGTGACGATGACGACGTCGGCACCGGCGATGTCGGCATAGTCGTTCGTGCCGGTGATCTTCGCGTCGAAACCCTCGACCGGGCCGCATTGCGACAGGTCGAGCGCCTTGCCCTGGGGCATGCCCTCGGCAATGTCGAACAGGACGACGTCGCCCATTTCCTTCTTCGCAGCCAGGTGGGCGAGCGTTCCGCCGATCATGCCCGAGCCGATCAGGGCAATTTTCTTGCGTGCCATCAGGTCAGTATTCCTCTTCGCATTCGCGGGTCCGGACCAGTGCGCGCAGCGACAGCCCGCGAACAATCGCGGCACGGCCTTCTGATAGGGTGGGTAGGCGCCGCAACACCCGATTGCAACCGCCAAAACGATAGGGCGCCAACAATCTTTGATAACACTTCGCAATATCAAGAAGCGCATCCGCGTGCAAGTCCACGCCGGGGCTGGTCCGCTTTTCCGCCGCGCGCTAGACCGGATCGCATATGCGGCGAGACGAACTTGAAAACAGATGGCTGTGGCTCACGCGCGAGAATCTGCCCCGCGTGGCCGCATCGCACGGCTGGCCGGTGCGGCATGATCATTGCTTTGCCCGCATCCTGCTCGACCATGCGTGCGGCGGGCGGTGGTACGATCATGTCGTGTGGCGCCCGGCCTATCGCCACGCACCGCCGGACATGTTGCACCGCGCAATCGGATTGGGAGAACGCTGCCTTGCCGACCCGGCGCTGCTGCCGGCGTTGAACGCGCGTTCGCTTCGCTGGCGCGGGAAGGGCGGGGGTTAGTCGAACCCCGTTTCCAGCGTTTCATCCGGCACCCCCGCGCCGCAATCGCCCCATCGCGCATAGCGGCGGCCACAACGCAAACCGGACCGGCGCGGGTTGCCCCGGCTGGTCCGATCTTACGTCACCAGATTCGGGAATCAGCCGGTTTCGTCGGCATTCGTCGGTTCGGAATCGCCCGGAATGAAACCGCGCGCCTCCAGCATCGGCTCCACCCGCGGGTCATGCCCGGTCAGCGTGCGAAACGCCGTCCCGTAATCGAGCGTCCCACCGCGCGACAGCACCACATCGCGATACCGATCGCCATTCGCGCGGGTCATGCCGCCATTGGCGTCGAACCAGGTGCCGACATCGTGATACAGCATCTCGGTCCACAGATAGGCGTGATAGCCGGCTGAGTAGGAGCTGCCCCCGAACACGTGCCGGAAATAGGGCGAGCTATAACGCGGCGGCACCATGCCGGTATTCAGCCCGGTATCGGCCAGCGCGCGCGTCTGGAACGCGGCCACGCCGGTCGGCACCTGCGCCGGGGTCAACGTGTGCCACGACATGTCCATCATCGCCGCGGCGAGCGTCTCGCCAAGGGCAAAGCCCTGGTTGAATTTCGCCGCCGCGTCGATCTTGTCCATCAACTGCTGCGGGATCTGCTCACCCGTGCGGTAATGCTTGGCATAATTGGCCAGCACGCGCGGCTCGCTCGCCCATTTCTCGTTCATCTGCGACGGGAATTCGACGAAATCGCGCGCGACCGCCGTGCCCGACATCGATGCATATTCCTGATCCGCGAAGAAGCCGTGCAGGGCATGGCCGAATTCGTGGAACATCGTCGTGGTTTCATCGAAGGTCAGCAGCGTCGGCTCACCCGCGCCGGGCTTCGGGATGTTGAGCACGTTGTAGATGACCGGCTTCGTGCCGTCGCGATGCGACTGATCGACGAAGTTCGACATCCACGCCCCGCCGCGCTTGCTCTCGCGCTGATACGGATCGAAATAGAACAGGCCCAGCTCCGACCCGTCGCGGTCGAACACCGTATAGGTGGTGACATCGGGGTGATAGACGGGAATGTCGTCGCGCTTTGCAAAGGTCAGGCCGTAAAGCTGGTTCGCGGCATAGAACACCCCGTTTTCGAGCACGTTGTTCATCTCGAAATACGGTTTGATCTCATCCTCGTCGAGATCGTATTCCGCCTTGCGCACCTTCTCCGCGTAATAGCTCCAGTCCCACGGCTGCACCGTGAAATCGCCGCCCTCGGCACGGATCATCGCGTTCAGCTTGGCGGCTTCGCGCGTCTGCGCCTGCGCCGTGGCGGGGGCGAGGCCGCGCATGAATTCGATCGCCGCATCGGGGCTTTCGATCATGCGGTCGTACATCTGCCATTCGGCGAAATTGTCCTCGCCGAACAGCGCCGCTTTCTCGGCGCGGAGCTTGACGAGTTCGAGGACGATTCCGTTGGTGTCGTCCTCACCGCCCTGCGAATTGCGCGTCAGGCTGGCCTCGAACAGGCGGCGGCGCGTTTCCCGATTGTCGAGGCTGGAGAGCAGCGGCTGCTGCGTCGTGTTCTGTAGCACCAGCGCATATTGCCCGGCCTTGCCCCGCGACGACGCCGCATCGGCCGCGGCCTCGATCTGCGCATCGGTCAACCCGGCGAGCATCGCCCGGTCCGCCACGATCAGCGCGGCATCATTGGTGCCTGCGGTGACCTTCTGCCCGAACTGCGTGGTGAGCGTCGACATGCGCGTGTTGAGATCGCGCAGGCGGGCCTTGTCCGCATCGGACAGGTTGGCGCCGGCATGGACGAACTGCTTGTACGTTTCTTCGAGCAGGGCGGCATCGTCGACTGTCATGCTCATCGCGGCGCGATTGTCGTAAACCGCCTTCACCCGCGCGAACAGAGGCGCGTTGAGGTAGATCGCATCCGAATGCGACGCCATCTCGGGGCTGATCTCGGTTTCGACGGCGTCCAGCGTGTCGTTCGTATTGGCCCCCGTCACGGCATAGAATGCCCGCGCCGCACGGCCCAGCAACTGGCCCGACGCGTCGAGTGCCACGATCGTGTTGGCAAAGGTCGGCGCCGCCGGATTATTGGCGATGGCCGCGACCTCGGCTTTTTGAATCGCCATGCCCTGACGCATCGCGGGCAGGTAATCGCTGTCCTCGATCGCGGTGAAATCGGGCGCGTGAAAGGGCAGGTCGGACGGGGCGGCGAACACGCCGGTCGCCTGCGGGACCGCGCTCATGTCCGGCATGCCGCCGCTTCCCGGAAGCGCCGCGGCGCCGGTCGCCGGGGTCATTGCGTCATTGTCCATCGTCGCGCATCCCCCAAGGGTCAGCGCAAAAGCTGCGCTCGCCAGTAATCCTGTCCGCGTCAAATCGTTCCTCCTGTCAAACATGTACGACGTGATAACGCCTCATGGTTGAACCGGACATTGATAGCAAATGAAACGACCGCCACCCTTTCATGAAAAGGGGGCGGCCGTGTCATGGCCGAACCGGCCTACAATGGTTCAGAACGCAAATCCCGCGCCGGTCGAAACCCCTGCATATCCCTTCGTATCGATCGAGCCATTGAGCTTGAAGACGGTTCGCCCCTCGTTCGCGGCGAGCGATGCGCCGATGGCGAAGGCGGTCTGTCCCCTGAAATGCCCGACCGCGCCGGCGATCATGCGCGTGCCGGCCTCGACGACCTGCGGCAATCCGGCCATGGCCATCGCCCCGGCGGTCCCGGCAAAGCTTTCCTTGCGCGCCTCGCGAAGGTCGTAATCGAGCGCGGCGAACCGTGCATCGGTGTAATCGAGAGCCTCGGTCAGCCGTGCATCGGCATAGGCCATGGTTCCGGCCATCGCGGCCTCCATCTGGCCGACATTCACCGCATCATTGGCCAGCGTCCCGTTCGCGACATTGTGAAGCGCGACCGGCGCCGTATCGTCCGCACCGACCAGCGTGACATCGTTGGTGATGGTACCGCCGTTCGACACGGCCTACTGGTCCGCGTTCGAATATTGCACGGCCACGACCGTGCTTCCGCGAAGGCTGGTCGAAATGTCGTCGATGTCGGTGCGATTGGCCGCGACCGCCGCATTCGTGGCGGCAAGCTGTGCACCGTTCACCGCATCGGTCGAGCCGGAAGAGACGTCGCCCGCGGCCACGTCCGTGACCCGGACCGTCTCGCCATCCGCCGCGATGAAGGCGACCGTATTGGTCGGCACATCGCTGCGCACCGTATCGTCGGCGTCCGATACATAGGTCACCGGAACCGTGTCGAGCTGCCCCTCGATCCGCTCGATATTGGTGGTGTTGCTGGCGATGCGGACATCCATCGCTGCTGCATCGTCGCCCTGATCCTCCACGATCTGCTCCAGGTTCTCCACCATGGTGGTGTTCTCAGTGACGGTCTCGACGATCTCGTTGATGACCACGACATCGCCGTCCTCGCCGACGACGCCCGGTTCGGCATTCAAAAGCTGGCTGATCTGCGTCTGAAGGTTGGTGATGGTCGTGTTGGCGGTCGACACCCTCTGATCGATCGCGTTGACGGTCTGCACGATCTGATCGAATTGTGCATCGGAGCCACCGCCGCCACCGCCGCCGCCGCCGCCGGCCGCGATATTGTCGATCCGCGTCCCGAGGTTGGCAATGTCGATCGAATTGGCCGCGACCTGCACGTTCGTATCCGAAATTCGCGTATCGAGATTGGCGATGGCGGACGTATTGCCCGCAACGTCCTGGTTCGTGGCGAAGAGTTGCGCGCCGTTGATGGCGTCGCTGCTGCCGGCCGCGATGGCGCCGCTCGCCACATTCGTGATCCGCGTTCCGCCCGAACCGGCCAGCGTGACGAGCGTGTTTTGTGCGCTGTCATATTGCACCGCGCGCGTATCGACGCCCGCAATCGCGTCGAGCGCACCCTGAACCTGACCGACCGTCGCGACGTCGCTCGCCTGCGTTCCAGGGGCGACATTCGTGATCTGCCGCTCCGCGCCCGGCGCGCCGACGGAAAACTCGCCGACCGAACTCTGCGTTCCGGCAAGCCCGTCGACGGTATAGCCGGTCAGCGCCCCGCGTGATGCGACCGCGCCGCTGCCGATGGCGACGCTGTTCGCGGCATCCGCGTCGGCGCCCGTACCGATGGCGATCGCCCCGCCTGCGCCAGACGCGGTCCGCGCACCATTCCCGAACGCAATCGCGTCGAGCGCGCCGGCCGAGGCGGGCCGCCCGTTCGCGCCGAGCCCGGTAATCGCATTGCCGCCGATCGCGATCCCGCCCTGCGCGTTGAGCGAGAGGCTGTCCGCCGCAAGATCGCAATCGCCCGGCCCCACGATCTGCCCGTCGCTGTCGAGCACGGTCACCGCAATGGGATCGCCGTTGCGCGCATCGTCGAGCGCATCCGAAAGGCCAAGATCCACCACGCCGAGCGTAAGACCGCCGAGCACCGATTCCAGATTTCCGATCACCGGTTGATTGACCGTCGCGATGACATCGGTGACGAGCGAAGGATCAAGTTGAATACCGGAGCAGACATCGACCACCGGAGTAATAGTCTGTGCCCGCGAATTCTGTGAAAATAAGAACGATGAGGAAAATAGAACCGCCGCACTAGAGATAATAGCCGGAATTCCCGTAAAGCTTGAGCCAGAATACATATCGCACCTATGACAAATCGGGTTGCGTCCCTTTCATTCGATTGATGCGATGGGATCATTGTTCTTTGGACGAGAAAAGAATTTTTCTATCCAAAATCGGACTATCTATCTGATTTGTTGGTAAATTTTTACTTTACGACAATTCACGGACATTCCGCGGTGCGCAAATTAAGCCGCCTGGTAAAATGCAGGGTTTTCAAACAATTGACGCCGACTCGCCCGTCACGGTAGGGATGTCCCACGACAGGGCGCAAAAAATCCGTTCGCGGACCGGATAAGCCGGGGGCCACGGGCGGGTCATGCCGATTGCGCCGCGAATCCAATGCCCGATCCGCCTGCGCGCCACGCGTGTCACCGCATCGGGTAGGACACCGCCGGCTCGTAATGCGATCCGCCGCGACTGAGATGGCTTTCATAAAGGACGAAGCGATCCACCTCGAACTGCGGCGTGCGGAGCGTGGCATGCGCGCGCAGGAAATCGCCGATCGAACCGCTCGCCAAATTCAGCCGGGCCAGCGTCACATGCGGCATGAAGCGCCGCGTCTCCGGCTCGCACCCCGCCGCGCGGCACGCCTGCTCGACCTTGCGCTGTAATGTGAGCAGCGGGTCGCAACGTGGCACCCCCGCCCACACCGCCGTCGCCCGCCCCTTGCGCGCGAAATGGCCGATCCCCTCGAAACGCAGCGGAAAGGCGTCCTGCACCACGCGGGAGAGCGCATCGGCGACATCATTGGCAAGCGGGCGGTCCACCTCGCCGATAAAGCGCAGCGTGAGATGCAATTGCGCATCCGATTGCCAGCGCGCATTCTCGATCCCGTCCATCGTATCGATCAGCGCATCGCCAATCGCTTCGGGCAGGGGGATGCCGACGAAAAGCCTGTGCACGGCGGCCGCTACGGCGCGGAATCGCCGCGCATCAACCCGGCGGCCCGCGCGGCGAGATCGGCAAATTCCGCGCGAAGCGGGCCGGTGCCCCCCTGCGTCCGGGCCAGCGCGGCGCTGTCGTCCAATGTCCACGCGCCCAGCCTGTCATCCCCGCGCAGGGCCTGCCCATATCCCGCCACGGCAAGCGCGAAGGCCATGTCCCCGCGCGCCGGTTCCGCATCCGCGATCATGCCCGCGGGGACCGCCCGTTCGATCAACATGGACCGCGCACCCTCCGGCAATTTATACCGCAGACGCACCACCGCCATCTCGCCCGACCGGTCGCCGCGCGCGATGGGGCGCGCATTGGCCTCGTACCGGCGTTCGGGAAACCATCCCTTCGCACCCGCCGGGACGATCTCGTAAAGCGCGGTCACCTGGTGGCCCGCGCCGATCTCGCCCGCATCGACCCGGTCATTGGCGAAATCCTGTTCGGCGAGCGCCCGGTTTTCATAGCCGATGAGGCGATATTCGGCGACATGGGCCGGGTTGAACTCGACCTGTATCTTCACATCCTTTGCAATGGTGACGAGCGTCGCGGCCAGTTCCTCGTCCAGCACCTTGGCCGCTTCCTCCGCGCGGTCGATATAGAAATAATTGCCGTTCCCGTGGTCGGCGATCTGTTCCATCATCGCCTCGTTGTAATTGCCCGTGCCATAGCCCAACGTGGTGAGCGAAATGCCGCCCTCCCGCTCGCGCTCCACCATGTCGATCAGCGCATCCGTATCGGTCAGGCCGACATTGAAATCGCCATCGGTGGCCAGCATGATGCGATTGACCTCGCCCGCGCGATAGTTCTGCCGCGCCAGATCATAGGCGAGTTCGATCGCCGCGCCCCCCGCCGTCGACCCGCCTGCCGACAACCCGGCAATCGCGTTCATCACCGCAGGCTTGTCGTTCGTGGGTTTGAGAGCGACGCGCGTTTGGCCCGAATAGGTCACGATGCTCACCCGGTCGTCGGGGCGCAAACGCTCCGCCGTCAGGGCCAGCGAACATTGCACCAGCGGCAGCTTGTTCCGCGTCGCCATGGAACCCGACACATCGACGAGGAAAACGAGATTGACTGGCCCGCGCGTCTCCCGGTGCGGCGCCGCGCTCGACAACCCGATGCGCAGCACGCGCGTCTCCGCATTCCACGGCGTTCGCGCCATGTCGGCGGAAATGGTGAAGGGCGGCCCGTCCGCGCCCGGCGCGGGATAGGCGTAGCGGAAATAGTTGAGCATCTCCTCGGTCCGCACCGCGGCTTGCGGCGGCAGGTCGCCGTCCCCGATCATGCGCCGCACATTGGCGTAGCTGCCGGTGTCGACATCCACCGCGAAGGTGGACACCGGCGCCTCGGCAACGCGCTGCACATCGGCGACCTCCTCGCCGGCATAGCGTTCGCGGCTCTGCGCCGCGGGGGCGTAGCCGATCTGCGGCTGGACCATTGGCGCGGCGCTGGCCAGCGGCGGTGGCGGTGGCGGTGGAGGCGGGGGAGGCGGCGGCGACCCGGCGGTCCGGTTTACAGGCGGCGCGCCCGGCGCGGGCCTGACCCTTGCGCCCGTGAGCACGATCTCTTCCGTGTCCTCCCCCGGATCGAGGAACGGCGCACAGATGCGCGCGGCCGCCGTGTCCGCCGATGCCGCGCGCGACGGGGCGGCATCACCGCCCGGCGCGGCGGCGAACGGAACCTGCGGCGATGGCGGCGCCACGGGCGATGCGGGCGCAGGCGTTGCGGGCACGGGCGTCGTCGCGCATCCACCCAGCGTCATCGCCATCGCGCCAAGCCAGAGCGCGTGTTTTCCTGCCATCATCGCGTATCTCCCATTCCGCGCGCCCATGCTGAACACCGGCGTTGCGGAGCGCAAGCGCGATTATTGCGCGGCGTCCTGTTCCCCGCACCGGATATAGCGGCGCACATCCTCGCCATCGCCCGGGCGATAGCGCACCGTCCCGTCGCCGTTGAGGGCAAGATAGATCGCGCGCGCATGCTCGTCCGGGCCGACCGTTTCGCGGAGCGTGACCGCAATGGCATCGCCGTCCACCTCGACATGGGTGATGGGGCCGCCCGTTTCGAAAAAACGCACGTCATCGCTCCGCAGGGTGACGGGTTCCTGCGTCGGAATGGCGGCAAAGCGGGGGCCGCAATCCTCGGCCTTTTGCGCATATTGGCCGCGAAACCGCTCGGGCACGTCTGTCATCGGTGCGGGCTGGCCGGGGGAAGGGGGCGCGGCGTCCGGCGCGTCCGGCGTGGTGGTTTCGCCGTCCTGCGCGGCGGTCTGCGTGGGCGGATCCGTATCATCCGCGGCGGGTGAGCAGGCGCAGACGAGCGCGGCGCACAGAAGGGGAGCGATTTTCATGGGCGCATAACGACGGTCGGCGGATCCGGGTTCCGGCGCGGTGACGGCGCCACGCAACCCGTGCCCGCTCGGTTGCAATCGCGTGGCCCGCGCCCACATGGATGGCACATCATTTTCACCGACACGCCACGGCGCGGCGATTGCCCCCGACGCATGCTTGACTGGCGCGAACATTTGCGGAACACGACCTTTCATGGCCCTTACCAAGATTTCCGTGCGCGGCGCGCGCGAACACAACCTCAAAGGCGTGGACATCGACCTTCCGCGCGACAGCCTCATCGTCATCACCGGCCTGTCGGGGTCGGGCAAATCGAGCCTCGCCTTCGATACGATCTATGCCGAGGGGCAGCGCCGCTATGTCGAAAGCCTGTCCGCCTATGCGCGGCAATTCCTCGAGATGATGCAGAAGCCGGACGTCGAACATATCGACGGCCTGTCGCCCGCCATCTCGATCGAGCAGAAGACGACGAGCCGCAACCCGCGTTCGACCGTGGCGACGGTGACGGAAATCTACGATTACATGCGCCTGCTCTGGGCGCGGGTCGGCGTCCCCTACAGCCCCGCGACCGGCCTCCCGATCGAGGCGCAGACCGTCTCCAACATGGTCGACCGGGTGATGGAACTGCCCGAAGGGACGCGGCTCTATTTGCTCGCCCCCGTGGCGCGTGGGCGAAAGGGCGAATATCGCCGCGAAATGCTCGAATGGCAGAAGGCGGGCTTTACCCGCGTGCGCATCGACGGCGAAATTCACGAAATCGCCGACGCGCCCAAGCTCGACAAGAAGTTCAAGCACGACATCGAGGTCGTGATCGACCGCCTCGCCGTGCGCGAGGGGATCGAGACGCGGCTGGCCGACAGTTTCGAAACCGCGCTGAAACTCGCGGACGGGCTGGCCTATGTCGACCTTGCCGACGGCGTCGTGCCGGGGCGCGAGGAAGAGGGCGAAGGCGCCACCAATGCCACCGGCGGCCAGCTCAAGGGTGCAGGGCTGCCCGCCAATCGCATCGTGTTCTCCGAACGCTTCGCCTGCCCGGTCAGCGGTTTTACAATCGAGGCGGTCGAACCGCGCCTGTTCTCCTTCAACGCGCCGCAAGGGGCGTGCCCGGCCTGCGACGGGCTGGGCGAAAAGTTGTTGTTCGATCCGCAGCTGGTCGTGCCCAATGAACATCTTTCGCTCAAGAAAGGCGCGGTGGTGCCCTGGGCGAAGTCCAATCCGCCGTCCCCCTACTACATGCAGGTGTTGTCGAGCCTCGCCGCCGCTTATGATTTCGACCTCGCCACCCCGTGGGCCGAACTGCCCGAAGCCGTGCACGACACCATTCTGTTCGGCACGAAGGGGAAGGCCGTCCCGCTCACCTTCAAGGACGGGCGCAAAAGCTACACGGTGAAAAAGCCGTTCGAGGGCGTCATTGGCAATCTCAACCGCCGCATGCTGCAAACCGAAAGCGCCTGGATGCGCGAGGAACTCGCCCGCTACCAGACCGCGCAACCATGCGAGACCTGCGGCGGCGCCCGCCTCAAACCCGAAGCGCTGTCGGTGAAGGTCGCGGGCGAGAGCATCTCCGGCCCCGTGCGCCTGTCCGTCTCCGACGCGCTCGCCTGGTTCAAGGACCTGCCCTCCAAATTGACGGATCAGCAGAACCAGATCGCCGCCGCCATATTGAAGGAGATCGACGAACGCGTCGGCTTCCTCGACAATGTCGGCCTCGACTACCTCAACCTCGACCGCACCAGCGGCACGCTGTCGGGCGGCGAAAGCCAGCGCATCCGCCTCGCCAGCCAGATCGGCAGCGGGCTGTCCGGCGTGCTCTACGTCCTCGACGAGCCCAGCATCGGCCTGCACCAACGCGACAATGACCGCCTGCTCGAAACATTGAAACGCCTGCGCGATCTCGGCAATACGGTGATCGTCGTCGAACATGACGAGGATGCGATCCGCGCCGCCGATTACGTCGTCGACCTCGGCCCCGGCGCGGGCGTCCACGGGGGCGAGATCGTCGCCGAAGGCACTTTGAAACAGGTGCTGAAATCCAAAAAATCGCTCACCGCCCAATATCTCAACGGCACGCGCGAAATCGCCGTCCCGACCGAGCGGCGCAAGGGCAACAAGAAGAAAATCACGGTCCACGGCGCCCGCGCCAACAATTTGCGCAACGTCACCGCGTCGATCCCGCTCGGCACGTTTACCTGCATCACCGGCGTGTCGGGTTCGGGCAAGTCCAGCTTTACCATCGACACGCTGCACGCCGGCGCGGCGCGGGCGTTGAACGGCGCGCGCATCATCGCGGGCGCCCATGACAAGATCACCGGCCTCGAAAACTGCGACAAGGTCATTCAGATCGACCAGTCCCCCATCGGCCGCACCCCGCGTTCGAACCCGGCGACCTACACCGGCGCCTTCACCAATATCCGCGACTGGTTCGCCGGCCTGCCGGAGGCGAAGGCCCGCGGCTACAAACCCGGCCGCTTCAGCTTCAACGTGAAGGGCGGCCGGTGCGAGGCATGCCAGGGCGACGGGCTGATCAAGATCGAGATGCACTTCCTCCCCGACGTCTATGTCACGTGCGAGGAATGCGGCGGCAAGCGTTACAACCGCGAAACGCTGGAGGTGCGGCACAAGGGGCACTCGATCGCCGACGTGCTCGACATGACGATCGAGGATGCGGAAACCTTCTTTGAAAACGTGCCGCCCATCCGGGACAAGATGCGCATGCTGAACGAGGTGGGGCTGGGCTATGTCAAGGTCGGGCAGCAGGCGACGACCTTGTCCGGCGGCGAGGCGCAGCGCGTGAAACTGGCCAAGGAACTGGCGCGCCGCTCAACCGGGCAGACGCTCTATATCCTGGACGAGCCGACGACCGGGCTTCATTTCGAGGATGTGCGCAAATTGCTGGAGGTGCTGCACCGCCTCGTCGATCAGGGCAATTCGGTGGTGGTGATCGAACACAATCTGGACGTGATCAAGACCGCCGACTGGCTGATCGACCTCGGCCCCGACGGCGGCGTGCGCGGCGGCGAAATCGTCGCCGAAGGCACGCCGGAGGATGTCGTGAAGGAAGAGCGCAGCTTTACGGGGCACTATTTGCGGGGGATGGTTTAACTCTTCAGAGAAATCATTTTACCTCTCTTGCAGGCAGCATTCCTTTTATCCGCTCTAGGCGGTCGATTAGTTCCGCTAGATCGTCTGGATTATCGATAACCGTCTCGATCCGCACGGATTCGAAATCAAAAAGCGGTTTTGTCGAGTTTAGGGGTAACGCGCTATCCCGCTTAATGGGATTCTTAGTCTTCTCTTCTCTCGCGCTAGCGCCGCTCTCCCATCGGGGGGGCGGCGTCACGTCACCATCTTCCGTATATTCTTCGTCATCAAACGGACCAGTATCCTCGTCCACGCCATTTCCACGGCCATCCGAGATTCCATGAGCTTCTAAAAAGGCAATCGTGTCTTTATAACTTTTGAGAACCGGGTCGACAGCGGCGTCGGTAAAGCCTTCGCGCATAAGAAATGAAGTGATTGTCGCTTCCGAAGGACTGTCGAAATCATCTCGTAGGCGCCTGAACAGAGCTGGCGATGAAGCGGCTTCTTTAATTGCACGGTTTTTTTCGCCCTGATCCATTCCGTGCAAAATCGTTACGGTAGTAGGGGATACGCGCACGTTGCCCTTTCCAACCTTATCAAGAAGTCCGTACTGGCTCAAAGCCCCAAGCAGTTTCAGGGTACGCCCGTTTAGGCTCGTATAACCCATATGTTCAACGGCGACTTGCTTATCGATAACGTTAGTACGATCAAACTTAAATATTTTATCAACTAAATCAATAGCTTGAGGAAGTGGAATTGAAGGGTAGTTTGGGCTGCGTAACCGTGCCATATCTCTTTTCCTCGCGTTTGCATAAGCTTAGTAAGCGCTAAGCGCGGAAAAATCAATCCCTGCGCTTGCGCTTTTCATTTGATATGGTAAACTTCCCCTTAATGCCAAAATCTCACAACGAGATGGCGGAAGGGCGGTGCGTAACAATGAGATGAAGTGACGGATCCGGTAACGTGAGCCGGAACGAAAAAGGGCCGACCCAAAGGCCGGCCCTCGGTTCAATCTAACGCTAGGCGTGTTGATCTCTCCGTAGTGGAACACAGAGAGTCGCACGCACTCGCGTTTTTTGCAAGGAAAATGGAATGGTTTGGGTTCGTCCCTACATCCGTTTGCGCTTCGGACGTGTTGAGCACGTGTGTGCGCATTGGCGTTCGTTTCCGAACTAAGGCTTAGCGCCAGTCAACGGGGTTAGATTCCGGTCTTTACTCTCCTATCAACACCTTGGCTCCGCTTCGGCGGAGCTTTTTTTATTTTCCTACAACCCCACACTCCCCTAAATCCCCCGGTTCCCTGCCACACAACCACAGGTGAACCATGCCCCTCTACATCCCGCCGCCCGGCGACATCGACCATCTCGACCATGCCCGTCGCTGGGCCGATCATGTCGCGCAGGGGCGCATAGGGGAGGGGCCGCGGACCACCCCGGCCTTGCTCATTCAGCATATGCGCAATGAGGAAGTGCTGCTCGGCACCGCGCGCACCGTCCGCACGCGCGACGATTCCGCGATCCGGGGGCGCTGGTAATGGCCGCGTCCTACACGCACGAAACGCCGCCCGCCGACCCGCACCCCGATGACGAAGCGCCGCGCCGCGTCATGCGACCTGCGCGCCGCGATGCGTGGACGAAATCGCTGATGGCGGCATTCCTGCGCGAACTCACCGCCTCGCAATCCGTGGCGCAGGCCGCGCGCAGCGTGGGCAAGAGCCGGCAATCCGCCTATCGCCTGCGCGCCCGGCTGAAGAATACGCCCTTCGATCTCGGCTGGGAAACCGCGCTGGAGGCCGGGCTGTCGCAGCTTGCGCATGCCATGCTCGACCGCGCGATCAACGGCGTCGAGGTGCCGCATTACTATCACGGGCAACGCATCGGCTCGCACCGCGTCTATGACGAACGGCTCGCCATCTGGATCGCCGAAAACCCCTGGCGCATCGGCCGGCATCAGATCGCGCGTGAATATAGCGCGGAAGGCTGGGACCGTCTGCTCGACCGCATCGAACACGGCCCGCTGGAGTGGGAGGATGGCGAACCCGTGCCGGGCCGCGATCCGGTCGAACCCGAAACCGCCGAACGGGCGGAGACGCAGTTCCTCCTGCGCAGCTGGTACGCCGACCCGGCGCAGGCGGGACCGCCCGCCACCGCGCCGGGCTATCCGCCCCGCGGCCACCGCCGGTAATTTTTTCGCCCCATGCGCCGATCCGTCACCCTCGCCCCCGCAAAGCCGCAGATTGCCGCGCGCGGCGGCGGGGCGAAGACGCGGACGGCGCATGTTGGACGTGTCACTTATGTCCGCTTCGTCGCATGCGCTAACCCGGCCTTAACCACGATGTGCAAAGCATCGCGCATGGCCCGCCCGAACCGCATGACGATCCCGGCAATGATCCGCCCCGCGCTGGCCGCGCCGCTTGCGCTTTGCGCGCTCGCCGCCTGTGGCAGCGAAACGGGGAACGGGGTGATGACGCCCGCCCACGCCGCCGCGGTGGAACGCTGCACGACCCGGTACGCGGCGCGCGGCCTCGACACCCGCCGAGCGAACCGCCTGTGCCATTGCACGGTGGCGCGGCTGCGGGCCGAACGGCTGGATCCGGGGGACCCGGTCCGGGCCGACCGGGTGCAGGGGGTGCGCCAATGGTGCGCAACGCAAACGGGCGTCACCGCCGATGCGGCAACGCCCGTTTCGCGCGAAAAACGCAAATGGAGTTAGTTGAGCAGCGCCATCCGCACCTGACCGCGTCCGCGCGCGGCAAGCCCGATGGTGCGGGCGGCGGCTTCGGACAGGTCGATGACGCGATTGCCGTGGAACGGGCCGCGATCGTTGATCCGCACGGTGACCGATTTGCCGGTGCGTTCGCTGGTCACGCGGACCTTGCTGCCAAAGGGGAGCGTGCGGTGCGCGGCGGTCAGCTCGGTGGGGTCGAAACGCTCGCCGCTCGCCGTGGGGCGCCCGGAAAGGCCCGGCCCGTAATAGCTCGCCTCGCCCGTGCCAAGCTCGCGGCGGATGTCGGACACGTTGGCCTCGACCTGATGGGCGAGAGCGGCAAGGCGGTTTTTCGCAGGGATCGCCTCTTCGGCGGGAACCGGGGATGCGGCGGGGAGTTCGGAATCTACCCCGGCCACGCCATCGCCGATGGCCACGGTCTGCGGCGCCTCGTTCTCCGACACGGCGAGCGCGGCGGAGGCGGGAACGATGGCGGCGACGCCGAACACGAGCATGGCGCGCTGCCTGCGAAGGCGGATTAGCGTGGCCAGCCGTTTGCGGCGGGTTGGAAGCGTTTGTGTGTCATCCATGCTTCGCAATATAGCATGGTGAGACAGCCATTTGGGGTCGGTTTGTCCGACCCCGTGAACAGCTTACCCTGCTTTCGCAGGTGCAACATGGTTAATGCCGCTTAACGCTTCCCCTGCCCGGCAAGGAGTCGCAGGCGCAGCGCATTGAGCTTGATAAAGCCCGCCGCATCGGCCTGATCATAGGCGCCGGCGTCGTCTTCAAACGTCACGTGGCGTTCGGAATAGAGGCTCACCGGGCTCTTGCGGCCGACCACGTCGGCATTGCCCTTGTAAAGCTTCAGCCGCACGGTGCCGCTGACATTCGCCTGGCTGTGATCGATGGCCGCCTGCAACATTTCACGTTCGGGGGAGAACCAGAAACCATTATAGATAAGCTCGGCATAGCGCGGCATCAGCTCGTCTTTGAGATGCGCGGCACCGCGGTCGAGCGTGATCTGCTCCATCCCGCGATGCGCACGGGCATAGATTTCCCCGCCGGGCGTTTCGTACATGCCCCGCGATTTCATGCCCACGAACCGGTTTTCAACGAGATCCAGTCGCCCGATCCCATGCTTGCGACCCAGCTCGTTCAATGCCGCCAGCAATTCAGCCGGGCTCATCGAAGTCCCGTTGAGCGCGACGCCATCGCCCTTTTCGAAGTCGATGGTGATATACTCGGGCGTATCGGGCGCATCCTCGGGATTGACCGTGCGGGAATAGACGTAATCCGGCGTTTCCTCCCACGGATCTTCGAGCACCTTACCTTCGGACGAGGTGTGAAGAAGGTTGGCGTCGGTCGAAAACGGGCTTTCGCCGCGCTTGTCCTTCGGTACGGGGATCTGGTGCTGCTCGGCCCAGGCGATGAGCGCGGTGCGGCTGTTGAGATCCCATTCGCGCCAGGGCGCAATGACCTTGATATCGGGCGCCAGCGCGTAAGCGGACAGTTCGAAGCGAACCTGATCGTTGCCCTTGCCGGTCGCACCATGGGC
Source organism: Croceicoccus sp. YJ47 (assembly GCF_016745095.1). Classification (NCBI taxonomy): domain Bacteria; kingdom Pseudomonadati; phylum Pseudomonadota; class Alphaproteobacteria; order Sphingomonadales; family Erythrobacteraceae; genus Croceicoccus; species Croceicoccus sp. YJ47. Next base: position 2,456,729 of record NZ_CP067087.1, read on the forward strand.
GATGGCATCGGCGCCGGTTTCGCAGGCGATCTCGATCAGGCGCTTGGAAATGAGGGGGCGCGCGATCGAGGTGCCGAGCAGATAGTCGCCTTCGTAGCGTGCATTGGCGCGCATCATGGGAAAGACGAAATCGCGGACAAATTCCTCACGCAGATCGTCGATGAAGATATGCTTGTCGGGCACGCCCATCATCTGCGCCTTCTTGCGCGCGGGCTCGAGTTCTTCGCCCTGACCGAGATCGGCGGTGAAGGTCACCACCTCGCAATCGTAGGTCACCTGCAGCCATTTGAGGATGACGCTGGTGTCCAGTCCGCCCGAATAGGCGAGGACGACCTTGTTGATATCGGAATGCGACATGCGGCACTTCTTTCGATTACGGCTACGGCAGATTTGCGCTGCGCCTATCAGCCACGAACCGGGGCGGCAATATGCAACGTCGGTGCGCCTGTGTGCATTTTCCATGCGGCCAACAAGCGACGCTTGACCTGCGGGGCTTTTCAAACGCCCTGGTCCGTGCAATCAACCATCGAGATTGTTGCGAAGGAAACGTTCCATACCGTCTCCGGCGCGGCAAACGTCCGTCTATCAAGAGGCCCCGTTTTCAAAAGAGGCCTTACCAGCCAAGAGTATGCCATCCATGCGTATCCGTAGCCTGATCCTGTCGAGCGCCATGCTCGCTGCGCCCGCTGTTCTTTCCGCGCCCGCCGCGGCGGAGGAGGGGATGTGGACCTTCGACAATTTCCCGACCGAACGGATGGAAGGGGAATATGGTTGGGCGCCGGATCAACAATGGTTGGATCGTACCCGCGCGGCGGCCGTGCGCCTCACCGGCGGATGCTCGGCAAGCTTCGTGTCGGATGCGGGGCTCATCCTGACCAATCATCATTGCGTGGTCAGCTGCCTTCAGGATCTCTCCACCGCCGACAACGACCTCATCGAAAACGGCTTCAATCCCGGCAGCCTCGCGGAAGAGCGGATGTGCCCCGGACAGCAGGCGGAGGTCGTGACGCAGATTACCGACGTCACCGATGATATTCAGGGCAGGATCGCGGGGCTGACCGGAGAGGCGCTGGTCAATGCGCGTAATGCCCGTATCGCCGATCTGGAATCCGAAGGATGCGAGGATGAAACAATCCGCTGTCAGGTCGTGAGCCTGTTCGGCGGGGGTCAGTACAAGCTTTATCGCTATCGCAAATATTCCGACGTCCGCATCGCATGGGCACCGGAATTTCAGGCCGCTTTCTTTGGCGGCGATCCCGACAACTTCAACTATCCGCGCTATGCGCTCGATGCCGCGTTCCTGCGCGCCTACGAAGATGGCAAGCCGGTCGCTCCGGCCAATCACCTGCGCTGGAACCCGCGCCGGCCAGAGCCGGGCGAAATCACATTCGTCGTCGGCAATCCCGGCTCGACCTCGCGCCTCTACACCCAGGCGCAGGTCGACTTCGATCGCGACCTGCGTATTCCGGTCACTATCGCGACGATGTCGGAACTGCGCGGACGGCTGATTGCCATCGGCGAAAGCGATCCGGAAAAGGCGCGGCAGGCGAAGGATACCCTGTTCGGCATCGAGAATTCGCTCAAGGTCTATCTCGCGCGGCAGCGTGCGTTGAACGATGCCGAATTCGTCGAAACGCTGGAAAGCAAGGAAGCAGACCTGCGTGAACGCAGCGCCGGAAATGCGCAGATCGGCGATCCGTGGACCGCGATCGACAGTGCGATGGGCGATTATCGCGATCTCTATCTTTCCTACCGTTTCATCGATCCGCAGAGCTCGCTTTTCAGCTTCGCGCAGACGCTCGTGCGCGCGGCGCAGGAACGGCAAAAACCGAATGCGGAACGTCTGCCCGGGTTTACCGAAAGCGCGCTGCCGCTGCTGAGCAAGAACCTCTTCGACGAACGCCCGATCTATCCCTGGCTCGAGGAGGAAACGCTGGGCTGGAGCCTGTCGAAGGCGCGCGAATATCTGGGTGCCGACGATCCGGACACGAAGCTTCTGCTCGGAAGCGAATCTCCCGAAGGGCTGGCCAGCCGGCTCGTGACCGGAACCCGCGTGGATGAGCCGGAATATCGTCGCTATCTCTGGGACAATGGCATGGCCGCGATCGAGGCTTCGGACGATCCGATGATCCAATATGCGCTGCGTCTCGACGAACGGGAACGGGAATTGCGGCAGGCTGTAAACGAGCGTGTGACCGGACCCATCTCGGTCGCGCAGGCCGATCTGTCCGATGCCCGCTTTGCGACCTATGGCGACACGATCTATCCCGATGCGACATTCACGCTTCGCATCAGCTACGGTCAGGTGAAGGGCTGGACCGAACGTGGGCGTGAGATCGATCCGGTGACGACGCTCGGCGGTGCGTTCGAGCGTGCGACCGGGAACGTGCCCTATGATCTCGCGTCCCAATATCTGGCGCAGGAAGGGCAGATCGATAAATCGACCGCCTATGATTTCGTGTCGACCAATGACATCATCGGCGGTAACTCCGGCTCGCCCACGATAGCGCGCGACGGTTCGGTCATCGGCGCGGCATTCGATGGCAATATCCATTCCATCGGCGGCAATTACGGCTACGATCCGGAGTTGAACCGGACCGTGTCGGTGTCGGCCGCCGCGGTGCAGGAAGCCTTGGAAACCATCTACCCGTCGCCGCGTCTCGTTCGCGAACTGAACGCAAATTGACGAGGGCGGGGGGCGTTCAGCGCCCTCCGCCACCCTCGCGGGCGAGATACAGGACGTCGCGATCCTGACTGAGCAGATGCTGCCCGGAGTCGACAAACAAGGTCGCGCCGCTGGCAACGTAACCCTTGGCCAGGAAAACCGCCGCCTGTGCCAGTTCGTCGGGCGAGGTCAGCCTGTGCAGCAGGTTCATCCGGCTACTTCGTTCGTGTTCGGCGTCGTGCTGATCGTGGCTCGGCAACATCGCGCCCGGACAAAGGCCGTAGATACGGTCGGAACTGCATGCAAAATGCATCGCCATCATGCGCGTCGCGGCAAAAAGCGCGTGTTTCGACATGGTATAGGAAAAGAAATCGGGATTTGTATTGGCGATCTTCTGATCGATAAGATTGATGACGCACCTTTGCGATCCCGTGGTCGTATGGCGCAGAAAAGCCTGAGACAGGAGGGAAGGCGACGCCGCATTGATGGCATTGCTTCGCCAGAAAATGTCGGGATCGAGGTCGTCCGCAAGATCGGGCTCAAAAATCGCCGCACTATTGACGAGGACGTTCCAGCCCGGGACGCGCACGGCAAGGTCGGCGACAAAGCGATCGATCGTTTCGAGCTTGGAAAGATCTGCTGACACGACGTCCGCGCTTGGCAGTGAGTTCGCCAGCGCATGCGCCGCTTCGGTCGATCGGTTGCAGTGAATCAGGACGTGGAACCCCGCCTTCGAAAAATGGCGCACGATCGTCGCGCCCAATCGCCGGGCGCCGCCGGTGACCAGGACCGTGGGACAGCCGATCTGCTTCTGCTCTTTGCGAGACATTCGCCCTATCTATACCAGATGGTCACGATGCCAAGCCATGGTATGGAATTGACGCGATCGCGTGAGGCGAGGCAGTCTTCGTGTCGAAGCTGTATTGACCGGACAATCCATCGGGTGCATGGGAGCGAGCGAAGGCTCGGATCGCACTCAAACGCGGTCCGCATCACAGCAGCGCCTTACAGCTGCGGGTGTAGCTCAATGGTAGAGCAGCAGCTTCCCAAGCTGACGACGAGGGTTCGATTCCCTTCACCCGCTCCAGCACTGCCTTCTCAAACATCTCGGAAACTCTATAAACCTTTGGGAATCTAAGAGTTTCTGGCGTGCGATTATCCTGCATTTGCCCGGCTAGTCTCGCCAATTCCCGCTGATTTGGGGACTGCGTTGATGGCATGCAGCTCTCTGGCAATTTGACTGTTCCCAATCCGGGCGCGGTTTCTAATTAAGCGTCCGAGATCGAGGGGCTAAAAAACGTCGAAATTCGCAAAGGCTGGGCTGGTTCGAAAGCTTATAATTGAGCGGATCGTAAGCCCCCTTCCTTTCGGAGTGGTTCAAGCGGCGTCTGACTATGGCAGCCTTGGCACCGGCGAAGGTCAAGCGGTGCGAATACCTTCTATCAGCACTCAACGGCTTTACCGGCGTTCAGTCGACCGCGGCATCGAGCGAGCCGATACGCTTCCCTTCGCCGAATCGAGAGCGAGGGCAGCCATCGGGCAGGCCATTTATACACGAGGGCAAAGCTTGCGTCGCCAATACTGACAACGCATCTGCCAGTACAATAGCTGGCAAGGATCGGCCCGCTCCCGCGAAACGTCGCGCGCGGGTGTTCTTATTCCGGCGCCCCGCCGACGGCCTCGTAAAGACCCACCACAGCCGTGAGCTCATCGGCCTTCACCTGCACCAGTGACAGCTCGACCCCGAGCAGGGCGCGCTGTGCATCGACCTGCTCGATATAGGGCGTGTAACCCGCGCGGTAGCGATTGCGCGCGTGGCGCAGCGCATCGGCCACGGCCGTCTGCTGGGCTGCGAGCGCATTTTCCTGATCTCTCAGATTGGCGAGCGCGGCCATGCGGTCCTCGACCTCGCGAAAGGCATTCAGGACCGTCGAGCGATAGGCAAAGGCGGCCTGATCGCGCTGCGCCGTCGCACCGTCAAGCTGTGCCTGCAACCTACCGCCCTGAAAGATCGGCGCGAGGATGCTGCCGCCCAGCGACCATACACCAATGGGATCGGCAAGCAGGTCGGAGAGCACCACACCGGCCGTCACGCCCAGATCGATCGAGGGCATGAAATCGGCGCGGGCCATGCGCATTCTGGCGTCGAGCGCCGCGATGCGATATTCCGCGGCCGCGACATCGGGACGGCGACGCAGCAGTTCGGACGGCAAGGTTTCGGGGGGAGCGGGCTGGCGCAAATCCTTCAGCGTACCGCCACGGTCGATGGCGCCCGGCACTTCCCCTGTCAGCACCGACAAGGCATTTTCCTGCCGCACGATCTGCGCCTTGAGTTGCGGGACGAGTTGGGCGGTCGCTTGATACTCGGCCTCGGCCTGGCGGAGCGGCAGCTGCGAGGTATAGCCGACTTCGGCCCGGTCGCGGGCGAATTTCACCGCCTCCTGCCGCGCCGCCAGAGTTTCCTCCAGTACGGCCAGCCGCTTGTCGAGCGCCAGGAGCGTGATGTAGCCGGTGGCCGTCGCCGCGCTCACCGAAAGTCGCGCGGCCTCTTCGCTCGCAGCGCTCGCGGCGACACCAGCCTCGGCGGCGTCCACGCGCGCAGCATTCTTGCCGAACAGGTCGAGTTCGTAGGACGCACGAAACGCAGGCTGCGCGGCGACGATCGTCTGACCCTGACCGAAGGGGGAAACCTCCCGCCGGATCGCGCCCTCGACCCCTGCGCCAAGCGAGGGGAGGAGGTAGCCGCGCGAACCCAGTTCGGTCGCGCGCGCTTCCTCCACACGGGCCGCGGCGATCCGCACGTCGGGATTGTTACGCCGCGCCTGCTCGACGAGACGCGACAGCGCCGGATCGCCGAACGCGTTCCACCAGTCCTGCTCGACCGGGGCGGTGACCCGCAGGCTCGTCCGCCACGCCGTCGGCGGCGCAACCGCCGCGCCGGGCGGGGCATCCTGCAAAGTGGGAGCGCAAGCGCCAAGGGCGAGGGCGGATGCGGCCATCAGGAAGAGCGGTCTGCGCGTCACGACCTGTCCTCCGTATGGACGGTGGCGATGACGGACATGCCCGGGCCGAGCCGGCGGGCGGCTTCCTGTCCCTTGTCAAGCACGATCCGGACGGCGATACGCTGGGGCACCTTCACAAAATTGCCTGCGCCCGTGTCCGGCTTCACCAGGCTGAATTCGCTGCTGGCGGCAGGTGCGATACTCTGCACGCGGCCGGACAGTACGATACCGCCCAGCGCGTCGATCTCGAGCGTTGCGCGCTGGCCCACTGCCATGTTCGCGGTTTGCGTTTCCTTGAAATTGGCCACCACCCAAAGATCGTCGGGCACGATATACATGAGCTGCGTGCCTGCGCTCACAAGCTGACCGACGCGCGCGGTAACCTCGCTCAACCGCCCGGCACGAGGCGCGCGGATCTCCGTGCGTGAAAGTTCGAATTCGGCCAGCCCTTTCGACGCTTCCGCGCCGGCAACCTGCGCTTCGAGAGCGCCTCGACCGACGGTGACCGACCGCACGCTCTCTGCCGCGATGGAGCGCTGTGCCTGCGCCTGCCTCACTCCGGCCTGCGCCTGTTGCAGGGCCGCGCGCGCCTGATCGCGTTCGCGCAGGGACACCGATCCTTCGTCGACCAGTTCGGCAACGCGGTTCATGTCGGCCTGCGCCTTCTGCAATCCGGCACGCGCGGACGCCACCGCTGCATCCTGGAGTTCGAGCTGCGCCTGTGCCGAGCGCAGGCTCTGCGCGCTATTGGCGAGGGTGGCCTGTTGCGCCGCCGTGTTGGCAGCGCCCTGCAGGACCTTTTCCTGGAACGGGGCATCGTCGATCCGGGCGAGCAGATCGCCCTCCTTCACCCGCTGAAAATCCACGACCGGCACCTCGACGAGATAGCCCGCGACCTGCGGGCTGACCACCGTCGTTCGTCCGCAGACATAGGCATTGTTGGTCGTTTCGTCGCCGCCGCCGAAGGGTGGAAGGCCCCAGGCGAAAAGCGCGGCGAACACGCCGACCAGAATGACCGCGACGGCGATTACGATGCGTCGGCGCGAGGGGTTGGGCGACCATCCTGTCTCCTGCTCCGGCGCGGGCGTTTCGACGGTGATGGTCTCTTCTTCGATGTCAGACGGGGTCGAATTCGTCATTGTCTGGTCCTTGTGAGCATGGCCTCCAGGAAGGCCAATTCCTTGGCGAGCGGGTTACGCCCGCGTATCCGGTTGATGAGCCAGGGCACAAAGACGACGACGAAAGTCACCGCCGAAAGCGTGCCGATAAGGAAAAACACGTCGTTGAAGGCGAGCACCGCGGCTTCGCGCCCTACTTCCTGCGACACGCTGGCTGCTGCGGTCATCTGTTGCAGCGCGGGATCGCCCTGAAGCGGTGCGGCATTCCTCGCGGCATTGCCTATCGCCTGTCCCAGTAGCGGGTTCGCAAGCGTGAGCGTGCCGCCGGCATCGATCAGATGCATCTTCAACCGCACCGTGTGAAACGCGGAGAGGAGCGCGTTCCCGGCAAGCCCGCCGACCGATTGCGAGAGCGAGAAGATCGCAATGAAACCGATGACATAGCTCTGTCCCGCGGCCAGCGCGCGCAAGAGGCCCTCCATCATGATCGGCCCCATGGCAAAAACTGCCCCGAACGCAATTGCGGCCTGCGTGAGGTAGAGATCCTGCGGCCGCGTCATCGTGCCCGTGCGCGTATCGACGAAGGCGGCCACGCCGATGACGAGGATCGCGAAAAGCACCGGCCGGGTAAGATCCTTGGGGTCGAGCCGCGCCATCGACAACGCCATGCCGCCGAACGTCGCCCCGGTCAGGATCCAGAAATAGGTGGTCAATTGTTCGTTGCCATACCCCAGCGTGGCAAACAGACCGCTCGCTCCGAAGCCCTGTTCCGCGACAAGGATGCGCACCGTCGCACCGGTCAGCGCAAGCGCCAGAATGGACCGGCTCGACAGCCAGCTGAGGTCGAGCATGGGGCTTCTGCGGTTCGCCTCAATTAGAAAACACCCGCCCAACCCGATGATCGCGACGACCATCGCATAGCCCAGCCAGGGCGTGTCCCACCATTGTATACGGCCCTGAATGATGAACGCACAGAGCGCCGCAACGCCGATGATGAACAGCGCGATGCTGGGAATGTCGAGCGTCTCGAAAGTCTTCTTGCGAATGCCCGGTGGCAGGCGGAGCAGGTAGACCATACCGAAACCCAGCAGCGACAGCGCGAACTGAAACTGAAAGACATGGGTGATGTCGCCATCCACCAGCAAGGCCGGAGACAGCGCGCGGGTGAGCGGGAATGCGACCTGCGTCATGCCCAGCGAAATCACCAGTCCGCCCACGCGCATCGCGGCGGGCAACCCCTGCATGAGATAGTAGATGGCAAGCGCCGACAGCCCGCTTGCCGTAATGCCCGCAACCGCCCGCGCAGCAAGTTCGGGGTAGTATCCGGGCTCGATCATCTGCACGAAATTGGCCGTGACCAGCCCTGCCATCGCCCAGCGTACGAAAGGCTGAATGCCGAATTCCTGCCGCACCCGGAACAAGAGCATGCTCATCGTCGCATAGGTCGAATAGAACGCAACCGTGAACCAGCCCGCTTCGACGGGCGTCAACGCGAATTCGGCCTGCAACGCGGGCGAATTGGCGAGGAGGAAACCGTTCTGCGCGCCGGCGAGCAATCCCATGAACATGCCGATCAGCAGATAGGCCGCCCGGCGCCCCGGCGGGTTGTCGGGATTGGCCGGGGACCCGGGAAGGATCGGCATTTCGTGCGGTTTGAAGCGATAGCCGCCGACATGGTCGATGAGCGTGTCGTGGTCGGTCACAGCGCCAGCGCTCCTTCCACCAGCGTCGCTTCCAGCGCCGCTGCGAATTGCGCGTCATCCCCCATGTCGGCCCCCATGTCCGCGACGAGCCTGCTCAGCCGTTCGCGCCGCGCGACCGTGCTGGCGGCGGAATAGATGAAATTGGCGACCCGGAACTGCAGATGCTCCGTTTCTGTGGGCCGCTCGTCCGCCGCGGCCTGCGCAAGGGCAATGAAATGGCGGTGCAGCGGTAGCGAAAGCGTCTCGAGCAGCCATAGCGACCGGTCGGTGTCGACGGTGATGTCACGCAGCAAAAGCCGGGGCACCTCCGGGCGATCGAGCAGATAGGCCAGAAAGACGCGTGCCGAATGGTCCAGCCGGTCCTGCGCATTCGCACCGTCCATCTCGCCGAGAGCCTGATCGAGCGCCGCGCGAAGGTCGCCCGATGCCTGCGAAACGATCTCCTTCCACAGGCCGGTCTTCCCGCCGAAGCGATAGGAAATCAGCGCGACATCGACGCCGGCATCCTTCGCGATTTCGCGCAGGGACGTCGCCTCGAAACCCTGCGCTGCAAAGCGATGCAGCGCGGCCATGGAAATTGCCGCACCGGTATCCGCATCTGGTCCTGTCGGACGTCCGCGCCCGCGTCGTTCAGTCATTCGCCGCTCCTTGTGCAGTGCGACATAATACCCGACAGGTAAATATTCAATGACCGTTGAATAAGCCGGCCTCGACACATGCGATGTCGGTCAGTGCCGCCTGACATTTCGGGATATTCGCCCGCCTCCCGCCTCTTGCAAAAAAAGACAATTCGTCGCGAAACAGCGGCCCCGCGCGGGTGCGTCATAGAGGTATCGGTGTCTGTCCTCGGCACAACTTGCCCGCCCGATCACGACCCCCCGTTCGCCTTTAGTATCGTGCGAATGTGATGCGCGCGCCGGATTCGACAGGCGAATACGCAGAGCACAGCGCACAGGCCCATCTCGCTCGTCGCCATCCGACTTGTGCTGTGGACGATGGCGGGCATGTCGCCTGAAAAACAGATTGCCTTGGTTCGAACGGTTTGATGCTTGCCGAAGGCGGAATGGGACGAAACCGGACGCATGTCGGAGACGGGTCAGAATGAGGTCGGCCTCGTCGTTTCTTGCGTCGGAGCAGGCGCGAAAGATTTGGCCCTCGACGACCGTACGGATTATTGTCGCAACTTCGGCCCGGGAACGACAGTACCCATTTTGGTTGCCCTGTTCGGCGCCGTGCCCTGTCGCTACAGGGGACGGCACCTGCCAGCCGATCATCCGGATGTCGCGATATTCCGCGGAGGTGAGGGCGCGCGTGACCGTCGGGCCGTGCTCCGTTTCCCGCCCGAGCGACAGTCCCGGTATTGACATCGCACCGATTGCGGGGGGCACTCGCGATCAGACCAGTTCGTCACGCCGCCCCTTCAATTCAAGCCTGCCGTTCGTGCGATCGCGTGCGAAATCGGGACGGAGTATCGCCTTCGTTCCGGCGGAAGAAGCGCGAGAAATAGGCGGGGTCCGCGAACCCCAGCGCATAGCCCACCTCGGCGATGGAGAGGTGGGAGTAGATCAGCAGACGCTTCGCCTCGAGCAGGCTGCGGTCGTCCTGTATGCGTGCGGGCGATTTGCCGGCCACGCGCGCGCAGGCGTCCCGCAACGCGCTTTCGCTGACATGGAGCGCCGCGGCATGGGCCGCGACCGGTTCACGAAAGGCAAACCGCCTTTCGACAAGCTCCCGATACCGTGCGACCAGCTCGGCCGCCCGCGATGGCGCGACACTGATCCCGGTGCGATCGGCCGCGACGCTGCGTGTGCATTGCACCAGCAGTTGCAGGGTGAGCGCCTCTGTTGCCGCGCGGTCCCCGATGGCCGACCAGCCCAGTTCGCGGCGCAGTTCGCCCGCCAGCGCGATGACCATCGCGCGAAGCCGACTGTCGAGAGGCACGATCCTGCTGCGCGCGAAAAGAGCCCGGAGCTCGCCATGGGGCTGCACCAGCCGGTCAAAATAGGAGCGCGCGACGCTGGCGACCCATCCGCGTGAATCCTCTTCCCACGCGAAACCATGCACGACGGTTGCGGGAACGAGGAGCAGGGCCGGGGCGGCGATGCGATGGGTTTCATCCTCGATCGAAATGGCGCTGAACCCGGTTTCAAGGATGAAGATCTGGTGCAGGTCGCGGTGCGAATGTGGTTGGATCGTCCATTCGCTCGGCCGCGATCGATCGACGAGCGCTTCGATATGAACGAAGTTCGCATCCGCCTTCCGTGGCGGTTCGCCATAGAGATAGAAACTCGGGACCGCGCTGCTTGCCATATCTCGGCCTACCACCGGTCTGGCGAATTGTCCAAGTGTTCGCGCGGCGCATGCATGGTCACCACGGCGCCCCTCGTGGCAGATTGCCGGCTCGCTGCGAAAGTGGCGCAACGGCAAGGAGAGGAAATCGCATGCGAACCCAGATCGGCATTATCGGCGCCGGGCGGGGGCGGATGGTCCTCGCGCATATTCTGGCGCAGCAGGGTATCGACGCCGTCGTCCTCGAACGCCGCGACCGCGAATATGTCGAAGGGCGCGTCCGGGCCGGCGTGCTCGAACAGGTGACGGTCGATGTCATGCATTCCCTCGGTCTGGCGGAGCGGCTCGACGCCGAGGGGCTCGTGCACGGCGGCACCAATCTCAGCCTCGATGGCGAACTCATCCATATCGACATGGCCGGTCTTACGGGCGGGCGCACCGTCACGGTCTATGGGCAGCAGGAAGTGATGAGCGACCTGTTCTCCGCCGCCGATGCGCGCGGGGTCAAGATTGTATGGAACGCGGAGGACGTCGCGATCGAGGACGCCGCCACGGACAAGCCGATGCTGCGCTGGCGCAACGATGGCGAGGCGCACGAACTGCAATGCGATTTCATCGTCGGCTGCGACGGTCAGCACGGCGTCAGCCGCAAGACCATCCCCACCGGCGTGCTCAAGGAATTCGAGCGGGTCTATCCCTTCGGCTGGCTCGGCATTCTCGCCGAGGTTCCGCCGGTCGAGGACGAGCTGATCTACGCCAATCACGAACGTGGTTTCGCGCTGGCCTCGATGCGGTCCCCCACGCGCAGCCGCTACTATATTCAATGCGAGATCGACGAGCGGATCGAGGATTGGGGCGACGATCGGTTCTGGGACGAATTGTGCCTGCGGCTCGGCCCGGATGTCGGCGGGCGGGTCACGCGCGGTCCGAGCTTTGAAAAATCCATCGCGCCGCTGCGGTCCTATGTCGCAGAGCCGATGCGCTGGAACCGGCTGTTTCTGGCCGGGGACGCCGCGCATATCGTTCCCCCCACCGGGGCCAAGGGCATGAACCTTGCCATCAGCGACGTGAAAATCCTCGCCGATGCGCTGGTGGAATATTACGGCGAGAAATCGGCGGCGGGGATCGACGGCTATTCCGCGCGCGCCCTGTCGCGGGTGTGGAAAGCGGTTCGGTTTTCGTGGTGGTTCACTTCCGTCACGCATCGCTATCCCGATATGGACGGTTTCGACCGCCGTATACAGATGGCGGAACTCGACTACATTCGCGGTTCGATCCCCGCGCAGCGCACGCTCGCGGAAAACTATGTCGGCCTGCCCCTGGAGTAGAACATGGCGCAAAAAATATACGATAGCCCGGCAGCCGCGCTGGACGGGTTGCTCTTCGACGGCATGACGATCATGTCCGGCGGGTTCGGACTGTCCGGCAATCCGGAAAGCCTCATCCCCGAAATTCGCGCGGCGGGGGTCCGGGATCTGACCGTGATTTCCAACAATGCGGGCGCCGACGGGTTCGGCCTGTGGATGCTGCTCGAAAGCCGGCAGGTCGCGAAGATGATCTCCAGCTATGTCGGCGAGAACAAGCTGTTCGAGCAGCAATATCTGTCGGGCGAACTGGAACTCGAACTCAATCCGCAGGGCACGCTTGCCGAGCGTATTCGCGCAGGCGGCGCCGGCATTCCCGCCTTCTTTACAAAGACCGGTTACGGAACCGTGGTGGCCGAAGGAAAGCCGGTCGAGGAATTCGACGGCGAGATGTATGTGCGGGAAACCTGGCTGAAATCGGACCTTTCGATCGTAAAGGCGTGGCGCGCGGACCCCGCCGGCAATCTGATGTTCCGGCGCACGGCGCGCAATTTCAATCCGAACATGGCGGCGGCAGGCAAGGTCACGGTGGTCGAGGTCGAGGAGATCGTGCCCGAAGGAACCTTCGATCCCGATTGCATCCATACGCCCGGCATCTATGTCGATCGCATCGTTCAATCGACCATCAATGAAAAGCGGATCGAGAAGCTGACAACACGGGCGCGGGAGACGACATGATGGGCGAATACACGAAAGGCTGGAGCCGGGAGCAGATGGCGGCACGCGCCGCACGCGAGCTCGAGGACGGGTATTACGTCAATCTCGGCATCGGCATTCCAACGCTGGTGGCCAATTACATTCCGGACGGCATCAATGTCACCTTGCAGTCCGAAAACGGGATGCTGGGCATGGGTCCGTTCCCCTACGAGGGTGAGGCCGATCCCGACCTCATCAATGCGGGCAAGCAAACGATCACCGCTCTGCCCACGTCGAGCTTCTTTTCGTCTGCCGAGAGTTTCGCGATGATCCGCGGCGGTCACATCGACCTCACTATCCTGGGCGCGATGGAAGTGTCGGCGCAGGGCGACATCGCCAACTGGACCATTCCGGGCAAGATGGTGAAGGGCATGGGCGGCGCGATGGATCTCGTCGCGGGGGTCAAGCGCGTGGTCGTGGTCATGGACCATGTGAGCAAGCACGGCGAACCCAAGCTTTTGTCGGAATGTGCGCTGCCACTGACCGGGAAAGGGTGCGTGGATCTCATCGTGACCAATCTAGCCGTGATTGCGTGCGACAAGCCGGGGCTGCGGCTGGTCGAGCTGGCGCCCGGTGTGACGGTCGACGAGGTGCGCGCGGCAACCGATGCACCGCTCGCCATTCCTGCCGAGCTTGCTGGGGACGCGGCATGAGCGCGCCTGTGTCCTATCGCCGGGGCGACGCGGGAATGCCGCGGGATCTGGTCCCGGAATATCGCTCGACCGTGCTGCGTGCGCCGCAAAAGCCGCGCATCGAAATTCCGCACACGCTCACCGAAACGACCGGGCCTTCGGGATGCTGGGACCGGCTCATGGGCAAGGCGGCCGCGGACCTCACGGCGCAGCATCGCGGCGAACCCATCGGGCAGCGCATCGTGGTGTCGGGACGCGTTCTGGATGAAGACGGCCGTCCCGTGCCCGATACGGTCATGGAAATCTGGCAGGCGAACGCCGCCGGGCGATATATCCATGCCAAGGATAGCTGGGATGCGCCGCTCGACCCCAATTTCACCGGGGCAGGGCGGATCGTCACCGATGCGGACGGGCGTTATCGTTTCACCACGGTCCGGCCCGGTGCCTATCCTTGGGGCAATCACAAGAACGCGTGGCGGCCCGCGCATATCCATCTTTCGCTGCTCGGCCCTGCATTCGCGACGCGGCTGGTGACGCAGATGTATTTTCCGGACGATCCGCTGATCGAGATCGACCCCATCGCCAATGCGATACCGATGCCCTACAGGCAGCGAATGGTGAGCCGGTTCGACATCGAGACGACGCAACCGAACCGGGCGCTGGGCTATTTGTTCGACGTGGTCCTCAAAGGCCGCGAGCAGACCCCGTTCGAGGAGGATGGCCATGACTGACGTGACCGCAACGCTGGAAGGCCGTAACGCAGCACCGCGGCAGGACAATCAGGATCCTGCGCTGTTCGGGCAGACCCCGTCGCAGACGGTCGGGCCATTCTTTCATTACGGGCTACCGTGGAAGGGCGGGGCCGACCTGGTCGGGAAATCCGACCTCGGCGCGCGACCGGAGCTGTTCGGGGAGGCGCATTACGTGCTCAATCTTTCCGCGCCGACCGGGACGCCGCGCGGTGAGCCGATCGAACTCGTCGGAATTGTCCGCGATGCCGAGGGTACGCCGGTGGCCGACGCGATGATCGAAATCTGGCAGGCGAACGCCGAGGGCCGCTATCGAAGCGAGGACGATGCCCGCGACGATGCCGCGATCGACCCGCATTTCGTCGGCTTCGGCCGCTCCTCCACCTCGGATGACGGCGCCTACCGGTTTCGGACCATCATGCCGGGCCGCGTGCCCGGCCCGGACGGCACGCTTCAGGCGCCGCATATCGCGGTTTCGGTTTTCGCGCGCGGCGTGCTGAACCGGCTGGCGACGCGGGTGTATTTTGCCGGGAGCGAGGGGCTGGATTCAGATGCGATCCTTGCGCAGGTGCCGAAGGATCGGCGCGGCACGCTGCTCGCACGATCGGAGAAGGAGGGCGTCTGGACGCTCGACATCGCGCTCGGCGGGCCGGACGAAACGGTCTTCTTCGACCTGTGAGCGACCGGCTCCTCCGCAGGCCGGCAACGACGGCAGCCATGCTCGACACGTGGAGCGATGACAGGATCGTCGCCCACGCGCTGGCGTTCGAAAGCGCCCTTGCCGAAGCGCAGGCAAAGCATGGCGTGATCGCTCGCGAAATCGCCCGCAGCATAACCGATTGCTGCGCAACATCGCGCATCGATCCCGCCGCATGGGCGGACGAAGCCGCGCTCGCCGGAACGCTCGCGATCCCTCTCGTCCGCTTCATCAGGAACGCCGTTCCCGACGCGGCGAAACCATCGGTTCATCGCGGTGCGACGAGTCAGGATGTCGCCGACAGCGTGATGATGATGCAGGTTCGCGAAGGGGCTAGGCTCATCACCCGCGATGCATCGCGGGTGATGACGGCGCTGTCGTCGAAAGCGCGCGAACACGCCGCCACGCCGACGATGGGGCGCACCTTGTTGCAGGATGCGCTGCCGATTGCGCTGGGCCTTCGCATTGCGCAGTGGCATGCGGGAATTGCGCAGGCGCGCGATATGTTCGCAGATGCGGTCGAAACCCATGCCGTGCTTCAATTGGGCGGACCGGTCGGAACCCGTGCGGCGCAGGGCGGAAACGGCGCAGCCATTGCAGACGACATGGCGGCACGACTGGGATTGCGTGCGGCGCCGCCGTGGCATGCGCGGCGCAATGGCCCCGCATCGATCGCCGCGTCGCTTGCCATGCTGATCGGGGCGGTCGGCAAGATGGCGCGCGACGTCGCGCTGATGTCGCAAAACGCCATCGGCGAGGCCCGCGAACCCGCGGTCGAGGGGCGCGGCGGTTCCTCTGCGATGGCGCACAAACGCAATCCGACCGGGTGCCAGACCGCGCTTTCGGCGGCCGGACGGGCACCGGGCCTGGCCGCGACCATGCTGGGCGGGCTGAGCGCCGAACTGGAACGTGGGCTTGGCGGATGGCAGGCCGAGGCACCGGTCATGGCAGAGCTGTTCCTGCTCGCCGCGGGGGCGCTTTCCGCAATGGCGGACGTGGCGGAGGGGCTTGAAATCGATTGTTCGGCGCTCGCCGGATTCGTGCCCGAAGGTCCGGTAGACCTCGGCGAAAGCGCGAAGCTGATCGAGGCGCTGCTCACACCAGGCAAGGAAAACTGACGATGCCTTTCGCGCGTAATGACGATGCCCGCATTTACTGGAAGATAGAGGGGGCGGCGGATCGCGCCCCGCTCGTCCTGCTCAATTCGATCGGCACCGATATGGGCCTGTGGGAGGCATGCCTGCCGCATCTGCTGCCCGATTTCCGCGTGTTGCGGATCGACACGCGCGGTCATGGCGCGTCCGATGCGCCGGACGGCGACTATACGCTGTCGACATTGGCACGCGATGTCGTGGCGGCGATGGATGCCGCCGGTATCGCGCAGGCGCGCATCGCGGGGGTGTCGCTGGGCGGTATGATCGGGATGCAACTGGCGCTCGATCATCCGGACCGCGTGGCGGGCCTCTCGCTCATCTGCACCTCCGCGACGATGGATCGCGATGCCTGGCAGACCCGTGTCGATATGGTGCGAAGCGAGGGCATGGACGCCATTGCCGACCTCGCCATGGGGCGCTTTCTGGACCCGGCGTTTGTCGCCAGCCATCCGGAAATTGCCGAGAGCATTCGCGGCGGCCTGCTCACCATGGACCCGGCGGGCTATGCCGGCGCGGGATGCGCGATCCGCGATATGGAGCTTGCGGGCAGGCTGAACGAGATCGCCGCGCCCACGCTTGTCGTGACCGGCATGCAGGACCTTTCCACCCCGCGCGATCCCCATGGCGAGAGATTGCTTGCCGATATTCCGGATGCGACCGGGACCGAACTCAAATGCGCGCATCTGGCGCCGGTGGAAGCACCGCGTGCACTGGCCGGCGCGCTGCGAAGGTTCTTCCTCACCGATCACCAGGTCGATGCAGCGGGCGAAACATTGTTCGAAGCCGGTCTGCGCAATCGCCGCCGCGTTCTGGGCGATGCGTGGGTCGATCGCAGTCTTGCCGGGCGCACGCCGTTCACCGCCGATTTCCAGGCGATGATCACCCGCATCGCGTGGCAGGAAATCTGGGGCCGCCCCGGTCTCGACGATCGCACGCGCCGCCTGCTCGTGCTCGCCATTACCGCCAGCCTGTCGCGCTGGGAGGAATTCGCCCTGCATGTCCGCTCCGGGCTGGAGCAGGGCGGCTTTACCCGCGACGAATTGAAGGAGGTGTTGATGCAGACCGCGATCTACGCCGGCGTCCCTGCGGCGAACACCGGCTTTTCCGAAGCGGTCAAGATCATCGACGCGCTCGACGCGAGGGATGCCGCCGCGCCGGAATGAGCGGACCGGCGCCACCCGGCGCCGGTCCCGCGGATCCGATGATCAGCCGGACGTTTCGGCTCCAATCGCCTTTGCTATGATGCGGCGGGCGCGCACACCGCCCTGATCGATGGAATAGGCGTTGAGCTTCATGTCCGGGTTCGTCTCGACCGCCCGCTGCTGCGCCTCCAGAATTTCGCGGTCTTCGGCGAAGACGGCAGCCTGCTGTTCGCGAAAACGCGCGGTGAAACCGGCATCGTCGATGTCGAAATTGCGCGCCATGCCCCAGAAATAATGATGGGTCGTTTCCGTCTCCGGCGTCATGAAATCGATCACCATGCCGCGCACGCCCTGATCATGGGATTCCAGTGTCGCGCCCGCTCCGACAGGTGCGACGCCGACGTCGATCATGACCGATGCAGGCAGGTCGAAGCGGCAGATCTGCCAACGATCGACATTCCCGTCTTTCTTGAGCGCGCCGCGCCAGAACGGCGGCGCATCGATATCGGGTATCCATCGGCTGAGATAGGCGGTCTGGCCTTCGGTGCGGCTTTCCATCGGGCTTTCCATCAATTCCTGCTGCCCGATCGACCCTGAATGCACGTAGGTTTCGTGCGTGAGGTCCATGAGATTGTCGATCATCAACCGATAATCGCACGCGACGTGGTAATACCCGCCATCGTGGGTCCATCCGTTGGCTTCGCACGGCCAGAGTTCGGGGATGAGGCTCGGATCGGCCTTTTCCTTCTCGCCAATCCAGATCCAGACGAAGCGATATTTCTCATGGACGGTGAACGTTTCGGTGCAAACGCGCGTATTCACGGGTTCGGAGCGCAGCGGCATTTCCTCGGCGATGCCGTCCGGGCCAAGCTTCAGGCCATGATAGCGACAGCGAATCGAATCCCCCTCGCGCAAACCCATGGAAAGCGGAAGCATGCGATGCGGACAGGCATCGCGCATGGCCACGACACTGCGATCAAGCTTACGATACAGCATCACCGGCACGTTGCAGATCGTCCGCGCGAGCGGCTCCGTCCCGACCTCGTAATCCCATCCTGCCACATACCAGGCATTGTTGAGCCACGTCATTCATCACCTCTCTTCCAACATCGTCTTCACCGCTGGCTGCCTGCGCGAACCGGGTGGCGCGTGTTTTCCGCTATGCAGGCGCCGGCCCGATCGCAGAAGCTATAATAGAACGCCGATTTCTGTTTGTTGCAAGGCGCGTTACATCGCGATCCTGCGGACCACAAGGGTCAGAACGACCGCGCCCATCAAGGAGCCCAGCGCCATCAGCAAGGCGACAGAGCCAAGCCCGTATCCGGCAGAAAAGAGGAAACCTGCGAGCGCCGGCGCCAGGGCGGAGCCGCCCCGGCCGAAGCCGATGACCACGCCGGTTCCCGACGCCCGGAATTCGGTGGGAAACGCATTTGCCACGACCGCGTAAATCCCGACGACGCCGGCATTGGTCACGAAACCGGCGATTGCTGCCGCCATGGAAAGTTCCGCAAGGTCCGACCGGATCTGTCCGAACCAGACGACCGCCGCCGCCGACAACAGCATGGCCAGCACGGTGAGCCAGAACACCCTGACCCGCAGCGTAAGAAGCCCCAGCGTCACACTCCCCAACAGACCGCCCACGCTCGCCCAGACGAGCACCGTCGCCGCGGACGAGGGCGCGAAGCCCATGTCTGCAACGATCTTCGGTATCCATTTCAGAATGAAATAGAACGTCATGATATGCGCGAAATAGACAAAGGTCAGCGCCGCGGTGGGAAGCAGATGGCTCCCGCTGAGGAGCGTTTTGAAACCGGGCCGTTCGCGCTCCGCGTCGGGCGGGGGCAGTGCGCCTATGGCTGGCTTTTTCATCCGCGCGAGGATGGCGTTGATTTTCAGCAGCGCATCCGGCGGGCGTTTGTGCATGAGGAAATTGATCGATTCCGGCGCGCCGAACCACACGACCGGGATGAAGAGCAGCGATACCACCGCGCCAAACTGAAAGATCGCACGCCAGTCGTAAAATGCGAGCAATTGTGCAGCGACGCTCCCGCCGATCACGTTTCCGAGCGGATAGCCTGCGGCCATGAGCACGATGCACAGCGCGCGAAACCGTCCGTTGGCAACCTCCGCCGTCGCGGCATTGGTCGCGGCCAGCACCCCGCCAAGCCCCAGTCCCGTGAGCACTCGCCACGCGCAAAGCGGGTATACGCCGTTCGCGGACGAGGCGCCGAACATGCCGAACGACACGATGCAAAGACACGCCAGGATTACGCCGCGCCGGCCCAGCCCATCTGCCAGGCGGCCGAAGATGATCGCCCCGAACGACATCCCGACAAGCTCCATGGACAGGACAATGCCGAGCGCGGCCCGGTCGATGCCCCAGTCCGCGGCGATGCCGGGCGAGGCGAAGCTGATCGAGAGCACGTCGAACCCGTCGAGCGCCAGCAGTCCGACCATGATCGCAACGACCGACCATTGGAAACGTGACATATTGTCTGTTTCGATGGTCTGTCTCGGGTCCGTTTCGGTCATTCACCTGCATCCTTCTCGTACCGCGGCCTGGTCGTCCGCGCGATTGCGACGTCGCCTCTGTTCCGGAGCCGTCCGCCCACCGTATCTTTCACGCAGCATACCCGCGAAAGGGGTGAGGGATAGCAGGTGACGGAGCGATTCCGACCGAAATTATCCATTGAAATCCCCTCCGATCCTGCTGCGTGCGCGTCGTAGCGATGCCGGATATCGTGGCAAGCATCGCGTCCATCGTTACGGTTGCAATATTGGAGGCACCACTATCGTGGCGGATTGGACGGGCATTCCACAAGGTTGGCCGGGGCGGTGCGGCAAAGAACGAATGCTCCGGGCGCCTTGCCCGAATGTCCGCGAACATGTTCGGCGAATTTGAGCATGATCGTGTCATGTGTATCGCGAAACCGGCAACGATCGGCGTGCTTCCGGAACCGGTCCTTTTCTTTCATGTCCCGAAGGATGCTTTCCCCGCGTGGAAATTGATGCTAGGCCCACGCCGATGTCCCGGCTTTTCGCCCGCTCCTTCATGCTGCAGCTTGTCGCGCTGTGCACTGCATTCGGTGTCCTCTGGGCGCCGGTGGCCGAGGCGTCCGAATGCGCAGGCGAGGCTCCTGTGGCATCGCAGCTGGAGCAGCATGGCGAACCGGGGAGCGATGACACAGGGCCGGAAAAGCACGGTACCTGTGCGCATGGCCACTGTCATCATGCATCGCATGCGGTTCGCAGCCCTGCCGGGTCGTTCGCGCCGGATTCGGCTGTGGCCGCGCTCCATGCCGCGGATTAGCCCCGATTTGCGTCCATCCTGGTTGAACTGACCCTACCCCCTCCTCGCGCCTGACGTTTGCCGCGCGTCGGACCTGTTTCCGACGCCGAACCGAACGTCAGCAGAGGAATATCCCTTCATGTCCGCCATATCATGGCGAGCGGCTCCCATCTGGGGGCTGATGCTCGCCCTGTCCACGGGGCCTGCCAATGCGCAGGGTCCGCGTGTCGTCACGCTCGACGATGCTCTTGCGCTGAGCGGGGTCGCCGAACAGGGCGATGCCCCTGTCACCAACCCGCGTCTCGTCGGCCCCCGCGCCGAGACGGACGCGGCGGCGGCTCTCGTCGATCAAGCGCGCCTCAGGCCCAACCCCGAGATGTCTTTCGAAGTCGAGAACATAGCCGGAAGCGGCGCGTTTTCCGGACTTCAGTCGACGGAATACACCCTCTTGCTCGGCCAGCGTGTCGAGCTTGGCGGCAAGCGTTCCGCCCGGATCGATGCCGCCGAGGCGCAGGCAGCGCTGATGTCGCTGAAATCGCAGCTGACCACGGTGGAACTGGGGCAGCTGGTCCGTGAGCGCTACATCGCGGCGGTCGCCGCCGCAGCGCGGTACGACCTTGCCCGGGACGTGACCGCGCGCAACGAGGAGCTGGCACGCATAGCGCGCGTCCTCGTCGAAGTCGGGCGGGAGCCGCCTCTGCGCGCGCTGCGTGCGGACGCGGCCCTCGCCGAGGCGCGCGCGCGTCTGCTGGAAGCCGAGGCCGAAAGCCTGTCGGCGCGCACCGCGCTGGCATCGCTCTGGGCCGGACCCGAAGCGCCGCTCGTTCCGGCGCAGTTTCCTGAACTCGTGCCGCCCGCCTCGCTGATGTCCGAGGTGCCGCAAAGCCTGCGCTATCGCGTGGCGCGGGCCGAAAGCACGGCCGCCGCCGCCGAGATCGCGCGACAGCGAAGCCTGCGAATCCCGGACCCGACCGTCTCCGCCGGTGTGCGGCGTCTCGAACAGACAAGCGACAACGCGTTCGTCGTTGGCGTGTCGGTTCCGCTGCCCTTCCGAGACCGGAACCAGGGCAATATCGCGGCGGCCGGGGCCCGCCTGCGCGCGGCGACCGCCCGCCAGGCCGTCGCGCAGGCCGATTACGAACAATCCGTCGCCGCGGCCCGCGCGCGATATCGCGGCGCCGATGCGCGCGTCGAAACGCTCTCACAGTCTTCGCTCCCGCAGGCCGAGGAGGCGCTGCGCCTCGTCCGCATCGGATATCGCAACGGGCGCTTTGCCCTGATCGAGGTTCTCTCCGCCGCGCAGGCACGCGACACGATCCGCGAGACGCTCATCGCCGCACGCGAACAACGGGGCCTCGCCGCCGCCGAACTCATCGCTCTGGCCGCACAATGAAGGATATAGCAATGACCCGCAGCAAGCTGGCGATCATCGCCGCTATCGTGTTCGCGATCGGCGCTCTGACGCTGATATTCCGGCCGCATGCCGAACCCGACGACCCTGCCCACGGTCACGAGGAAGCCGAACGCGAAGCGCCCGAAGGAGCGCTCATCCTCAGCGATGAGCAGATCCGGCGTGCCGGGATAGAGATCGCACCGGTGCGGTCAGGAGCCGCGGTCGAGCTGGTTTTTCCCGCCACCGTCGCGGCGAGCCCGGCGGCCTCGGCCCGTATCGACGCCCGTGCATCGGGCGTCGTGCGTTCGGTGGGCAAGACGCTCGGTGAATATGTGTCGCGCGGCGAAACCGTCGCCCGGATCGAAAGTGCGGATGCGTCCGCCCTCGCATCGCAGGTCAGCGCCGCCCGCGCCCGCATGACCGAGCTGTCCGCCATTTACGACCGCGAAAGGCGCCTGTTCGAAGAAAACGTGACCGCGCGGCAGGATCTCGAAGCGGCACAGGCCAATCTCAGCGTCGCACGTTCGGACCTCAACCGCGCGCAGGCCGCGGTTGCGGCCGCCGGCGTCAGCGGCGACGGGCGTTCGCTGGCGGTTACCTCTCCCCTTTCCGGCAGGATCGCCGCCGCACCGATCATGCTCGGTGCCTTCGTCGATGCGGGCGAAGAACTCTATAGCGTGATCGATCCAAGCGCGCTTCAGATCGAGGTGGCGCTACCGTCCGCGGAAGCCTCCCTTGTTCAACCCGGCGACGAGGCCCTGCTCATCACCGGGGACGACCGCGAAATCGGCGCAAGGGTGAAATCCGTGACGCCGTCGCTCGATCCGGAGAGCAGGAGCGCCACGGCTGTTCTCTCCCTCCCGCGCGGTGTTCCGGGACTCCAGCCCGGTGCATTTCTTCAGGCCCGCATCCGGCCTTCGGGCGAGGTGGACCGCACCCGTATCGCGATACCCGAGGACGCGGTGCAGGTGGTCGAAGGCCGTGATGTCGTGTTCGTCCGGACGAAAAGCGGCTTTCAGGCGCGCGATGTCGCCATCGGCAGCCGATCCGCAGGCATGGTGACGATCCTGTCCGGGCTCAAGGAGGGGTGGCGCATCGCCGCCGGCAACGCCTTCCTCCTCAAGGCGGAGCTTGGAAAGGAGGGCGCGACCCATGGGCACTGAACACGCGCCCGCCCCGGCCGCGGATACCGATTACGCCACGGGGCGCGATCGCCCCGGTCCGATCGGTTCGATCCTCGATTTTGCCGTCCGGTTCCGCTGGGCGGTGATCGTCCTGACCGCTTTTGCCGCGATCTACGGCGCGATGAACCTCCTGCGCCTGCCGATCGACGCGGTGCCGGACATCACCAACACGCAGGTGCAGATCAACACCAGCGCCCCGGCGCTTTCGCCCGCGCAGGTCGAGACGCAGGTGACCTTTCCCATCGAAACCGGTCTTGCCGGGATCGAAGGGCTGGAAACGACCCGCTCGATCTCGCGCAACGGGTTCAGCCAGGTCACCGCGATTTTTGAGGAAGGCACCGACATCTACTTCGCCCGGCAGCAGGTCAACGAACGGCTTGCGCCCATCGGCGCCGCGCTGCCCGAAGGCGCGGAACCGACGATGGGACCGATTTCGACGGGCCTTGGCGAAGTGCTGATGTATACCATCGAATACGAGCATCCCGCCGGTCGCGGCGCGCCGCTGAATCGCCGGACCGGCTGGCAAAGCGACGGAAGCTTCATCACCGAGCGCGGCGAGCGCCTCGACACCGCCATTGCGAAGGCCGCGTATCTGCGCACGGTGCAGGACTGGGTCGTTGCGCCCTTGATGCGCTCCATCGATGGGGTCGCCGGCGTGGATTCCATCGGGGGTTATGAAAAGCAGTTCCTCGTACAGCCCGATCCCGCCCGGCTCACCGGCTATGGCCTGTCTTTCGATGCGCTGATCACGGCGCTGGAGGCGGCGAACCTTGCCGAGGGTGCCAATTTCGTCGACCGCGCGGGCGAGGCTTTGCTTGTCCGCGTCGATGCGCGCCTCGGCGGAACGCAGGACATCGAGCAGGCGGTCGTCGCGACGCGTGAAGGCGTCCCGATCCGGATCGCCGACGTGGCGACGGTTCGGATCGGGGGCGATTTGCGGACCGGCGCCGCCTCGCTCAATGGCGAGGAGGCCGTCGTCGGCACCGTCCTCATGCGCAGCGGCGAGAACAGCCGCACCGTTGCCGCAGCTTCGGCGGAACGGCTGGACGCGGTCCGGGCGTCGCTGCCCGCCGGCGTGGTTGCCGAAATCGTCTACAACCGATCCTCGCTCGTCGATGCGACCATCGCGACAGTGGAGAAGAACCTCGTCGAAGGCGCGCTGCTGGTCATTGCGGTGCTGTTCCTGATGCTGGGCAACATGCGGGCGGCGATCATTGCCGCGCTGGTCATTCCGCTCTCCATGCTGATGGCGGCGGTCGGAATGAACAGGCTGGGTGTGTCGGGCAATCTGATGAGCCTCGGTGCGCTCGATTTCGGGCTGATCGTCGATGGCGCGGTCATCATCGTCGAAAACAGCGTCGCCCGGCTCGCCGCACGGCAGCATCGCGAGGGCAGGCTGCTGAACCTCGGCGAGCGGCTGACCGAGACCCGGCTCGCCGCGCAGGAGATGATCAAGCCCACGGTCTATGGGCAGGCGATCATCCTGCTCGTCTATGCCCCGCTGCTCACCTTTACCGGGGTCGAGGGCAAGACGTTCTCGCCCATGGCGATCACGGTCATGCTGGCGCTGGCGTCGGCGTTCGTGCTGTCGCTGACCTTCGTGCCGGCGATGGTCGCAGTGTTCCTCAATCGCAGGCTGACCGAGACGGAAGTGAAGCCGGTCCGGATGGTGAAGGAACGCTATGGCGTCACTGTGCGCCGGGCCATTGCGCGGCCATGGCCCGTGATCGGGGCGGGGGCCGGTGTCTTTGCACTTGCCGCTGTCGTGTTCACGTTTCTGGGAAGCGAATTCACGCCGCAGCTGGACGAGCGGGACCTCGCGGTGCAGTCGCTCCGGATACCGTCAACCTCGCTCGAACGATCGCTCGCCATGCAAAGAGGGGTGGAGGATGTGCTCGAAGCGTTTCCGCAGGTCGCGCTGGTCTTTTCGCGCACGGGCACGGCGGAGGTCGCGAGCGATCCGATGCCGCCCAATGCGTCCGACGCCTATGTCATGTTGAAACCGCGGGAGGAATGGCCCGATCCCGACCTGTCCAAGGACGAGCTGGTCGAACAGATGGAGGATGCGCTGGGCGGGCTCGTCGGCAATCTTTACGAATTCAGCCAGCCGATCCAGTTGCGCTTTAACGAACTGATCGCGGGTGTCCGCGGCGATGTCGCGGTGAAACTTTTCGGTGACGACCTGACCGCGCTGACCCGCTCCGCCGGCGAGGTCGCAGAGGTGCTTCGCGAGGTCGAAGGCGCAGCGGACGTCAAGGTTCAGCAGGTCACGGGCTTCCCCACGCTCGACATCGCTTTCGATCGTCCGACGATCGCGCGCTATGGCCTCACGATGGAGGATGTCGCGCAATCGGTGGCCGTCGCGCTGGGCGGTCGTCCGGCCGGACTGGTCTTTGAAGGGGACCGCCGGTTTGACGTGGTCGTCCGGCTGGAGGATGCGGCCCGCGACGACTTCGATCAGCTCGGCGCGCTGCCCATCGTGCTTGCCAATGGCGCAACCGTTCCGCTGCGCACGCTAGCCGAATTCCGGGTGGTGGACGGCCTTGCCGAGGTGCGGCGAGAGCAGGGGCGGCGGCTGGTCATTGTGTCGGCCAATGTGCGCGAACGCGACCTCGGCTCCTTTGTCGAGGAGGCACGCGCAGGCGTGGCGCAAGAGGTGGATCTGCCGCCTGCATCCTTCATCGAATGGGGCGGGCAATATCAGAATCTCCGCGCCGCGCAGGCGAGGCTGGCGCTTGTCGTGCCGATCTGTTTCGCGCTCGTGCTGCTGTTGTTGTTCGTGGCGCTCGGCGGCTGGGTTCCGGCGCTCGCCGTGTTCAGTGCGATCCCGATGGCGCTGGCGGGCGGCGTGTTCGCTCTTGCTCTGCGGGGAATGCCGTTTTCGGTTTCGGCGGCGGTGGGCTTCATCGCGCTGTCCGGCGTGGCGGTCCTGAACGGACTGGTGATGATGACCGCGATCCGTCAGCGTCTGGACAACGGCATGGCCCTTGATGATGCCATCGCGGATGGTGCGCTGGCGCGGCTGCGGCCGGTGCTGATGACGGCGCTGGTCGCGTCGCTCGGCTTCGTGCCGATGGCGATCGCGAGCGGCACCGGCGCGGAGGTTCAGCGTCCGCTGGCAACGGTGGTGATCGCCGGCCTGATCAGCGCGACCGCGCTCACGCTGTTCGTCCTGCCCGCGATTGCGCGGCTCGTGCTCAACCGCGCCGGGGACAGCGCTGGCGGTCGGACGACGTGGCGGAACCGCCTGCGCCGGAGCAAGGCACGCGAAGAGCAGCCGGAGATGCCGGACCATGCCTGATGATCGGGACGCGCGATGCTCGCAAGCCTGTCAGCCGGGAGCCCCCCGGCGCAGGAGAAACTCGCGCGATCCCCCCGGACGAAGGGCCGAACGACCGCGACCATCGCGTGTTGCTAAACGGGGCCAGAATGATCGCCGGGATGCGCGAACTGCAGTTGGCAGAAAGTTCACCCCTCTTGGAGCCAGCACGCGGACCGGAACATTTGGCAAACCGCCCTCGCAAGAGCGGATCTCCGTCGCCCCAACCCTTCACATGACCATCGGTCATCGATGAATGCAGCCAGCCGCCGTGAAGCCCCGAAACGAGACCGATGCAAGCACCGCCGGTGTCGATTTCACCATGCCACCGAACAAAGGCAAAGCGGGCGACCTGGGCGCCGACGAACGCGGCCCCGGCCAAGCCGAGACGCAAGTGTTACCGTGCTAACTGGTTTCGAAAACGCCAAGGAATAGTCCCACCGGCGATCGATCCGCCGATCAGGATATGGATGAAACGACACGAGCAGAAAGATCCGCCGCCGCCGCTCGTCTGAGCAGGGTCAGGGATGCCTCCGCCCTTCGCAACGATATTGCCGACCCCACGCGGCACCGGGCCATCATCGCCGGTGCCGCGTCGCGCTCCGCCGGTTCAGCGTTTCGCATTGGCAATATAGCGTTCGACCTGCTGTTCCAGCACGTCAAGGGGCAGCGAACCCTGCCCCAGAATGGCTTCGTGGAATGCGCGAATATCGAAATCCTGCCCCAGTTCGCGCTCGGCGCGCGCGCGCAGTTCGGCGATCTTGCGCTGCCCGATCATGTAGCTGGTCGCCTGACCGGGGTTGTTGATGTAGCGGTCGACTTCCTTCGCGATATCACGTTCCGAATTGGGCGAGTTGGCGCGGAAATAGTCGATGGCGCGTTCCCGCGACCAGCGTTTGGAATGGATACCGGTGTCGAGCACGAGCCGGATCGCGCGCCACATCTGCAACGACAGCATGCCGAACCGCTGTTCCGGCGTGGTGTAGACGCCCATCTCGTCGGCCAGTCGTTCGGAATAGAGGGCCCATCCCTCGGTATAGGCGCCGTAGCCGCCGAACCGCCGGAATTTCGGCAGGCTTTCGAGCTCCTGCGCGCGGGCGATCTGAAAATGATGGCCGGGCGCGCCTTCGTGCGCGGCGATCCCGTCGGTCTGCACGCGGTTCACCTGGTTCATGTCGGCAAGGTTCACGTAGAATATGCCGGGCCGCGACCCATCGGGCGCGGGGCTGTTGTAGAATGCGACCGCCGCCGTATCCTCGCGAAAGGGTTCGACCGCGCGCACCTCGAGCGAAGCTTCCGGCAAACGTTCGAAATATTGCGGCGCCTTCGCCATGACATTGGCAATCAATCTGCGCGCTTCGTCCAGATAGAGTTCCCGGCCCCGTTCGCTGTTCGGATATTTAAAGGCGGGATCGGTGCGCAGCGCGGTAAAGAATTCCTCCAGCGTGCCGGTAAAGCCGATCTCGTTCTTCACCGCATCCATCTCCGCACGTATGGCGGTCACCTGTTGCAGGCCAATGACATGGATTTCCTCGGCCGTGAGATCGGTGGTCGTAGAGATCTTCAGCCGGTCGGCATAATAGGCATCGCCCTGGGGCAGGCTCCACGCGCCGTTATTGCCATCGGCGCGCGGTTCGATGGCCGCGATGCCCGCGATCAAGGTTTCGATCCCATCGCGGAACGGCCCGGTCAGCGCCGAACGCGCCGCGCTCATGAGCCTGTCCTTTTCCGACGGGACGATATTCAGCGCGTCGACCTTTTCCCCGAAATCGGCCCAGATCGGATTGTCCTCCCCGTCCGTAAACGGCGCGCCTTCCATGATGCTGCGCGCATCGGCGGTGGCCGGGGCGAAGACCATTTCGGGCGGGACGATGCCCATCGCCGCCTGCTCCCTCATCACCGCGACGGTTTCGCGCATGACACGCGCGCTGTCGCGCAGCCGCGCGATATAGGCCTCGGCGTCGGCGGTGTTTTCGATCTTGTGCTGATTGATGAGGAAGACCGGAATATCGCCGGCGGGCGTGCCATTGGTCGAAACCGGGAAGCCATAGGCGAGGAAGCGGGCGCTCTGCAGGCTGCGTTCCACATCGCGTTCGAACAGGGCATAGCTGATCCGCGCCGAAGGACCGAGGCTTGCCGGATCGAACTCCGCCCGCATCCGGGCAAGCTGCTGCTCGGCGAGCGCGAGTTCGGCCCGTCTCCCCGCGAGCGTATAGTCGTCCAGCCGGTCGTAACCCTCCCGAGAACCCAGGCTCGTCAATGTTTCGGGACTCAGCGCCGCCTGCGCATCGAAGGCCGCGTCGAGAAAGGCGAGCAGGCGCGCATCGTCCTGCGCGGTGGAGGACATCGCCGGATTTGCGGGAGGAGCGGGGGTAGCCACAGGCACTTGCCCCATCTGCGCGCTGCAACCGGCGAGGAGAAGGGCGGGAAGCAGGCGATGGATCATGCGGGGTAAGTCCTTTTCAAAAATGCGGCGCACAGGCCGAACATGCACAGGTCGCGCAGGCGCAGGATCAGCAGGTGTAGGACGGGGCAGCGCAAGAGGAAACCCGGATCGCATCAAGCGCGGGGACGCGTGCCCCAATGCCTATCCCTCGTCGTCATCCTTCACCGTCCACTGGTCGAGATCGTCCGCCTGCGCGATCAGGGCAAGACCATGGGCAATCGACGTCAGCTCGTTGCCCGCGGCGATGCGCTCTTCGCCAAAGCGCCGTTCGAACAGGCGGCGAACCGCCGGGATCAGCGACGATCCGCCGGTCAAGAACAGCTGGTCGATGTCGCCTGCACAAAGCTTCGCTTTGGCCAGGGCGCGGTCGACCGTCGCCTCGATCTCGGCGAGATCGGGCGCGATCCAGTCCTCGAAATCGCTGCGTGCGATGTCGGCGTCGATCGACAGGCCCGGCCCCTCGAACTGAAACCGGCCATGCGTCTGTGTCGACAGCATGCGCTTCACACTGCCCACCGTCTCGTACAGCCCGTATCCCAGCTCGTTTTCGACGACGGCGATCATGCGGTCGATCGCGGCTAGGTCCGTCGCGCCGCGCTGCAATTTGTGGAGTTCGTCCAGCGTGCGGCGATTGCGCATCAGCGAAAGCCGCGACCAGTCGCTGAAATCATGAAAATAGGTCGCGGGAATATCGACCGTCTTGTCGAAGGAGCGATAGGTCCCACCTTTTCCGAGCAGGGGAAGCACGAGATGGTTCATGATGCGATAGTCGAACCGGTCGCCGGCAATCCCGATGCCGGCTTAGCCGAGCGGGACGCTTGGTTGCCGCGAACCGGCGGGTTGCAGGCGGACGATGGAAAAATCGCTCGTGCCGCCGCCGAAATCGGCGACCATGACATTGGCGGGCGCATCCAGCCGGGATGCAAAGCCATAGGCGGCGCCCAGCGGCTCGTAAACGTAATGGACCGGCCGGTAGAGCCGCGCGAACATGGCGTCATACCGTGCCCGCGCCAGTTCCGGGTCCGGCCGCGCGCCCGCATAGCGGACGGGGCGGCCTATGACGATACGATCGGGCAGCGCGGCCAGGGCATCGCCGCCATGATGCACCAAATGGTCGAGAAACACATGGCCCAGATCCTCGAACTCAAGCCGTTTGCCGAAGATATTGGTAAAATCGAACAGCCGGCTCGCGGCGAGCGACTTGAACGATTGGAGAAAGCGGCTGCCCTGCGGAAAATCGAGAAATTCCGAGATCGCCCAGGGACCGGCCTCATGCGCGACCGCCCCTGGCACGACCTCGTCCTGCCAGAAGCACAGGGCGGTGCGAAAAACGGACGCCGAACCGCCGGGCGCGGCGAAATCGACCAGCGATTGCGCGCCGTCCTGCGCGATTCCGGCGACGACCGAATTGGTGGTGCCGAAATCGATTCCGATCGCGCGCGGGCATGATGCATCTTTCAGCATGGCGGGGATTTTCCGTTCGTATCCAAAAGTCTTGAAACACCATGGCCCATGCCGGCATCCGGAACGGCGGCCCCTGCGAAGGACGGCCCCCGGAAGGGACGGTGAGGTGCCGCCATGGTGTCGATGATGCCGTGCCGCATAGCAAAATGCGCGGCACATGCCAGAGGCGGCGTGCGAAGAACGGTCCCGATCTTCGTCGTCACCGCCCGGCGATCCGGCCCGCGACGTTGATAAGCGCCCGTTTCGCGTTCGGCGTGCGAGACGCCTACCACCTGTCGTCGCCGCGGGAAATCGGTGACGGCCGTGCGCGATGCGGCTATGGCGGCAGGGGTTCGGTCCGTGCCATGACGCGGCCGTCATCAGCGCGTCGGTCGAGGAAGAGGCGCCCGGCAAGGGACAGAGCGCCTCTTCGAAACGGCGTGACAATCCGCGTGCTTTCGCAGTGGCCGCTCCGCGCGTCGGGTGTCACCGCTGGGCTGGCACAACCTATGCTTGCGGGAGCAATCCGCGGGCCTGGCTCCGGTTTCGGGATCATCATGCAAAGATTGAAAGACAAGACATGCGTCATCACGGGTGCGGCGCGCGGCATTGGCCGTGCCATCGCGGCCCGCTTCCACGACGAAGGCGCGTTGGTCGTCGTCACCGATATCGACGAGGCCAATGGCGCGGATACTGCCGCGCAGATCGGGTGCCGGTTCGAACCGCTCGACGTGCGCGAGGAAGGCGACTGGTCGCGATTGGCCGAGGTTGTTCCCGTGGCCGATGTCGTCGTGAACAATGCCGGCGTGACGGGGTTCGAGACGGGCATGACCGCCCATGATCCGGAGCACGCCAGCCTTGCCGATTGGCGCGCGGTGCACCGGGTCAATCTCGACGGCACGTTTCTTGGCTGTCGTTACGCAATTGGCGCGATGAAAGCATCGGGCGCAGGCTCGATCATCAACATATCGTCGCGGTCGGGTCTGGTCGGCATACCGGGCGCGGCGGCCTATGCCTCGTCCAAGGCCGCGATCCGCAACCATAGCAAGACCGTCGCGCTCTACTGCGCGCAACAAGGCTGGCAGATACGTTGCAACTCGATCCATCCGGCGGCCATTCTGACGCCGATATGGGAACCGATGCTGGGCGAGGGGCCCGATCGGGAAGCGCGGATGACGGCACTGGTCGCGGACACGCCGCTGCGGCGGTTTGGCATGCCGGAGGAAGTGGCGGCCATCGCCTTGACGCTGGCCTCGGATGAGGCGACCTATGTGACCGGCACGGAGGTGAATATCGACGGAGGATTGCTGGCAGGGTCTGCCGCGTCGCCGGGTTGATGGTATTCCGGGCGCTGGAATATCGGCCTCGTCCGGCTTGCGGCCGCGGGGTGGAAGAAGAGGTGCCTGATCGGAGAGAGCGACGGTGGTATGGACATCGTCGTCGATGCCGTGGATGCCCAAGGGGCGAGTGACGCGCCGGAGCAGGCAGGCGGCAAGCGCCGAGCCTCATCGCGATCGTTTGGGCGTGCGGCGAGAGTCGGTGCGGTCAGGCCACGCAATGGCGACCGCGTTGCCGCGCTTTGACTCCGCCGGCGCGGCTGTCGCGGTCTCGGGAATTGCCGGAAGCGAAAAGGGGCGCCGGCATTTGCGCCGACGCCCCTTTTTTGGCGAAAATCCCGATCCAGTATCAGTAGCGGAAACTCGCCTGCAGCAGGATTTCCCGCCCGCGCGCCACATAGCCGCGCTGCTCGCCGATATTGCCGGGAACGCTGGCCCCGCCGGTACGATCCATGCCGTATTGCAGGTAATATTTGTTCGACAGGTTGCGACCCACCAGCAACAGCCGCCAGCGATCGTCCGGTTCCGCGACGCTCAGGCTGGCGTTGAAGCGGAAAAAGCTGTCCTGATAGGTGCTCGGCGCCTTGGTATCGGACGACCAGTAACCGTCGGAATAGAACATGTCGCCCGTGGCGCCCAGCATGAGACCGCCGGTGGGCACAGTGAGTTGGAACCCTGCATTGCCCGAAAAGTCCGGCGATCGGGCCGGCACGCGGCCGTCCTGATCCTGCTGCAACGTCAACGCGGTATCGTTGACGAAGGAACAGTTGGGCGGCGGCACCGCCGTGCCCCGTGTCGTGCCGGCCGGGAACGTGTAGGAGTAGCAGGGCCCGACGTAATCCTTGAAGCGATTGTGCACATAGGTGGCCGCAGCGTGAAGCGTGAGCATGTCGTTGACTTCGTAATTGGTCTCGACGTCGAAACCTCTCTGGCGGAGCGAACCCGCGTTGCCGACGACGAAAGACACCCGCGCGGGATCGAACGCATTCACCTGAAGATTGGAGAAATTATAGAGGAAAAACGCGCTGGTGAGCTGGAGCGGACCCTCCCGGCCCTTGAACCCGATCTCGCCGCCCTTGACCCGTTCGGAACCGAAATCGAGGTCGCCGATTTCCGTCGTGGCCCTGGGCAAACCGGCGGTAAAGCCGCCCGACTTGAACCCGGTCTTGTAAGCCGCGTAGATCGTGCGATTGACGCCGGGATGCCAGGTGAGCGTCACTTCCGGCGAGAAATTATTCTCTTCGTAACGGCCGTTGATCACACCCGGTTCGGTTTCGCCCGGCAGCACCACATCGACGACATTGAATGAACCGAAGCCGTAAAGGACCTCCTGATGGTGCGTCTTGCGTTCGTTCGTATACCGTCCGCCGGCCGCGAATTCCAGATCGGGGGTGATCTCGTAAAGCACCTGCCCGAACACCGAAATGGCGCGCCCGTCCTGTTCGATGACCGTGTCGGTCGTCGTCACCCGGTCATTCGCCGGGTTGTAAAAGCCATAGCCGAGCGAGATGTCCTGATGCACATCACGCGTGGTTTTCTGGTAATAGACACCGCCCAGGAAATTCACCGGGCCATCCAGATCGGTCGAGAGACGCAATTCCTGGCTGTATTCGTTGATGCGGTCGCGCTCCACCGCATAAAGCTGCGAGAAGCTCGTATTGTCGAGGCCGTAGTCGGACCGGAACCAGTTGTGGTTGTAGCCCGAGAGCGAGGTGATCGACACGGCCCCGAGATCCAGCTCCATGTTGAGGGAGACAGACTGGAAATCGGTTGCGCCGAAATTGCGCCCGTCCCCCCGGCTGAGCGGGATCGCCTGCGCGACGGCGACGGGAATGTCCCCGTTCGTCATGTGATTGTCCGCGCGGCATTCGCCAAAGGGATCGGGAATGCCGTACATGCGCGGACGCGGGCCGCTGCACGGGCCGATGTTCTGTCCGCTGGAACCGGCGCCATCGTCGCGATACCGGTCCGCGAAAGCCTTCAAAGTGGCGGAAAACGCCCGGGGAGGGGTGTAGGCAAGGGTGACGCGGCCGAGCAGTTCGGTATTGCCCGACCGGTTGTCCTCTACGCCGGGCAGAACGGCGAAGCCTTCGGGCAGGGCGGGCGTGTAGAATGGGTTGGGCGCCTGCCCCGCGTCATTGAAGAGCCAACCATCGAGGTCGCGGTAACGCGCAGCGACGCGAAAGCCGAAGTCCTGTCCGATCGGGCCGGACACCGCGCCTTCGCCGATCCATTCGCGGCCCACGAATTCATAGCCGAGGCTGCCTGAAACCTCCAGCTCGTCCGTCGGGCCCTTCGTCGTAACCGATATGACGCCTGCCGGGCTGTTCTTGCCGAAGAAGAGCGCCTGCGGCCCCTTCAGAATCTCGATCTGCTGCACGTCGAAAATGCCGACCTGCGCAATCTTGCCATTGCTCGTCTGGATACCGTCGAGCGCGACCGAGACGCTCTGCTCGAAACCGACCACGCCCGAAGGCGAGCTGATGCCGCGAATGGCGATCGAGCCACCACCCGACGACCGGGAGTTCGAGATGATGACCGATGGCACGATTTCGGCCATTTTGGGAAGGTCTATGGCATTGGACCGCGACAGCGTGCTTGCCGAAACGGCGGAAACGGCCACCGGCACGTCGAGCAAAGTCTCTTCACGCCGTCTTGCGGTGACGACGATCTCCTCCACGACGGGAGGGGACGCACCCTGTTCCTCCTGCGCGGTTGATACGACATTGCCTGTCTCTTCGCTCGGAAGTTCTTGTGCAAATGCCGAAACCGGGACGATCGTTGCAATGGCCGCTGCGGACGCGGTTGCACGCAAAATGTGGTGAAAAGAAATTCGCATCGGGTTCCCCCCTTGACCTTATTTTATGGTGACGCTCTCTGGCGTGACCCGCAGTGTTTAGCCCGCCTGCGCTGCGCATTCAGTCCCCGCAGGACGTTACAACCCGGCCGGCCCAGGCCCCACCGGGGCAGCGCGCCATGCCAAACACTTTCAGACATGTTTGGGCCAGCCGGATGCATCGCCCGTCCCGAATGGAGCGAAGCAGACATGTTCCCTCCGCGATCGAAGGCGCGCGGGTGGGCGTGCCTTCGAACAATCATGCGGGGCGAGGTCCGGCCCTGAGGCCCCGTGAACACCGCGCACGAACGCCGTGGATTTTCAGATGAAGAGCAGGGCCTAAAGAACTAGCCATTCCGAGGGATGCGCTGTGCCCCCGCACCTAAAATTAACAACGAAGGGGGGTGTTATCAGCCTGTCACCACGCTCGCATTTCGTGATTCGGATTGCCGGCAGAAGATCGCGCCGATTTCGATGCGGGTTCGCAGACCCTGGCCGTCCTTCGCAATTGGCTGATTGGCTCTTACGCTCACGAAATGCGCTGGCGGGACCGGCACGCCTTATGCGCGGCGCCCGGTCCGGCGGTCTGCAGCACCAAGGCCGATGGGTTGCGGATGCCCGTTTCGAAAACGGCTACGCCAACAAAAGGAATTACGGCCCTCGATGCGGATGGCATAAGAGATGCGGGGCGCAAGTGAAGGCCATCCCGTTTGTCGGGTCATTACCGGTGCAGCCGTGTGGGCTGAACAGATGGGAAACCCGGCGGGAAGGCGGAAATCTGCGACTTAGCGCGCTAAATTGGTCGGGGAGAGAGGATTCGAACCTCCGGCCCCTGCCTCCCGAAGACAGTGCTCTACCAGGCTGAGCTACTCCCCGACCGATGTCTGCCGCCGGTATGAACCGAACGGCGAGGCAGGAGGGCGCCTATAGGCAGGACGCGGCGGCGTGGCAAGCATAGTTCGCGCATTCGGGCGTCTTTCTTTTGTCCACAGGGCTGTCCACCGCGTGCCCACAGGCTCTGCACAGGATGTAACGCGCTTTTACCCCGGCTTCTGCCGCCCGCCATACTGTTCTTGCACACCGCGGCCCGGCGACGTCTAAGCTCACCGCCATGGAAACGAATCCCGTCACAGCCAACGCCGCCGGCGAATCCGCCATGTCCGGCACCATTCCGGCGCGCCCGGACCCCAATCATTACGAATGGCAATATCTCGACCTCATGCGCCTCATCTGGACGGAGGGCGACGAAAGGCGGGACCGCACCGGGGTCGGGACGCGGTCCGTGTTCGGCGTGACGATGCGGTTCGACCTTTCGGACGGCGCGATGCCGCTGGTGACGACGAAGCGCGTCTTCTGGAAGACGGCGACGCGCGAACTGCTGTGGTTCCTCACCGGGGAAACCAATATCAGGCCGCTGGTGCAGCAGCGTGTGGGGATCTGGACCGACTGGCCGCTGGCCCGCTATCGGCGCGAGACGGGCGAGCCGATCGATGCCGAAACCTTTTCTGCGCGCATTGCGGAGGATGCGGATTTTGCCGCGCGCTGGGGCGATCTCGGCCCCGTCTATGGCAAGCAATGGGTGGACTGGCCGACCTATGTGCCGGCAGACGACGGCCTCTACCGCAAGGGGGAGGGCGTGAATCAGGTGGCGCAGCTGGTCGAAAGCCTGCGCGACAATCCGGGCAGCCGGCGCCATATCCTCGAGGGGTGGAACGTCGCGGAGCTGGATGCGATGGCGCTCCCGCCGTGTCACAAGACCTATCAGTATCACGTGGCCGACGGGCGGCTGAACGGCCTGCTCTACCAACGCAGCTGTGACGTGGCGCTGGGCTTGCCGTTCAACCTGTGGTCGGCGGCGCTCCTGCAACGCATGCTCGCGGCGCAGGCGGGGCTGTTGCCGGGGCATTTCACCTGGATGGGCGGCGACACGCATCTCTATCTCAACCACGAACCGCTGGTGACACAGCAATTGGCCCGCGCGCCGTCGGGTCATCCGATTCTGTCGATCCGCGACGGGGTGGGGAGCATTTTCGATTACCAGATCGAGGATTTCACCGTGTCGGGCTACACGCCCCAAGCGCATATTTCCGCGCCCGTCGCGGTCTGATTGCCGGGGTTTGAAAAAATATTACGTCTGTGTTTCGATCATCGTTGACAGCGTGGAACAGCTCGCCTAATTGCCCGTCACCCCAAGGGGAGAGCGGGTGTAGCTCAGTTGGTTAGAGCGCCGGCCTGTCACGCCGGAGGTCGCGGGTTCAAGTCCCGTCACTCGCGCCACTTGGGGATTTCGATCCAGATCGAACAGCATGGCGGCGGTATCCGAAAGGATGCCGCCGCGCTGCGTTTGGCGCTCGTTTTAGCCAATCACACCTGCGCAGCGCAACGTGGCGATCAGCCCCAGCGCCCCGTTTCCATCCAGATGAGAAAACGGCGCAGCGGCAAAAGCCAAACGATGCCGAGCACGAGATAGACCGGCACCTGCGCCAGCACCGGCCAGCGCGAAATCGGCTCCACCAGCGTAACGACGATCCCCGAATAGATCAGCATCCCGAAGAGCAGCGCCAGCACGCCCACAGGCTTGCGCCATGTCGGTTTCCAGTCGGGATCGCTCATGCTCGCACCTTTGCAAACGGGCCGAAGAATCGCGTCGGCGTGATCACCGCGTCCAGCGGCCGGTCATGCGGTTCGGTGGGCAACATATCGACCTCCTGCACGTCCCAGGCCATGCCGATGGCCACCGTATCGCGATGCGCGGCGAGCCAGCGATCGTAATGGCCGCCGCCCTGTCCCAGCCGGTCGCCCATCGCGGTAAAGCCGACGAGCGGCACGATCAGCATATCGGGCACCAGCGTCGCGGCATCTGCCATCGGTTGCGCCATGCCGAAAGGACCGTCGCCGAGGTCGCCATCGTCCCACGGGTCGGTCCATTCGCGGAAATCCATCGGCGCATCGCGGCCGGTAAAGGCGGGGAGGGCGATCCGGTGGTAAGCCTCCTGAAAAAAGCGGGCGTAATGACGGGTCGGCGCCTCGTGCCTTGCCGCATGGTACAGGCCGATCACCGCATCATCGCCGATCATCGTCAGCATTGGGGCCGGCGGGCGCCGCATGATGAGCGCGCGGGTCGCATCGGGCAGGGCGGCGACATGGTCGCGGCGCATCTGGCGCAATTCGGCGCGCAGGACTTTTTTGCGCGCGGCCTGCGTTTCGTTCATCCGGGATGCCTTTTGAAAGCCGGGAAAAAGTGACGGGCCCACCATTTGGTCGTTTGCCGTGTGAAATCCTCTGACGCCTGTAACGTCAGGTGGGAGCCATATATCCCAGGCCACGGCCCGGGACAGGGACAGCCCCCTAGGATTGCTTATAGCCTCAGGGATGTTCTGTCGGCTCGTGCCACGC
This sequence comes from Croceicoccus sp. YJ47, assembly GCF_016745095.1. Taxonomy (NCBI): domain Bacteria; kingdom Pseudomonadati; phylum Pseudomonadota; class Alphaproteobacteria; order Sphingomonadales; family Erythrobacteraceae; genus Croceicoccus; species Croceicoccus sp. YJ47. Next base: position 2,494,583 of record NZ_CP067087.1, read on the forward strand.
AGAACCCGTCGCCATACAATCTAGGGATGATGGTCGCCGCCCTCAAGGTGCCGGGCGATATTTTCAATGCGCTGCGTGATGGCGTCGATCGTCCGGGACAGCTGCGCGTCGGCTTCGGGATCGCGTTCGGGCGTAGCGGATTGCGGCGGCGGGGCGGCTGCGCTCTGCACTTCGTGCAGCTCGTCGGCGAGCATCAGCGCGGCGAACAGCAGCATGCGCGGCTCGCTCTGCCCCATCGCGCCGGCCTCGCGAATCGATTCGTCGATCCGTTCGCCCAGCGCGCGAATATGCTCTTCCTCGCCCGGCGCGCAGCTCACCGCGAAACTGCGTCCGCCGATCGGAAGCTTGATGTTGCTCATGCCGAAGCCCCGCGCAATTCGTCCTGCATCGCGGGGTCCAGCCCGGCAATCAGCGTGTCGATCTCGCGGATAGCCGCCCCGACCCTGTCCCGCATGGCGTCGCGCTGCCGGCGCAGATCGTCGAGTTCGGCGGTGTGCGGCGTCGGGCGGGTCGCAGCCTGCTCCAGCCGGGCAAGCGCATGATCGAGGCGCGCGAGCGCGGCTTCGGGCGTGTCCACGCCGGGTTGAGTCTCTTGGCCGGTCATCTCAAGTCGTTCCTCGCCCCTCGCGAAATTTTCGATTCGCCGAACGGGATCGTCATACGAGCCCACGGTCGCTCCTTTAAAGGGCGTCAACCCGTTCGAACGACCGCAACCGCGCCCGCCGGTCGGCAGGAGCAGTTCGCGAACGCGGTTTGTCTAAGCGCACAGGAACGATTGGTAAAGCAATGGTCAAAAACGGTTTTACACCCTATCGCGTCGCGGCGGGTGCTGACCCGTGGCGGGACAGCCGGGGTGCAAACTTGACGAGGCGGCACCGCACCCGCAAAGCACGCCCGCCGACGAATCGAATTGTGCAATCGAACCAGGGGCCCGCAACGCCGCCCCGAAAGGCCGGAATACAAGAGAATGACATTGGATCGCAGCCAGCTCACCCCCATGGCCAACGCCATTCGCGCCCTGTCGATGGACGCGGTGCAGGCCGCCAATTCCGGGCATCCCGGCATGCCGATGGGCATGGCCGACGTCGCGACCGTGCTGTGGTCCGATTATCTGAAATTCGATCCCAAGGCGCCCGATTGGCACGACCGGGACCGTTTCATCCTGTCCGCCGGCCACGGCTCGATGCTGATCTACGCCTTGCTGCATCTGTCGGGCTACGACCGGCCGACGATGGACGACATCCGCAATTTCCGTCAGATGGGCAGCGTGTGCGCCGGGCACCCGGAAAATTTCCTCATCCCCGGTATCGAATGCACGACCGGCCCGCTGGGGCAGGGGCTGGCGATGGCGGTCGGCATGGCGATGGCGGAACGGCATCTCAATGCGCAGTTCGGCGACGATCTCGTCGACCACCGCACGTGGACGATCGCGGGCGATGGATGTCTCATGGAAGGGGTCAACCACGAGGCGATCGGCCTTGCCGGGCATCTGAAGCTTGGCCGGCTGAACGTGCTTTGGGACGACAACGACATCACCATCGACGGTGCGACCTCGCTTTCCACGAGCGAGGACATCAAGATGCGCTATGCCGCGACGGGCTGGCACGTGACCAGCTGTGACGGGCATGATTTCGACGACATCCGCCGCGCGCTCGACGAGGCGGTCGCCGATCCGCGGCCGTCCCTCGTCGCGTGCAAGACCGTGATCGGCAAGGGCGCCCCGAACAAGCAGGGTACCTCCGCCACGCATGGCGCCGCGCTTGGCGACGCGGAAATCGCCGCGGTCCGCGAAACGCTGGGCTGGAGCGCCGCGCCGTTCGAGATTCCTTCCGACGTCGCGTCCGACTGGCAGGGCACCGCCGTGCGCGGACGCAAGGCGCGGCAGGAATGGACCGATCGCCTCGCCAAATCCCCCGACGGGGAGGCGTTCCGCGCCCGCATGTCGGGCGAACTGCCGGCGCTCGCCGACTGGCAGGAGTACAAGGAGCAGCTCACCCGCGACATGCCGAAAATGGCGACGCGCAAGGCGAGCGAGGCCGCATTGGGCGTGCTCACCGCGTCGGTCCCGGCGCTGGTTGGCGGGTCCGCCGATCTTACCGGATCGAACAATACCAAGACGCCCGCGACCACGCCCTTCACGGCGCAGGATTACGCCGGACGCTACGTCTATTACGGCATTCGCGAATTCGGCATGGCCGCGGCGATGAACGGCATGGCGCTGCATGGCGGGATCATCCCCTACGGCGGCACCTTCATGGTGTTTTCGGACTATTGCCGCCCGGCGATCCGCCTCTCCGCATTGCAGGAGGCGCAGGCCATCTACGTCATGACGCACGATTCCATCGGGCTTGGCGAAGATGGTCCGACGCATCAGCCGGTCGAACATCTCCAGTCGCTGCGCATGATCCCGAACCTGCGCGTGTTCCGCCCGGCGGATGCGCTGGAAACGGCGGAATGCTGGGAACTGGCGCTGCGCCATACGACGGGTCCGTCGCTTCTCGCGCTCAGTAAGCAGAACCTGCCCGCGCTGCGCACCGACGCGGATCAGAACCGGAGCGCGCGCGGCGCCTATCGCGTCCGCGCCGCCGATGCCCCGCGCAAGGTCGTCCTCATCGCCAGCGGTTCCGAAGTGCAGCTCGCGCTCGACGTCGCGGAGGTGCTGGAGGCTGAAGGCGTGGGCGCGGATGTCGTATCCATGGTCTGCACGCAGCTGTTCGACGAGCAGGACAAGATCTACCGCGACGATATCCTGCCGCACGTCAAGCCGAGCGATATCCTGCGCGTTTCGATCGAGGCGGGCAGCTCGTACGGGTGGGAGCGCTACACCATGCTGGACGGTCTCCAGATCGGGATCGACCGGTTTGGCGCGTCTGCACCCGCCGAGGATCTGTTCGAGAAATTCGGTTTCACGACCGATGCCATCGTTCCCCAAATCAAAGCACGTCTAGGCATCTAAGAGGAGTTTCAGCATATGGCGACGAAGGTTGCGATTAATGGTTTCGGTCGTATCGGACGGCTGGTGGCGCGCGCTCTGCTCGAACGCGACGATCACGATCTGGAACTCGTGGCGATCAACGATCTCGCCGATGCGAAGGACAATGCGCTCCTGTTCTCCTACGATTCCACGCACGGGCGTTTCCCGGGCGAGGTGACGTCGGACGCCGACAGCATCACCGTCAACGGCAAGAAGATCGCCGTTACCAAGGAGCGCGATCCCGGCAAGCTTCCGCACAAGGCGATGGGCGTCGACATCGTGCTCGAATGCACCGGTTTCTTCCAGTCGAAGGAAGCGGCCAGCCCGCATCTCGACGCAGGGGCAAAGCGCGTGCTCATCTCCGCGCCGGCCAAGAATGTCGACAAGACCATCGTGTTCGGCGTCAATCAGGACACGCTGACCGCCGACGACATCGTCGTGTCGAACGCAAGCTGCACCACCAACTGCCTCGCGCCCGTCGCAAAGGTGCTGCACGAGGCGGTCGGGATCGAGCGCGGTTTCATGACCACGATCCACAGCTACACCAATGATCAGCGCATGCTCGACCAGATGCATTCGGACATGCGCCGTGCCCGCGCCGGCGCGCAGAACATGATCCCGACGACGACGGGCGCGGCCCGCGCGGTCGGCCTCGTCCTGCCCGAACTCAATGGCAAGCTCGATGGCAGCTCGGTCCGCGTGCCGACGCCGAACGTCAGCCTGATCGACCTCGTCTTCACCCCGTCGCGCGACACCAGTGCCGAGGAATTGAACGAGGCGCTCAAATCCGCGGCCAATGGTGCCTTGAAGGGTGTGCTCGACTATACCGAGGAGCCGCTGGTGTCCTCCGACTTCAACCATTATCCGGCCAGCTCGACCGTCGACAGCCTCGAAACCGCGGTGCTGGAAAACAAGCTTGCCCGCGTCGTTTCGTGGTATGACAACGAATGGGGCTTCTCCAACCGGATGATCGACACCGCCGGCGTGATCGCGGGTCTGATCTGAGCCGGAGGGACGGACGATGAGCGTGGGGCGGTTGGTCGGCATTGCGCGGCATGACCGCCCGCGCGGTCCGATCGAGGAAATAGACGCCGTCGAGGTGACGGTGGAGGCGGGCCTTGCCGGCGATTATCGCGGTGCGATGAAGCCGGACGGCCCGCGCAAGCGCCAGATTTCGCTCATCACCGCATCGGGGTGGGCCGCCGCGATGGCCGATCTCGACCTCGCGCCCGATGCCATCGCCTGGTCCGAGCGGCGTGCCAACCTGCTCGTCGACGGTATTGCATTGCCGCGCGAGGCGGGCGCACGGATCCATATCGGCGAAACCCTCGTCATCGAGGCGGTGCAGGAATGCGACCCCTGCAGCCGGATGGAAGACATTCACGCCGGATTGAAGGCAGCGCTGATGCCGAAATGGCGCGGCGGCCTGCTGGGCCGGGTGCTGAACGGCGGGCATATCGCCATCGGCGACATCATAAGGATCGAAGCATGAGCAGCTTTCGCACTCTCGACGATATTGAACAGGTTGCGGGCAAGGTGGCGCTGGTCCGCGTCGATCTGAACCTGCCGATGAACGGCGGGCAGGTCACCGACCGGACCCGGATCAATGCCTCCGCACCGACCATCCTCGAACTCGCCGATGCCGGGGCCAAGGTGCTCCTGCTCGCGCATTTCGGCAGGCCGAAGGGGCAGCGCAGCTCGACCCAGTCGCTCAGCATGGTGGTCGACGCGGTGCAGGACGTGCTCGGCCGTGAAATCATGTTCGTGCCCGAGGTCGCCGGCGATGTCGTCGCGCAATCGGTCGGCATTTTGCGCGATGGCGATGTCGCCATCCTCGAAAATACGCGCTTCTGGCCGGGCGAGGAGGCGAACGACGCCGAGTTCGCCGCCGCCATTGCCGCCAATGGCGATTTCTACGTGAATGATGCGTTTTCCGCCGCCCACCGCGCCCATGCCAGCACCGAGGCGATCACCCATTGCCTGCCAAGCTATGCCGGGCGCGCGATGCAGAAGGAGCTGGAAGCGCTCGACAAGGCGCTCGGCAATCCGGAAAAGCCGGTCGCCGCGGTCGTCGGCGGGGCGAAAGTGTCGAGCAAGCTTGCCGTGCTGGAACATCTGGTCGGGATCGTCGATCACCTCATCATCGGTGGCGGCATGGCCAACACCTTCCTCGCCGCGCGCGGGGTCGATGTCGGCAAATCCTTGTGCGAGCATGAGTTGAAGCCCACGGTGGAAAAGATCATGGAGGCCGCCGATCGTTCGGGCTGTACCGTGCATCTGCCCTATGACGTGGTCGTGGCGACCGAATTCGCCGCCCATCCCGCATCGCTGCGCACCTGCAACGTGCACGAGGTCAGGGCTGAGGAAATGATCCTCGACATCGGGCCGCAGGCGACCGAGGCGCTGGCCGATGTGCTCAAGACCTGCCGCACGCTGGTGTGGAACGGGCCGCTTGGCGCGTTCGAGACCGAGCCGTTCGACGCGGCCACCGTATCGCTTGCAAAGACCGCGGCCGCGCTCACCCGCGAAGGCTCGCTCGTGTCGGTGGCGGGCGGGGGCGACACGGTTGCCGCGCTCAATCACGCGGGCGCCGGGGACGATTTCACCTATGTCTCGACCGCGGGCGGGGCCTTTCTCGAATGGATGGAAGGGCGCGAATTGCCGGGGGTCGCGGCGTTGACGCGCTGAGTGCCGAACCTTTCTCGAACACACGATTGAACAGGGGATTGCGACGATGACTTACGACGAAATGCTTGAACAGATCCGCAATGGCGACGGCTTCATCGCGGCACTGGACCAGAGCGGCGGATCGACGCCCAAGGCGCTGCGCGGTTATGGCGTCGAGGATGACGCATGGTCGGGCGACGAGGAAATGTTCGCCATGATCCACACCATGCGCAGCCGCATCGTGACCTCGCCGTGTTTTAACGGGGGCAAGGTGCTCGGCGCGATCCTGTTCGAGAAGACCATGGACGGCGACGCCGACGGCAAGCCGGTGCCCACCGTGTTGCAGGAGCGCGGCGTGGTCCCCTTCCTCAAGGTCGACAAGGGGCTGGAGGATGAGGACAAGGGCGTGCAGCTGATGAAGCCGATGCCCGGCCTCACCGAGCTGTTGAAGCGCGCGAAGGACAAGGGCGTGTTCGGCACGAAGATGCGTTCGGTCATCAATTCCGCCGATCCGCAGGGTATCGCCGCCATCGTGAAGCAGCAGTTCGATGTCGGCAATCAGATCGTCGATGCCGGGCTCATGCCGATCCTGGAGCCGGAATACACCATCACCGCCGAGGACCGTGCCGAGGGTGAGGAGATCCTTCGCGACGAGATCCTGAAGGCGCTGGACGAGCTGTCCGGCGGGCGTCAGGTCATGCTGAAGCTGTCGATCCCCGCGGTGCCCGGCACCTATGATGCGCTGGTCGACCATCCGGCGGTGGCGCGCGTGGTGGCGCTTTCGGGTGGGTATTCGCGCGGCGATGCCTGCGCCGAGCTGGCGAAGAACAAGGGCATGATCGCAAGCTTCAGCCGCGCCTTGCTCGAAGAGCTGCGCCACCAGATGGACGACAAGCAGTTCGACGATGCGCTTTCCACCGCGATCGACGAAATCTACTGCGCATCGGCGGAAAAGAACGCCGCCTGAGGCACGCCCCTATGGCGTGATCGCGTAAACGAAGCGGTAGTCCCCCGTCGGGATTGCCGCTTCGCCTTTTTCGGGCGTCACCTGCATCAGAAGAACGCGGCTGCCGCGTACCGTCGCTTCCTCCCCGGCGGTAAGCGTGCGTGTCTCGGCCTGTCCGTCGCCCTCGATCCGTACGTCGACGACGACGCGGCCTGCCCATACGCATTGCGTGCCCACCGGGCAGCGGCTGTCCTCGACCACGGCCTGCGTGGTGAGCGCCCATTCGCCCGCACGAACCGCCTCGCCAATCGCGACGGGCGCCCGCGTCGAGGGCAGGGGCGCCGCGCGTTCGGCGCCGTCCGGACCCATGCCGGTACAGCCGGACAACGCGGCGACGGCCATGAGGCAGGCCGGCAATATCGTTCGATCGTGCATAAGACTTCACACTCCTTCGCGACGCGGTTAGGGCATGCCGCATGAACCGCACCGATCTCTATCTCATTTCGCCGCTCGACGTGACCGGCGATTTTCCCGACCGGCTCGCCCGCGCCATCGACGCCGGCGACGGGATCGTCACCGCCTTCCAGTTTCGCGTGAAGGACATGGATCAGCACGAGGCCGCACGCCTTGCCCAGCCGCTCCGCACGATGTGCGCCGATCGCGGCGTCGGATTTATCGTCAACGATTCCATCAGCCTCGCCAACCGGCTCGACGCCGATGGCGTGCACCTGGGGCAGGGTGACGGCACGGTCGCCGATGCCCGCGAAAAGCTTGGCAAGGACGCGCAGATCGGCGTGACCTGCCATGGGAGCCGCCATCTCGCGATGGATGCGGGCGAGGCCGGCGCCGACTATGTCGCGTTCGGCGCGTTCTTTCCCAGCACCACCAAGGAAACCGAGCACCGCGCGGAACTGGAACTGCTCGAATTCTGGCAGCATCTGTTCGAGATTCCCTGTGTGGCGATCGGCGGCATCACGCCGGACAATTGCGCCCCCCTGGTGACTGCGGGTGCGGATTTCCTCGCGGTATCGGGCGCCATATGGAACGGGGACGAGGCCGCGTCCGTCCGCGCGTTCGCCCGCGCCATCGCCGATGCGCCGCCCCGGCCGGAGGGCGAATTTCGTCGCTAGGGTCCCGGCACGATTTCGGATCTGCGACGTTTTATTCCCAAACGAGTGAACCGGTGCGCACCGATCGCGGGCCGGACATGACGAGGATGTGACGATTATGCGGCTTTTCCATGCAACCCTGGCGTTTCCTCTCGCGCTGGCGCTCGTCGCGTGCGGGGGCGATGCCGAAACGCCGGAGCCGCAGCCGACGCAGAGCGAGGCAGCGACGGACGACAACGACGCCGACGCCATGGCCAGCAACGATCCCGCACCGGGGGAAACCCGCGCCGAACAATACCCCGACAGCGAGGAACGGCCCACGATGCAATTGCAGGTCGTGCTGGATCGGCTCGCGTTTTCGCCGGGGGTGATTGACGGCAAGATGGGCCTCTCGACGCGCAACGCGATCGAGGGGTTTCAGATGGCCAACGATCTGGAACCGACCGGCGAGATGAATGACGAGACCCGCGCCGCGCTCGCCGAATATGACAATATCGCCGCAACGCGCGTCGTCACGATCCCTGAGGAATTCGCCGTCGGCCGGTTCGAGCCGATCCCCGACGACCCGGCCGAGCAGGCCGAGATGCAGCGTCTGGGCTACGAGTCTCTGGACGAAAAGCTGGCCGAGCGGTTCCACACCACGGTCGAGACGCTCCGCATGCTCAACCCCGGTGGGCGGCCCGCCGGCGCGGACATGCTGGGCGCGAGCGCGACGCAGCGGTTCGACGATGGCGAGGACGTGCAGAGCGGTGCGTCCCCGCGGCCCACGCCCTCACCCTCCGCGTCGCCGCGTGAGGAAGGCGATACCGAAAACCCCGACACGCCCATCTTCGCCGCCGGACAGAAGATCCGCGTGCCCAATATTGGCGCCGATTTCATGGACCGCCGCGCCGAACTCGACGACGACTGGCGGTCGACGCTGCGCATGCTGGGCGTCGGGACGGAGCAGCCCGATGCCGCCCGCATCGTGGTGGACGAATCGGAAAAGACGCTCGTCGCCTACGATGACAGCGACAAGTTGATCGCGATGTTCACCGTGACCTCGGGGTCGAGCAACGATCCGCTCCCCATCGGCGATTGGAAAATCAACGGCGTCGCGCATAATCCGCCCTTCGCCTACGATCCCGACCTGTTCTGGGACGTGCCCGACAGCGAGCAGGACCAGCAATTGCCCCCCGGTCCGAACGGACCCGTGGGCGTCGTATGGATCGACCTGTCGAAGGAACATTACGGCATTCACGGCACGTCGGCCCCCGAAACCATCGGACGCGCGCAAAGCCATGGCTGCGTCCGCCTGACCAACTGGGACGCGGCGCGGCTGGCCGAAATGGTATCGGGATCGACCGAGGTGGTGTTTCAGAAATAGGTACGACGGATGAGCACGGTGCGGGATAATGCCGGGCGTTTCGCCCGCGACGTGAAGATCGCGGTGATCAGCATCGCGCTGACCTCGATCGCCTGGCTGCTGGCCTATGCGCTGCTCGACCCCTATCGTCCGCCCGAACCGGATTATGACCCGAGCGTCGGCGATGCGCCTTTGCCCACGTTCGGCGATGCCAGCGATGCGGCGGGGACGCAGGATCGTGCCGGTGGCGGCGAACAGGCGGTCCCGCGCAGTGATGACGCCCGCCGCGATTCGCCGGCACAGGTCCGGCTTGCGATTCCGGTCGCCGGGGTTCGGGCCGATATGCTCACCGATACGTTCCGCGATGCGCGGGCGGGCGGCAAAAGGGTTCACGACGCCATCGACATCATGGCGCCTGCCGGCACGCCGGTGCTCGCGGCCGAAGATGGCGTGGTGGAAAAGCTGTTCCGTTCGGACGAGGGCGGCGAAACCATCTATATCCGCACCCCGGACGAAGGCGAAATTCACTATTACGCCCATCTTCGCCGCTATGCTCCGCAATTGCGCGAGGGTGCGCGGATCCGCCGCGGCGACAGGCTCGGCACGGTCGGCAGCACCGGAAACGCCGATCCGTCCGCGCCGCATCTTCATTTCGCGGTGATGCGGATGGAGCCGGGCGAGGAATGGTTCGAAGGGTCCGCCATCAATCCATATCCGCTTCTCACCGGGCGGCGCTGAACCGCGTACGCCGTATGCGCACGGGTGGATTGGCTTTCGCCCGATAGATCCCTATCTGGCAGGCAAGCCCATTCGAAGACGCCAGACGGACATACGCATCATGACCATTCACAAGACCCGCATGCTCATCATCGGTTCCGGCCCCGCCGGGCTTTCCGCCGCGATCTACGCCGCGCGCGCCGGCATGGAGCCGATCGTGGTGCAGGGGCTTCAGCCGGGCGGGCAGCTCACCATCACCACCGATGTCGAGAATTACCCCGGCTTTCGCGACGTGATTCAGGGCCCCTGGCTGATGCAGGAGATGCAGGCGCAGGCCGAGCATGTCGGTACGCGCATGATGTGGGACACGATCACCTCTGTCGATTTAAAGAGCGGGCCGCCGTTCGTTGCGAAGGGCGACAGCGGCGATGAATATCACGGCGACACGCTGTGCATCGCCACCGGGGCGCAGGCGAAATGGCTGGGCGTGGAAGGCGAGCAGGCCTTTTCCGGCAAGGGCGTGTCGGCCTGCGCGACCTGCGACGGGTTCTTCTATCGCGGCAAGAAGGTCGTGGTCATCGGCGGCGGCAATACCGCGGTCGAAGAAGCGCTCTACCTCACCAACCATTCGGACGATGTCACGCTGATCCACCGGCGCGACACCCTGCGCGCGGAAAAGATCCTTCAGGACCGCCTCCACAAGAGCGACAAGATCAGCGTGCTGTGGAACAAGACGGTGGAGGAATTCTGCGGCGAGGATGGCAAGGGGCTCACCCATCTCCGGCTGAAGGATACCGAAACGGGCGAGGAAAGCCGCTTTGACACAGAGGGCGCGTTCGTCGCGATCGGCCATGCCCCCGCAACCGAATTGTTCGCAGGGCAGCTCCCGCTCGACCCCTCAGGCTATATCGAGGTGGCGCCCGGCACGCCCAAGACCGAGATTCCCGGCGTGTTCGCATGCGGCGACGTGATGGACCACACCTATCGCCAGGCGGTCACGGCGGCGGGCACCGGGTGCATGGCCGCGCTCGATGCGGAACGGTTTCTCGGCACGCTGGAGCTTGCGCGCGACGAAATGGCGGACGCGGACGCCTGAGCCTCCGTGGACCGATCGTGCCGGGCCTCAGCGCCCGGCGCGCTTGTCCATGACGAAGCGCAGCAGCGCGCCATAGGTTTCGAGCATGTCGCCATCGACCTCGTCGTCTTCGATCACGATATCGAAACTGTCCTCGATCTCGGTCAGAAGCCCTGCGACCGCCTGCGAATCCAGTTCGGGCAGCGCGCCGAAAAGCTCGGTATCTTCGTCGAAACCGGCGACCCTCTGTTCCGAAAGCGCCAGTATGTCGGCAAGCGCGGCCCGCAATTTCGTGTCGGACGACTGGATGACGGGGGGGATGGCTTCGTTCATGGCGCCCGGCGGCTTAGCTTTTACAGGGCGCGGACGCAAGCATGGCGGCGCGCGCCGGCAATGCTATGGATAGGATCATGACACCGCCACCATCCCGCCCTGTGGATCATCTCGCCCTCTGCGGCGAGCGGGGCGCCGATGCGCTCGTGCTGAAGGATCGGACGCTGTCCTTTGGAGAGTTGGAGCATGCGGTGGGGCATCTCGCCGCTTGGCTCGCCCATCGCGAAGCGCAGGAGGGATGGGACGCCGGTGCGCGCGTGGCGAGCTGGGCGGGGAAGGGGTGGCTTGCCTGCATCATGCCGCTGGCCGTGCCGCGTGCGGGGATGGTGCACGTGCCGGTGAACCCGGTGCTGAAGCCTGCGCAGGTGGCGCATATCCTCGGCGATAGCGGGGCGCGGATGATCATTGGCAATTCCGGCCTACTCGACACGCTGAGCGATGGGGACATGCCCGCCGGCTGCGCTGCGGTCGAGGAGACGGCGTGCGAACATGCGGCGATGGCCGGCGATGCGATGGCGCCGTCCCGTGCCGCGCCCGACGATCTGGCCGCGATCCTTTATACCAGCGGTTCGACCGGTCGGCCCAAGGGCGTCATGCTCAGCCATGCGAATCTCTGGCTCGGTGCGGAGGCGGTCGCGTCCTATCTCCAATTGGAAGGCGACGACCGAACCTTATGCGTCCTGCCGCTGGCATTCGATTACGGCCAGAATCAGCTGCTCTCGACATGGTTCGCAGGCGGCGCGGCGGTGCCGATCGACTATCTTTTCCCCCGCGCCGTGGTGAAGGCCGTCGCGGACCGGCGCATCACCACCCTTGCCGGGGTTCCGCCGCTCTGGGTGCAATTGCTGGAGCAGGAATGGACCGCGGATGCCATCGCGACGCTGCGGCGGCTCACGAATAGTGGCGGCGCGCTGGGCGAACCGTTGGTCCGGGCCTTGCGGGCGCGGTTTCCCGATGCGCGCCTTTATCCGATGTACGGCCTGACCGAGGCGTTTCGTTCGACCTTTCTCGACCCCGAAGAGGTGGATGCGAAACCGACGAGCATCGGCCGCGCCATTCCCCATGCCGAGATCATCGTGATGCGTGACGATGGAACGCCGGGCGGGCCGGGGGACGAGGGCGAGCTGGTCCATGCAGGCCCGCTCGTCGCGCAGGGGTACTGGCGGGATCCGGCGCGCACCGCCGAACGTTTCAGGCCCACGCCGGAGAGCTCGCAATATGGCGGGACGGCGGTCTGGTCCGGGGACAGGGTGCGCATGGGCGAGGACGGCCTGCTCTATTTCGTGGGGCGGCGCGACGCGATGATCAAATCCTTCGGCCAGAGGATCAGCCCGCAAGAGATCGAGGATGCGGCGCTTAGCACCGGCCTTGTCGCGGAGGCCGTCGCATTCGGCCTGCCCGATGCGCGGGCGGGCCAGGCGATCCACATGGTCGCGCGCGCGGCGCCGGCGGTCGGTTCCGATCGTGCGCAGGCCGAATTGCCGAAGGCGATGGCCCGCGCATTGCCGTCCTTCATGCAACCGGCCCATATTCATTGGCGCGACGAATTGCCCCGCGGCGCAACCGGAAAGCTGGACCGCGCCGGCCTCATCCGCGCAATTGAGAGTGCTGCATGATGAAAAAGCTTGGCCCCATTCCGGACGGATTCACCACGACCAATGGCGAGCTCGTCATCGACGGCGCGCCCGTATCGCATTGGGCGGGACAGACGCCTGCCTTCGTCTATTCCGCCGCCATGCTCGAACGCCGGGTCGCGATGTTGCGGTCGGCGATGCCGGACGAACTCGCCATCCATTACGCGATGAAGGCGAATCCGTTTCCGCCATTGCTGTCGCGCATGGCCGGGCTGGTCGATGGGCTCGACATCGCGTCGGGGGGTGAATTGCGCCTCGCGCGAGAGGCGGGCGTGGAGCCGGCCCGCATCAGCTTCGCCGGGCCGGGGAAGGACGATGGCGAGCTGTCCGACGCGATCATGGCCGGCATCACGCTGAACCTCGAATCCGAAGGGGAGGCGCGGCGCGCTTTCGCGATTGGCGAGCGGCTCGGCATTGCGCCGCGGCTGGCCATTCGGGTCAACCCCGATTTCGATCTGCGCGGTTCGGGAATGAAGATGGGCGGCGGGCCGCGCCAGTTCGGCATCGATGCGATCCGCGTTCCCGCGCTCGTCCGCGAAATTTTGGCGAGCGGGGCAGAATGGCGCGGCTTCCACATCTACGCCGGGAGCCAGGCGCTCGATGCGGCGGCGGTGATCGAAACGCAGGCCGCCACGATCGCGCTGGCCGCCCGGCTTGGTGAGGAAAGCGGCGTGCCGGTGCCGCATTGCAATCTGGGCGGCGGTTTTGGCATCCCTTACTTTGCGGGGGACACGCCGCTCGACATCGGCGCGGTCGGCCGGGCGTTGGACGGGCAATTGTCGAAACGCCCCGCCATCCTGCGCGATACGGCGTTCGCAATCGAACTTGGCCGTTGGCTCGTCGGGGAGGCCGGGGTCTATCTCTCCCGCGTGCTCGATGTGAAGGAGAGCCACGGCGAAATCTTCGCGGTGATCGACGGGGGCCTGCATCATCAGCTTGCGGCATCCGGAAATTTCGGCACCGTGGTTCGGCGCAACTATCCCGTCGCCATCGCCAACCGGATGGATACGCTTACGATGGAACGTGGACAGACCATCGTGGGACGGCTGTGTACGCCGATCGACCGGATCGCGGAAAATGCCGCCCTCCCGCGCATCGAAACGGGCGATACGGTGGCGGTGTTCTGCGCCGGTGCGTATGGGGCAAGCGCGAGTCCCGCGGATTTTCTGGGCCATGGAAAGGCCACCGAAATTATCTTTTGATGGGGGCAACCGGGCCATTGGAACCATTACGGATGTAATTTTTCGCGGATTCCCCGGCAGATTTTTAGTTAACATTTGATTTAGTTGGATATGGATGCAGCTACGCTTATGCGTCCAAACCTTATTGGGCATAATTCCCTCGTACCCCAGCGCAGAGGGCATGCTCATGTTTCAAAACGACAATGCAACTTTCGAAGACCGGACACAGGTGCTTTTTCGGCAGGTGCGCGTGGGCCCGGCGCAGGCGATGCGCCAATGCGTCGCCGCGGTTCAGCGCGGTGACCGCAATATCGTGCTGACCAGTGCGCTGCGAACCGAGCGCCGGACAATCCTCACCGAAATCGGCCGGCTGGTCGGGCCGAACTATCGGCGTGTGCTGCGCTTCGATGCCGCGTTGGAGTGTGGTCATATCCTAGACCGGCTCGATATCGAATGCGACGATGCCCGCACCGAAACATCGCGCTATCTCGTGATCATCGACAATGCCGAGATGATGGATGCCACCACGTTGCGGGCGCTTGGCGACATGGAAAGCCTGCCCGGCGGCTGCCCTCTTCAAATCGTGCTGGCCTACGGAGAATTGCTGATTTCCCGGATGTTCGAGCCGAGCAGTAGCCAGTTGTGGTCCGCGACGAAACTGGCGCTCACGCTCGACGGAAGCGAGCCGGAGATGCGCACCCAGATCGGCAGTGCGGACCGGCTCCGCCGCGAAATCGCCAGGACAGAAGCAAAGCTCGCCACGCAAAAGCGCATGCTCGCCATTTTCGAAGGGTGCGGTAGCGATGGCCCCAATTCGCTGATCTGATGCAGCGCGACCGGGAATGATGGCGCCAGTTTCCTGACGGAAGGCCCGGCGGCCGCAACGGCAGCGTCGCTTATTGTTCGCCGTGCCCGCGGGCGAGGTAATCGGCCGATTGCATTTCCATCAGCCGGCTCACCGTTCTTTCAAATTCGAAGCGCCCGTCGCCAGCCTCGTAGAGATCGGCCGGTTCCGCATCCGCGCTCGCGATCAGCTTGACGCCGTTTTCATAGAGCGCGTCGATCAGCGTGACGAAACGCGCCGCCTCGTTTCGCTCGCTCGGCGTGAGGCGGGGGATGCCGACGATGATGACCGAGTGGTAATTGCGCGCAATGGCGAGATAATCGGCGGCGCCGCGCGGTTCGCCGCACAACCGCTTGAATGAAAAGACCGCGACCCCCTTGAGGCTCTTCGGCACCCAGATGCTCCGTCCGCCGCTCACCGGGAGATCGGTGCCGCTCACATGGTCGGCATCCTCGGGCGGATAATCGGTCAGGCGGAAAAACGCCTCGCGCACCTTGTCGGTCGCCGCCTCACCCAAAGGCGTGTGCCAGGTTTCGATGCCCGACAGCCGCTCCATGCGATAATCGTTCGGACCGTTGAGCGGGACAACCTGCAAGCGCCGCTCGATCAGCGCGATGAATGGCAGGAAATGCTCCCGGTTGAGGCCGTCCTTGTAAAGGTCGGACGGCGGGCGGTTCGATGTGGTGATGATGGTGACATCCTGTTCCATCATCGCAGTGAACAGCCGGCTCATGATCATGGCATCGGCGCTGTTGTTGACGACCATCTCGTCGAACGCGAGGCAGCGAACCTCGCCCGCGATTGCCGTCGCGACGGGCAGGATGGGATCGCCCGTTTCCTTCGCCCGCTCGGCTCGCAGCCGGTCGTGCACGTCGAGCATGAATTCGTGGAAATGAATGCGCCGCTTCGCCGGGATGGCGAGCGTGTCGTGGAACAGGTCCATCAACATGGACTTGCCGCGCCCCACGCCGCCCCACATGTAGATTCCGCCGGGCGCGGGCGACGGCGCCTTGCCGAACAGCTTCTGCAGCACGCCGCCCTGCGACGGGGCGGCCTTTTCGATCTCCTGCTGCAACGCGTCGAGCGTGACGGCGGCTTGCTGCTGCTCGGCATCGGGTCGGAGTTCGCCCGCGGCGACCAGCGCCTCGTATCGTTCGATCATGCCCGTCACGGATCAGCTCGGCTTCCGGAAAATGCCGGAAAAGCTGGCGATGGTGGCGTCACCCTGCACCATGAGCCCGCGGGCGAAAACCATCCGCCCGGTTTCGCGCACGACCTCCACCACGGCATCGAGCGGCGCGTTCCCGTCACCCGGCCCGACGAACTGCGTATTGAGTTCCACCGTCGCGCCGCCGAGGAAGTCCTTGTCCAAGACGGTCGATGCGCCCGCGAAGATCGCAACATCCGCGAAACCGAGGATGATGCCCCCATGAATGACGCGATTGAGGTTGAGATGACGGTCCTGCGGGACCATCCGGACGCGCGCGCTCTCTCCTTCGCGGCGGGCGTGCATCGGGCCGAGCACGACCTGATTGTATTCGTCGGGGCGACCGACCAGCCACGGCATCCACCCGTCCGCATCGCGAACAGGCGCGCGCCCGCCGGCAACGGCAGGAGAGTGAGCAGCCATGTCGTTGCTCATTTCAGACGAGCCGTTCGGCTTCCATCTTCTTGATCTCGGCGATTGCCTTGGCGGGGTTGAGCCCCTTGGGACAGACGTTCGCGCAGTTCATGATGGTGTGGCAGCGATACAGGCGGAAGGGATCCTCCAGCTCGTCCAGCCGCTCCCCGGTCATTTCGTCGCGGCTGTCGGCGAGCCAGCGATAGGCCTGCAACAGGATCGCCGGGCCGAGGAACTTGTCGGAATTCCACCAGTAGCTCGGGCATGCGGTGGAGCAGCACGCGCACAGGATGCACTCGTAGAGCCCGTCGAGCTTGTTACGCTGTTCCGGCGATTGCAGCCGCTCCTTGCCCGCAGGGGTCGGCGTGACCGTCTGCAGCCACGGGCGGATCGAGGCATATTGCGCATAGAAATGCGTGAAATCGGGCACCAGATCCTTCACCACGTCCATGTGGGGGAAGGGGGTGATGCGAACCTCGCCCGCGCCGCAATCCTCGATCGCGGTGGTGCAGGCGAGCGTGTTGCGCCCGTTGATGTTCATCGAACATGACCCGCAGATCCCCTCGCGGCAGGAGCGGCGGAA
Source organism: Croceicoccus sp. YJ47 (assembly GCF_016745095.1). Classification (NCBI taxonomy): domain Bacteria; kingdom Pseudomonadati; phylum Pseudomonadota; class Alphaproteobacteria; order Sphingomonadales; family Erythrobacteraceae; genus Croceicoccus; species Croceicoccus sp. YJ47. Next base: position 2,511,612 of record NZ_CP067087.1, read on the forward strand.
GGTCAGCGAGGGGTCCTGCTCGCTCTTCATCTTGATCAGCGCGTCGAGCACCATCGGCCCGCACGCGTCGAGGTCGATCTCGAACTTGTCGTAGCGCGGATTTTCCCCGCTGTCGGGGTCGTAGCGATAGACCTTGAATTTCTTCACCCGGCCCGCGGTTTCGGCGGCGTGGGTATGGCCCTGGCCGGTGATCTTGCTGTTTGCGGGGAGGGTAAAGGTTGCCATGGGTTCGATCCGTGATCCGTGCTGCAAATGCGTTGTTTCACCAACAGCACATGGGCGCGTTAGTCAAGGGTGGGGCTGCGTTTCGCCGGCGCGATTGAGCCTTTGCGCAAGGATGGGCTGTGCAATGTCATAGGTCCGGCGGTTGTCGACATCGATGGCGAGCGCGCCGTCGGTAAAGCTGACCCCCTTCATGCGTATGCCGAATTTGCGACCGAGCCGTTTCATCGCGGCGTCCATGGTGATGAGCTTTGCCCGCATGAGCAGGATGTTCACCAACCCGAATGCCCGCACCATGCGCGACGGGTTGTTCATGAACTGCCCCCCTTCGCGAAACACCTCCGCGGCGGCGAATGCCTTGCGATTGGCAAGCGCGTAGATGTTGCAATTGGCGTAGCCTGCGTCCTTCAGCTCGTAAAACCGCCGCTGCCCTTGCGGATGGGCGGCGAGCACGCGTTCGCGCGTGGCGAGCCCCGCCGCGGCATCCGCATCGCGCATCGCATCGCGCATGGCGTCGAACCCCTCGCGGGTGAGCAGGACATTGTCGGCGGTGGTGATGATGAACGGGCCGTCGTCGCCTTCCGACGCGGCGATGACCGAATCGACGATCCCCGGCTCCGACGGGACGAGCCGGACCGGCCGGTCGGGCCGGTCATAGGGCGCGACGACGGCGCCGACCGCGTCATGGGCGTCCGCCTCGACCGAAATGCGGACCTCGGCGATGTCCGGAATGTTCGACAGCGTGTCGAGGACGTGGGTGATGAGCGGCGCGCCGCAGATCGGCACCAGGCATTTGTGCGAAACGTCGAATTCGCGGGCGAGCGGGTTCACCACGCCCGTCCGCTGCGCGGCGAGCATCAAGACGGTGACGGGCATCCGGCTCATCGTTCAGTAACCCTCGGGCGCGGCCATGACGCCGTTGCGGATGAGGCTGTCGGCAAGAATGGTCTCGATAAGCTCCGCCTGGCTGAACCCGGCGAGGGTGGCGGCGCGGCCGAACACCTTTTCCGACCACAGGTTGCAGTTGAGATTGACCTCGAGAAACGTGATTTCGCCCGTGCTCTCGTTCACCCGGAATTCGAACCGGCCGTAATCGAACGGGCGATATTCCGCCCACAGCCGCCGGGTCATGTCGGCGATGCGCCCGGCCATCTCCTCGTTCTCGAACGGGTCGAGCGAATATTTCCCGCTGCGGTCGACGAGGTCGCGCTTTTCATAATAGGTGCGCAGGTGCGAGGGGTCCTGCTGCCGGAAGATCTGCATCGGCAGGATATGCGGATCGCGCCGCGTCATCACCGGCACCTCGACATCGCTGCCGTCGAGGAACGGTTCGACGAGCGCGTCGTGCCCTTCGTCATGGATGGCCGCGATCGCATTGCGGATCCCGTTCCAGTCGAACGCATCGCGCACGCCCCACGACGCAGACGACGCGTTCGGCTTGATCACGTAGCGTTCCGCCTTCGGGCAGCCGTCTTCGACAACCGGCGCACCCCGGCGGTAGATCGCCCAGGGCGCGGTCGGCACGCCGGCGACGAGGGCGGCGCGCTTCGCCAGATGCTTGTCGTCGGACAATCCGCGCAGGATCGGGCTCGCCCCAAGATGCGGAATGCCGAGCCTTGCGCACAGCAGCGGGCCCAGCATCTCGGAATTGAAGAATCCCGCGCGGTTGAGCAGCGGGAATACGAAATCCACCTCCGGATTGTCGAACAGCACTTCGAACCGGTCCGCCAGCTTGAGATTGAGGCCGAGCCCTTCGAGGATCGAGCGCACCTCGTGATGATAGACGGCGTGGTTGCCATCCTCGGGATGCAGGCCGCCACCCCACAGGGCATGCTTCGCGATGAACAGGATGCGCACGCGCTCCTTTGTGATATCGTCGATTTTCAACGGTTCGATCGCTGGCAAGTGGAGTCCTTTCTTTACGTCTGGCCTGGCCTCTTAAATAGGCTATAGCCCGCTTCCAAGATGATTTCGAAAAATGACCTTGGCCGCCCCTCCGTTCCGTCCATGGCGTGGCAGGCGCTGCCCGGCGGGGATGCAGACCGCGACGACGCGATGGAGGCCATAAGGCTGATGGCGTCGGGCGGCGATGCGCGCATCGTGCTCGACCCGGCGACGGGGCTCAATACCTATATGTCCGCGCCCTATCCGCGCGACTGTCTCGCCTATGCGTCCTCCACCGCGAATGACGTTTCGCCCATGGGTTTCGCGCATGCGCTGGCGGCGCTGCGCGCGGATGCCGGTTCCTACGCCGCGCGGCTCGATACGCTGCGCGACCGGATTCGCGCGGCCTATGGCGTCGCGGCGGACCATGCGATCGCCTTTGCCCCGTCGGGAACGGATCTCGAATATGTGGCGCTGGCCGCCGTTCGGGGGCGCGGGCCGGGGGGGATTCACAACATCCTGCTCGGCGCGGACGAGGTGGGCAGCGGGTGCATCCATTCCGCGCATGGCCGCTATTTCGCCCGCGAAACGGCGCGCGGCATCGCCGTCGTTCCGGGGGACGAGGTCGACGGCGTCGGTCCCGTGGCGCTCGCCGATGTGGCGGTGCGATGCGGCGACGGTCTGGCGCGGTCGAGCGCGGAGATCGCCGATGCCATCGCGGCGGAGGCAGAGCCGGCCATCGCAGCCGGACGGCATGTGCTGGTGCATGTGGTGCATGGGTCGAAGACTGGGCTGATCCTGCCCGAAATGTCCGAGATTCGCGCGTTGAAGGCACGGTTCGGGACGGATGTGAGCTTCGTCATCGACGCGTGCCAGGCCCGGATCACGTCGTCCTCGATTGCGGCCTATCTCGCGCTCGATGCGATGATATTCCTGACCGGGTCGAAATTCATGGGCGGCCCCCCGTTCAGCGGATTTGCCATCCTGCCGGCCGGAACCGCAGAGCGCGCCGCGCCGGTACCGACAGGCTTCGCCGACATATTCCGCCGGGACGAATGGCCGCGCGAATGGGCGGGCCGGGACGTACTGATGCGGGAGGACAATTTCGGGCTCTGGCTCCGGCTCGAAGTGTCGATCTTCGAACTGGAACGATGGCAGGCGACGCCCATGCCGCGAATCGAGGGGGTCATCGCCGCCTTTCGCGACGCCGTGACCGAACGGATCGTCACGCCGCTCGGGCTGTCGAAGGTTGTCGCCTACCCGCCGGGACACGCGGAAACAGCGGAAAATCATCCGGTTGCGATGCGCACGCTGGTCACTCTCGACATCAGCAGCCTTCCCGCCATCCGGAGTTTCGCGGATGCGCAGACGCTGCATCGCCGCATGGCCGACGCCGGGATCAGGCTGGGTCAGCCGGTGAAATCGGTGCGCATGGCCGATGGCGGCTGGGGCGGGACGTTGCGGATCGGGCTGTCCATGCCGCAGATCACCCGGCTTGCGCAGTGCGAAGAGGACGAAGCCAGCCACATGTTGCGCGCCGATATGGAGCGTATCGCAGACGCCATTCGCAGCCATGCGATGACGCCGGAATGACAGGGGCCGGATGACGAACGCAGAGCCAGCGCGCGAACGCAGCTGCGTCATTTTCGGCGCATCGGGCGGTGTCGGCGATGCAATGTGCCGCCAGCTCGCCGCGAGCGGGCCATTCGCTCGCATCTATGCAGGAGCGCGAAGCGGCACGGTGCCCGAAAGTTCCGTGTCCGCCCCCGGCATGGCGTCGATCATCCCCTTTGCATTCGATCTGACCCAAGAAGCAGGCATTGCCGCCATTGCGGAGCGCGTCGCGCATGAATCCGCGCCCGAAATGGTGATCGTCGCGACCGGCCTTTTGCAGCGGGAGCCGGACATCCGCCCCGAACGCAGCTGGCGCACGATCGAGCCTGCGGCGATGGCGGAAATGTTCGCGGTCAACACGATCGGCCCGGCGATCATCGGAAAGCATTTCCTGCCGCTCCTTCGCCATGCGGAGCGGCCGGTATTTGCCGCGCTTTCGGCGCGGGTGGGATCGATCGGGGACAACGGGCTGGGCGGTTGGCACAGCTATCGCGCGTCAAAGGCGGCGCTCAACATGGTGCTGCGCAATTTCGGGATCGAGCTTCACCGCCGCAACCGCGAGGGTATCGTGGTCGCGCTTCACCCCGGCACGGTGGAAACCGCGCTGTCCGAACCGTTTCGCGGCAACGTGCCTGATCGGCAGCTTTTCACGCCGGAGCATTCGGCGCGCTGCCTGCTTTCGGTCATCGACGGGCTGACTGCGGCGGACAATGGCGGATTTTTCGCCTGGGACGGTTCGCGCATCGCGTGGTAGCGGACGCAAAAAGGCCCGCCCCCCGATAGAGGAGCGGGCCTTTCGCGAATGGCGGCGAGGTCGGATCGACCCCGCCGGACACTCTTAACCGAACGTGCGCTGCCACCAGCCGCGCCGGGGCGGCTCCTGCGACGTGGACTCGGTTTCGTCCTTGCCTTCCTCGGCTTTCGGCTCCGCGGGGGCGGCCTCGCTCGCCGCTGGCGCGGGTGCGGGTGCGGGTGCGGGGGCTTCTTCGCGCTCCGCAGGCTGCGCCTTGGTTACCGCATCGTCGCCGGTCGAAGACGGCGCCTGATCGGGCTCGCCAGCGTCCGGCGCAGCGTCAGCCTTCTTCTTGCGAGGGCGGCGCGGCTTCTTGGGCTTGGGCGCATCGTCCGCGGCTGCTTCGGCCGCGGGCTCGTCTGCGGTCCCGCTTTCGCTCACCTCCGCCTTCTTGCGACGAGGGGAGCGGCGCGACTTCGCCTTCGGCTTCTCCTGCTCGGCATCGGAAGTGCTGTCCTCGGCAAGGCCATCGGATGCCGGGACGTCATCGGCCGGCGTTTCGGGTGCAGGCGCTTCGGGCGCGGGCGCCTGGGATGCAGGCGTTTCGTCCTGCCCGTTCACCGCATCCGCTGTCTCCGCGTTGCCGCCTTCGGACTGATCGTCCGATTTGCGGCGACGGCGACGGCGCTTGCGCGGCTTGTCCTCATCCGCTCCACCGGACTGCGTTGCGGCGCCATGATCCGTATCGCCGTCGCTATCGCTATCGGATGCGTCGTCGCCGTCGCCATCGTCCTGCGTATCGCGCGATTCGTCGCCGTTCCGGTTGCCCCGGTTGCGGCGACCGCCACGGCGGCGGCGGCGGCGCTTGCGGCGATTGCCGTTGTCGTCCTCGCCCCTTTCGTCGTCGCCCTTTTCATCGTCGCTCCGGTCGTCGTCGCGCTGCGTTTCCGTCTCGGCGCCGGTTTCTTCCTCTTCTTCGTCCTCGTCATCCTCGACATCGTCGGCGTCGAGAATATCGTCCTGAATCGGTTCAAACTTCGGCGCAAAGGTCGGTTTGGGGCCGGAGGAGCTGGCGCGCATCTTCGCGCCCTCGTTCTCGCCTTCGGGAAGCACTTCGACCATGACGCCGTAACGCTCCTCGATCTCGGCGAGGTCGGCGCGCTTGGAGTTGAGCAGATAGACCGCCGCCTCCGTGCTGGCATAGAGGCTGATGGTGCTGCCCTTGCCCTTGGCCGCCTCGTCCTCGATCATGCGCAGGGCGGAGAGACCCGCGCTCGACGCGGTGCGCACGAGGCCGGTGCCGTCGCAATGCGGGCACTCGCGGGTCGTCGCCTCCAGCACGCCGGTGCGCAGGCGCTGACGGCTCATTTCCATCAGGCCGAAGCCGGAAATGCGGCCGACCTGGATGCGCGCGCGGTCGTTTTTCAGCGAATCCTTCATGCACTTCTCGACCTTGCGGATCGAGGAGTTGTTTTCCATGTCGATGAAGTCGATCACGACCAGCCCGGCCATGTCGCGCAGGCGCAATTGCCGCGCGATTTCCTTCGCCGCCTCCAGATTGGTGGCGAGCGCGGTCTGCTCGATCCCGTGCTCCTTCGTCGAGCGGCCCGAGTTGATGTCGATCGACACCAGCGCCTCGGTCGGGTTGATCACGAGATAGCCGCCCGATTTCAGCTGTACGACCGGATCGTACATCGCGGTCAGCTGATCCTCCGCGCCGTAACGCTGAAACAGGGGGACGGGGTCGGCATATTGCTTCACCCGGCGCGCGTGGCTCGGCATGAGCAGCTTCATGAACTGCTTCGCCGCCTTGTAGCCTTCGGGGCCTTCGACGACGACTTCCTCGATCTCGCGATTGTAGATGTCGCGGATCGCGCGCTTCACAAGGTCGCTGTCCGAATGGATCGGCGCAGGGGCGCTGGCCTGCATGGTGCGTTCGCGGATTTCGTCCCACAGCCGCGCGAGATAGTCGAAATCGCGCTTGATCTCGGTCTTGGTGCGGGAAAGCCCGGCGGTGCGCACGATGCAACCCATCGACCGCGGCAGGTTCATTTCCGACACGATCTGCTTCAACCGCTTGCGATCGGCGGCGCTGCTGATCTTGCGGGAGATGCCGCCGCCGTGGCTGCTGTTGGGCATGAGCACGCAGTAACGCCCGGCGAGCGAGAGATAGGTGGTGAGCGCCGCACCCTTGTTGCCGCGCTCTTCCTTCACGACCTGCACGAGCAGGACCTGGCGCCGCTGAATGACGTCCTGGATCTTGTAACGGCGGCGCAGGGCAAGCCGTTTCGCCCGCGCCTCGTCGGCGGCGCGCGCCTTGCCGCCACCCTGGCGGCGGCCCTTGCCGCGGGCACGGCGGGGGCGGCGATTGTCGCCCTCGTCATCGCCGTCGTCGTCGGAACCGCCCTCGACGGCGCCGTCCTCGATCGTGGCGACATCGTCCTTCTCGCTCGTGTCGACCTCGGTCAGCCCGTCGCCGGCCATTTCGTCGGCAAGCGCGTCGCTGCTTTCGTCGTCATCGCGATCGTCGTGATCGTGGCCGTCGTCGCCCGAATCGTCGTCATCGTCGGACCGCAGGCGCGCCTCTTCCTCGGCGTGTTCCTGCTCCTCGGCGAGCAGGGCATCACGGTCCTGCTTCGGGATCTGGTAATAATCTGGGTGGATTTCGCTAAAGGCGAGGAACCCGTGGCGATTGCCGCCAAAATCGACGAAGGCCGCCTGAAGCGACGGTTCGACCCGCGTTACCTTCGCGAGGTAGATATTGCCCTTGATCTGCTTGTGGTCGCTCGATTCGAAATCGAACTCTTCAATCCTGTTGCCCTTCAGCACCGCCACCCGGGTTTCTTCCTGGTGGCGCGCATCGATCAGCATGCGCGTTGTCATCAATTATTCTCCGTGCGCACGATATGGGGGGAAGGCCGCGTGGCGGCTGCCCGGCATAGGTGCGTTCGTTTGGGGAAACGCCCGGCCGGATTCGGAACGCATGTCCGAAGGCCGTGGCGTCTTGGTATGAATTGCCGGACCGGCGCGGGTTGCCCCGTGCCTCCGGCGGCGAAACTGTAACCGATGGCATATGCGGTCCGACGTGCGGGCGCGCGGCCCGCCTGGCGGCATTGGCGACGGCGAAAACCCGCAAGGGCTGCGCTACTGTCGTCATTGCCAGAACCATAGATACCATCACCTTGAATTGCCCCGCCCTTGCCATGCGCATGATCTTCCATGCGCCCGGAAATGGGAAAGTGGCCGCCGGTCTGCGTGCAGAAAGGATCTTCGCCCCGCGTCCGGCCCCGTTCGGGGTGTGCCGCGCCGTCCCGAAAAGGGCGGCGGCCCGCGCCGTGTAGGGCGGGCGTTTCGCGTGACGAGAGGCGCATCTGCCACCGGTCGGGATCGACGCTAGCATCGCGGATCGCTTACGGCAACACGTCTCGCAACGATGGCGCGATGCGATGCCCGTTTCGCGCGTCATCGCGGCGTATCGGGCAAGAGTGTTGCGGGCGGCATGTTTCCCGGCAATATCGGGCACCGATGACGCGAAGGGCCGCTTCTTTTCCTGTTGTGATGGCGTGGATCGCCGCGCTTGCGCTTTGCGGCGGGGGTGTGGCGGCGGTGTTACTGACCGTGTTTCCGCCGGGGCGCGCGATGGCCGTCTACCGGCGTGATTTGCCCGCCGCGGTGCCCGTGGCGACGCCGTCCGTCGCGATGGCGGGCGACGCCGCGGCGGGACTGCCCCTGCTGGTGATCGACCCGGGGCATGGGGCGTTCGATTACGGCGCCACCGCGACGCATGGCGCGAATGGCGCGATGGTGATGGAAAAGAACGTCGCGCTGTCGCTCGCGATCGCGCTTCGCGACCGGCTCGTTGCCCTTGGCGGGGTGCGGGTTGCGCTCATTCGGGAGGATGACAGCTTCCTCCCGGTGGAGCATCGCCCGCGCATGGCGGAGCAGCTCGGCGCGGCGGCGCTGATTTCCATCCATGTCGACAGCGCGCCCGGCCCCGCGTCCGGCGCGCGGGGTGCCACCGTCTACACCCTGTCCCCATCGCGGCGAGGGTTCGACCCATCGGGCAGCAGGCGCAACGGACAGAACCGCGGCGCGCAGGGACAGGTCGCCGCGGGCACGGAAATCGCGATGATCCTCGATGATCTGGCCTGGCGTCAGACCGCATTCGAATCCGCGATGCTCGCGCAGGCGGTCGAGGCGGAGGCACGCGGCCGGCTCGCGCTGCGCAATCCGTTTGCGCGGTCGGCACGGTTTGCGGTGCTGGCCTCGCCCGAGTTTCCCGCCATCCTGTTCGAGGCCGGCTATCTCGGCAATGCGGAGGACGCGGACCGGCTGCTTTCGCCCGAAGGCCGCGGCGAAATTGCCGACGTGCTGGCGCGCGCGGCGCTCGGCTTCTTCGCCGAACGGGAGCGTTGGGGGGAATAGGCGCCCGATCCGCCGCGCGTGCGTCGTCGGCCGGCACGATCGGCAGCGTTCAGGTCACGGTCAGTGCAAATCGGCTTTCACCTTCGCGAAATCCCGTGCTAATCCCCCCGGCGAAATGACTGCATCTACGAAATCCGAAAACTTTCTCGCCCGTGCGCGCGGCGATCTTTCCGTTCTGGGCGCCCGGATCGGCGAACGCTGGCGGGGCAGCCGGCTGTTTCGCTGGCTGTCGATCCTCTTCGTCGCCGGGGTCGCGGTGGCGATCGGCGCCTATGCCCTGCTCGGCGCGGGGTTGCCGTCGGCGGATCGCCTGCTGACGTATCAGCCGCCGCTGCCCACGATGGTGCGCGGCGCGGATGGCGAAATCATCAACAGCTACGCGCGCGAGCGACGCGTGCAGCTGCGCTTCGTCGATTTTCCCGAACCACTCATCAACGCGTTCCTCTCGGCGGAGGACAAGACGTTCTGGAGCCATGGCGGCGTCGATTACACCGGGCTTGCCGGCGCGGTCGTCGATTATGTCAGCAAGATGGGATCGGGGCAGCGCGCCAAGGGCGGCTCCACCATCACGCAGCAGGTGGCCAAGAACATCCTCGTCGGGGATGAATATTCGGTCACGCGCAAGCTGAAGGAAATGATCCTCGCCCGCCGGATCGAAGGCGTGCTGACGAAGGAAGAAATCCTCGAGCTCTATCTCAACGAGATTCCGCTGGGCCGGCAGAGTTTCGGCGTGCAGGCGGCCTCGCGCGCGTATTTCGACAAGGATGTCGGCGATCTCGACCTGCACGAGGCGGCGTTCCTCGCGATCCTGCCCAAGGCGCCCGAACGGTATAGCCGCGCCAAATATGCCGATCTGGCGCTGGCCCGCCGCAATTACGTGTTGCAGCAGATGGCCGACAATGGCTGGGCAACGCAGGCCGAGGTGGATCGCGCGCGGGCGCAGCCGCTCGGCCTCAAGCCCCGGCGCAGCACCGATTACGACACGGCGTCGGGCTATTTCGTGGAGGAAGTGCGCCGCCGGCTGATCGACAAATATGGCGAGAATGCCGAGGACGGGCCGAACTCGGTCTATGCCGGCGGGCTGTGGGTGCGCACCTCGATGGATACCGAGTTGCAGCGCGCGGCACGCAACGCGCTGCGCAAGGGGATCATGCGCTATGGCGGCAGCCGCGGCTGGCACGGGCCGATCGCGACGATCAACATGGACGAAAGCTGGCAGACGCAGCTTATCGTCTCGAACCTCGCCATCGATTACAAGGACTGGCGCGTCGGCGTCGTCACCGAACGCAATGGCGACACCGCCCGCATCGGCTTTTCGGATGGGGAGACCTATCCGCTTTCCGTCCTGCCCGACGCGCTGAAGGCCGGCGATGTCATCGTCGCCTCGCCGCAGGGCAATGGCTGGCGCACGCAGACCGTGCCGGAAATTTCGGGCGGGCTGGTGGTCGAGGACCCGCACACCGGGCGCATCATGGCGATGCAGGGCGGCTTCGATTCGCGGCTCGGCTCGTTCAACCGTGCGGTGCAGGCGAAGCGCCAGCCCGGCTCCACGATCAAGCCGTTCGTCTATGCCAGCGGGCTGGACGCGGGCATGACCCCGGCGACGCAGGTCAACGACGCGCCGTTCTGCGTATGGCAGGGTGCGGACCTGGGCGAAAAATGTTTCCGCAACTTCGCCAATCAGCGCGGCGCCGGGATGCAGACGATGCGCTGGGGCCTCGAACAGTCGCGCAACCTCATGACGATCCAGATCGCGAACGACACCGGCATGGACAATGTCACCGACACGTTCCGCCGCGTCGGCATCGGCGATTACGAACCCTATCTTTCCTTTGCATTGGGTGCGGGCGAAACGACCGTGACGCGCATGGTCAATGCCTATGCGATGCTGGCCAATCTGGGCTGGCAATATGACGCCACGCTCATCGACTATGTGCAGGACCGCAACGGGAAGGTGATCTGGCGGTCGGACGAGCGCCGTTGCGAAGGGTGCAACATGGCCGAATATGACGGCGGTCCGATGCCGCGCCTGCCGCGTGCGGGCAAGCAGGTGATGGACCCGGCCACCGCCTACCAGGTCGTCCACATGCTCGAAGGCGTGGTGCAGCGCGGGACTGCGACGCGGCTGCGCGATCTCGACCTGCCGCTGTTTGGCAAGACGGGCACGACCAACGGGCCGACGAATGTGTGGTTCATGGGCGGTTCGGCCGATCTGGTCGCGGGCGTCTATCTCGGCTTCGATCAGCCGCGCTCGATGGGCGGCTATGCGCAGGGCGGCTCGCTCGCCGCGCCGATCGTGAAGGATCTCATCCTGGAGGCGAAGGACCGCTGGCCCGACACGCCGGTGCGCGCGCCGGACGGCATCCGCATGGTCCGCATCGACCGCCGTTCGGGCAAGCGTGTCTTCGAAGGCTGGCCGACCGACGATCCGAAGCCGGCCATCATCTGGGAAGCGTTCAAGCCCGATACCGAGCCGAAACGTTCGGCCAATCGGCAGACGCTGGAGGAACGGCGCATGGCGGCGATCTCGGCCCTGCGCGCCGCGATGCAGGAACGCACCACCGTCGGCGCCGCCGGCCCGGCCCGGCGCAATCCGGGTGAGCAGCAGCAGCAGATCGACGATACCTTCCTGGAGGATCAGGGCGGCATCTACTGATCCATTCTCTTCGCGGAGGGAACGCGCGGGGCGGGCGGGCGCCTATTGCCACCGCGCCGCGCCATCCCTAGAGCGGCAGACGACAGGCCGGGATGACCGGCGTTTCGAAACAAGCGCCGCCGGATTGCCGGCGGAAAGGCGGGCGATCCACCGCGATGCCCCGCTCAGGAGAAGATTGCCATGCGTGCCGAAGGGCAGGCCCATATTGACCGTATCGATGCTGCGCTCGCGCTCATCCGCCGTTCGCTGGACTGGGATCGGGCGCTGCTGCGGCTGGACGAGCTGAACGCGCGGGTCGAGGATCCGACGCTCTGGGACGATCCCAAGGGCGCGGAAGAGGTGATGCGCGAACGCGGCCGGCTGGAATCGTCCATCGGCGCGGTAAAGACTATCTCTGCGGAAATGGCGGACGCGGTCGAGTTCGTCGAACTGGGCGAGGCCGAGGGCGACGATTCCGTGGTCGATGAAGGTCTGGCCAGTCTCGCGCGGCTCGCCGAACGGGCCGACACGGACAAGGTGCAGGCGCTGTTGTCCGGCGAGGCGGACGGTTCCGACACCTATATCGAGGTGCACGCCGGCGCCGGCGGGACCGAAAGCCAGGACTGGGCCGAAATGCTGCAACGCATGTATGCCCGCTGGGCCGAGCGGCGCGGCTTCAAGGTCGAGATCGTCGACTACCATGCGGGCGAACAGGCGGGCATCAAGTCCGCGACGCTGCTGGTAAAGGGCGAGAACGCCTATGGCTACGCCAAGACAGAGAGCGGCGTGCATCGGCTCGTCCGCATCAGCCCGTATGATTCGTCGGCGCGGCGCCACACCAGCTTTTCCAGCGTGTGGGTATACCCGGTGATCGACGACGATATCGAAATCGACATCAATCCCGCCGATCTGAAGATCGACACCTATCGCGCGTCGGGCGCGGGCGGGCAGCACGTCAACACCACCGATTCCGCCGTGCGCATCACCCACACGCCCACCGGCACCGTCGTCGCCAGCCAGAACGACCGGTCGCAGCACAAGAACCGCGCCACCGCGATGAACATGCTGAAGGCGCGGCTCTATGAAAAGGAACTCGCCGAACGCGAGGCGGCGGCAAGCGGCGAGTATCAGGCGAAGACCGAAATCGGCTGGGGGCATCAGATCCGGTCCTATGTCCTGCAACCGTATCAGCAGGTGAAGGATCTTCGCACCGGGCACGTGTCGACCAATCCGACCGACGTGCTGGATGGCGGGCTGGATGCGTTCATCTCCGCCGCGCTCGCGCAGAAGGTCACGGGCGAGCAGGTCGAGGTCGAGGACGACGATTGATGAACGGGGCCGCCCTCCCGACAGGCTGGCGCGCGGCGGGTGCGGGCGTTCTGCTCGTGCTGGCGGCGTGCGGCGGGAGCCAGGGCGACGATGGCCGCCCCGACACCGCGCGCAGCTTTCCGAAGCCCGACCGCCCCGTGTCGCGCGTGACCAGCAACCAGTTCTCGAACGAGGAGGACCGCGACGACCGGCGCGAGGCGGCCACGGTCATGGATCTCGCCGACATAGCGCCGGGCATGACGGTGGCCGACATCGGCGCGGGCGAGGGGTATTACACCACCCGCCTTGCCGAGCGGGTGGGCGATGGCGGCCGCGTGCTCGCGCAGGATATCGACCGGGGTGCACTCGACCGGCTGGGACAGCGGGTGGAGCGCGAGCGGCTCAACAACGTATCGATCAAGCTCGGCAGCGAGGACGATCCGCGGCTTCCTGCGGACAGTTTCGACCGCATTTTCCTCGTGCACATGTATCACGAGGTGACCGAACCCTACCCGTTCCTGTGGCGGCTGCGATCCGCGCTGAAACCTGGCGGGCAGGTGATCGTCGTCGATCTCGACCGTGCGACCGATGCACACGGGATTCCGCCAAAGCTTCTGTTCTGCGAATTCGAGGCGGTGGGCTATTCCCTTGCCGAATTCATCCGCAGGCCAGAACTGGCCTACTATTACGCCCGTTTTGAGAGCGAGGGCCCGAGGCCGGACCCTTCGGACATTGAACCGTGCCAGCAGGACGTCGCCCGCGCGGCGACCGGAATGCCGGCCATCGAAATGCAGGAAACCGCCCGGCGCGGTCATGCGAACAGGGACGCATTATCATGAGTTTCAAAGGGTTGACCCCTATCGTTTATGGCGGACGCGAAGTCTGGCCGGTGATCGAGGGCGGCAAGGGCGTCTCCGCCACCAATCATGCGAGCTCCGGCGCGTGGGCGGCAGCCGGCGGCATCGGCACGGTCAGCGCGGTAAACGCCGACAGCTATGATGCAGAAGGCAAGATCGTCCCCCAGCTTTACGAGCAGATGACGCGCAAGGAGCGTCACGAGCAGCTCGTGCGCTATGCCATCGACGGCGGCATCGAACAGGTGCGCCGCGCCCATGAAATCGCCGGCGGCAAGGGCGCGATCAACATCAACGTGCTGTGGGAAATGGGCGGCGCGCAGGAGGTGCTCGAGGGTATCCTGTCCGAGACCAGCGATCTCGTGACGGGCGTGACCTGCGGCGCGGGCATGCCCTACAAGCTCGCCGACATCGCGCAGAAGCACAACGTCCACTATCTCCCGATCGTGAGTTCGGGCCGGGCGTTCGGCGCCTTGTGGAAACGCTCCTATTCCAAGGTGCCGGACCTGATGGCAGCGGTGGTGTACGAGGATCCCTGGCTTGCGGGCGGGCACAATGGCCTCTCCAATGCGGAGGATCCGCTGAAGCCCGAAGATCCCTATCCGCGGGTGAAGACCCTGCGCGACATGATGCGCAAGGAAGGCATTGCCGACACCGTGCCGATCGTGATGGCGGGCGGCGTCTGGGCGCTCAAGGACTGGAACGACTGGATCGACAATCCCGAGCTTGGCGCAATCGCGTTTCAGTTCGGCACGCGCCCGCTGCTCACCGAGGAAAGCCCGATTCCGCAGGGGTGGAAGGACGCGTTGCGCGATCTGGAGCCGGGCGACGTATTGCTGCACAAGTTTTCGCCGACGGGGTTCTATTCCTCGGCGGTGCGGACACGTTTCCTCAAATCGCTGGAGGCGCGCTCGCAGCGGCAGATCCCCTATTCCCGGGTCGAAGCGGGCGAGCATACGGTGCAGCTCGATGTCGGGGTGAAGGGCAAGAATTTCTGGGTCGCGCCGAAGGATCGCGAACGCGCCCGCGCCTGGCACGCCGCCGGTTTTACCGAGGCGCTGAAAACGCCCGACGATACCGTCGTCTTCGTCGAGCCGGAAGAACGCGCCACCATCCGCGAGGATCAGGCCGCCTGCATGGGGTGCCTGTCGCATTGTTCGTTCTCGTCATGGAAGGATCATGACGATTACACCACGGGCCGGCTGGCCGACCCGCGCAGCTTCTGTATTCAGAAAACCCTGCAGGACATCGCCCATGGCGACCCTGTCGAAGACAATCTGATGTTTGCGGGGCATGCGGCCTATCGCTTCAAGCAGGATCCGTTCTATTCCAACGGCTTCACGCCGACGGTGAAGGAACTGGTCGAGCGTATCCTGACCGGCGAATAATCGCCCCGCGTCAGAGCCAGCCTTCGAGAACCTGGTCCGGCGGGCGGTGTCCGTCGGCCCATACGCGGATGTTGGCGATGACGCGGTCGCCCGATGCGGCGCGGCCTTCCTCGGTCGCGCTGCCGATATGGGGCTGCGTCACCGTGTTGCGATGGGCGAGCAGGCGCGGATCGACATGCGGTTCGTCCGGATACACGTCGAGCCCCGCACCCCATAGATGCCCGCTTTCCAGCGCGGCGATCAAGGCCTCCTGATCGACGATGTCGCCGCGCGCCGTGTTGATGAGCGCGGCGCCCTCCTTCATCGCGGCGATGCGGCCGGCATCGATGAGCTGATGCGTGGATGCGCTCGCCGGGCAATGCAGGGTGACGATGTCGGATATGCCGAGAAGATCGTCGAGCGTGTCGCAATAATCGGCGGCGAACATGCGCTCCACCGCTTGCGGAAGGCGGTGGCGATTGTGATAGACGATCTTCATGCCGAAGGCGCGGGCGCGATGGGCGACCGCCTGCCCGATGCGGCCCATGCCCACGATGCCCAGCACCTTGTCGCCGAGCCTGCGCCCCAGCATCGCCGACGGTGCCCAGCCGCCCCATTGGCCGCGCCGGACCAGCATGGTGCCTTCGCGCATCCGGCGCATCACCCCGATGAGCAGCGCCATCGTCATGTCGGCGGTATCGTCGGTAAAGACGCCCGGCGTGTTGGTCACGATGATCCGCCGTGCGCGTGCGGCGGACAGGTCGATATGGTCGGTGCCGGCGCCGAAATTCGCGATCAGTTTCAACCCGTCGCCCGCCTGTTCGATCAGGTCCGCGTCGATCCGGTCGGTCACGGTCGGGACGAGCACGTCGCATGCCCGTGCCGCCGCCACGAGCGCATCCTGCGATAGCGCGCCGTCATCCTCGTTCAGCCGCGTGTCGAACAATTCGCGCATGCGCGCCTCGGTCGCGGGGAGGAGCTTGCGCGTGACGGCGATGCGGGGCTTGCCGTCGATGCGGCGCTGGGGAAATTCGTCGGCCATATCGCGGCGCTACGACCCCTTTGCCGCGCGGGTCAAGGGGGCGACCCGCCGCAGGCCGGTGGAGCGCGCGCCGCGATGGCGTTCCGGGCCGCGTCGTGGATAGCGATTGGGATGGATTGCGATATTGCCCCGGATGCATCGGCGGGGCTATTGCGATTCGTCATGCTCGCCAGGTTCCTGTCCGCCCTTGTCGTCATCGTTTTCGCATCGGGCGCACCCGCGCATGCCGAGGAGGACGTGCCGTACTGGGCCTCGATCCAGGTATCGCGTGCCAACATGCGGACGGGTCCGGGCGAGAATTACGCGATCGAATGGATCTATCAGCGCGACGGATTGCCGGTGAAGGTCGTCCGGCGGTTGAGCGGGTGGCGGCTGGTGGAGGACCCTGACGGCGCGCGCGGATGGATCGTGTCGCGGTTCCTCTCGCTCGAACGCACGTTCATCGTCACGGGCGAGGCGCTCGCCCCGATGCGCGCCAAGGGTAGCGAGACGGCGCCGCTGCTCTGGCGGCTGGAGCCGGGCGTGGTTGGCAATCTGGGCGAATGCGAGGGCGGATGGTGCGCCATGTCCATCGGCGACAGGGCCGTATATGTCGCGGCGAACCGCATCTGGGGCGAGGGCGAACCCTGAGCCTCAGAGCGGCGCCCCCTTGCGCTGTGGCGGGGCATTGCCTAGGGCGTTTTCGCAAGTGCGATGTATCTGGCATGGCACAAGTCTCTTAGCCGGCGAGTCTGATTTTGGTCGACCTTTCGCAATATCTGCCGATCCTGATATTCCTGGGGATCGCGCTGGGGCTTTCGGCCCTCTTCGTGTTCCTGCCCATGGGCGTGTCGCGCCTGACGGGTGCGCATAATCCCGATGCCGAGAAAAACTCGGAATATGAATGCGGTTTCCCCGCGTTCGAGGATCCGCGCAGCCAGTTCGACGTGCGATTCTATCTCGTCGCGATCCTGTTCATCATCTTCGATCTGGAGGCCGCGTTCCTGTTTCCGTGGGCCGTTAGCCTCGACCTGACCGGATGGCCGGGCTGGATCACGATGATGATATTTCTGGGCGAGCTGATCATCGGCTATGCCTATGCATGGAAGAAAGGAGCGCTGGAATGGGAGTGAACGACACGCCTCTGGCCGCCAGCCCCAAAACCCCGAACCCGCCGGGCACCACCGTGTCCGGCGCGGCGCATAATCCCGCCCTTCATGGCGAACGCGCGCCCGATTCCGATTTCTTCAACGCGGTCAATACCGAGGTCAGCGACAAGGGCTTCCTCGTCACCAGCACCGAGGAATTGTTCCAGTGGGCACGGACCGGCTCGCTGTGGTGGATGACCTTCGGCCTTGCATGCTGCGCGGTGGAGATGATCCACGTCAACATGCCGCGTTACGACATGGAACGGTTCGGCGCCGCACCGCGCGCCTCGCCGCGGCAGTCGGACGTGATGATCGTGGCGGGCACGCTGTGTAACAAGATGGCACCGGCGCTGCGCAAGGTTTACGACCAGATGTCCGATCCCAAATATGTGATCAGCATGGGCAGCTGCGCCAATGGCGGCGGTTATTACCATTACAGCTATTCGGTGGTGCGCGGCTGTGACCGGATCGTGCCGGTCGACATCTACGTGCCCGGCTGCCCGCCCACGGCAGAGGCGCTGCTCTATGGCGTGATGCAGCTGCAGCGCAAGATCCGCCGCGTCGGAACGGTGGAACGCTGATGGCTGTCCGGCATTCCGCACCCAAGATCACCTCGAACGAAGGGGTGAGGGACACGCTGAGCGCGGCGTTGGGCGCGATGCTCGTCGACGCGCATGAGGAGCATGGCGAGATCCTGCTTCGCGTGAAGCGTGAGCAATTGCCCGATGCGCTGCGGCTCCTGCGCGATTCCCACGAGTATCAGCAGCTCATGGAAATCGCCGGCGTCGATTATCCGCAGCGCCCCGAACGGTTCGAGGTGTGCTACTGCCTGCTGTCCCTGACGAAGAACCACCGCATCGTGGTGAAGGTCAACACGGACGAGGCGACGCCGGTCCCGACCGTCACCCATCTGTGGCCGGTCGCCGGATGGCTGGAGCGGGAGGTGTTCGACATGTTCGGCGTGCTTTTCGCCGGCAACCCGGACCTGCGCCGTATCCTCACTGATTATGGCTTCGAAGGGCATCCGTTCCGCAAGGATTTCCCGCTCACCGGCCATGTCGAGCTGCGCTATTCCGAGGATGAGAAGCGCGTCGTCTACGAACCGGTGGAGCTGGCGCAGGATCTGCGGCAGTTCGATTTCATGAGCCCGTGGGAGGGCGCGGATTACGTCCTTCCCGGCGATGAAAAGGCCGAGCCGACCGAAGCGCAGACCCGCGGTGCGCCCAAGTCGGACGAGCCGAAGACGACCGAGAGCGCGAAACAGACCGGCGCCGGCGCAAAAGCCGATGCCGAGGCCGCGAAGACCGTCGCCGCCGGCGATGGCGCGAGCAAGGACGGCGGCAAGGACGCGCCCGCCCCCGAACCGACCGAGGATCAGCCGGGCCAGCCCGCGCGCGAGGGCAAGACGACCGATACCGCCGCCGGAACGCAAGTGAACGAAGACGATCCGCGCGCCGATGAGGACGCGCAGGACGGAGACAAGTCATGAGCATGACGCTCGAACAATCGCCGACCACCGGCGATGAGACGATCACGAACTACACGATCAATTTCGGGCCGCAGCACCCGGCGGCGCATGGCGTGCTGCGCATGGTCATGGAGCTCGATGGCGAGATCATCGAGCGCGTCGATCCGCACGTCGGCCTGCTCCACCGCGGCACCGAGAAGCTGATCGAGCACAAGACCTATCTGCAGGCGCTGCCCTATTTCGACCGGCTCGATTACTGCTCGCCGCTCTGCATGGAGCATAGCTACGTGCTGGCGATCGAGAAGCTGCTCAATGTCGAGGTGCCGCAGCGGGCGCAATATCTGCGCGTGATGTTTGCCGAACTGACGCGGATTTCGAACCATCTGCTCAATATCGGCTCGCACGTCATGGACGTCGGCGCGATGACGCCGAACCTGTGGGTGTTCGAACTGCGCGAAGATTGCCTCAATTTCTTCGAACGCGCGTCGGGCGCCCGCATGCACAGCGCCTATTTCCGGCCCGGCGGCGTGCATCAGGACGTCCCGCTCAAGCTGCTCACCGATATTGGCGACTGGGTCGATACGCGCCTGCCCGAACTGTTCGGCGACGCGATGAGCCTCGTCATCGACAATCGCATCTTCAAGCAGCGCAACGTCGATATCGCCAAGGTTAGCAAGGAAGACGCGATCGCCTGGGGCTTTTCCGGGCCGTTGATCCGCGCGGCCGGCATCGAATGGGACCTGCGCAAGTCGCAGCCCTATGATGTGTACGACCGCATGGATTTCGAGATTCCGGTGGGCACCAATTCCGATTGCTACGACCGTTTCATGGTCCGCGTCGAGGAAGTGTACCAGTCGGCGAAGATCATAAAACAGTGCATCGCCGAAATGCCGGAGGGGCCGATCGCGACGCTCGACCGCAAGGTGGCACCGCCCAAGCGCGGCGAGATGAAGCAGTCGATGGAAGCGCTCATCCACCATTTCAAGCTTTACACCGAAGGCTTTCACGTGCCGGCGGGCGAGGTCTATGTCGCAACCGAAAGTCCGAAGGGCGAATTCGGCGTCTATCTGGTGAGCGATGGCAGCAACAAGCCTTATCGCTGCAAGATCAGGCCGACGGCGTTCTCGCATCTTCAGGCGATGGATTTCATGTGCAAGGGGCATATGCTGCCCGACGCGACCGCCATTCTAGGCGCGATCGACGTGGTGTTCGGGGAGTGTGACCGCTAATGGCCGACCGTTATCTCGAAGCCGACACGCCGGAACTGCGCGCGCGCTGGGGCACGTTTGCGTGGACGGACGAAAATGCGGCGAAGGCAAAGGACATCGTCGCGCGCTACCCCGACGGGCGGCAGAAATCCGCGGTGATGCCGCTGCTCGATCTCGCGCAGCGCCAGGTCGGCGCGGAAACGCAGACGCAGGGCTGGCTGCCCATTCCGGTGATGGAATATATTGCCGCCTATCTCGACATGCCGATCATCCGGGTGGTCGAGGTCGCGACGTTCTACACCATGTACAACCTGGCGCCGGTGGGCCGGTTCCACGTGCAGGTATGCGGCACGACGCCGTGCATGCTGCGCGGGTCGGACGATATCATCGCCGCCTGCAAGGCGCGCGGTATGGCCAAGGGGCACACGACCGAGGATGGCCTGTGGACGCTGACCGAGGTGGAGTGCATGGGCAATTGCGCGACCGCCCCCATGGTGCAGATCAACGACGGCAATTACGAGGATCTGACGCCCGACCGGCTGAATGCGGTGCTCGACGCGCTGGCGGCCGGCGAAACGCCGAAGGAAGGCACGCAGGAACCGGGGCGCCACACCAGCGAACCGTCCGGCGGGCCGACGACCCTGCGCGAAATGGTCGATGCGAACCACGATTACCGGAGCGAATGGTGATGGCCCGCGCAACGCAATCGGACATCCGCAATTACCGCGTCGCCGCGGTCATGTTCTTCATCGCGTCGATCGCGTTTTTCGCGGCCGGCAACGTGGCGCTTGGCGCGGTCTTCCTGGCGCTGGGCGCGGTGTTCGTCGTGCAGGGACGCGGCGTGAGCGGCAAGGGGCAAGAGTGATGGAGCTTGTGCCGACACTGATCGTCGCGGTCATTGCGATCGCGATTGCCTGGAAATTTCTCAAAGGCGCGCTCAAGACGCTGGCATTGCTGGCGATCCTTCTTGTCGCTGCGCTTTTCGTGCTGGGAGGGCTGTGATGCTCGCCGACAAGGACCGTATCTTCACCAATGTCTACGGCTTTCAGGACTGGGGCCTGAAAGCAGCGCAAGCACGCGGCGACTGGGACGATACGAAGGCGATCCTCGCCAAGGGTCAGGACGCGATCATCGACGAGATCAAGGCCAGCGGTCTGCGTGGCCGGGGCGGGGCGGGCTTTCCCACCGGGATGAAATGGTCCTTCATGCCCAAGGAATCGAAGGATGGCCGGCCGAGCTTCCTCGTCATCAATGCCGACGAATCCGAACCCGGTTCGTGCAAGGACCGCGAGATCATCCGCCACGATCCGCACAAGCTGATCGAAGGGGCGCTGGTCGCCGGTTTCGCGATGCGCGCGCGGGCGGCCTATATCTATATCCGCGGCGAATATATCCGTGAGGCCGAAACGCTCTTCGCAGCCGTGCAGCAGGCCTATGATGCCGGGCTGGTGGGCAAGAACGCTTGCGGTTCGGGCTATGATTTCGACGTGTTCGTCCACCGCGGTGCGGGCGCGTATATCTGCGGCGAAGAAACCGCGATGATCGAAAGCCTGGAGGGCAAGAAGGGGCAACCGCGCCTGAAACCGCCGTTCCCTACCGGTGCGGGCCTGTACGGGTGCCCGACGACGGTCAACAACGTGGAATCCATCGCGGTCGCGCCGACGATCATGCGGCGCGGCGCGAACTGGTTCAACAGCTTCGGCCGCGAGAACAACAAGGGCACGAAGCTTTTCCAGATTTCGGGCCATGTCGAGAAGCCCTGCGTCGTCGAGGAATCGATGAGCATCCCGTTCAGCGAGCTGATCGAGAAGCATTGCGGCGGGATTCGCGGCGGCTGGGACAATCTGCTGGCCGTGATTCCGGGCGGTTCGTCGGTTCCGCTCGTGCCCGCGGCGCAGATCAAGGACGCGCCGATGGATTTCGACGGGCTCAAGGAGCTGGGCTCCGGCCTCGGCACCGCGGCGGTCATCGTCATGGACAAGTCCACCGACATCGTCCGCGCGATTTCGCGGATCAGCTATTTCTACAAGCACGAGAGCTGCGGGCAGTGCACCCCCTGCCGCGAGGGGACCGGCTGGATGTGGCGGGTGATGGAACGCCTGCGCGAAGGGGACGCCGCGCCCGAAGAGATCGACATGCTGTTCGAAGTCACGAAGCAGGTCGAGGGCCACACCATCTGCGCACTGGGCGATGCGGCGGCGTGGCCGATCCAGGGGCTGATCCGTCATTTCCGGCCCGAGCTGGAGCGGCGGACCGGCGCGAACCTGCCGGAAGCGGCGGAATGATGGCGGCATACGGTTTGACAGGCGCGTCAATGTCGCTAGCACGCGCGCAACGCCCCACGGCGAACACGGGCGCGATGGCGCCGACCCAAGCAGAGAAGTATTCCCACTATGCCTAAGGTTACCGTCGACGGACAGGAACTCGAGGTGCCCGCAGGGGCCACCGTGCTGCAGGCGTGCGAGCTTGCCGGCAAGGAAATCCCGCGTTTCTGCTATCACGAGCGGCTGTCCATCGCGGGCAATTGCCGCATGTGCCTGGTCGAGGTGAAGCCCGGACCGCCCAAGCCGCAGGCGAGCTGTGCGCTCCCCGCGACCGAGGGGCAGGAAATCCGCACCGACACCGAAATGGTGAAGAAGGCACGCGAAGGGGTGATGGAGTTCCTGCTCATCAATCACCCGCTCGATTGCCCGATCTGCGATCAGGGCGGCGAATGCGATCTTCAGGACCAGTCGATGGCCTATGGCCGCGGGGCGACGCGCTATCACGAGAACAAGCGCGCCGTGACCGAGAAATACATGGGACCGTTGATCAAGACGATCATGACCCGCTGCATCCATTGCACGCGCTGTGTCCGGTTCAGCGAGGAAATCGCCGGCGTGGACGAGATCGGCGCGCTGTATCGCGGCGAGAACATGCAGATCACGACCTATCTGGAACATGCGGCGAAGCATGAATTGTCGGCGAATGTCGTCGATCTGTGCCCGGTCGGCGCGCTGACCAGCCGGCCCTACGCCTATGAGGCGCGGCCCTGGGAATTGAAGAAGGTGCCGGGCATCGACGTGATGGACGGCGTCGGCAGCAATGTCCGCATCGACAGCCGCGGGCGCGAAGTGTTGCGCATCCTGCCGCGCGTCAACGACGACGTGAACGAGGAATGGCTGACGGACAAGGGGCGCCATGCGCTCGACGGGCTGACCCGCCGCCGGCTCGACCGGGTGTGGATCCGCCGCGACGGAAAGCTGCAGCCCGCCGACTGGAACGAGGCGTTCGGCATGATCCGCGATGCCGCACCGGGCGACAGCATTGCCGCGGTGCACGGCGATCTCGTCGATTGCGAAACGCTTTTCGCGGCGAAAGCCTTGCTGAAGGCCATGGGTTCCTCGCTGATCGAGGGACGCCAGAACGGCATGGTCTACGACACCTCCAGCATGGCGGCGCTCAATTTCAATTCCGGCCTTTCGGGCATCGAAGAGGCCGATTGCATCCTCATCGTCGGGAGCCAGATCCGGCACGAGGCACCGCTCGTCAACACGCGCATCCGCAAGGCGGTGAAGCGCGGGGCGAAGGTGTTCATCATGGGCCCCGAATGGGAAACGACGTATCCCGTGACGTTCCTCGGCAATGATCTTGGCGGGCTGAATGACCTGTCCGGCGATCTGGCCGAGGCGATGGCGGCTGCGGAACGCCCCGCGATCATTGCGGGCGGCGCGGCATTGGCGCGTGGCGCGCTGGGCCGCTTGCTCGCGCTGGCGGGTGAGTGGAAGCTGGTCCGTGATGGCTGGAACGGGTTCAACGCGCTGCATGCGCCGGCGGCGCGGATGGGCGGGCTGATGCTCGGCTATGCGCAGGCCGGCGGGATGAAGGCGATTGCGGATGCAGCGCCCAAGGTGCTGCTGTCGCTCGGTGCCGACGAGATGGATTATGCGCCGTTCGCGGGGAGCCTGAAGGTCTATATCGGCCATCATGGCGACAAGGGCGCGCATGCGGCGGATATTATCCTGCCCGCTGCGGCCTACACCGAAAAGCACGGCACCTACGTCAATATCGAGGGGCGTGTGCAGCGTTCGGAAAAATCGGTCTTCGCGCCCGGCGACGCGCGGGAGGACTGGACCATTTTGCGCGCGCTCGCCGATGCGTTGGGCGTCAGCGTCGGCTTCGACAGCTTCGACGAATTGCGCAGCGCGATGCACCGCGAAGTGCCCTCGCTCGCGATTGACGGTCTGGCCGAATTCGGCGCGACATTGCCCGCAGGCGGCGGCGACGCATCGGGCGTGATCGACGCCTATCCGGTGAAGGATTACTACCTCAGCAACCCGATCTGCCGCGCCAGCCCGACGATGCAGCGCTGCTCGGCCGAATTGCTCCACGGGGAAGAAGTGGCGGAGGCCGCGGAATGACTGCTTTCTTCGTAGATCTGGGCATGGCCTATGGCTGGGCGTGGTTTCTGGCCACGGTCATCGGCGTATTGCTGATCGCGCTGCCGTTGATGCTCGGTGTGGCGATGATCATCTACGCCGACCGGAAGATCTGGGCGGCGATTGCGTTGCGGCGCGGACCCAACGTGGTCGGTCCGTTCGGCCTGCTGCAAAGCTTTGCCGACGGGTTGAAGGTCTTCCTTCAAGAGACGATCATTCCGTCGGCGGCGAACAAAGGGCTGTTCCTGATCGCGCCGATCATCACCTTTACCGTGGCGCTGCTGGCGTGGGCGGTCATTCCGTTCGGGCCGGAAATGGTGCTCGCCAATATCAATGTCGGCCTGCTCTATGTCCTGGCGATCAGTTCGCTGGGTGTCTACGGGGTCGTGATTTCGGGCTGGGCGTCAAACTCGAAATACCCGTTTTTCAGTGCGATGCGCGCTGCGGCTCAGATGATTTCGTATGAGGTTTCGATCGGGTTCATCCTAATCTGCGTCATCCTCTACGCGGGCACAAGCAATCTGAACGGCATCATCCTGGCGCAGGTCGGGCACGGGTTCGGGCTGGTGAACGGGTTCGTCTTCAACATCCTGCTGTTCCCGATGTGGGTGATGTTCCTCATCTCGTCGCTCGCGGAAACGGCACGGGCGCCGTTCGACCTGACCGAGGCGGAATCGGAACTCGTCGCAGGGTATCAGACCGAATATTCGTCGATGAGCTTCGCACTCTTCTGGCTCGGTGAATATGCCAACGTGCTGCTGATGTGTGCGTTGAATGCCATCCTGTTCTTTGGCGGGTGGCTGCCGCCGCTTAATATCGATCTCATCCCGTGGTTCGACATTCCGGGCATCGTCTGGCTGCTTTTGAAAATCCTGTTCTTCTTCTTCATCTTCAGCTGGGTGAAGGCGACCGTGCCCCGTTTCCGCTACGATCAGCTGATGCGGCTTGGCTGGAAGGTGTTCCTGCCGTTGAGCCTGGTGTTCGTGGTTCTGGTTTCGGGCTGGCTCATGCTGACGCGCTATGACGGCGATGCCTATCAATCGAATTGCATGGTTGCGCGCGGCGCCATAGACGGCACGCCCGTTTCCCCGCTTTGCAGGATCGAGGACGTTCAATGAGTGTTGCACAGCTCGTCAAGAGCTTCACCCTCTGGGAATTCGTGAAGGCGCATGCGCTGACGCTGAAGTATTTCTTCAAGCCGAAAGCGACGATCAACTACCCCTTCGAGAAGAACCCGCTGTCGCCCCGTTTCCGCGGCGAACACGCGCTGCGCCGCTATCCCAATGGCGAGGAACGCTGCATCGCGTGCAAGCTGTGCGAGGCGGTGTGCCCGGCACAGGCGATCACGATCGAATCGGAACCGCGCGAAGACGGCAGCCGCCGCACGACGCGCTACGACATCGACATGACGAAGTGCATCTATTGCGGCTTCTGTCAGGAAGCCTGCCCGGTCGATGCCGTGGTCGAAGGGCCGAATTTCGAATATTCGACCGAAACGCGCGAGGAACTGCTCTATGACAAGGCCAAGTTGCTCGCAAACGGGGACAAGTGGGAACGCGCCATCGCCGCGAACCTTGAAGCGGACGCCCCCTACCGCTAGGGGCGCGGCGCGGGACATGATGAAACCATGATTCAGACCATAACCTTCTACCTGTTCGCGGCGCTGCTGATCCTGTCGGCGGTGTTCGTCATCATGGCGCGCAACCCGGTGCATTCGGTGCTCTGGCTGATCGTCTGCTTCTTCAACGCGGCGGCGCTCATGATCCTCATCGGGGCGGAATTCATCGCGATGTTGCTCGTCATCGTCTATGTAGGCGCGGTCGCGGTATTGTTCCTGTTCGTGGTGATGATGCTCGATATCGATTTTGCCGAATTGCGGGCCGGTTTCGTGAAGAACTTCCCGTTCGGCATCATTCTCGCCATCGTGCTCCTGGCCGAACTCGTGCTGGGCTTCGGTGCCTATCGCGCCGGCGGGCTGGATATCGGCATGGCGGACGGCACGGCGGCGCCCATCATTGGCGAATCGAACATAGAATCGCTGGGTGCGTTGCTCTATGGCCGCTACCTCTTCCTGTTCGAGGCCGCGGGCGTCGTGCTCCTGGTGGCGATGGTCGGTGCCATCGTGCTGACCCTGCGTCAGCGCAGCGAGGTGCGCGGGCAGAACATCGCGCATCAGATCGCGCGCCGGCCCGAAGATGCTACATACAAGGCGAACCCGGAAACGGGGAAGGGAGTGCGGCTGTGATCGGGATCGAACATTATATCGTGATTAGCTCGATCCTGTTCGTGCTGGGCGTGCTCGGCATCTTCCTCAACCGGAAGAACATCATCGTCATCCTCATGTCGATCGAGCTCATCTTGCTCGCCGTGAACATCAATCTCGTCGCGTTCAGCGTGTTCCTCAACGACATGGTCGGACAGGTCTTCGCGATGTTCGTGCTGACCGTCGCGGCGGGCGAGGCGGCCATCGGGCTCGCCATTCTGGTCATCTATTTCCGCAGCCGTGGCACCATTGCGGTGGACGACGTCAATCGGATGAAGGGGTAAGCCGGTCGTGTCGTCGATTTCGATCATCGTTTTCCTGCCCTTGCTGGCCGCGATCGTCGCGGGACTGGGCAATCGCGCCATCGGCAGTTTCGCGGCAAAGATCGTGACGACCGGCGCGTTGTTCGTGTCGTGCGCGCTGTCCTGGCCGATTTTCCTGACCTATCTTGGCGGCGACGTCGACGGAACGGTCGTGCCGGTGCTGAACTGGGTCCGGTCGGGCGGCATGGTGTTCGACTGGGCGCTGCGCGTCGATACGCTGACCGCGGTGATGCTGGTCGTGATCACGACCGTGTCGGCACTCGTGCATCTCTACAGCTGGGGCTACATGGATGAAGATCCGGATCAGCCGCGCTTCTTCGCCTATCTGTCGCTGTTCACGTTTGCTATGCTGATGCTGGTGACGGCGAACAATCTGGTGCAGATGTTCTTCGGCTGGGAAGGGGTCGGGCTGGCGTCCTACCTCCTGATCGGGTTCTGGTTCCGCAAACCTTCGGCGAGTGCGGCCGCCATCAAGGCTTTCGTTGTCAACCGCGTGGGCGATCTGGGCTTCATGCTCGGGATTTTCGGGACGTTCCTGGTTTTCGGCACGGTTTCGATTCCGGAGATTCTCGCGGCCGCCCCGGGCATGGCCGGGTCCAGCATCACGTTCCTCGGCATGCGGCTCGACACGATGACGATCCTGTGCCTGCTGCTTTTCATCGGCGCGATGGGCAAGTCGGCACAGCTCGGGCTGCACACCTGGCTTCCCGATGCGATGGAGGGGCCGACGCCGGTCTCCGCGCTCATCCACGCGGCGACCATGGTGACCGCAGGTGTGTTCATGGTGTGCCGCCTCTCGCCGATGTTCGAGGCCGCGCCGATCGCGCTCGCCGTCGTGACGGTGGTCGGTGCGCTGACCTGCATCTTTGCCGCGACGGTCGGTACAACGCAGACCGATATCAAGCGCGTCATCGCCTATTCGACCTGTTCGCAGCTTGGCTACATGTTCTTTGCCGCGGGCGTCGGCGCCTATGGCGCGGCGATGTTCCACCTGTTCACCCATGCCTTCTTCAAGGCGCTGCTGTTCCTCGGCGCGGGTTCGGTCATCCACGCGATGCACCATGAGCAGGACATGCGGTACTATGGTGCGCTGCGCAAACGCATCCCGGTGACGTTCTGGGCCATGATGGCGGGCACGCTGGCGATCACCGGTGTCGGACTTTATGCGCTTCACCTCGGCTTTGCAGGCTTCTATTCCAAGGATGCCATTCTCGAGGCGGCTTTTGCCCGCGGCACAGAGGCGTCTTATCTGGCCTTTGCGCTCGGTATCTTCGCGGCTCTGCTGACGAGCTTCTACAGCTGGCGCCTGATGTTCCTGACCTTCTGGGGCAAGCCGCGTTGGTCGCAGTCCGAACATATCCAGCATGCCGTGCACCACCATGAGCATGATCCCGACGATCATAATCCCGCGCGTCAGGAAGATGCCGGGCACGATCCTCACGCGCCGGTAGTCACCGACGACGCGGCGGCCTACGGGACGGCGGGCTATCATCCGCATGAAAGCCCGATCGTGATGCTGATCCCGCTCATCGTGCTGTCGCTCGGTGCGGTGTTCGCAGGGGGCGTGTTCAATCACGCCTTCATCGACAGCGAAGCGTTCTGGAACGGGAGCATCTTCTATAATGAAGGGCTGATCCATGCGCTGCACGAAACGCCGCTGTGGGTGAAATACGCGCCCTTCGTCGTGATGCTGATCGGGCTTGCCATTGCCTGGAACAACTACATCCGCAATCCGGCGGCGCCTGCCGGTTTCGTCGAGAAGTTCGGGGGTGTGTATACTTTCCTCAAGAACAAGTGGTATTTCGACGAGCTTTATAATTTCCTGTTCGTGCGCCCGGCGTTCTGGCTCGGTCGCAAGTTCTGGAAATGGGGCGATGTCGGCTTCATCGACCGGTTCGGACCCAATGGCGCCGCGCGCGTCGTGGCCGGCGGGTCCCGGCTCGCCGCCAAGGTGCAGTCTGGTTATCTCTACAGCTATGCGCTGATCATGTTGCTTGGGCTGGTCGCCGCGATCAGCTGGGCCATTGCACGCTAAGGACGGGGCGCGACACGAATAATGGACGGTTTTCCCATCCTTTCCCTCATGCTTCTGGTTCCGCTTGCCGGGGCCATCGCCTGTTTCTTCGTCAATGCGGGGACGGCGCGCGCCATTGCGCTCGCCGCGACGCTGGTAGATCTGCTGCTCGGCATCGCGCTATGGGCAAGCTTCGATGTCGGCGGCGCGCAGTGGCAGTTCGTCGAGCGGGCCGAGCTGTTTGCGGGCTTCAGCTATGCGCTCGGCATCGATGGCATCGCGCTGATGCTCATCGTGCTGTCGGTGTTCCTGATGCCGATCTGCATCGCGGCGAGCTGGCTGTCGGTGAAAACCCGCGTGGGCGAATACATGGCCGCGTTCCTGTTGATGGAAATGCTGATGATCGGCGTTTTCGCGGCGCAGGATCTTTTCCTGTTCTACATCTTCTTCGAGGCCGGCCTGATCCCGATGTATCTGATCATCGGGGTGTGGGGC
Organism: Croceicoccus sp. YJ47; assembly: GCF_016745095.1. NCBI lineage: Bacteria > Pseudomonadati > Pseudomonadota > Alphaproteobacteria > Sphingomonadales > Erythrobacteraceae > Croceicoccus > Croceicoccus sp. YJ47. The sequence continues at coordinate 2,541,012 of NZ_CP067087.1, forward strand.
GGCGATAACCGGATCTACGCATCGTACAAATTCTTCCTCTACACGCTGCTCGGCTCCGTTCTCATGCTGATTGCGATGTTCTGGATGGCGAACGCGGCGGGTACGACCGATATTCCGACGCTGATGTCCTACGATTTCCCGGCCGGTGCGCAGACGTGGCTCTGGCTCGCGTTCTTTGCCAGCTTTGCCGTGAAGATGCCGATGTGGCCGGTGCACACCTGGCTTCCCGATGCCCACGTTCAGGCACCGACGGCGGGGTCCATCATCCTCGCCGGCGTTCTGCTCAAGATGGGCGGCTATGGCTTCATCCGGTTTTCGCTGCCGATGTTCCCCGAGGCTTCGGCCCAGTTTGCGTGGCTGATCTTCGGGCTGTCGATGGTGGCGGTGGTCTATACCAGCCTCGTCGCGCTGGTGCAGCAGGACATGAAGAAGCTCATCGCCTATTCCTCGGTTGCGCATATGGCGATCGTGACCGGCGCGCTTTTCGCCTTCAATGTGCAGGGGCTCGAGGGGGCGATGATCCTGATGTTGAGCCACGGGCTCGTGTCGGGCGCGCTGTTCCTGTGCGTCGGGATCATCTACGACCGGCTGCATACGCGGGAGATTTCGCGCTATGGCGGGCTGGCGATCAACATGCCGCGCTATGCGCTGTTCTTCCTGCTTTTTACCATGGCGAGCATCGGCCTTCCGGGGACGAGCGGCTTTGTCGGCGAATTCCTGAGCCTTGCCGGCATGTACGAGATTTCGAGCTGGCTGGCGCTGGTGTGCACGACGGGTATTATTCTTGGGGCCGGCTACATGCTGTATCTGTACCGCCGCGTGGCGTTTGGCGAACAGGTCAATGCCGATGCCGCCGCCATGCCCGACCTCGACAAGCGCGAATGGGCCATGCTGATTCCGCTGGCCGCCGCGACCATGTGGATGGGCATCTATCCCGAAAGTTTTCTGGCCCCGATGCGCGCCGATATCGAATGGCTGGATCAGCGGATTTCCGCCGCTGCGCCCGCAGGGGACGCGCATCTCGCGTTGCCGAGCGCGGAGGCGCGTGCCGCCGCCATCGAAGCCGCGCATGAGGGGGGAGCGCACTGATGAACGATTTCTCCCAATCCCTGCAACTGATCGCCGCCGAGGAAGTGCTTACGGTCGGCGGGCTCATCCTGTTGCTCGCCGCCGCATGGCTCGGCGATCGGTCGTCGAAGGCGATTTCGATCGCCGCGGTGGCCGTGCTCGCGATCTGTGCCTTCATCGCCGCGCCGACGTTGGGCGAAGGGCTGATGGGGCCGGAAACCGTCGCGTTTGGCGGGCAGTATACGGCCGATGCCTTTGCCGCCTTCGCGAAGCTGCTCATCTATCTGTCGGCTGCGGTGGCGCTCATGGTGGCGCCGGCATTCTTCGAACGTCATGGGGCGATGCGTGCCGAATATCCCGTTCTGATCCTGTTTGCCGTGCTCGGCATGAACATGATGGTGGCGGCGACCGATTTCCTGACGCTGTATATCGGTCTCGAACTCAACAGCCTTGCAGCCTATGTGCTGGCGGCGTTCCTGCGCACCGATGAACGTTCGGTAGAGGCGGGTCTGAAATATTTCATCCTCGGTGCCCTGGCGAGCGGGATCATCCTGTTCGGGATGAGCCTCGTCTACGGCTTTGCCGGCAGCACCGATTTCGCCGCCGTGCGCTTCGTGCTGAGCGGGCCGTTGTCGACAGGTGCGTTGTTCGGGCTGATCTTCGTGCTCGCGGGGCTTGCCTTCAAGATCAGCGCCGTGCCGTTCCACATGTGGACGCCGGACGTTTACGAAGGTGCGCCGACGCCGGTGACGACGTTCTTCGCCACCGCGCCCAAGGTGGCCGCGCTGGCGCTCACCATGCGGGTGGCGTTCGGGCCGTTCGGCGCGCAGGTCGATGCCTGGCAGCAGATCGTGATCTTCGTCGCGCTTGCGTCGATCGTGGTCGGCGCGCTGGGTGCCATCGGGCAGGGCAATATCAAGCGTATGCTGGCCTATTCGTCGATCAACAATATCGGTTTCCTGCTCATCGGTCTTGCCGCCGCGACGCCGCAGGGCGCATCGGCAATGCTCGTCTATCTCTTCATCTATGTCTTCATGTCGGTCGCAGGTTTCGTCATCGTGCTGATGATGCGCGACGCGGATGGACATGCGATCGAATCCATCGACGATTTTGCCGGGTTGTCGCGGACACGCCCAGGACTTGCATGGGCACTGCTGGCCGTGATGTTCAGCCTTGCGGGCATTCCGCCGCTGTTCGGCTTCTGGGGCAAGTTCGTCGTGTTCCAGGCTGCGGTGAATGCCGATCTCATCGTGCTGGCCGCGATCGGCATCGCGGCGAGCGTGATCGGCGCGTTCTATTATATCAAGATCGTGAAGATCGCGTTTTTCGACGAACCGGTCGATCGGGTCGCGCCCGTGACGCAGACATCGCACACGGTCATCCTTGCCGTCGCGTGTGTCGTCATCTCGCCGCTGGGCTATCTGCTCACGCCGTGGCTGGGTTCGCTTGCCGACAAGGCGGCGCTCGCGCTGTTCCTGATTGTCTGATCGGGTCGTGCCTTCACCGATCGAGGTCGTAGCCTCGATCGGGTCGACGAATACCGAATTGCTGGCCCGTTGCGGGCGCGGGGAGACGGTTCGCGAAGGCGCATGGCTTGTCGCGGACCGGCAAACTGCGGGCCGCGGCCGGCTTGGGCGCGAATGGCATGATGGCGCCGGCAATTTCATGGGGTCGACCGTTGTCGCTTTGAACGGCGGGGATCCTGCGGCGCATACGCTGGCGCTTGTGGCGGCGCTGGCCGTGTATGAAACGATCGCCGCGGCGCTCGCCGATACGCGGCGGCTGATGCTGAAATGGCCGAATGACGTGCTGTGGGAGGGGGCGAAGATCGCCGGCATCCTGCTGGAGAGACAGGGCGACACGGTCGTCGCGGGCATCGGGGTCAATCTCGCCCGTGCGCCGCAGATTGACGGGATTGCCACCGCCGCGCTCGCCGATATGGGTGTGCATGTCGGACGCGACGCGCTCGCACACGAGCTTGCGCACCAGTTCGGGGTATTTCTCGCGCTCTGGCGTGGGTCGGGACTGGTCGAGATCGTGTCGCGCTGGATCGCACGCGGTCCGGTGCGCGGCGCGCTTCTGTCGGCCTCCGTTCCCGGCGAGGGGGCGGTGACCGGGCGTTATGCAGGGCTAGGGCCGGACGGATCGCTGCGGCTAAGCCTTGCGGATGGCCGGGAACGCGCCATCTATGCGGGAGAAGTGGCGATGATCGCCGGCGAAGGAGATGACTGAAGCCATGTTGCTGGCCGTCGATGTCGGAAATACCAATATTGTCTTTGCCGTGATCGCGGGGCGCGACGTGCGCGCCCGCTGGCGGATTGCGACCGATGTGCGGCGCACGGCGGACGAATATGCGGTATGGCTGATGCAACTGTTCGCCATCGGCGGGCTGAGCTTTGCGGATATCGACCGGATCATCGTATCGTCGGTGGTTCCGCGCTCACGGCACAACATGACCGTGCTGGGTGAGAAATATTTCGGCACCGCACCGATCTTCGCCGGGGAAAGCGCGGATGGCTGGGGCATCGAAATCGATGTGGAGGAGCCGCGCTCGCTCGGCGCGGACAGGGCGGTCAATGCTATTGCCGCGCACGATGCCATTCCCGGCGACCTGATCGTGATCGATTTCGGCACGGCCACCACATTTGATGTCGTCGATTTCAATGGCGCCTACAAAGGGGGCATCATCGCGCCGGGGATCAACCTGTCGCTCGACGCGCTCGTCAATGCGGCCGCAAAGCTTCCGCGCATCGCGATAGAGGGACCGAGCCAGAGCACGTCCGTCATCGTACGCAACACCGAGACGCAGATGCACATCGGCGTTTTCTGGGGCTATGTCGCCATGATGGAAGGGCTTGTCGCCAGGCTTCGGACCGAAATCGGCCGCCCGGTCAAGGTGGTCGCCACCGGCGGCCTTGCCCTGCTCTTCGATACGCACACCGATATTTTCGACGTCGTCGACGTCGACCTTACGCTCACAGGCCTTGCCATACTGGCAGAACGGGCCGGAAAGAACTTATGAAACCGAAAAACGAACTTCTCTTCCTCGCGCTTGGCGGATCGGGAGAGATCGGCATGAACGTCAATCTCTACGGCTGCGACGGCAAATGGCTGATGGTCGATCTGGGAATGACCTTTTCCGATCCGGGCTATCCCGGTGTCGACCTTGTCTTTGCCGATCTCGATTTCATCGAGGAACGCCTCGACGATCTCGAGGCGATCGTCGTCACCCACGCGCATGAGGATCACATCGGGGCGGTGCCCTATTTCGCGGCCGATCTTGGCGTGCCGATCTATGCGACCCCGTTCACGGCCGAACTCGTGCGGCTGAAGCTGGAAGAAGCCGGCATTCAGGACGAGGTCGAACTGCGCATCATCGACCATCTTGACGAATTTCAGGTCGGGCCGTTCGGAATTCGCTACGTCCCGCTCGCCCATTCCATCGCGGAGGGCAATGCGCTGCTGATCGACACGCCTTATGGCCGCGTGTTCCATACCGGCGACTGGAAGCTCGACAGCGATCCGCAGGTCGGCGAACCTGCCACGCCGGAGGAACTGCGCGAAATCGGGGACGATGGCGTGCTCGCGCTCGTGTGCGATTCCACCAATGTGTTCAACCCGTCGGCCTCCGGGTCCGAGGGCGAGGTGCGCAAGGCGCTCGAGGCGGAGATCGCACGTCATGCGGGCAAGCGCATCCTCGTCACGACCTTTGCATCCAATGTCGCGCGGCTTCAGACCTTGGGCCGGGTGGCGAAGGAAAGCGGGCGGACGCTATGCGTGGCGGGTCGTTCGCTCGACCGTATCATCGGCGCGGCACAGAAAAGCGGTTACCTGCTCGATTTCCCCAAGACGGTCAGCTTCGACGAGGCGATGGACATTCCGCGCGGGGAGCTGCTCATCGTGGCCACCGGCGGGCAGGGCGAACCGCGCGCCGCGCTGGGCCGGATCGCGGCGGAAAATCACCCGCTCGAACTGACCAAGGGCGACGTCGTGCTGTTCTCCAGCCGGCAGATCCCCGGCAACGAACTGGCCATCGGCTACATCATGAATCAGCTCGCCCGGCGCGGGATCGAGATGGTCACCGACCGGCAGGAGCTCATCCACGTGTCGGGCCATCCCGGGCGTCCCGAACTGATCGAGCTGTATGGCTGGCTCAAACCCGAAATCCTCGTGCCCGTGCACGGCGAAACGCGCCACATGATGGAGCAGGCGCGGCTCGGGCTGGAGCAGGGGATCCCCCACGCCATCGATCAGCGCAACGGCGATATCGTTCGCCTCGCGCCCGGAAAGCCGCACAAGATCGGCGAAACGCAGGCCGGGCGTCTGCTGCTCGACGGGGACATCATCGTGCCGGCGGATGGCGAATCCATCGCCGCGCGGCGCAGGCTCGCGGCCAATGGGCTGGTGACTGTGGTCTTGCCGGGCAAGGGTGCAAAGGCCGCCCCCGCGATCAGCGCGGTGGGTCTCCCGCTCGACGAGGACATGGACGATTTCGTCGCCGAGGCGCAGGCCGACATCGGCAAGGCACTCGGCCGGTTGAAGGGCGGCCGCGCCAAGGATCGCTCCGCCGTTCACGAAGCGGCCCGTCTTGCCGCCCGCCGTGCCGCACGCCGCTGGTCGGGCAAGAATCCGCAGGTCGTCGTGATGACCATGGGTTGACCGGTGCAACTGACGTCCGGCCTTGCGATCTATCTGCTGTTCTGGGTCATGGCGGCGTTCGTCGTCATGCCCTTCGGCATTCGCACGCATAACGAAACGGGCGAGGGCGGAATATCCGGCCAGGCAGACAGCGCGCCCGTCAATTTCCGCCCATTGCAGGTCATCGTGCGCGCAACGCTGCTCTCGGCGGCGGTGTTCGCGCTGTTCTATGCGAATTACCGGGCGGGCTGGATCACGGTCGACGATCTCAATTTCGTTCAGCCGCCCGAGGACATCGCCGCCCGGCAATACGAGGCGGAATAGCTATTTGCGGATCCGCTCGATCGCTTGCGCGAGCGCGACGTAAAGCTTGCCCATGTCGGACGACAGCAGCGTGATCGACAGCGCATTGCCGTCCCGCGTCGACAGAAGGTTGCGCAGCATCGTTTCGAAATCGCGAATGTAGCGATTGACGTTCTCGCGAAATTCGGCGTCGGCCTCGTAATGGTCGTGCACCGAACGCGCCTCCCCATTGTCGAGCAGGCGAACCGCACGGCGCGTGAAAATGCCGCGCTCGCCGCGCAGATACGCCTGCCACGCGGTTTCGCTGACCTCGGCGGAGAGTACCTTGTCGATGTCGATCGCTGTCGAATGGAGCGCATCGGTAATCTGCGCGACGCGGCGGGCGAAGCCTTCGTCGCTGTCCTCTTCGGCGCGGGCGCGTGCCTCTGCGATGCGATGTTCGAGATGGGCGGTCAGCTCGTCAATGCCGCGAAGCCGCTCCTCCAGTTGCCGGGCGGCGGTCTGCGCCGCATCGGTCGCCTGCGCGAGCGTCGCATCGAGCGCGGCGACAGTCTTTCCGCCCGTCCGGTTCAGCGCGTCCTGCACCGCCGCGCCGGTCCGGGAACCGACATCTGCGGCCAGCGCCGCGACCGCCGTTGCCGAATTGCCCTCGATCTCGGCGATGGCGGACCGGTTCGCCTCGGCCAGCGCGCGCACCGCACCGTTCAGCGCCGCCTCCGCCGATGCGGTCATCGCCTCGGCATCGGCGCGGGTGCGTTCGACCATCTCGCGTAGTTCGATGAGCTGTTCGGCGTGGTCTGCACCGCGCGCCTGCATCGTGTCGTGCAGCGCATCGATTTCGGCCATCGCGGCGCGGGTCTGCTCCCGCGTGGCGGCGACAGCCTGGCTCAGACGCTGGCCATCGTCGCCAGCCCCGCTCACCATGTCGCGCACCGAGGTCACGGTGCGGTCCATCGTTTCAAGCCGTTCCTCCGCCTGCGTCAGCGCCTGCGGCAACGTATCGCGCGAATGGCGGGCGCTGGCCTCGATCAGTTCGAGCAGCCGCGCGCTCTGTTCACGAAGCGCGCCAACCGCCGCATCCGTCCCGTTCAGCGCCTCGCGGCTGTCGCCGAGCTGCTGCGACAGCGCCGCCAGGCCTGCGGCGATCGTCGCTTCCGCGACGCGACCGCGCGCGGCGGCGTCGTCCATCCGTTCGCCATATTCGGACAGCTGCGTCGAGATATGTTCGGCATGGCGTGCCAGATCGCCGCTGGCCGCTTCGTAGCGCTGGCGGCGCGTCTCGATCTCCGCATCGAGATCGCCGAGCCGTTCGCCCAGCCGTTCGGTCATGGTGTGGCTGGCGTCCTCGGCCTGCACGATGCGTTCGGCAAGCTGTGCATCCATCGTTTCGCCGCGCCGGGCAAGGTCGTCGTGGAGGCGGCTGATCTCCGCGGACAGGGCGCGGACCCGCGCGCCCGTGGCGTCGAGTGCTTCCTGACCCGTCCCGTCGATCTTCGCGAAGAGGGCATCGGCGCCGGCGCCGATTTCGTCGAGGCGGGCGTGCCATTGCCGGCCCACGTCCTGCGCCCCTGTATCGATCGCGCCGAGCTGTTCGCGCAAGGCATCGAGCCCGCGCTGACGGCTTTCCTCGATACGTGCGCGCGCGGCGTCCAGCGCTTCCTCCAGCGCGCCACACTGGCTGCGAAGGGCGTCGATCCCTTCGCCCTGCCGGGCCCCGATGCGCTCGCGCAGCGCGGTGCTTTCGCGGTCGAGCGCGGCGAAACGGGCCGCCGTTTCCTCACCCAGCTGCGCAAGCCGGCGCTCGAATTCGGTGAGGACAGCGCCCGCCCGGTCGTGCATCGCGTCGATCCTGATGGCGCTGGCCTCGCCAGCTTCGCCCAGCCGTTCGAACCCGGATGTCAGCCGCGCAACCTGATCGTCGGCGGTGGAGCCGGCCTGCCCGATGGAATTGGTAAGATCGCGCGTCGCATTGGTGAGGACCGGAATCTGACCGCGCAGGTTTTCCATGTTGGTCAGCGCCTTGCGACTGGTTTCGTGCAGCGTTTCGACCCGCACGCCATTTTCGCCGATCAGCGTTTCGAGCCGGTGCGCGCTTTCCCCGATGCGATCGGTCGTCACCCGGCCCAGCGATTCGAGATCGCGCGCCTGATAGGTCAAAAATTCGCGCGCGATGCTGAGCTCGCCGTTGACGCGCACCAGCCGGTCCTCCAGCGAACGGGCCTCATCGCGCAGCAGCGCCGCGTTTTCGGCAAAGCGGCTCGCTTCCGCCTTGCTGAACCGCATGGCAACCGCCCAGCCGGTAAGGATCAGGAGCACCGGCATCGACCATGCGACGATCATCCCGGCCCATCGCGCCGCATCGCCGCCCGCCGCGGCATCGCGTTGCGCATAGACATAGAACGCCGTCCACACGGCAATCGCGACCGCTACGACGACCGGCGCGAGCCACTGGCGCGCACCGGGCGCCGCGACCTCGTGCTCCGCGGTCCAGTCCGTTTCGCTCTCGGTCCGCTCATCTGCGATGGGGGCGGTGACGGCGTGATCGGTCTGCTCGTCCGTGCCGATGGACACGATATTGCGCTGTTCTTTCATGGCTGTTGCAAATAGCATGGTTCGCGTCTCGCGGAACCCTCCGTCGGTCCGCTTTTGCGCAGCTTTTGCAACCGGGCCTGGGTAAAGCGGGGTGCGCCGGCTTGCATCGGGGCGGGCTGCGATCCATGAATGGCGGCGCTTGGCGACAAGAGGAAGCACGGCGCAGGGCGCATTCTTGCCGTTCCAGCTCTTGCAATCGTATCGAATTGGGGAATTTCGTTGCGCATCGCTGTTCTTTCCATGCTGGAGCCTTTCGATGGCGATGGCTTGCGTCCGGGCATGTCGCGTCCGCGGGCCCGGCTTCGCGTGGGCGGACAGGCCGTGATCCGCCATCAACTCGACCTCGCGCTGGCAGCAGGTGCGCAACGCATCCTGCTCCTTGCCGATGCGGGGGAGGAGGGGGTCGATGGCGTTCTGCGCGCCGCCCGCGAACAGGGGGTCGATGCGCGCCGGATTTCGGATTCTCCCGGCCTGTGCGCGATGGTGAGCACGGCGGACGAAATATTGCTGCTGACCGATGGGCTGCTGTCGGATCCGGCGACGGCGCTCCCGATGCTCGACAAGGGGTCGATGGTTGCGACCCTGCCGATCGAACCGGGGCTGTCGCTGGGTTTCGAAAGGTTGGATGCCGAACGCGCCTGGGCGGGGCTGCTGCTGATGCCGGGTTCGCTTTGTGAGCGCCTGCGCCAATTGCCGCGCGATTGCGACGTTGCCTCCTCCCTTCTGCGCATCGCGCTGATGGCGGGAGTCGCGACAAAGCCGGTCGACGAGGCGTGCCTTGACGATCATCGCTGGGCGATCGTGGCGAACAATCGCATCGCACATGGGGTCGAGGCAGCGCAGCTGTCGCGCAGCCTCGAGGAGACGCGCGGCAGGACGCCGGGGCCACGCCTCGCGGCCATGGCCGTGCGGCGGTTCAGCGCGAGTTTCCTCGAAACCGACCGCTCGCCGGTCCTCCTCTGGTATGCGGCGCTGGCGGTCCTGCTCGTGGCGGGCGGGGTGACGGCTTTTGTCTCTGTGTGGAGCGGGCTGCTTCTGTTTGCCTTCGCTTGGCTCGCCGGGCGCGGTGCACTCGTTCTCGAAGAGGCGGTGCGGCAGGGCCGGATCGGGATGACCGCGCGAAGCCGCATGTGGCGCGGCGCGGCGTCGCTGTTCGATGTCATGCTGGTCGTTGCGCTCGGTTTTGCCCTGACCGATGGCGACTGGGCACGGTTGGGGGGCTGGTACCTTGCCTTCGTGCTTGTGGCGACGGTCGCGATCGGTGAGTTTCAGGCGGAACCGGAACGGGTGCGGGTGTGGCTCGCCGACCGTTTCATGCTGTGCGTGGCGCTTGCCCTGTTCGCCTATACAGGGATGCTGGCGCCGTTTGCCATGGTGCTTTCGGCGCTGGTGCTCGGCGCATGGGCGGTGGTTGCGCGCGGCGGCGGAAACGGGCGGCGCGGCTGACCAACCAAAAAAAGGGCGAAGGCACGGCCTTCACCCTTTCCGGTTCGTTCAAATCGCAGTCAACGGCGCGGTGTGCGCCTGCGCGTCAGCCAGAGCAGCACAAGCCCGACCGCGATGGCGATCGCGCCATAAGCCGCCCAGCTTTCCTGCCCCAGCATGAAGCTTTCCGCCGGCCACATCACGAGGCCGAGCCCCTGAAGCGTCCACAGCCCGCCGACGAGAACGAGGGCGGTGCCGAACACCTGCATGATGATGCGCAACACCGCCCGTTCTCCTTAACGCTTGTCGACGGGAACGTAGTCGCGCTGCGCCGGGCCGGTATAGAGCTGACGCGGGCGGCCGATACGCTGTGCGGGATCGGAGATCATCTCGTTCCATTGCGCGACCCAGCCCACCGTGCGGGCGAGTGCGAACAGCGCGGTGAACATCGTCGTCGGGAACCCGATCGCGGAGAGGATCACGCCGGAATAGAAATCGACATTGGGGAAGAGCTTCTTCTCGACGAAATAATCGTCGTTCAATGCCATTTCCTCAAGCTGCAAGGCCACTTCGAACACCGGGTCGGAGACGTTCAGCGATTCGAACACCTCGCGCACGGTCTTCTGCATGACGGTCGCGCGCGGGTCGTAGTTTTTGTACACGCGGTGGCCGAAACCCATCAGGCGGAACGGATCGTCCTTGTTCTTGGCACGGGCGATATATTCGGGAATCTTGTCCGGCGTGCCGATTTCGTGGAGCATGTTGAGCGCGGCTTCGTTCGCGCCGCCATGCGCCGGACCCCACAGACACGCGATGCCGGCCGCGATGCAGGCGAAGGGGTTCGCGCCCGACGACCCGGCCAGACGCACGGTCGAGGTCGATGCGTTCTGTTCATGGTCGGCGTGCAGGATGAAGATACGGTCGAGCGCGCGCTCCACGACCGGGTTCACCTCGTATTGCTCGGCTGGAACGCCGAAGGTCATGCGCAGGAAATTGCCGGTGTAGGACAGCGAATTGTCGGGCTGCATGAAAGGCTGACCGATGGCGTATTTGTACGCCATGGCCGCGATCGTCGGCATCTTCGCGATCAGGCGGTGCGAGCTGATCTTGCGATGTTCCGGGTCGGAAATGTCGGTGCTGTCATGATAGAATGCGGACAATGCGCCGACCGCGCCGCACATGATCGCCATCGGGTGCGCATCGCGGCGGAAACCCTGATAGAACTGGCGCAGCTGATCGTGCAGCATGGTGTGGCGCGTGATGGTGTAGGTGAAATCGTCGAGCTCGTCCGCGCTCGGCAATTCGCCGTTGAGCAGCAGGTGCGCGACTTCCATGAAGCTGGAATGTTCGGCAAGCTGACCGATGGGGTAGCCGCGGTGCAGGAGCACGCCTTCCTCGCCATCGATATAGGTGAGCGCGGAATCGCAGCTCGCCGTCGAGGTGAAGCCCGGATCGTATGTGAACATGCCGGTATTGGCGTAAAGCTTGCGGATGTCGACGACATCGGGACCGAGCGTGCCGCTCTTGATCTCGAAATCGTGCGTATCGCCCTTGGCGTTCAGTGTCGCGTTAGTGTCGCCCACTTGTGTTCTCCTTCATCAATCAACGGTTGGTATCGGTCTGCCCTGCGGCGGGGGCCTGCGCGGCGATACGCGCCAGGCTCTCCTCGCGGCCGAGCAGGACCAGAACATCGAAAATTCCCGGCGAAACCGCCTGCCCGGTCAACGCCGCACGCAAAGGTTGCGCGATCTTGCCAAGACCAAGCGCGCGCTCCTCCGCCATCTGCTTCAGATTGGCTTCAAGGCTTTCGCTTGTCCAGACATCTGCCGCAAGCAGCCTTTCATGCGCGTCGGCAAGAAGCTGCCGCGCATCGTCGGTGAGCAGGTTGGCGGCCTTCTCGTCCATGGGGAGCGGACGGTTGCGGAACAGGAACAGCGCGCCTTGGGCCAGCTCGTCGAGGTTCTTGGCCCGCGCCTTGAGCGACGGCATCGCCTGGATGAGCAGGTCGCGGTCGCGCCCTGCGTCGAAACCCGCGTCCAGTGCGGCGATACGGGGGGCGGTAAGATCGGCGAGCCTGCCGTCATCCGCCTCGCGCATGTAATGGCCGTTCAGATTGGCGAGCTTCTTCGTGTCGAAGCGGGACGCGCTTCTGCCGACGCCCGACAGATCGAACAAAGCGATCGCCTCGTCCCGGTCGATAATCTCGCGATCGCCATAACCCCAGCCGAGACGCAGCAGATAATTCGACACCGCTTCGGGAAGAAGGCCCATCTCGTCGCGATAGGCATCGACGCCCATCGCGCCGTGCCGTTTCGACAGCTTAGCGCCGTCCGCCCCGTGGATGAGCGGGATATGTGCATAGATCGGTTCCGCCCATTCGCCGGTGATCGCGTTCATCGCGTGAATGATCGGCAATTGGCGAAAGGCGTTGTTCAAATGATCGTCGCCGCGGATCACGTGGGTGACGCCCATGTCATGATCGTCGACCACCACGGCCAGCATGTAGGTCGGCGTGCCGTCGGACCGCAGCAGCACGTAATCGTCGATCTCGGAATTGCGGACCTTCACGCGGCCCTGCACCGCGTCGTCGATGATGCTTTCGCCCTGTTCCGGCGTTTTCAGCCGCACGACATAGGGCGCATCCGCCGGCGCATCGGCGGGATCCCGGTCACGCCAGCGGCCATCGTAACGCAGCGGCTTCTTCGCCGCGCGCTGCTCGGCGCGCATCTGTTCGAGCTCTTCGGCCGTGGCATAGCATTTGTACGCGTGCCCTGCATCGAGCAGACGGTTGGCGACGGCGACGTGGCGTTCGGCCCGCTGCGACTGAAACACGGGCGGGTCGTCGTAATCGAGGCCGAGCCAGTCCAGCCCGTCCAGAATCGCGTCGATCGCCTCCTCGGTCGAACGGGCGCGGTCGGTATCCTCGATCCGGAGCAGCGCGCGGCCGCCGTGATGGCGCGCGAAAAGCCAGTTGAACAGCGCGGTCCGTGCGCCGCCGATATGCAGGAAACCGGTGGGCGAAGGCGCAAATCGGGTGACCACCGGGCGCTTGGTCTCGGGCGTGTCCGCCGGACTGTCGGTGGAGCCTGTAACGCTGCCGCTTGCCATCTGGTGCCGCTTCCTATCCAATAATCCCATGGTCGCGCCGCAATTTCCGAAACCCGACGCCTTCGATGGGCGATCCGGCATCCCGATTGCGGGCGAACCGGATGGCGCGCCGCATGCCGCGGGGCCATCGTCTTCGCGTTTGCGGCAATGGGGCAAGCGCGGCAGTTTGTCCAGCCTGCTGAACCGCGTCGAAGCCTTTCTGAACGCGCGGCCGTTCGAGCGTATGCCATGGCTCGCGGTGGCGATGCTGGCGGGAATCGGGGCCTGGTTCGTTTTGCCGGGCGCGGCGGAATGGCTGCTCGCGCTCGGCATTTGCGGGGTGATCGCCGGGGTTGTGGCCACGCACGCCCCCGATGGTTCGCATGCTTTGGTGCGCAGTGCGGCAATCGGGCTGGCGACGATGTTTGCCGTCGGGCTCGCGCTCATCTGGGCGCGGTCCGAACTTGTCGGGACGCAGCCCATCGGCGGGCCGGTCGTGGCGCCGATCACGGCAACCGTGCTGGAGCGCGAGGAGCAGCCTTCGCGCAATCGCGTGCGGCTGCTGATCGCGACGCGCGACCCGCGGGAGGAGCGGACGATCCGCGCGCGCATCAATATCAAGGCGGAGGATGACCGCCCTTTCCTGAGGGAAGGCGCCAATATCGCGGTGCGCGCACGGCTGACCCCGCCGACGCATCCGGTGTTGCCGGGCGCTTACGATTTCGCGCGGGTCGCATGGTTCGATGGGGTGGCAGCCACGGGATCGGCGCTCGACCCGCCGCGCCTGCTCACGCCGGGGGAGGGCGGGGATGCCGCCAGTGAAGCCGAAAAGGGCGCAGGGCTGGGTGCGTGGCGCCGCGATCTCGCCCGTCATGTGCGTGAAAGGTTGAGCACGGTCGCCGGTATCGACCCCGCCGCCGTCGCCATCGGCGCCACGCTGGCGAGCGGCGACCGCGGCGCCATCGACGAGATCAGCGCGCAGGCGATGCGCGATGCCGGGCTCGCGCATTTGCTTTCGATCAGCGGCCTGCACGTCGGGGCGGTGGTGGCGATCGCCTGGTTCGTGGTGATGCGGATCGGCGGGCTGTTTCCCGCGGTCGCGTTGCGCTGGCGGCTGCCGATCCTGGCGGGGGCCGTGGGGGCGGGGGCGGCGCTCGGCTACACCTTGCTCACCGGTGCTGCGTTGCCGACGATCCGTGCGTGCATCGCGTCGTTTCTCGTCCTGTTCGCGCTGTCGATCGGGCGGCAGGCGCTTTCCCTGCGCCTGATCGCGATTGCGGCGATGACGATCATGTTCTTCTGGCCGGAGGCGGTGGTCGGCCCGTCCTTTCAATTCAGCTTTGCCGCCGTGGTCGCCATCGTCGCCTTCCACAACAGCGCGGGAATGCAGGATTTCCTCGCCCGGCGCGAAGAGGGGCGCGGGTGGTGGAGGCCGGTCGTGGCTCTCTTCCTGACGGGATTGGTGGTCGAGGCATGCCTGTCGCCGCTCGTCCTCTTTCACTTTCATCGCACCGGGGTGTTCGGGCCGTTCGCCAATCTGGTCGCAATTCCGCTGACGACCGCGCTGGTGATGCCGTTGCTCGGCCTGTCGCTCACGCTCGACCTCATAGGCTTGGGCGGCCCGGTGTGGATGGCAACGGGGTGGGCGCTGCAGGCGCTGATCGAAATTGCGTTCCTCGCTTCCGGCTCGGAAAATTCGGTGATCCTGCGGGCGCAGCCGCCGTTATGGTCCATCCTTCTCTTTGCCGCGGGGTTTTTCTGGTGTGCGCTGTGGTCGGGGGGCATCCGATTGTACGGGTTGATTCCGATGGGCACGGGCGTCGTCATGCTGGCGATGCAGCCCGCGCCCGATCTCATGATCGCGGCGGAAGGCCGGCATGTCGCCATCGCGGACGAGGGCGGACGGATCTACCTGTTACGCGACCGCGCCGGGTTTACGCGCGATGCGCTGCTCGAACAGGCGGGTGTCGATCCGGACGTCGGCAACTACGCCAAGCTCAGGGATATTCCCGGGGCGGAATGCAACCGGGCCTTTTGCCGGTTCGAAATGCGACAACGGCGCATCATGGTGTCGCAGCGCCGGGCGACCGTCGATTACAGGGCGATGGTCACGGCATGTGCGGACAGCGATATCGTGATCGCCGAATGGAAACTGCCCGGCGCATGCAGGCCGCGCATCTTGAAGGCGGATCGTGCCCTGCTTACGCGCAGGGGCGGCATGACCTACGATTTCGAGAGCGGGGCGATCGCCTATGCCCGAAATCCTCGCGATGGGCATGGGTGGCGCCGGAGCGGGGCAGCGGCACAGGCGATGAAATGACGCAGGCGCCTTTCTCGGCTTAACGACTTCCTCTTAGTGATACCGCCGCAGGAGCCCGGCAAGGCGCCCTTGCACCTGCACATCGCGAGCGTCGTAAACCTGCGCCTCATACGCTGCGTTTGCAGGATCAAGCCTGACCTTTCCGGCATCGCGGTGCAGATATTTCAATGTCGCTTCCACACCATGCACAAGTGCGACGATAATCTCCCCATCGCGCGCCTCTTCGGTGCGGCGGACAAGCGCGAAATCGCCATCGAAGATCCCGGCCTCGATCATGGAATCGCCCGACACTTCGAGCGCATAATGCTCACCCGCACCGAGCAATGCGGCCGGCACGGGCAGCATCTGCTGATCCTCCAGCGCCTCGATCGGCATGCCGGCGGCAATCCGGCCATGCAGCGGGATCTCGACGACATCATTCGCGGGTGCAGGCGTGCCACCCTTGCGGTTCAGGGATACGACGGTTCCAGGCTCTTCCTTCGAGGCGGCGCCGGCACGATCGGTCTGGCGTATCACCTCGAGTGCGCGGGCGCGGTTGGGGAGGCGGCGGATGAAGCCACGCTCTTCCAATGCGGAAATGAGCCGATGCACACCCGATTTCGACTTCAGGTCGATGGCGTCCTTCATCTCCTCAAATGAGGGGGAGATCCCGGTTTCGTCGAGCCGATCCTGAATAAACACCAGCAATTCATGCTGCTTGCGCGTGAGCATTGGTTCGTTCCTCCTGTTCTACGAAATCAATCCGTGAACGAATAAGGAACAGTTAGGCAACAAACGGAACGCCGTCAATCGCCCTTCTAACCATATAGGCGAAAAATAGACACTTCGGCTCCATTTTGGATGCTTTTTGCGTGTGCCGGACGAATGATCAACGCATCCGCCATGGCCAAGGGAGCGATCGCGCCACTATCCTGGAGCCGCAGCGGTTCGGCCGCGCCGTCGCGAATGCGCGCGCGAATGAATTCCGCTCTTTTCCCCGTCGGTCCGAGCGAACCGCGTATCGGCATCACCTGCCGGGTGGGGAGGGGGGCGGTGCAGCCATTCATCGCGCGGATCAGGGGCAGGGCAAACAGAAACGCCGTGACGAAGCAGGAAACCGGATTGCCCGGCAGGCCGAGGACGATCTGCCGTTCCCGGCGTGCGACCATCACCGGCTTGCCCGGCTTCATCGCCACGCGCCAGAATGCGAGTTCCGCACCGATCGATTCCAGCGTCGGCCGGATCAGATCGTGATCCCCGACCGATGCGCCCCCGCTGGTAATCACCAGATCGGCATCGTCCGCCGCTCCGAACGCGGTGATGAGCGCCTCGCGCTCGTCCCCAATGGGTCCGCGGCGCGTCACATCGCAGGGCAGTTCGCCACACATCGCGGCCAGCATCGGCCCGTTGCTGGCCGGCAAATCACCCGGACCGAGCGGTTCGCCCGGCGCGCGCAATTCATCGCCGCAATCGATGATGGTCACGCGCGGGCGGCGGCGCACCGGCACCGTGCCATGCCCCCCGCCAATCGCGAGCGCGAGCGCGGCCGGGCTCAACCGCGCGCCAGCGTCCAGAAGAACCGCATCTTCCGTAAAATCCAGCCCGCGCGGCCGGATATGGCGGGCAAGCGGATCGGGCGGCGTTCCTTCGAAATGCAGCGTATCACCATCGCGGCGGCATTCTTCCTGCACCAGCACCGCATCCGCGCCCGGCGGGACGATGGCGCCGGTCGAAATGCGCACCGCATGGCCCGCGTCGATGTCGCCGGCAAAGGGATGGCTTACCGCGCTTTCCCCGATAATGGTCCACGGGCCGGGCATGTCGGCGGCTCGCACCGCCCACCCGTCCATCGCCGAAAGCGGGTCCGACGGCTGTGTCCTTTGCGCAAGGAGCGGGGCGGCGAGATAGCGCCCGGCGGCGGCCTCGACGGCAATCGTCTCGCCCTGTGTCGGCGCGGCCATGGCGAGGAGCCTTCGCTGCGCCTCTTCGAGGTCGAGCAACGGCATCACGGTTCGAAATCCTCGAACCCTTCGGCTCGCCAGCGACCCGATTTGCCGCCATCCTTCGCGATCAGCCGGACCGCGTCGATGACCATGCCCTTGTCGATGGCCTTTGCCATGTCGTAGATTGTCATCAATGCGACACAGCATGCTGTAATCGCTTCCATTTCAATGCCGGTTTTCGCAAAGATGGAGGCCGTTGCCGTCACGCGCAGGGCATCGCTTTCCCATGCGAAATCGACCTGCACGGAATCAAGGCCGAGCGGATGACACAGCGGGATAAGGTCGCCCGTGCGTTTTGCCGCCATGATGCCCGCGATCCGCGCGGTGGCAAGCACATCGCCCTTCTTGACCGTGCCTTGCCGGATCGCATCGCGCGCCTCTGCCGACATGACGATCCGGCCCGATGCGGTTGCAACCCGGCGGGTCACCGGCTTGGCGCCGACATCGACCATGCGGGCATTGCCCTCGGCATCGAGATGGGTGAGCCCGCTCATCCGTGGAGCAGGCGCCGGGTCGCACCCTCCACGTCGTCTTGCCGCATGAGGCTTTCGCCGACGAGGAAACAGCGCACGCCGCTCTGCGCGAGACGCTCGCAATCGGCGTGGGTCGCGATGCCGCTTTCCCCGACGAGCAACGCATCGGCCGGGGCGAGGGCAGCCAGTCGTTCGGTCACGCCAAGATCGGTCACAAAACTGCGCAGATCGCGATTGTTCACGCCCAACAATCGCGAGCGCAGCCGCAGCGCGCGCTCCATCTCGTCCTCGTCATGCACCTCGATCAGGACATCCATGCCGCGTTCGAGGGCGGCGGCCTCGATCTCCGCCATCTGCCCGTCGTCGAGCGCGGCGACGATGATCAGGATCGCATCGGCCCCCATGGCCCGCGCCTCTGCCACCTGCCACGGATCGACCATGAAATCCTTGCGCAGCACGGGGAGGGAGCAGGCCTGCCGCGCAGCAACGAGATAGTCGGCGTGCCCCTGAAAATAGGTTTCGTCGGTCAGCACGGACAGACAGCTCGCGCCCCCGGCGGCATAATCGCGCGCATGGGATTCGGGGTCGAAATCCTGTCTTATCAAGCCCTTGGACGGGGAAGCGCGTTTGATTTCGGCGATGAGGCCGAACCCGTCGCGCGCCGCTTCGCGCAGACGGCTTTCGAAGCCGCGCACAGGTTCCCGCCCCCGCGCCGCGAGGTCGAGCGCATCGATCGCGCTTTCCTTCTTGCGCTGGGCAAGCTGCGCCCGGGTATTATCGCAGATTTCGATGAGCTTGTTCGTCATTTGACCGTGTCGATCCAGCAATTGAGGAGCGCGTTCGCCAGCCCCTTGTCGATGGTTTCGCCCGCTTCCTCCGCCCCTGCGCCGAGGTCGCCGACCATGCCCGCAATCCACAAAGCGGCGCCAGCGTTCAGCACGACCGCATCGCGATAGGCGCCCTTTTCGCCCATGACCAGCCGCCGGAGCGCGTCGGCGTTATACACCGCATCGCCGCCGCGAATGGCATCGAGCGGATGGGTCGGCAGGCCGGCATCGGCAGGCGTCAGCGTGTCCGGCACATCCATGCCGATCGTCGCAACCCGGCTCGGCCCGGCGATCGACAATTCGTCGAGCCCCTCCATCCCCGAAACGATCAGCGCACGCTCCGTGCCGAGCAGGCGCATCGCATCGGCATAGGTGGGCACGAATTCCGGCCGCGCGACGCCGATCAATTGCCGCCGCACGCCCGCCGGATTGGCGAGCGGACCGATGAGGTTGAAGATCGTGCGGCGGCCCAGTTCGCGGCGAATGGGGGCAATCCGGGCGAGCGCGGGATGGTGGGCCTGCGCAAACAGGAACGCGATGCCGAGGTCGGGCAGCGTGGCTTCGGCGCGGTGCCCCGCCCGCGCGAGGTCGAGGCCCAATGTTTCCAGCGTATCGGCACCGCCCGCCTTGCTCGACGCGGCGCGGTTGCCATGTTTCGCCACCGGCACACCCGCCGCCGCCACGACCAGCGCCACCGCCGTCGACACGTTCAGGCTGTGTTGCCCATCGCCGCCGGTGCCGCAAACGTCGATGGCCCCCTCGACCGCGGCGACCGGCAGCATCCGTTCGCGCATGGCGGTGGCGGCGCCCGCGATTTCCTCCGCCGTTTCGCCCCGCTCGGCCAGCATGACGAGCGTGTCGGCAATGTCGGTGTCCGGCATCAACCCGTCGAGCATCCGCCCGAACAGTTCACTCGTTTCGAGGAGCGAGAGCGTCATCCCGTCACCCTTGCCGGCACGGTCGCCGCAATGCCGCACATGCGCAGGAAATTAGCGAGCAGGGCATGGCCGTTTTCGGTCGCGATGCTTTCGGGATGAAACTGCACGCCATGGATGGGCAGGTCGCGGTGGCGAAATCCCATCGCGTGGATGCCGTCCTGTTCGGGCCGCGGGGTCCATGCGTTCACGACGAGGCAGTCCGGCACGTCCTCCACCACGAGGCTGTGGTAACGGGTCGCGATGAAGGGCGAGGGCAGCCCGGCAAAGACGCCGTCCGCGTGATGCGTCACCGGCGATGTCTTGCCATGCATCAAGCCGCCGCGCACCACCGTGCCGCCGAAATGCTGACCGATCGCCTGATGGCCGAGGCACACGCCGAGCAGCGGGCGCCCCGCATCGGCGCATGCCGCGACGAGATCGAGGCTCACCCCCGCCTCGTTCGGGGTGCACGGGCCGGGGGAGAGGAGGAAGCCGGACGCCCCGCTTGCCATCGCACCGGCGGCGGTGATGGCGTCGTTGCGCACGACCTCGACCTCGCCGCCCATCTCCATCAAATAATGGACGAGGTTCCAGGTGAAGCTGTCGTAATTGTCGATGACGAGGATCATGGCTCTGCCTTTGCGGAGTTGCGCACTGCGATCAAGGGGCCAAGCGGCGGGGCGGCATCCATTCGTTCGCCCGCAGGGTCCCACAATCCCGAAACCGCCCCATCGAGATAGAGCGCATCGGGTGTTTTTGCGACATCGCGAAAGAACCGGGCGAAGCGGTAGAAGGACACCATGTCGTCGCTGATCACGAAATGGGCGTTTCCGTCCGCATCGACGCCCACACCGTTGCGAAAGTGGCGGGAGGGTCCGTTTTCGCTGAAATCCGGATGCAGCTTGCCGGCGATCACCAGCATCGGCCCCGATTGCGTGGCGATCCGCGGCCTGGGGCTGCGCGCCGCATAATCCGCCGTGGTCGCCACGTGCCATCCCGCATCGTCGGCATAGAACACGCCATTGGGAGCCATGTGAAAATTGCCCGGCCCCGCATTGCGGTTGAGCGGGACGCGCTCCTCGCCATCGGTGACGAAAAGGCCGATGGGGCGCAGATCCTCGCCATACATGCCCGCATTCATGGCAAAGGCGATCGTGCCCGCCACATCGCCCAGAAGATCGCGCAGCGCCCCGAACCGTTCGAGCGGACGGCCATCCGCGCCGTCGAGATAGAGCGCAATTTCGTGCCGTTCGGGATCGGCGATGCAATGGGTGAAGCGCTGGCCCTCGAACCGTTCGGTCCGGCATGGGGGTGCGGTCTGTTCGGGTGCGTCCTGCCCCCCGCATGCGGACAGCGCGATCAGGACCGTGACAATGCCGAGCCTTGCGGCGGTCACTGCCCGTAGTCCGGCTCTCCCGCCATGCGGACCGCTTCGCGCGCCGCGGCGAACAGCGCGCCCGATTTCGCCTCGCATTCGCGCTGTTCGGCGGCGGGGTCGCTGTCGGCGACAATGCCGGCGCCGGCCTGCACGTGCATGGTCCCGTCCTTCACCACGGCGGTGCGCAGCACGATGCAGCTGTCGACCGAGCCATCCGGCGCGAAATAGCCGACCCCGCCCGCATAGGCGCCGCGCGTTTCCGGCTCCAGCTCCGCGATGATCTGACACGCGCGGACCTTGGGCGCACCGCTTACCGTGCCGGCCGGAAACCCCGCGAACAGCGCATCGACCGCGTCGTGCCTTGCATCCAGCCTGCCGACCACGTTCGATACGATATGCATCACGTGGGAGTAATTCTCGACCGCGTAGCTGTCGGTCACCTCCACCGTTCCGGCTCGCGCCACGCGGCCCACGTCGTTGCGCCCGAGGTCGAGCAGCATGAGATGCTCGGCCCGTTCTTTCGGATCGGCGAGCAGTTCGGCGCGGTTGGCGGCATCGCGCTGCGGCGTGTCGCCGCGCGGGCGGGTTCCGGCAATCCTAGGATCGTGACCTCGCCGTCGCGGACCCGCACGAGGATTTCCGGGCTGGACCCGGTAAGCGCAAAGCCGGGAAGGTCGAGGAAATAGAGAAAGGGCGAGGGGTTGATCCGCCGCAATGCGCGATAGAGCGCCAGCGGCGGCAGTTCGAACGGCGTCGTGAAACGCTGCGCCAGAACGACCTGAAAAATATCGCCGGCGGTGATGTACTCCTTCGCCCGGAGCGCCATGTCCCGATAGGTTTCGGCGGGCACGCAGGGCGTCGCCGCGATCTCGGGATGGAACGGCTCGGCATCGCTGCGGGGAAGGCGGGCACCTGCAAGCCGTGCTAGGCAGGTTTCCACCCGTTCCACCGCGACGGCGACGGCATCGTCCGCCGCATCGCCTGCCCACACCGGCGCGATGCAGAACACCGCATCCATCAAGCTGTCGAACACGAGCAGGACCGTCGGCCGCACGAACAGCATGTCGGGCAGGTCGAGCGGATTGGGTGCGGGCCGGCTTACCGTTTCGACAAGGCCGATGGTTTCATACCCGAAATACCCGACGAGGCAGGCAAGCGCCGGGGGCAAGTCGTCCGGCATGTCGAACGTGCATTCGGCCACCAGCGAGCGCAGGCTGTCGAGCGGGCCTGTGTCCATCGCGGCGAAACCGTCGCGATCCCGCCGCCAGTCGCGATTGATTTCGGCGCCGGTCCCCTTCGCGCGAAAGACGAGATCGGGGTCCAGCCCGATGAGGCTGTAGCGCCCGCGTATTTCCCCGCCTTCCACCGATTCGAGCAGGAAATCGCCGCGCTCCGCCTGCATCAGCTTGACCGCGGCGCCCACCGGAGTTTCGCAATCGGCGATGATGCGGCGCCAGACCACGCCGGATTTTCCCGCCCGCAAATTGTCGCGCGCCCGTTCGTCGTGATCCCGCCCGTTGCTCGTTCCTGCCGCCACCATCGGATCAGCGCGACCCGGCGAGCTGTTCGCGCACGGCGGCGATGACGTTGTCGTTGCGGCGGATATCGCGCGAATTGCGGATCGCGCGGTTGAGCTGCTCGGCATATTCGTTGCCGCGCAATGTCGCGAGTTCCCCGCGCGTGGATTCGATCAGCGGATCGTCCGCGTCCAGTTCCGGCGTTTCGATATCGTCGAGCGCCACGATGAACCAGCCGCCATTTTGCGGCGCCTCGATCCGCTTTTCCGATCCCTCGGCCATGGTGAACATCAGCGCGAGCGGCGGCGGCACCTGCTGTCCGCTCGCCATAAGCTGACGGCGCGACAGGCTGATCGGGTTGGGCGGCGGCACGTTCTGATCGAGCGCGGCGAGCGCCTGCGCCAGCGTCTTGCCGCCCTTCATCGCCTTCAGGACGTTGTCGGCGGCGCGCCTGGCCGCGATATTGCCCTGCTCCCGGCGATAATCGTTGCGCAGCGTCGGGCGTAGCTCGGCAAAGGCGGGCGGGGCGGACCGGGTGATCTTGCCGGGGGCGAAGATGATGTAGGTTTCGCCATTGGCGCCGGCGGCGATCTGCGGATCGCTCGTGGCGTCCATGGCGTAGATCGTCGGCACGACGCGCGCGACATCGGCGGGAAGTTCGGCCTCGCTTTGATAAAGCGTGCCGTCTTCGAGCACCGGCCCGGTGGTCTGCACCTCGGCGCCCAGCATGCGCGCAACCTCGGCAAGGCTGGCGCCGGACGACAGCCGCTCTTCCACCTCGGCGGCGCGATTGGCGAGCGCTTCGCGGCGCTTACCCTGCACGATCGCCTGTTCCAGCTCACCGCGAACGGAGGCGAGGCTGCGGTCCTCGGTCCGGTCGACGCCGTCCAGCCGCAGCACGTACCAGCCCAGCGGCCCGCGCACCGGCCCGACGAGCGCGCCGCGCTGCGCCTCGTAAGCGGCCTGCGCGACGGCGGGGGAGGCGGAGGAGGCGAGCGCGGCCCGGCTTTCGGGGGCGATCTGCGTCGTGCCGAGGCCAGCCTGGCTTGCCGCGGCGGCGAGCGTGGCGCCGCCATTGACCGATTGGACGATCGCATTGGCGGCGGCTTCGGTCGGCAGGACGAGCTGCGTCAGCGTGCGCCGTTCGCTGCCGCGATATTGGGCCGCGTTCTCGCGATAGCGCGCCGCGATTTCCGCCTCGCTCGCGGTGATCTCGCCCAGCCCTTCGGCGTTCAGCACGGCATAGCGGATCGTGCGCCGTTCGGGCAGCAGGTAATCGGCGCGGTTCTCGGCCAGAAATTCCTTCAGCGTTGCATCGGAAACCTCGGCATCGCCGGCAAAGGCGATCGCGGGCAGAAGCGCGATCGAACCCTTGCGTGTTTCGTTCAGCATGCCGGCATAGCGTTCGGCCAGGATGCGGGGCGATTCCGTGCCCACCGTAGTTGCCGACAGCATCATGCGCGCGACCAGCCCGTTTTCGACATCCTTGCGCAGCATCGAATCGGAAATCCCGGCCCCTTGCAGCGCCTGGCGATAGGCCTGTTCGTTGAAATTGCCGTCCGCGCCCTGAAACGCGGGGATCTGCGTCAATTCGCTCCCGATGAGCGAATCGCCGATGCGCACGCCGGCCTGACGCCCGAAATCGTAGAGCGCGGCCCGCGCGATGAGCTGATCCAGGATTTCGTCCACCGCCCCTGTGGATAGAAATTCGTCGAGCGAAAGTTCCGGGTTCTGCTGCCGCGCCGCTTCATAGGCGCTGGTGATCGCGCCGCGCAGATCGGCGGTCGTGATCCGTTCGTCGCCGACGGTCGCGGCCCGTTCGGTCCCCGCAACGCCGCCAAAACCGAAGCCTGTGACATCCGCGCTGGCAAAGGCGAGCGCGATGAGCCCGACAAAGGCGAGAACGAGCGCCAGGCCGATCCTGGACTGGAATATCTTGCGAAAACCCTGGATCATGAAGAGACAGCCTGCCTGTTATTTCCGTGTGCCTTTATGTCGCGCGCCAACAGGCCCGCGAAAAAAGGCCCGCGAAAAAAGGATCGCGATCGAACACGCGCCTTAGACGGGGATGCGCGCCGTCGCAATACATCAGGCGCCATTCGCGGGCCGAATTGTCCGGTGGCGACCTGTCCCATGACGGGGCGCATCCGGACGCGTCGCGGCTTTGACAGGAACCCTCGCTTGGGCTAGCGGCGCTCGGCTTGCTTTTTACGGAATATCTCAAAGAAAGAGACATGATGTCCCAGCGCCCCTACATCGTCGGCAACTGGAAGATGAACGGCATGCGGGCCGCGTTGTCCGAAGCGCGCGCCATCGACCGCGCCGCACAGCGTCTCCCCAAGGTGGAGGTGGCCATCGCGCCGCCCGCCACGCTGATCGCCGCCATGCGCGAGACGGTCGAGTTCGTCGGCGTCGGCGCGCAGAACTGTCATTATAGCGACAAGGGCGCCCACACGGGCGACATCGCGGCAACCATGCTGCGCGAGGCCGGCAGCGACTTCGTGATCGTAGGCCATTCCGAACGCCGCGCCGACCACGGCGAAAGCGACGCCGACGTGAAGGGCAAGGCCGAGGCGGCGCAGGCCGCCGGCATGGGCGTGATCGTGTGCGTCGGCGAAAGCGAGGCGCAGCGCGATTCGGGCGATGCGGAAAGCGTCGTCGCGGCGCAGCTTGCCGCCTCGCTGCCCGGCGAGGCGGAGCGGCTTTCGGTGGCCTATGAGCCGGTGTGGGCCATCGGGACCGGGCGCACGCCGTCCGTGGACGATATTGCCGCCATGCACGCACGGCTGCGCACCGTGCTGACCGAAAAATATGGCGAGAAGGGCGAAAAGGTCCGCATCCTGTACGGCGGTTCGGTCAAGGGCGAAAACGCCGCCGAACTGCTCGCCGTGGCCGAGGTCGGCGGCGCGCTGGTCGGCGGGGCGAGTCTTTCGGTAGACGGATTCGTGCCGATCATCTCCGCCGCGGTCGAGCTTTGATCCGCACGCCGCCGGTTGCACCTTCGCACCCGAGGGGGTAAGGGCGGCGCCAATGGCACGACGTGCCCCGTTCGTGGATGACAGGTTGATCGAAATCCGATGACGCTATTTTTCTTTCTGACGATCGTGCAGGCTCTGGTCGGTGCGGCTCTTGTGGGGGTCATCCTCATGCAGCGCAGCGAAGGCGGCGGGCTGGGCGTGGGCGGCAGTCCGTCGGGCCTCATGTCGGCGCGCGGCGCGGCCGATTTCCTGACGCGGGCGACGGCGATCCTTGCGGTGCTGTTCGTGGTGCTTTCGATCATTCTGGCGGCCGTTTCGGTGGAGGCGACCTCGGTCAGCTCCGTCGATACCTCGCTCGATCGCTCGCTGCCCTCGGCGCCTGCGGATCCCCTTGGCGGAGCGGGCGCGGCGCCTGCGGCCGAACCGGCGCCTGCGCCGGCGAACGACGATCCGCTGGCGGGTCAGTAATTCCATCCGGGCGGGCGGGCGCGGACATTCGCGCTTTCCCGCATCTTCATCGACGAAACCGCGACCCTGCCGCAGCGAAGGCTTGCGGCGGGGCCGCGCATTGCAGTAAGGGCCAAATCCCATGGCGCGGTACATTTTCATCACCGGCGGCGTGGTCTCCTCGCTCGGCAAGGGGCTGATGGCGGCAAGCCTTGCGGCGTTGCTTCAGGCGCGCGGCTACAAGGTCCGGATTCGCAAGTTCGATCCCTATCTCAACGTCGATCCCGGCACGATGAGCCCGTATCAGCATGGCGAGGTCTTCGTCACCGACGACGGGGCGGAAACCGATCTCGACCTCGGCCATTACGAACGCTTTACCGGCGTGTCCGCGCATCAGAGCGACAATATCACCTCGGGCCGTATCTATCAGTCGATCATCGCGCGCGAACGGCGCGGCGATTACCTGGGCGCCACGGTGCAGGTCATTCCCCACGTGACCGACGCGATCAAGCAATTCGCGCTCGCAGATACGGACGGGCTCGATTTTGTCCTGTGCGAATTCGGCGGCACGGTCGGCGATATCGAGGGGCTGCCCTTTATCGAGGCGATCCGGCAGCTTCGCAACGAAATGCCGCGCGAGGATACGCTCGCCATCCACGTCACGCTGGTTCCTTACATCAGCGCGGCCGTAGAGCTAAAGACCAAGCCGACGCAGCACTCGGTCCGCGAACTCACCAGCCTCGGCGTGCAGCCGGACATGCTGCTCACCCGCTGCGAACGCCCGCTGCCCGAAAGCGAGCGCCGCAAGATCGCGCAATTCTGCAACGTGCGAACCGAAGCCGTCGTGCCCGCACTCGATGCCAGCAGCATCTATGCCGTGCCGCTGCAATATCATGCCGAGGGGCTGGACGCGGAGGTTCTGCGCCATTTCAACCTCGACAGCGCCGCGCCCGATCTGTCGCGCTGGACCGACATCGTCGACCGCTTCGAAAATCCGGAGGGCGAGGTCACGATCGGCGTGGTCGGCAAATATGTCGGCCTGCCCGATGCGTATAAATCGCTGAACGAGGCGCTCGTCCATGGCGGGATGGCCAATCGGGTGAAGGTCAACGTGCGCTGGATCGATGCGGAACTGTTCGCGCAGGACGACGACGAAATCGTCGGGCAGCTCGAACCGCTGCACGGCATCCTGGTGCCCGGCGGATTTGGCGAGCGCGGCAGCGAGGGCAAGATCGCAAGCGTGCGCTTTGCCCGCGAACGCAAGGTGCCGTTCTTCGGGATCTGCCTCGGCATGCAGATGGCCTGTATCGAGGCGGCGCGGAACACCGCCGGCGTGGCTGCGGCCTCGTCCACCGAATTTGGCGAAACGTCGGAGCCGGTCGTCGGCATCATTACCGAGTGGATGACGTCCGAAGGCCTGGAAAAGCGCGCGGCGGGCGGCGATCTTGGCGGTACGATGCGGCTGGGCGCCTATCCCGCGCATCTGTCCGAGGGCAGCCGTGTCGCCCAGCAATATGGCACGACCCGGATTTCGGAACGTCATCGCCATCGCTACGAGGTGAACGGCGCCTATCGCGAGCGTCTGGAGGCCGAGGGCCTTCAATTTTCGGGCATGTCGCCGGACGGGCTCCTTCCCGAAATCGTGGAGCGGCCGGACCATCCGTGGTTCATCGGCGTGCAGTTTCACCCCGAATTGAAAAGCCGCCCGTTCGATCCGCACCCCTTGTTCGACGGATTTATCGCGGCGGCGGTGGCGCAATCGCGATTGATGTAATGCGCGATTCGCGCGTGGGTTGGACAGTCTAATCTCTTAAGAAACTATACTGTCTGCTCTTCGTGATTTTACGAAATGCAGCGCAATCATTATTTTAGCGGTAGCAGTCCTAAAATGGGGCAGCGCCGACGTTCGACTTGAACACACCCCGATTTTTGTGGTGAAGGCACGCTTGGATCGCGTTCGGAGGTTACTGTCTTTCTGCGACCCGGACAGTGATTTTCGGATGCGATGCGGCGGTTACGTCGCGGGGGCGGGCTTCGGTCCGTCCCCCTATCGCGACAAAAGCCGGCAAGCGCATGGACCTGTCCGATACCCGCCCCGTGATTGACGTTTCCTGACATGAAAAAGGGCGCAATCGGTCTGCCCGACTGCGCCCTTCGCAATGCCTCATACCGGCAGGCCTGTGACGATCAGGCCGCGCGCGTGTCGTCCGCCTCGTCGACGAGCGACAGCGTGCTTTCGGAGCCGCTCGCGCCACGCCCGTCGTCGTCGCCGATGGCGATCTTTTTCGGCTTCATGGCTTCGGGCACTTCGCGTTCGAGATCGATGACGAGCAGGCCGTCCCGCATCTGCGCATTCTTGACCAGCACGAAATCGGCCAGTTCGAAGCGGCGCTCGAACCCGCGCTGCGCGATGCCGACATGCAGGAATTCGCCGGTATCGGTGTCCTCGGCCTTCTTCCCCGCCACGGTCAGCAGGTTCTGCTGCGCGGTGATCTCGATGTCATCGCGCCGGAAGCCTACCACCGCCAGCGTGATGCGATAGCTGTCCTCGCTGCGGCGTTCGATGTTGAAGGGGGGGTAGTTGTCCCCGCTGCTCTGCCGTCCATTGTTTTCGAGCAGGTCGAAAAGCCGGTCGAACCCGACAGTGGTGCGGCGATAGGGGCTGAAATCAAAACGGTTCATCTTGCAAATCCTCCAATAGAAGCAATTCACGGCAGCGTTGCGAAACCCATTGTGGCGTCACGCGTTCTGCCCATACTTGCCATCCACCCGTTTGGCGTGCGACGGCTGAACATAATCTAGGAAAGCCGGATCCGGTTTCAAGCCTGAACCATGATTGACGAGATGCGTGAAAACGCGAGACAGGAAATGACGATGAACGACAACCGCGCCGCGCCCAAGGTCGAGCTTTATACCAAGTTCGGCTGCCCCTATTGCCACCGCGCGATTGACCTTTTTCAGAAGAAAGATGTCGCGTTCACCGAATATGACATCACGACCGACACGGAAAAGCGCGACGAGATGCGCAGCCGCAAGCCGGACGCGCGCACCGTCCCGCAGATCTTCATCGACGATCAGGCGATTGGCGGATCGGACGATCTCATGGCGCTCGACCGCGCGGGCAAGCTGGATACGATGCTGGGGCGCTGAATGACGCGCATCGCGCTCTATCAGGCGACTACGGGGATCGATCCGGCGCGGAACGCCGCCGATCTCGTCGATGCGGTACGCGGCGCGGCGAACGGCGGCGCGCAAATGCTGTTCACCCCGGAGATGAGCGGCCTGCTGGATCGGGACCGCAAGCGTGCTGCCGCCCGCATCGCGGCGGAAGATGCCGACCGCGTCCTGTCCGAGGTGCGCGGTGCCGCCCGCGAGGAAGGGCTGTGGGTGGCGCTCGGTTCGCTGGCGGTCAGGCGCGAGGATGGCCGGTGGGCCAATCGCGCCTTCGTCATCGACCCGGATGGGGAAATCGTCGCGCGTTATGACAAGATCCACATGTTCGACGTCGATCTCGACAGCGGCGAAAGCTGGCGCGAATCCAATGCCTATGCGCCGGGCGAACAGGCGGTGTATTGCGAAACGCCGGTCGGGCGGCTGGGCCTTGCCATTTGTTACGACATGCGGTTTCCGGCGCTGTTCGGCGCTCTGGGCAACGCGCGCTGCGACGTGATCAGCGTGCCGGCGGCCTTTACCGTGCCCACCGGGAAGGCGCATTGGCACACCTTGCTGCGGGCTCGTGCGATCGAGGCTTCGGCTTTCATAATCGCGGCGGCGCAGGTGGGCGAGCACGAGGACGGGCGCGCGACATTTGGCCATAGCCTGGTGATCGACCCGTGGGGCGAGGTCCTGCTCGACATGGGCGACGCGGGGCCGGGGGTGGGCTTTGCCGAAATCGACCCCGACCGCGTCGCCACCGTGCGCAGGCAATTGCCGAGCCTTGCCAATCGGCGGGAATTCCATCATCCGCCAGCGGCATGATTGTCTTCGATCTCTGCTGTCAATCGGCCGACCATCGGTTCGAGGCCTGGTTCCGTTCCTCCGCCGATTTCGAGCGGCAGAAGCGCGACGGCTTGCTGATGTGCCCGCAATGCGGAAGCGCCGACGTTGAAAAGGCGGTAATGGCGCCGGCCGTGGGCCGCAAGGGCAACCGCGATTCCGGGGCGCCGTCTGTCCATACACCGCAGGGCGAAGGCGCTGCGCCCGTGCCTTCGACGGCGTCGGCTGCGGGGGCGGAGCGGGGCGCGGCGG
Source organism: Croceicoccus sp. YJ47 (assembly GCF_016745095.1). Lineage (NCBI taxonomy): Bacteria > Pseudomonadati > Pseudomonadota > Alphaproteobacteria > Sphingomonadales > Erythrobacteraceae > Croceicoccus > Croceicoccus sp. YJ47. The sequence continues at coordinate 2,571,212 of NZ_CP067087.1, forward strand.
CGGGCCTGCCCGAGGCGGTAAAGACCGCGCTCGTGCAGCTTGCCGATCTTCAGAAGCGCGTGATCGAGAAATCGCGCTGGGTCGGGCGCAGCTTTGCCGAGGAAGCCCGCGCCATCCATTATGGCGAAAAGGATGCCGAGCCGATCTATGGCGAGGCCAGCCCCGAGGAAAGCCGCGCCCTCGCCGATGAAGGGGTCGAAGTCGCGCCCTTGCTGTTTCCCGTGGCGCCGCCCGACAAATTGAACTGAAACCTCCGGCAAGCCGATTGTCATTCCCGGCGCCGGCGGCTAAACCCGCCGACGGCGCGCCCGTAGCTCAGCAGGATAGAGCACCAGATTCCTAATCTGGGGGCCATGGGTTCGAATCCCGTCGGGCGCACCAAACTTTCCGCTGTATTATTAAATGGTTAGACGATTTAGGGCCGTTCATCGGTGCCGTTCTCGTGTTGCATTCGTGTTGCACGGCGTTCCCCTGTTTTCCGCCATTTACGCCAGAGACTCGGCGGCTCCATGCAACACGGATGGAACACGTGCTACCAACTCTCTGGGCTTCAATAAGCTCGATCGTTCTGAGCAGATAATTTACTCACAAATTTACCTTGTGTGCTTGAAAAAATGGCGAGAGAAACCCGTTCCGACAAGATTTTGTATTGGGGACAGGAAAGATGAAATTAGTCGCTGCGACCGTGAAAAACTTCCGATCGGTTGAGGACAGCGAGCAATTCACGCTCGACGAAATCGCCTGTTTAGTAGGCAAGAATGAAGCGGGTAAGTCTGCGATATTGCAGGCGCTCGCGGGCGTGAATCCTCATCCGGCAGCGCCGTTCGAGTACAACAAAGAGCGAGACTATCCTAGGCGGCACCTCACCAAGTATGACGAAAGGCACGAAGGTGGTGCGGCCCCTGTCGCTATCACCGAGTGGAGCGTTAGCGACGAAGCGAAAGCACTTATTACCGATGAATTCGGTGAAGATGCCGTTATGGAAGGCACTTTGACGATAACTTCGGGGTACGGCGGGAAATCGATTTGGACTATGCCAATTAACCGAGAGGCTGCGGTCGAGCATATACTGACTAGTTCAAATCTCTCTGCCTCTGAACTCGCCCAAGCGCGCGCGGCGGTGGCGAAGAGCACAAAAAACGACCAAGCGAAGGCGTTAAGGGAGATTGAAGGGGCGTCGGAAAAGTTGGCCGCGCTTGCCGCCAAGCTCGATTCTTTCTCTGGCGACGTCTTGGCGCGAGTCCGCTCTCTTTGGGAGCCTCTGATCCCCCGCTTCATGTATTTCTCGAACTACGATCGCATGGCGGGGGAAGTGCAAATCGAGCAGCTTCAAGACAGAAACCAGATGACGCAGCTCCGCAGCGACGAGCGGCGGTCTCTTGAACTGTTCCAGGATTTTCTTTCATTCGCAGGAACATCAGTAAGTGAAATTATCGCGGCGAAGACCTACGAGACCTTCAATGCGCGCCTGAAAGCCGCGTCTAACACCGTGACGGACGAAATCTTCGAATACTGGACGCAAAACCCTTTCCTATCCGTCGAGGTGACGGTTGGCTCAGCAAAACCAGGCGACCCCCCGCCACTGAATAGTGGTACGATCGCACGAGCGCGCGTCTACAATAGCATCCACCGGGTTGATGTGCCATTCTCAGAGCGAAGCGCGGGTTTCGTGTGGTTCTTCTCATTTCTCGTTAAGTTCGCGCAGGTGAAAGATGACGAAGTTCCAGTCATACTCCTGCTTGATGAGCCGGGGCTGACACTGCACGGCAAAGCTCAGGCCGACCTGCTACGGTTCTTTCGAGAAAAGCTGGCCCCCCATCATCAGTTAATCTACTCAACTCATTCGCCGTTCATGGTTGACCCAGAGAGGCTTACGTCTGCTCGAATAGTCGAAGACGCTGCCTACCTTGCTCGAGGAAACAAGTTTGAGACGCAAGGTACAAAGGTCAGAGACGATGTCCTAGGAAAAGATCCCGATACGGTCTTTCCCCTTCAGGGGGCCCTCGGTTACGAGATTACCCAGACACTTTTCGTCGGTAAGCATACCCTGCTGGTCGAAGGGCCCAGTGATGTTCTTTATCTACAGGCTCTGTCCGCCGCCCTAAAACGGAAGGGGAGGACCGGCCTTGATCCTCGTTGGACTATGTGCCCCACCGGAGGGATCGGCAACATCAAACCATTCGTTTCTCTATTTAAGGGATCTGAGATGAATATTGCCGTTCTCGCTGACTACGCATCGGGGCAGAAAAAACTAATCGAGAGTCTTCGCAGCTCGACAATTCTCGAGACCGGGTCGGTTGTTACCTTGAATGAGGCTACTGGGAAAGCTGAGGCTGACGTCGAAGACCTACTGGACCCTGATCTTTTTGTCGATTTGGTGAATGCCACGTATTCTCTCACAGGAGATAACAGGCTTACCGCTGAAACATTAGATGTAGCCCACCCATCAGAGCGTTTAGTGCAAAAGGCAGAAGCTTACTTCCGCACATTGCCGGACACGATCCCAACCTATGACCATTACTCGCCATCCGAGTGGCTCCTCATTCACCCTAATATTCTGGATGAAAGCGCCGGATGCGAAGCGACACTGGCAAAAGCGGAACCACTGTTCACAAGGCTTAACGGATTGCTGAAGGTTTGATTGCTTGCGCTCAAAGACCCGGAAAGCTTGTCGTTCGCCGGATACGCTGGTTTAGTTCGCAGCACTCAGGCTCTGTGTGGGGCGGCGGAAAATGAAACCGCCGCCCCTTAGACGCCCTCACGTCTAACTATTATGCGGCGATCTTTTGCACACGGATTGCGTTAGGATCGAGCACACCGCCGCCGACACGCTTTGTCGCGTAGAAGAGTACGTAGGGCTTGGCGGTGTAGGGGTCGCGCAGGATGCGAACGCCGATGCGGTCGTTGATGAGATAGCCGCGGGCGAAGTCACCGAACGCGATCGGGGTTGCCCCGGCCGCCACATTGGGCATGTTCTCATCGATCGTTACCGGGCTGCCTAGTAGGGTCGAAGGCTGGTCCGCCATGAAGGCCTCGCGCCAAAGGAAATTGCCTTGGCCGTCCTTCAATTTCGCGACGCGAGCTGCCGTCGTACTGTTCATCAGCCAATTGGCACCCTGCCGATAAGGCGTGGCCAGCGCATATTTCAGGTCGACCAGCCCGTCAGCCGTTACGTCGGACGCTGCACCGCTATTAGTTGCGCCGATCTCACCACCGGGGTGAGCAGCGGGCTGATCGGCAGCCGCTACGCCGCCAGGAAGGTATTGGAGAAAACCCAAGGGCTTATTAACGCCGTCGCCGGAAACAAAGGCAATTCCTTCTTGGCGCGAAAACTCGTCGCTGAGTTCGGTCGCGATCCATTCTTCGAAATTCAGCTGCGCGTCATCGATAAGCCGCTGCGTTGCGGCAGGCTGCGCGTAGATTTCACCGGTCGGAAATGTCAGGGGCGAGAGGCCGGTCGTGCCGGTCTGGGGGCGGTTGGCCGTCTCCCCGACCCAGCCCGAACCCCATTGCTCATTGCTCCACAGCGTCGAATATCCGTTCACGCCGGTCGTCACCACCTGTGACAAGCCGCGCATAGGCGAAAGATGGCTTTGCGCCTTGCGAACCTTGCGGTCCCATTCGACCGGTGCGAGAAAGCCGCCTGCGCTGTTATCGCCTTCCGACATGGCTGCGCGGATCGCCGCCCGCTCGCCGGTGCCGTTAAGCTCGACCAAGGCCGCTTCTGCTTCAGCTGCGCCGCGCTGCACGTAACTGGCGAAGGTCTGGCGATAGGCGGGATCGGTTGCCAATCCATCGCTGTTTGTCGAGCCGTTCACCCGCGAAGCCACGCCTTGCACGGCCTGCTCATCAAGAGCCGCCTCGATACGGTCCTGCCGCTCGTCGTACTTGTTGCGAAAGGCGACGAATGCGTCAGCAAGCTGCGCGATACTCGCGGGCTTCGGATCGGCTTCAGCACGGACGGCGAGCAGGCCGTGATGGGCGCGAGGATATTGGAAAGGCTGAAGCATTTGGACGGTTCCTGTTAACTGATTACAGGCTCCAGATGGCACAGGCGTTTTGGGAAAAACCCGGTTTACGCCAACTATTTTGCAGCGGCGCGAAGGTGGCGTCGGTATCGTTCCGCCAGTTGCGCTGCCACCGCCTGTAACGTTTGGCGATCGTCGATTTGCCATTGTCGTTCAGGCAAGTGCCGTCCGCCTCGGCATTCCAATCGGCGCACGCGTTCTGCCACGATCAAGCTTGCTGTATCGATTTCTGCATCTCGTGCGAGTGTAGCCACCGGTGTTAGGTGATCAGGGTTTAGCAATTCGATGAGTAGATCCGCCGGGTCGGTGTCGACATAACGAATTGCCTCCGCCGCCACCTCGCGTGCGAGACGCTGCGCTCGCTGCGATACCGACCCTTCGCCGTGGGCTGCCTGGACAACAGCCGCCCGCTCGATGGCTGGCCTCCGGGGGCGAGCCATCGCATAGACGCCAAGCAGGCCGGGTGGCAGTCTCAATGCTGCGTTCCCATTGCCTGCCGCTCCATCGTATCGGTCGCGTCCCGCATCCATTCGACAGCCGCGATCGGATCGCCGTGCAATTTAGTGGCGAGGTTATGGGTGGCGTAAATCGAGGCAATCAGCGCATCGATCGGCGCAACGCCGCGTTCGATAAGCTTTTCGTGAAGCGAGCCGTGCAGTTTCTGCGCCATCTCGATTACAGGCTGGATGCGTTCAAACTCATCATTTGTCATGGGTTAGATCCTTCGGTGCAGGTCAGCCCCTACGGGGCTGCATTGAACTTTTTATTCTGAAACTGCTTTCGGTGAAAATGGTGGGCAGCGAGTGGTCATGGTGGGATGGCCCTCCAAAGTTTTGACCGGGGGGTGCCGTCGATGGATCGTCTCATCTGACGGGGCCTGTTTTGCCCTGAACCTGTGCAGCAGTTTGGGCCGGGCTTTCAGCATTGTCAGCAGGTGCGGCGGGCCTACTGGCCGCGCCTGATTGATACGTAGTATCTATAGGGTGTATTACGCGGTTGATTCCTGCGGGTCTCCGGTCGTTTGCGGAACGTGTTTCCGGAGCGTTTCCGGTTACGTTTCCGGTTTTCCGGAGACCGAATATATCCTTCCCTTCGGCGGTGTCGCGCCAAAGAAATCCACGCTCAATTTCACCTATGCGGAACAGCCGATCCATAGCCGCGACGAGCCGATCTTTCTTCAATCCTTTGGCCTCTGCCATCGTGGCGAAGATCTTCGGAGCATAGTTCGCACCGACCTTTTCAGACACGTGCCGCCGCTCGGAAGTCCGCTGTGCCAAGCAGCGAAGGAAGGCTTCATTCTCGCTGTTGGCTCTCGATACCTCGGCCAGTTCTTTGCGCGTATCGGGGGGCAGATCGCTATCCAGAACATAGGCCCAATCGTGCCAGCGGAAGCGCACCGCTTCGCCTTTGCGGGTGTAATTCGCTTTGCCTACGGTTAGTATGCGAGCGTCAGGATCAGCGATAAATCCTTCGCTGTCCCGTTCGTGGTCGATGGTTATTTGCGATCGAACGGCATTCAGCCAGGCGGTCGAGCCTGAGTAGCTGTCCCCGCTCTTGTTGGGGTGGCCGATTAGAACAATGGCTGCGCCCGTCTCACCGGCCAAGCGGTTCAGCAGGTTCACGAACTGCGTTACCTCACCGCGGTCGTTCTCGTTGCCCGTGAATAGGTGCGCCACGTTGTCCAGAAAAACGAGCTTGCTGCCGGTTGTCCCGATCATCTTTACCAAGCGGTGATAGGTAGGCGTAGGGCGCAGTATCCCGTCCTGCCCGAACGTCGATAAGGCATTATCCAGTTCGCCGCGAAGGCTTATCAGATGCAGCCGATCGGCAAGGCTGTCCATTGGAAGCTCCAACGCTGCGCAGATATGTTCCTGCCGCCAATGGAGTTCTTCCGGCGGGTCTTCGCAGGTTAGATAGATTGTTGCGCAGGGCTGAACCGTGAGGCCAAGGCAGGAGATACCGCCGGCGGCTGCCGTTGCGAATTGCTGTCCGCTAAGGCTTTTGCCTGCGCTGCCCACACCGGTGTAAAGAGTAACCTCCCCTGCCGGCGCAGCGTGCTCGATGGCAAAGGCTTTTTTGTGAGCCCGTTTACCCGCCAGGTCGATCAGGTCGAGTGTGTGAAAAGGCTGGCCCGCGTCCGTTGCCTTGTCGACCAGCTTGCGCAGATCCTCTGACGTTCCGGTCCAATCAAGAATGTCGCCTTTCGAGGGCAGGCCCGGCAGTTCGATGATATGGGCGGTGCCCTCAGCCAGTTCGATCGCCTCTTTGGCATCTGCAGCCTGCTTAACGCCCGTCGCGTCATTATCGGGCAGGATGTAGACCGTTCGGCCCTTCACATAGGCGCTGAACTCGAAACCCTTCCAATCCTTGTGCGAGGTTGCAAGCAAGCCCCAGCTGGCCAGCTTGTCCGCCTTGGCCTCGCCCTCCGCCATGTAGATCGGCATATCGCGGTTGGCCGTGACAAGATCGGGAAGGCGGTAGGGAACGCGATCCTCACCTTGCCCAAGCTGCCACCCCCCGTTGTCATCGGGGCGATCGAACTTGAAAATCTTCTCACGGCCATCATCGCCAGGTTCGATACGGTGTTTGCGATAGGCGATGGCCCCGCCGCTGGTTTTGAAGTTGAATGTCGCGACGATTCGCTGCCCCTTGCGTAGGGGCACAGCATGGTCGCGCGCAGCCTCAGCTTTCGCGATCGGCGGGTGCCATGGGATATTATCGTTCTTCGAAAGCCGCTCCTGCAGGAAACCATCGGCGCGCAAGCGGTCTTTCTCGGCAAGCGGGTCGGCACCATTGAAGCAATGGACAAGGCACCCGTCGGGGGCGCTGGGTTCGACCTTGATAGCTACACCCCGGTCCCTGGCACTATGCCCGATGGCAGGAATGAGAGCCTGCCCACCGGTCACTGTGCCGCCATAGTGGCGAGCGATTGCACGAAGGTCAGTCATGCCGCGGCCCTCCGCTTGCAATCACGATGGATCAGTATGGGCAGGCCCCGGCGGATGGCGGGCTGCATCAAAGCCTCCATGACTAAAGCCACCGAACCGGATTCCGTGCGGTCAGGACCGTTGAAACCCGCTCCGACAAACCGGCCAATGAAACCGTCACCATGGGGTGACGGCTCAATTAGCCATGCGCGGCAGGGGAGGTTCGGAAACTCAATCACCATCATCAGCGATCCTCCCCACCGGGATCGCTGAACGGACAACCGGGTCCACGATCGAAGCTGTGACCATATCCGCGGGGGTCGTCTTCGGTTGCTACGTCCCCGCCAGCGTCGGAGATTGCACAGCCCGGTCCATGCTCGGTGCTAACGGTGACACGCGGCGAAAACATGAAATCGTCTTCAAGGTCCGTCGCGTCTTCAAGGTCAGGGTCGCCGTCGATCTCGTCCAGCTCATCGATCGCGCGTTGCAGCATGCTGTCGATGACGGATCGGGGTGCATGATCTATGCCAAGCATATAGGACAGCGTGGGCGGCAGTTTGATCTGGTCGATCATGGTTGCACCCCCTTCGCTGCCTTGTGAGCGGCGACGAACGTCTGATCGAGTTCGCCCAGCTTCAGCAACACGTTATGGCAGAGCACACCAATCGCCGAGAAAGCGTCGGACTCCCGCTCGTCTATCGCTTCCGAACCGCACAGAATTTCGGTGGTATGTTCGATGCGTTTGAGGTCGATAGACAATTCTTCGAATGCCAGGACGGCATCCCATAGGTTGAGGTCGCTCATAGTGACGCCTCCGTCTCGTCTTGGAGGGGCCAGCGGTTTACCATGCGAAGCCCGCCAGCGTAGCCGCGCGCCTGCTTGTAGGTGGCGTAGGTCTCCGGGGTGTGCGCCGGGTGTTCCGGCTCCACGGTGACCTGAAACATGCCGCCAATGTCACGAATGACGACGCGGTGCCGGGGATCGGTGAATGCGGAAAGCACTGGCTTTTTCGCGCGGGTGGCGGTAGCTTCTTTGGCGTTGGTCTCAAACAACACTTTCGAAGCCCCTGCGCCGCTGGCGTGGGGGTTTTTCGTTTCCATCACACGCCCTCCGAACTGAAAGCGCGCTCCAGCTCGCTCTTTCGGAAATACAGCTTCCGCCCTTTGCGGATGCAGGGGAGGAGTCCCTTTTCCGCCATGTGATAAACTGCGCGGGGGGTTTCCCCGATATAATCAGCTGCCGCCTTGGCGCCACCTAGAAGATCATTTGAAAGCATTTGAATAGACTCCTGCAATTCCGTAGTGTCACACGTTGAAACGTTGCTATGCAATGTTTCACAGGTAATCCGTAACGGATCTTTAACCGCTACGCAATACAGCTTTGCAAACTTTCTTAGGAGACCGTCTTGCTCGGTGTCGATCTTCCCTTCGCTGAAATGGCTAAGATACTTGCGGCTATTCATGAAATTGATTCATCGAAAATCACCGCCTTTCATTCGAGAATGAAAAACCTGCATCGGTTAGGATTTCCAAACGAGCTTAAAACCGTAAAGGGAAGGCCCACGATTTACTCGCCGTATCAGCAACTTGAAATGGGCTTAGCGGTCGAAATGATTGAACTCGGTTTGCCGCCCGAGAAAATAGTTTCGCTTTGTCGTAAAAATCAAATGGCTATAGCGGCCGCTGGTGCCTTTGCAGCCCGCTCTTTGCTTGAATTCAAAAATGGATTTCAGGACGGGGAGGGTCAGAATCCGCGAAGCTATTTCATTCTGTTTGACCCGAATGCACTAGCAGACATGAAGAATAATAACTTCGATGTAGATATGGAGCTCTTTATATATGCAGACGAGAAGACCATCGCAAAACACGTTGTCACCAATACGACTGGCGGAAGCTCGCGACTTTCGGCAGTAAACATCACAAGTTTTCTGGATCTGCTAGCCCCGACTTATGCAAAATATCCCGGCGAATTTCGTAGGTATCTGGAAGCAATCAACGAAAAATCGCAAGAGATTTGCGATGTAGAGCTCAGAAAGCTTGAAGATGGCGATTCGTAAGCGCCAGTGGACGACACCGAAGGGCGAGGCGAAACAAGCTTGGCTGGTCGATTATCGCGACACTGCCGGGAAGCGCCGGTTTAAGCAATTCACTCGCAAGAAAGAGGCTGAGGCGTGGTTCACGCAAGCGGGCTGGGAAGTCTCAAAGGGCGTCCATACCGCTGACAGCCAGAGCGTGACGGTCGCCGCCGCTGCCGACCTTTGGATTGCGAAGGCAGAAGGCGAATGCAGGGAGCGCGGGACAGTCCAACAATACCGGCAGCTCGCAAACCTCCATATCGTGCCGCTATTGGGTCTCGAACGGCTTTCCCGGCTATCTCAGCCGCGCGTGGAAGCTTACCGGGACGAACTGTTGAAAACGCGCTCGAAGGCAATGGCGGGCAAGGCCGTGCGTGCATTGTCCAGCATACTGAATGAAGCGCAGCGGCGAGGGCTGGTTGCGCAGAACGTCGCGCGCGAGGTCAAAGTCATTCGGTCTTCGCGCGAAAAGGTAAAGATCACGATCCCGACGCGTGATGAACTGAAAGCATTGCTCAATCATGCGGATGATGATTTCCGCCCGCTCGTGATGACTGCTGTTTTCACAGGTTTGCGCGCATCCGAATTGCGGGGGTTGCGCTGGTCGGACTTGGACCTGAAAGCAGGCTCTATCACCGTAACGCAGCGCGCCGATAAGTTCGGCCAGATAGGTGCGCCCAAGTCAGAGGCGGGCCACCGGACAGTTCCAATACCGCCCGCGCTTGTTACCGAACTGAAGGCATGGAAGCTGCGATCCCCGAAAGGTGATATGGGTTTGACGTTCCCCAATACGCGCGGCGGGGTGCAGAATTATGAGCATATGCTTCGTCGCAAGTTCTTCCCCCTTCAAATCGCTGCCGGGGTTTGCGACGTGTCTGGATCGAACGACGAGGGCGAACCTATCTTGAAGGCCCGCTACGGCTTTCATGCCCTGCGCCATGCCGCCGCGAGCGCATGGATAAAGCAGCGCATCGACTTGAAGCGCTTGCAGGTCTGGATGGGCCATTCGTCAATTCAGATTACGCTCGACACCTATGGTCATCTCCTGGCCGACGCCTCCGGCGATGCAGCCTTGATCGCTGCAACAGAGGCTGAGTTGCTTGGCTAGATGCAACATGGATGGAACACGAGGCAGGAAAGCCCTGCATTTTGGCGACCTATCGTAAGCTTCCTAATCTGGGGGCCATGGGTTCGAATCCCGTCGGGCGCACCAGCTTTTGCTTACTCCCTGCCATCAGGCGACGCCTGCTCGTAATCCTCCGCGCTTACGGGGGGGCTCCGTTCCGCCGGTTGGCCGATCTTTTACCTTTTGACGCGACCGACCTCCGCCTTCGCCCGTCGTCAGGCCGCGTGTGGATGGCGGTTGCCCCCATCGCCGGGCACCGCGCTTTTGACGCGCAGCATGGAAAGCGCCGCCACGCCCAACGCACCTGCTGCAAAAAGCATGGTCCAGATCGGTTCACCGGGGAACAGCGTGTTCATTATCGTGCCCATGACCGTCGCCACCAGCAATTGCGGGACGACGATGAAAATATTGAACAATCCCATGTAGATGCCGAGCTTCGCCTGCGGAAGGTTGGATGCAAGAATGGCGTAGGGCATGGCAAGAATACTGGCCCAGGCAATGCCGATGCCGATTTCCGCCAGAAGAAGCACGCCCGCATCGCGAATCAGAAAGAACGCCAGGAATCCCGCAGAGCCGAGCAGCAGGCAGATCATGTGCGTCATGACCTGTCCGAACCGGCGGCTCATCCAAGGGAGCAGGGTCAGGGCGGCGACCGCGGCCACGCCGTTGTAGAGCGTGAAGAGCACGTTTACCCAGTTTGCCCCCTCGTTATAGGCGGCGCTGGCCGGATCGGTGCTGCCAAAGACATATTGCGTGACGACGGGCGTGGTGTTGATCCACATGATGAAAAGCGCGGACCAGCTGAAGAATTGCGCGAGGGCGAGGCGCTTCATGACATCCGGCATTCCCGCAAAATCGCCCACGATGCTGGACAGCATGTTGGCCGTGCGGCCCCGCCGGATGAGCGCGATCGCGATCGCGCTCAGAATGCCATACGCGGCGAGGAGCGCGCCTAGCAGCAGCGTCTCCTTGCCCAGATCGAGGGCGCTCACCACGAACAATACGATCACGCCCGCCACGATCCAGAGAGCCGCGCCCCCATAGGATTTCCGGGCGAGCGCGCCGACCTGCTCGCCCGTGTCGATCCCGGCGGGGGCGCTTGCGAAACCGGCCTGCTCCTCGGGGCTGTATTCCCGGGTGGTGAGGGTGGTCCACAGCACGGCGAGGACGAGCGCCGCCGCACCGAACCAGAAGCTCAGCCGGACCGTATCGGGGAGCATCCCCGGCGCGGCGACGTTCGATATGCCGAACTGTTCGAGCAGCCAGGGAAAGATCGATCCGACCACCGCGCCCGCGCCGATGAAGGCGGTCTGCACCGAATAGCCCGCGCTATGCTGATCCGTGCGCAGCATGTCGCCGACGAAAGCGCGAAACGGCTCCATCGAGATGTTGAGCGACGCGTCGAGCACCCACAGCATGCCCGCCGCGAACAGAAGCGGCGCGCCAAAGCCGGGGCTCAGCGGCATGAGCAGCAGGGCGATGGCGGCAAACAACGCCCCGGTCAGGAAATAGGGGCGACGACGACCGAGCCGGTTCCACGTCCGGTCCGACAGATGGCCGATGATCGGTTGCACGATCAGCCCGGTGAGCGGCGCCGCGATCCAGAGCGCGGGCAGCGCATCCATGCTCGCGCCCAATGTCTGGAAAACGCGGCTCATATTCGCGTTCTGCAGCGCAAAGCCAATCTGAATCCCGAAAAAGCCGAAGCTGATATTGAACAGGCCCCAGAAACTCTGACGCGGTTTTTCGGTGCGGGTGGCGCTCGTCATCGGCAATATCCTCATCCGTGTCCGGCAGGTCTTCATGCCCACGCGCAACGCCCCATCGCTCGCACGAAGCGGCAATGGCAACAAGGCTGCATACGAATGTGAGGGTCAGGCCGCGCGGTGCCCGCTCGACCCCCGGACGACGAGCCGGGCGGGAAGCTTGCGCGGGGGCAGGTCGCGCCCCTCGATCTGCGCGAGCAGGGCTTCGACGAGTGCGCGGCCGGCACCCGAAATATCCTGCATCATGGTGGTGAGCGGCGGCGTGGTGAGGGAGGCCGCCGGAATATCGTCGAAGCCGACCACAGCGACCGCCTCCGGCACCGCGATATTCGCCTCGGCCAGTGCGCGCATCGCGCCGATCGCGATCAGGTCGCTGGCCGCGAAGATCGCGTCAAAGGCATGCCCGCTCGCGATGAGAGCGCGCGTGGCGGCATGGCCCGCCTCCTCGGTGGTGATCGCATCGAATTGCAGCGACGGTTCGCACGCGATGTCCCGTGCGCGCAGGGCGTTGCAAAAGCCGCGATAGCGCCCTTCGAATTCGGGATAATGTTCGTCCGCATGACCGAGAAAGGCGATGCGTCGCCGGCCCTTCGCCATCAGATGTTCGGCCGCCAGTTGCCCCGCAGCCTGATTGTCGGTCCCCACGGTCAATCCGCTCGCATCGCTCGACACCGAACCCCAGCGCGCGAAATGCGTGCCCTGCCGCTCCAGCTGATCGAGCCGTTCGCGATAGAGCGTGTAATCGCCATAGCCCAGCAGGATCAGCCCGTCGGCGCGGTGGCTGTCCTGATACCGCACGTGCCAGTCGTCCTCCATCCTCTGAAACGAGATGAGGAGGTCCAGCCCGCGATCGGCGCAGGCACGGGTGATGGACCCCAGCATCGCGAGAAAGAACGGATTGATCATGCTTTCATCGGGGGTGGGATCCTCGAAAAAGAGCAGCGCGATGGTGTTGGAGCGTTGCGAACGCAGCGAGCTCGCATTCTTGTCGACGGTATAGTTGAGTTCTGCGGCGATCGCCTCGATCCGGGCGCGGGTCTGCGCGCTCACCGACTTGTCCCCGCGCAGCGCCCGGCTGACGGTGGGCTGTGACACGCCCGCGCGATAGGCGATGTCGAAACTCGTCGGCCTGCCGCTCGGCGCGCGTCCCAAAACCGTTCTCCCCCGCGCCTCCAAAGCGCCTTGTTCCCAATGGCAAAACGCTACTCCGTCCGTGCGGGCTTGGCAATGTGGCGGCGGGCGGTGCGGGCGCCTGCCCCGTCCGCCTCTCCGCAAACGGCCCGTCGAGGAGCCACATACGTATGCTGTCTTCCGCATGGGGCAGGACGCGGCGTATCGGTCATGGCCATGGCGGTGAACCGGAAAACCGGACCCATCCGCCGGATTGAGGCAACACGACAATTGGACGGCCAACGTGGCCAGTTCCGGAGAGGGCATAACCGATGGCATTTCGCGAGGCGCTTCGCAGCGGCATCAGCATTTCCGCAATCACCGCCACCCTGGCCTTTGCCGGGGGCGCGATGCCGGGCACGGCATTCGCGCAGACGACGCAGCCCGCAACGCCCGAGGTCACGGACGAAGCCCGCCCCGTCACCGATCCCGACAAGACCGGGGACAATGTGATCGTCGTCACCGGTTTTCGTGCCAGCCTCGAAACCGCGGTCGCGGAAAAGAAACTCTCCGACCAGATCGTGGAATCGATCACGGCGGAGGACATTGGCAAGCTTCCGGATGCGTCGATCGGCGAATCGATCGCGCGTCTTCCCGGCCTTGCGGCACAAAGGCTGAACGGCCGCGCCAATGTCGTGGCGATCCGCGGTTTCGGCCCGGATTTCTCGCAAACGCTGCTCAACGGCTAGGAACAGACCACGACGAGCGACAACCGCTCGGTCGAACTGGACCAGTATCCGTCCGAGATCGTCAACCAGGTCGTCGTCTACAAATCGCCGACCGCGAGCCTTGTCGGTCAGGGTCTGGTCGGGACGATCGACATCCGTACCATTCGCCCGCTCGAAACCGGAAAGCAGATCATCGCCATCGGTGCGCGCGGATCGTGGGCCGACATCGGTGCGCTCAACGCCGGGTCGAAGGAGCTGGGCTACCGCGTCAACGGAACCTTCGTGGATCAGTTCGCGGACGATACGCTCGGTGTCTCGGTCGCGGCATCCTATGTGGACGAGCCTTATCAGATCCAGGAATTCAATGCCTGGGGCTATGCCGGGACGCAGGTGAATGGTGAGGATGCGGCGGTCATCGGCGGGTCGAAATCCTATGTGACCTCGACCCGGCTCAAGCGCCTCGGCATCAACGGCACGGTGCAGTGGCAGCCCGTGCCCGAACTCACGCTTACGCTCGATGCGTTCTACTCGAACTTCGACGATGACCAGACCAAGCGCGGCATCGAGCTTCCGCTTGCCTTCGGTGCGCCGACGCGCTTCGATCCGGCTGGTTTCACGGTCGAGGACGGGCTCGTCACATCGGGGCAGTTCAACAATGTCCGCGGCGTGATCCGCAACGACATTTTTCAGCGCAAGGCCGATCTTTACTCTGGCGGTTTCAACGCCCTTTGGGATGACGAAAACGGGTTCAGCGCGTTCTTCGACTTCGGCTATTCGCGCACCGACCGTAACGAGTTGAGCCTCGAAAGCTATTCGGGGACGGGGTTCAACGGTCCGGCCACCGGACGCGGTTCGGCGGCGAAGATCACCTTTGCCTCCGGCGATACGGGAACCGTGTTCAATCCCTCGCTCGATTACAGCGACCCCGACCGCATTTTCCTGACCGACCCGCTCGGCTGGGGCGGGGGCGTCGTGCCGCAGGCCGGCTACTCCAACAATCGCATCATCGAAGACGAATTGTTCCAGTTCCGCGGCGAGGTGAAGAAGGAGTTCGACGCCGGCTTCCTGAAGAGCGTGCAGCTCGGCGCGAACTATACCAAGCGGGAAAAGGGCCTGACCCCGGACGAAGCGTTCGTGCGTCTTCCGGGCGGGGCGACCGAGGTGGCGATCCCCTCGCAATTCCTGCTGCGTGCGACCGATCTCACCTATCTCGGGCTCGGTCCCATCGTGAGCTACGATCCGCGCGACCTCATTGCCGCGGGCGTCCTCGCGCTCGAACCGCGGGTCACGACCGGGCCGAATGCCGCCAATGACGTGCTCAGCAAGAGCTACACCGTCAACGAGGATCTCGTGACCCTCTACGCGCAGGCCAATATCGAGCAGGCGCTGGATATCGGCATCCTGACCGGCAATGTCGGCGTGCAGGGCATCAACACGAAGCAGGAATCGACCGGCTTCATCTTCCCGGCGAGCGGACCGCAGATCACGACGCGGGGGGCCGATTACTGGGACGTGTTGCCGAGCGCGAACCTCTCGCTCCGGCTCGACAGCGACTGGGTGGTCCGCGTCGCCGCCGCGCGTGAGATCATGCGCCCCCGGCTCGACGACATGCGCCTCTCGATCGCCTATGGCATCGACAATTCGGTGCCGGGCGGGCTGATCCGCGGCAATGGCGGCAATCCGTCCCTGCGCCCCTATCGCGCCAATGCGGTCGATTTCAACGTCGAGAAATATTTCGGGACCGGCGGCGTCGTCGCGCTTCAGCTGTTCTACAAGGACATCGAAAGCTACGTCTTCAACGGGCGTTTCGCGTTCGATTATTCGGACTTCCCGCCGCCCACGGGGATCGAGGCCTATCCCGGCCTGTCGACCGACGGCACGCTGGAGGCGCCGACCAACACGGGCGGGGGCGATCTCTATGGTGCGGAACTCGCCGTCACGCTGCCCTTCGACACGCTGTCCGACACGTTGCGCGGGTTCGGCGTCACCGGCGGCGCAAGCTATACGAAAACCGGGATCGAGGATGCGGACGGGAACGAGACGCTCATCCCCGGCTATTCCAAATGGGTGGTGAACGGCACGGCCTATTTCGAGCGGGCGGGCTTCAACACCCGGCTCAGCGCGCGGTATCGTTCGGAGTTTCTCGGCGATTTCACCGGATTTGGCGGTTCGCCCGTGCGCCGCACCGCGAAGGCCGAGACGATCATCGACGGACAGATCGGCTATGATTTTCAGCCCGGCAGCACGTTCGAGGGGCTCTCCCTCTACCTCCAGGGTCAGAACCTCACCGATCAGCCGTTCGTGTCCACCGGGGCGCAGTCCAACCAGGTCGTCGATTATCAGCTTTACGGGCGCCGCTTCCTCGCCGGCTTCACCTACAAGTTCTGATGCAGGCCGGTGGGGGCGCAGCGATCATCGCAACGCGCGCTCCCCCGCCGGCCGGACCGTGTGAAGGGGACGAGGGAGGACCAAGGCCGTGATGCAGGACGATGGCGCAACGCGACCGCTCAAAATCGGGATCGCGGGGGGCGGGACGGCCGGGTGGATGGCCGCCGCCGCCCTTGCAAAGCTCACCGGGTGCGAGGTCGTGCTGATCGAATCGGAGGCGATCGGCACGGTCGGCGTCGGCGAGGCGACCATCCCGCAGATCCGGCTGTTCAATCGCGGGCTGGGCATCGACGAGGCCGAGTTCCTGCGCGAGACGAAGGGCACGTTCAAGCTCGGCATTGCGTTCGACGGCTGGCGGCGCGACGGCGAAAGCTACATGCATGCATTCGGCCATGTCGGGCGCGGGGCGGGATTGCTGCCGTTTCATCAGCTCTGGCTGCGCGGCCGCGAACTGGGCGTGGCGAAGGATCTTTCCGCCTATGCGCTCAACGACAGGGCGGCGCGCGCGGGAAAGATGCAGATGGCGCCGGGTGGCGGAGCCGCCGACATGCCGTGGGCCTATCATTTCGATGCCTCGCTCTACGCCGGTTTCCTGCGCCGTTTTGCCGAAACGCACGGGGCGGAGCGTATCGAAGGGCGGATTGTCTCGGTCGAACGCGATCGCGAAAGCGGGGCGATCCGCGCGCTCACTCTCGATGCGGAGCGGCGGGTGGAGGCGGATTTCTTCCTCGACTGCACCGGTTTTCGCGCGCTGCTCAAGGACGAGACGACCCGCGACGATTTCGCCGACTGGAGCCACTGGCTCCCGTGCGACCGCGCGGTGGCGGTGCCCAGCGCGGCGGCGGATGCAATCGTGCCCTACACCCGCGCGACGGCCCGTGCTGCGGGGTGGCAATGGCGCATCCCGTTGCAGCACCGGACCGGCAACGGGCTGGTCTATTGCAGCGAATTCCTGTCGGAGGGAGAGGCGGAAGCGGTCCTGCTCGCCCATCTCGACGGCGCGCCGATCGGGGCTGCCAACCATCTGCGTTTCACGACCGGGATGCGGACGGCGCCATGGCAGGGCAATTGCCTCGCGCTGGGCCTCGCGGCGGGTTTTCTCGAGCCGCTGGAATCGACGAGCATCCATTTGATACAGTCGGGCATCGCGCGCTTTCTCGCCATGCTGCCCCGCCGCGACGCGCCCGCCGCGATGGCGGAGGAGTTCAACCGGCAGGCACGGTTCGAGTGGGAAAGCATCCGCGATTTCCTCATTCTCCACTACGCCGCCAATGCGCGTGAGGGGCAGCCGTTCTGGGATCGTTGCCGCGCGATGACGCTCCCCGACGGGCTCGCTGCGCGGCTCGCGCTGTTTCGCGCCACCGGCTTTGTCCGGCGCGAGCATGACGAGCTGTTTACCGAGCCGGGCTGGATACAGGTGCTCATCGGGCAGGGAATCGTCCCGCGCGCGACCCACCCCAATGCCGATGCGCTCGCGCCGCACGTGCTGGCCCGCATGTTGCACGAAATGGCGGGGGGCATTGCGTCGCTCGTCGATACCATGCCGACCCACGTCGAAACCTTGCGCGAATTTTGCGCATCGCCATCCACGCCCCGATCTGCCGCCATGATGGAGACAGCCCGATGAAACGCTTCGCCCTGATCGCCGCCGCCCTGATGGCGGGCGTGCCTGCGATTGCCATGCCCGCATCTGCCCAAACCGCCGTTGCCCAACCGGCGCCCGAACGCTTTCGCGAGCGCGGGGTGGAGGATGAAATCATCTATTTCGTCCTGCCCGACCGGTTTGCAAATGGCGACACCGCGAATGACCGCGGCGGCTATCCGGCGGACCGGATGCGCAGCGGGTATGACCCGGCGCACAAGGGGTTCTACCACGGCGGCGACCTTGAAGGTCTGACCGAAAAGCTCGACTATATTCAGGGGATGGGCGTCACCGCGATCTGGTTCGCACCGATTTTCAAGAACAAGCCGGTGCAGGGCGAGCCCGGCGATCCGGAAAGTTTCAGCGCGGGCTACCACGGGTACTGGGTTACCGATTTCACGCAGGTCGATCCGCATTTCGGGACCAACGCGGATTTCGAAGCGTTCGTCGCGGCGGCGCATGCACGCGGGATGAAGGTCTACATGGACATCATCGCCAATCACACCGCCGACGTCATCCGCTTTGCCGAGGATGAATACGCCTATCGCAGCAAGGGGGACTACCCCTATTCCACGCGCGGCGGTCCCGGCGGCCCGGCCATCAACAAAGGGTTCGATCCCGCCGATCCGAGTGCGGAAAACTGGGCGCGGCTGACCGATCCGGGCTTTGCCTACACCCCCGTCGTGCCGGAGGCGGAGCGCCATGCGAAGGTGCCTGCCTGGCTCAACGATCCGATCTATTATCACAATCGCGGTGACACGTTCTGGACCGGGGAGAGCAGCGTCGATGGCGATTTTGTCGGACTCGACGATCTGTTCACCGAGCATCCGCGCGTGGTCGAGGGGATGATCGCGATTTTCGGCGACTGGATCGACCGGTACGGGATCGACGGGTTCCGCATCGACACGGCAAAACACGTGAATCCCGAATTCTGGCAGGCCTTCGTGCCCGCCATGCTCGCCCGTGCGGAGGCGCGGGGCATCCCCAACTTCCACATTTTCGGGGAGATCGCGTATGACACGCCGGATGCCGTCACCGCCGCGCGGGTCATGGCGGAGGCCGATCTGCCCTACGCGCTCGACATGGGGTTCGCGAAGGCGGCGCAGCTTGTCGCGAGCGGCTAGGAAAGCCCTGCCGTGATGGCGGAATTCCTCATGCAGGATGTGATCTATCCCGGCGGGGCGGTCACGGCGACCGGCCTGCCGACGTTCCTTGGCAATCATGATTTCGGGCGCTTCTCGATGTTCCTGCGCGATTACGCCGAAACCGGCGACCGCGCCGAATTGCTCGCCCGGACAAAGCTCGGCCATGTGATGATGTTCGCGCTGCGCGGCGTGCCGACGGTCTATTACGGGGACGAGCAGGGCTTCATCTCCGACGGCAATGACCAGCTCGCGCGTGAGGACATGTTCGAAAGCCGGGTCGATGCCTATAACGACAATGCCCTGCTCGGCACCGATGCGACCACGGCGCAGGCGAATTTCGATACAGGGCACCCGCTGTACCGCCTCATCCGCGAATTGTCGGCGATGCGCACCGGCTCGCCGGCGCTGCGGCGCGGGCTGAGCACCGTGCGCGGTTTCGACCACGAGGGGCCGGGCCTGCTCGCGGTGGAGCGATACGATGCGGCGAGCGGGAGCCGCGTGCTCGCCGCGTTCAACACGTCTGCCGAGCCGATCACGCGCGACATCGCGGTGGATTACGATGCCCGCGCGCTGACCCCGCTTGCGGGCGAATGTCCGGCGGCCGTCACCGCCCCGGGCAGCGTGCGGCTGACCATCCCGGCGTTCGGCTGGGCCGTGTGCGAACTGGAGGCCGGGTGATGGCAGACGTCGGCACGCACGAACCCATGGCGCAGACCGACGCCGCCATCGAATGGTGGCGCGGCGCCGCGATCTACCAGATTTATCCGCGCAGCTTCATGGATGCGAACGGCGACGGGATCGGCGATCTTCCGGGGATTACCAGCCGGATGGAGCATATCGCCTCGCTCGGTGTCGATGCGATCTGGATCTCGCCCTTCTTCACCAGCCCGATGAAGGATTTCGGCTATGACGTCGCGGATTACCGGGACGTCGACCCGATCTTCGGGACGCTTGCGGATTTCGATGCGCTCGTCGCGCGCGCGCATGCGCTGGGGCTCAAGGTGCTGATCGATCAGGTGTATTCCCACACCTCGGACGAACATCCCTGGTTCGTGGAGAGCCGGAAGAGCCGCGATAATCCGCGCAGCGACTGGTACGTGTGGGCCGATGCGAAGCCCGACGGAACGCCGCCGTCCAACTGGCAATCGGTGTTCGGCGGCCCGGCCTGGACTTGGGATGCGCGGCGGGGGCAATATTACCTGCACAATTTTTTGAGCTGTCAGCCGCAGCTCAACGGCCATAATCCCGCCGTGCAGGACGCAATTCTGGACGTGATGCGGTTCTGGCTCGATCGCGGTGTCGACGGGTTTCGCATCGACGCACTCAATTTCGCGATGCACGACCCTGCATTGCGCGACAATCCGCCGGCCCCGCCGACCGACCGCCCGCGCACGCGCCCCTTCGATTTTCAGCGCAAGATCCACAACATGTCGCATCCCGACATTCCCGGATTCATCGAACGGATCCGCGCCGTCACCGACGCCTATGACGCGATCTTTACCGTCGCGGAGGTCGGCGGCGACGAGGCCGAGGCGGAGATGAAAGCCTTTACGCAGGGCGATGGGCGGCTGAACTCCGCCTATGGTTTCAACTTCCTCTATGCCGATCGCCTGACGCCCGGCCTTGTCTGTGCCGCGCTGGCCGAATGGCCGGAGACGGGCGGGACGGGCTGGCCGAGCTGGGCGTTCGAAAATCACGATGCGCCGCGCGCCGTGTCACGCTGGTGCGCGCCGGAACACCGTGAGCGGTTCGCCCGGATGAAGATGGCGCTGCTCGCGTCGCTACGCGGCAATATCATCCTTTATCAGGGCGAGGAACTGGGCCTCACGCAGGTCGATATTCCCTTCGACCAGTTGCAGGATCCCGAGGCGATCGCGAACTGGCCGCTGACCCTGTCGCGCGATGGCGCGCGCACGCCGATGCCGTGGCATGGCGAAGCGGGCGGCGGGTTCGGCGCCGATACGCCCTGGCTCCCCCTCGGCCAGGAGAACCTCCAAAGGTCCGTCGCGCAACAGGATGCGGACCCTGCCTCGCTCCTCGCTCTGACCCGCGAACTCATCGCATTGCGCAAATCATCGCCCGCGTTGCGGCATGGCGGCGCGGCCTGCAAAGCGATGGGCGCGCTGCTCCGGCTCGAACGCTCTTCGGGCGGGGAACGGGTGGTGTGCCTGTTCAACATGTCGCCCGACACACTCGACAATATTCCCATTCCCCAAGGAGAAACCCTATGCAGCGTCAATTCGGTCAAGGACAGCCTTGGGCCCTATGCCGCGGTCATGGTGCGGGCATGATGCGCGCCGCTTTGAAGGCGGCGGTAGGCGTGCTGCTCGCGTCGAGTGCGGTGCCGGCCTTTGCGGGCGACGTCACCTCGCCGGACGGGCGCACAGTCGTGACGCTCGACGTGGATGGGGATGGCGTTGCGTTTTACCGGGTGACGCGCGATGGAAAGCCGCTCATCGCCGATAGCGACCTTGGCTTCCTGTTCACCGACGCGGAACCGATGCGCCGCAATTTCACGGTCGAGGCCGAAACGCGCGCCACCCACGACGAAAATTGGGAGCAGCCGTGGGGCGAACGCCGCTTCGTGCGCGACCATCATAACGAGCTTTCGGTCACCTTCCGCGAGGCGCGCGACACCAGCACGCGTGCCTTGACCGTGCGGATGCGCGTGTTCGACGACGGCATCGGTTTTCGCTACGAATTTCCCGAAAGCGCCGACATGCCGGTCGCGAACATTGCCGAGGAGCTGACCGAATTCGCCATCGCACCCGAGGCGGCGGCGGATGGCAAGGCGTGGTGGATCCCCGGCGGCGACTTCAACCGCTACGAATATCTCTACAACGAAACGCCGATCGAGGAGGTCGGCATCGCGCACACGCCGATCACCATGCGGCTTGCGGACGGAACGCATCTGTCGTTTCACGAGGCGGCGCTGGTCGATTATTCGGGCATGTGGCTGCGCAGGATGGAAGGCTCGCGGTTTCGCGCCATGCTTGCCCCGTCGAGCCGCGGCGCCAAGGTCGTGCGCGAGGGCGCCTTCACCACCCCCTGGCGCACCATCCGCATCAGCGACGGGCCGGCGGGCTTGGTGGAAAGCGACCTGGAACTGAACCTCAACGAACCGAACACGCTCGGCGACGTAAGCTGGGTCGAGCCGGGCAAATATATCGGCATCTGGTGGGGCATGATCTCCAACCGATGGACCTGGGCGTCGGGCGAACGGCATGGCGCCACGACCGAACGCACGAAGCGATACATCGACTTCGCCGCCGAGCATGGCTTTCGCGGCGTGCTCGTCGAAGGGTGGAACGTGGGGTGGGACGGCAACTGGTTCGGCAACGGCCGCGACTACAGCTTTACCGAGGCCTATCCCGATTTCGACCTCAAGGCCGTTACCGATTACGCGCGGAAAAAAGGCGTGCGCCTCATCGGCCATCACGAAACGGGCGGCAATATCAAGGTGTACGAGGATCAGCTCGCCGCCGCGATGAAGCTTTACGGCGATCTCGGCGTGGATTGGGTGAAGACGGGTTACGTCGCCGACGCGGGCGGGATCACGTCGTGCAACGCCGATATTGCCGATCCGTGCGTCGGCGATGCCGAGGTCTTCGAATGGCACGACGGACAGCGGCAGGTGCAACATCACCTGCGCGTGCTGCAGGAAGCGGCGAAGAACCATGTCGCGGTGAATGCGCACGAACCGGTCAAGGATACGGGCCTGCGTCGCACCTATCCCAACTGGGTCGCGCGCGAAGGGGCGCGGGGGCAGGAATATAATGCATGGGCGCCCTTTGCCAACGGGCCGGACCATGAACCGACGCTCGTCTATACGCGCCTGCTGTCCGGTCCGATGGATTACACGCCCGGCGTGCTCGGCCTCGTCGGGGATCAGGATTATCCGATCGCGAGCACTCTGGCGAAACAGCTTGGCCTCTACCTCGCGATCTATTCCCCGATCCAGATGGCGGCGGATTTCCCCGAAAGCCTGGCCGCCCATCCGCGCGAACTCGCATTCATCAAGGCCGTGCCTGCCGACTGGTCCGAAAGCCGGCTGATCGCGGGTGCGGTGGGCGATTATGCCATTTTCGCGCGCAAGGACCGCGCGAGCGAGGATTGGTATGTCGGCGGCGTCAACGACGCGACCGAGCGTAACCTGACACTCGATTTCGACTTCCTCGAAGAGGGCCGCACCTATACCGCGAAGGTGTGGAAGGACGGGCCCAATGCCACCTATCTGACAGAGAGGCGGCACGACATCGCCTATGATACGGTGACGGTGCGCAAGGGTGACAGCTACGCCGTGCGGCTGGCGCCGGGTGGCGGGCTGGCGATGCAGCTCGTGCCGCGTTGAGCGTGCTCGCTTTTAGCTCTTGGCCTGATGGCGGGGCCGGGTGCTGAAGATAGCGATGATGAGGCTGCGTGCCGCATTCGCTTCGGCTGGCAAGAGCGTGCCGCGTTCGGGGCGGGTGCCGGGCGCGGTTTCCGCCAATCGCGAAGGAGCCCGCATTCCACAAGGGCGCGCCGCGATCTTGCGGAACCGTCTTTCACGGCATGAAGTGCCCGCCCCTGTCCAGTGCATGGCAGCGCGGCATCGCGAATGGTCCGCCTGTTCGGAAAACCGGCCTCAGAACACCGCCGCCACCATGGTCAGCAAATTGTCGACCAGGCGGCGCGGCATGGCGCGGCCGATGGCATCCTCGCGGTCGATCTCGATCGCATCGCAGAGCCACTCCTGCTGCCGCTGCTCCAGTTGGGCGGCGAGCGACGGACAATCGAGCAGCAGGTTGTTCTCGAAATTGAGGTCGAGGCTCCGGCGGTCCATGTTGGACGATCCGATCATCGCAAGGGCGGTGTCGACGACGATGGTCTTGGCATGTAGCAACCCGCCGCGATATTCGAAAATACGCACTCCCGCCTCGATAAGCGATGGATAGTAGGCCCGGCTGATTGCGGCGAGCGCCCTGCTGTCGTTGCGATGCGGGAAGACGATGCGGACTGCCACCCCGCGCCGCGCCGCGGCAATGATCGCGGCGAGCAAGGGCGGATCGGGCGCGAAATAGGGCGTCGTGATCGTCACCCGTGATTGCGCCGCGGCGAGCACGGCAACGAACATCGCTGTCATCGTCCCGCGCGGCGACATCGGCCCCGTCCCGGTGGCGATGGCGGGGAAACCCCCGACGACAGGCTGCGGCGCGTCGGGGAGGGCCGGGCGCAGATCCTCCTCCGTTTCGAGCGCCCATGTCGCGGCGAAGATCAGTTCGCTCTGACGCACGACCGGCCCTTCGAAGCGGACGAGAATGTCGACCCACGGCGCAAAGCGGCGCTTGATCCGAAAGGCCGGATCGGCGCAATTCTGGCTTCCGCAATAGGCGACGCGCCCGTCGATGACGGCGATCTTGCGATGGTTGCGAAGATCGATGCGATGCCCGACGAGAAAGCCGAGGCCGAAAGGTGCGCGCAGCACGCTGCACACCTGGGCGCCGGCATCGCGCATCCTGGTCCAGCATGCGGAACGGATCAGGCCGCGCGATCCGATCGCATCGGCGGCAATGCGGCAGGCCACGCCCCGGCGGGCGGCGCGGCATACGGCCTCGGCGACCATCGTGCCGTTATCGTCTTCGAGCCAGATATAGAAGCAAAGATGCACCGTCGTCGTCGCGGCGTCGATGTCGGCCACCAGCATCGCGATCGCCCCATCGGCATCGGGCGTGAGCCGCGCCGCATTTCCGGTCGCGACGGGCCAGCGGGACGCCGCCTCGAACGTGGCGAAGGCATTGGCGTACCGGCCGCCCGCATCGTCGTGCCGCGCCGCCGACGGCGCCAACGCACGCAAGCCCTCCCGGATGCGCCGGTCCCGGGTACGCAGCCCGCTCGAAATCCAGGGTTCGCCGAACAGGATGTAGAGCACGACCCCCACCACCGGCAGCGCGATCAGCAACAGCAACCATGCCGCGCGCGCAGAGGAATCGCGCCCTTCGAGCAGGATCGCGCGAAGGATCACGCAAAGCTGCACCACAAGGAGGGTCAGCCACGCCGCTGTCTCAAGTCCGGTCAATGCGGGTTCGTCCTGCCTTCCTCGCGTCTTGCCGCCGCTCTTGCAAAGTATAAGCCGGGGTCCAACACGCATTTCGCCACAAGGACAAGCGCGTATTGCCCGCGTGTCGCTTTCCCTTCGCGAGGCGGGGCGAGGTTTCCCGCATGTGACGCGGACATGCGGCAATGGTCGATTTGCTTTGCGTGCTGCCCTCGGTCTGGCACAGGAAAGGGGATCTTCGCGCCGGATCGAGGAGGGCGGGCGAACCCGGCGCCCGGTGACGCGCGCCATCGTCCCGCGTCCGAAGGAAAGGAACAAGCAATGCGACCGACCCGATTGCCCATGCTGCTCGCCGGGCTTGCCGCGATGTCCCCGATGCAGGCCGTATCGGCCCAATCGGTGCCGCGGAGCGTGGAGCAGGTGCGGATCGACAGCGGCGCGATCCGTGGGGAACGGGACGACGAAGTGATAAGCTGGAAGGGCATTCCCTTTGCGCAGCCGCCGGTGGGCGCGCTACGCTGGCGCGCGCCGCAGCCGGTTCGCCCGTGGGACGGCGTGCGCGAAACCACCGCCTACAGCCCCGATTGCATGCAGCTCCCCTTTCCCAGCGATGCCGCCCCGCTCGGCACCGAACCGGCGGAAGACTGCCTCTATGCCAATGTGTGGCGGCGGGGCCGGGCGGGGGGCGACCTGCCGGTCATGGTGTGGATCTATGGCGGCGGTTTCGTGAACGGCGGGGCCTCGCCGCCCACCTACGCGGGTGCGAACCTGGCGCGGGACGGCATTGTCGTCGTCAGCTTCAACTATCGCGTCGGGCGGTTCGGAACCTTCGCCTTTCCGCAGCTTACCCAAGAGAACGCCGATGATGGCAGGCTCGCGAATTACGGCGCGATGGATCAGATCGCCGCGCTCGAATGGGTGCGGCGCAATGCCGCGGCCTTTGGCGGGGATCCCGCCAATGTGACGATCGTCGGCGAAAGCGCGGGCGGCATGTCGGTGCACAATCTTGTCACCTCGCCGCTGTCGCAAGGCCTGTTCGCGAGGGCCGTGGTCATGTCCGGCGGCAATGGGAAGGGCGAGGGCACGACGCTCGCCGAGGCGGAGCGGATCGGCGAGAATTTCGCCCGCCGCTACGCCATCGACCCCGATGCACCGGGCGCGCTGGCGCAGCTGCGCGCCCTTTCGGCACAGGAGGTTACCGACGGGCTGAACCTCATGCAGCAGCCTGTGGATCCTGTCACCTACACGCGGCCTTTTGCCGACGGGACCGTGCTCGTCGATCTTGAGCAGGCCTATGCCCGCGACCGTTTTGCAAAGGTGCCGACGATGATCGGCGCGACCAGTGCGGACATCGGCGGCAAGACCGGGTACATGGTCGCGGGCGCCCGCGACGTTGCGGGTATGCTGGCGCAAAAGGATGTGCCGGTCTGGTCATATCGGTTTTCCTACGTCGCGGATTCCATTGCGCAGCCGGGCGCTCAACATGCCTCGGAAATCCCCTTTTTCTTCGACAATACCGCCATCAAATACGGCGATGCGACCACCGCGCAGGACATCGCCACCGGTCATATGGTGAGCGACTATCTCGTCAATTTCGTGAAGACCGGCAATCCCAACGGTCCCGACCTGCCGTTCTGGCCCCGCTATGGCGTGGCGGGGGACGCGATCATGGATTTCGCAGCGTCGGGAGAGGCCGCGGCGCAGCGCGATCCATGGGGCGCGGACATTGACGCGATGCGCCGGCGGGTGGACGCCGCGCGTGCCTCCGGTCTTTACAACAGCCTGACGACGCCGATCGGAACCATGCTCGACGATCCGGCGGCCCGGCCGATACTCGCACGCTATTTTCCCGATTTCGTGAACGGCCCGCAAATCGGAATGGCGCGGGATGCCACTTTCGATACGGTCCGAGCCTATATGCCGCAGGTGATGACGGACGAAAAGCTGACCGCGATGGACGCCGAACTCGCCGCCTTGGGAAAGCAGCCATGACCCGCGCGCGGGCGGGGCAGGTCGGGGCAAAGTCACCTGCGCGGCGGCGGGGGCGGGACACGCAATAGAGCGACGGGCCGAGGGGCGGCGTCTGAACCGTCAGGCCTGCACGGGTTTGCGTTCAGGCCCGGCGCGTGGCGCATCGGTCCCGCAACGACGACACCGCGATCGGCATGATGGAACGGGGGCGCCCGGCTTTAAGGCTCAGAACCAGAAGCGCACGCCCACGACATAGTTCGTCACGCTCGGATCCTCACCGTCGAGGCGGGCCTGGTCCGCGCTTTTGCCGAGCTGCCATTCCTGCTCCACCCCGATATAGGGCGCGAATTCGCGGATGATCTCGTAACGCAGCCGCACGCCCACCTCGGCTGAGGTGATGCCCGTGCCGAGCGCGAGTTCCGGCACGTCCTGCGCCGAAAGGTTCACTTCGCCGCGCGGTTGCAGGACGAGCCGCTGCGTGATCCGCTGCTCCAGCTCGGCCTCCACACGGGCGGTCAGATCGCCTTCGTTCGACAGGAAAGCCGCGGCGTCGACTTCGAACAGATAAGGCGCAAGCCCCTGCACGCCAAGCACGGCATGCGTGCGCTCCGGCCCGGTCAGATCCTGCCGGATGCCCGCCTGCACATCCCACCAGGGGCCTATGGCATGGCTCCACAATCCCTGAATCTCGGCGTCTTCGGGCTGCTCGCCAAAGGTGCCTTCGCCCTCGCTCTTGAACCAGAACTTGTCGAGATCGCCGCCGTAATAGCCCTGCACGTCCCAGAGATAGCCGTCGCCGCCTTCGCGCGCGCGATATTCGGCCCGGTCGCCCTGAAACCAGAAATAGCGCATGCCGCCGTTCTCCGTGCGCAATGCCTGGCGCGAGGCGCGCATCGCATCGGCGCCCCATATGGCATCGGCGGCACGCGCCGGACCGCTTCCCGCAGCAGCAGGCGGCGCGGTGCGAGGTACGGGCATGGCGCCGTGGTCCATGTCCCCGTGTTCCATGTCCCCGTGTTCCATGTCTCCGTGTTCCATGTCTCCGTGGTCCATGGCCCCATGGTCCATGGAACGCAGGTCCATCTCTCCATGATCCATTGCGCCGTGGTCCATCGCATCGGGATCCATTCCGGAATGCCCCGCGTGGCTGCCCACATGGTCGTCCGTTGCCGCCGCTTCCGGCATATCATTCGCGGCAAGCGTGCAGGCACCGTCGGGCACCGCGTGGCCCATCGCACGGTGGCGGGCGGCTTCCTCCTCGCAGGAGGTCGGGGCGGGTTCTTCTCCACCCGGCATTGCGTGGCCGGCGTGATCCTGTGCGAATGCGGGCGTGGCGGCGGCGCACAGGAGAATGGCGACGAGCGGGCGCATCAATCTTCTCCCACCCGTGCGACATCGGGCCGATTGCCCCGCGGGGCAACCGTCACGATCTGAAACATGCCCATGTGCATGTGGTAGAGCAGGTGACAGTGAAACGCCCAGTCGCCTTCCTCGTCCGCGGTCAGGTCGAAGGTGGCGCTTCCGCCCGGCTGGACGATGACCGTGTGCTTCTGCGGCTGATGATCGGCGGGCGCGCCGTTGACCAGCTCGAAGAAATGGCCGTGCAGGTGGATCGGGTGCGCCATCATCGTGTCGTTGACGAGCTTCACGCGGACCCGCTCGTTATAGGCGAAACGGATCGGCTCTTCGCTCACGGAGGAGAATTTCTTCCCGTCGAAGGACCACATGTACCGTTCCATATTGCCGGTCAGGTGGATTTCCATCTGCCGCGACGGCGTTCGCAAATCGTCATTGGGCGCCAGCGCGACGAGATCCTTGTAGGTCAGCACGCGGTGTTCGACCGTGTCGAGCCCGATGCCCGGATCTCCCATGCGATCGACGGGGTTCATCGACACCATGTCGATCCCCGGGCCGACCTTCACATCGGGCGGAAGCAGCGACGTATCGCGCATGTTCATGCCGCCCATATCCATGCCGCCCATATCATGCCCGCCGGACGTGTCCGAAGGCATGGCGTGGCCCATTGCGGCATGGTCCATACCGGCCATGTCACCGGCCCCGTCCGCACTCAGGTCCAGTTCGGTGCCGTGGTTCATGCCCATGTCCGCCATGGTCAGCAGCGGCGGATCGCGCAGCGCCGGCACATCGGCCCGCGCACCGGGGCGGGACGCAAGCATGGCGACCGCCATGCCCGACCGGTCCATGCTTTCCGCGACGATCGTATGCGCCTCGCCCACAGGTTCGACGAGGATGTCGTAGGTTTCCGCCGTGCCGATCTGGAATTCCTCGACCTCCACCGGGCGAACGTCCTGTCCGTCGGCGGCGACCACGTGGAATTTCATGCCCGGAATGCGGATGTTGAAGAAGGTCATCGCGCTGCCGTTGATGATACGCAGCCGCACGCGTTCGCCCCGGTTGAACGCGAATTCGAGGCCTTCCTCCGGCCCGCGCCCGTTGGCGAGATAGGTATAGGTGGAGCCGGTCACGTCGGCGATGTCGGTCGGCATCATGCGCATGTTCGCCCACATGCGCCGGTCCGCGCCCGATAGCGGATAATCGCCGGTCCAGCTGGTTTTCTGGTAATTGAAGTATTCTTCGCCCTTCTTGAGCTTGTCCATGATGGTATGCGGGTGGAGCGGGCTGAACTCGCTCAGCAGCATCACGTAATCCCGGTCCGCCTCGACCGGATCGCGGCGCGCGGGTTCCACCACGATCGGGCCGTAATGCCCGGCCTGTTCCTGCATGCCGGAATGGCTGTGCCACCAGTAGGTGCCGTGCTGACGCAGGGCGGGAATGTCGTAGACGAAGGTTTCGCCGGGCGCGATGCCCGGAAAGCTGACGCCGGGCACGCCGTCGAACTGAAACGGGAGCAGCAGCCCGTGCCAGTGGATCGAGCTGTCCTCGTCCAGCGTGTTGGTGACCGCGATGCGCACCGGGTCCCCCTCGCGCAGGCGGACGAGCGGGCCGGGCACGCTCCCGTTGACGGCGATGGCATGGCCGCGCCGCCCCTGTACCGTGCGCGTGCCCCTTCCGATGGTCAGCGCGATGTCGCGGCCCGATACCTCGTCAAAGCCGGGGCGGATCATTCCGCCATGCAGATCGCCGCCGCGCGCCCATGCGGGCAGGGCGAGCGCACCCGCGCCCAGAGTTCCGGCGGCAAGCAGACCGCGGCGTGAAACGTTCAGTCGAGACATGGACCTTGCAACTCCTTCGCGGTCCGTCATATATACCCCACAGGAGTATAGCAAGATACCCCGTGGGGTATAATTTCGGATCGGAGACTTTAACGTGGCGGCAACGCATGGCACCCGCATCGTGAACCGCCTCCGCCGTATCGAGGGGCAGGTGCGCGGCGTGGCGCAAATGATCGAGGATGACCGGTATTGCATCGACGTCCTCACCCAGATGCAGGCGATCAAGGCCGCATTGGGCCGGGCGGAGAGCGAGATACTGAAACGGCACGCCGCCTGCTGCGTGGCCGACGCCATCGCGAGCGGCGATGCGGACGAGCAGAAGGTGAAATTCGGCGAGCTGGTCGACCTTTTCGAAAAGGCGAAGCGGTGATCGCGCATGGCGACCTTTGCATGAAACGAGATGGAAGGAATATGAAGATGACAGCCCGAACCCGTACAGGTGCGCGGCGCATGCTCGCCTCGTCCGCCGCGATATTCGTCGCGGCCTGCGCCGGTGTCGCGCAGGCGGCCAGTTTTACCATGTATCGCGATCCCAATTGCGGGTGCTGTCTCGGCTGGGCCGATCATGTGGAGAAGGCTGGGAAACACGATGTAAAGGCCATCGACCATCCCGACATGGCATCGGTGAAGGCGAAAAATGGCGTGCCGGGCGACCTTGTGTCGTGCCACACCGCCATCGTGGACGGCTATGTCATCGAAGGGCACGTGCCCGCCGCCGATGTCGAACGCCTGCTGTCCGAACGTCCGGCCGGTGTCGCGGGGCTCGCCGTCGCGGGCATGCCGATGGGTTCGCCCGGCATGGAGAACGGCCCCCATCGCCAGCCCTACAAGGTCATCGCGTTCGGTCCGAAGGGCCGCAGCGTGTGGGCCAGCCACGGCGGGAACGCATCGTGAAACACAATGCCGCACAGAAGAAAACCGCCACTGTGTACCGGATGGTCATGCCCGAGCATGTCTGCCCCTACGGATTGAAGACGGTCGACCTGCTCGAACGTGAAGGGTTCGCGGTGGACGACCACTACCTCGAAACGCGGGAGGAAACCGACGCGTTCAAGGAAAAGCACGGGGTCAAGACCACGCCGCAGACCTTCATCGATGGCAAGCGGATTGGCGGCTATGACGATTTGCGCGAATATTTCGGCAAGTCGGTGCAGAAGGAGGGCGAAACCAGCTATCAGCCGGTGATCGCCATTTTCGGCGTCGCGTTCCTGCTGGGCCTCGCGGTGAGCTGGTACGTGTTCGGAACGATCTTCACCGTGCAGGCGATCGAATGGTTCGTCAGCCTGTCGATGGCGCTGCTCGCCATACAGAAGCTGCAGGATATCCGCAGCTTCTCGACCATGTTCCTCAATTACGACCTGCTGGCGCGGCGATGGGTGCGCTATGGCTTCATCTACCCGTTCGGCGAGGCGCTGGCTAGCATATTGATGGTGGCGCATGCGTTGCCGATCGTGTCGGTGCCGGTGTCGCTCTTCATCGGAACCGTCGGCGCGATCAGCGTGTTCAAGGCCGTATATATCGACAAGCGCGAACTGAAATGCGCGTGCGTCGGCGGGGGCAGCAATGTTCCGCTCGGCTTCGTTTCGCTGACCGAGAACCTGTTCATGATCGGCATGGGCCTGTGGATGGGGGCCAAGGCGCTGGGCTGGGTCGTTCTGTAATCGCGTCCCGTCTGCGGCCAGGATATTTGAGGAATTTGAAGGAGCATCGACATGGCGAATGACCAATCCGGCGATACGTCCGGCGGCGGCGGCAATTACTGGCGCTTCATGGCGATGGTGTCGACCTCCACGGTCATCATGTTCGGGCTCATGTATGCCAATACTTTCGATGCCGATCACATATTCTGGAGCGAGACGCGTTTCTGGATGATGTTCGTGATGGGGGCGATGATGATGGTCGTCATGCTCCTTTTCATGTGGGGCATGTACAAGGACCGGACCCGGAATTTCATCATTCTCGGCGTCGGGGTCGTCGTGTTTGCCCTTTCGCTCTGGCTCGTGCGGAGCCAGGCGACCGTGGACGACACCGAATACATGTCCGCGATGATCCCGCATCATTCGATCGCCATCATGACGAGCGAGCGGGCGAGCCTCAAGGATCCGCGCGTGCGCAAGCTGGCGCATGACATCATCCTCGCGCAGCGCCGCGAAATTGCGCAGATGAAATATCTGATCGCCGACATCGAGGAGCACGGCATCCGCACGGAGGAACGCCTTCCCGAAGGCATGACCGTGCGGTCCGAAGGAACGTCGGGGGCAGGCCGATGAAAAGGCTCGTCACTGTCGCCGCCCTGTCCGCGCTGGCTCTTGCCGGGTGCAACCGCAATACGGCCATCGGCAACGACCGCGAAGCCGGGCGCGACCCGCCCGCGCAGGCCGCACCGATCA
This sequence comes from Croceicoccus sp. YJ47, assembly GCF_016745095.1. Taxonomy (NCBI): domain Bacteria; kingdom Pseudomonadati; phylum Pseudomonadota; class Alphaproteobacteria; order Sphingomonadales; family Erythrobacteraceae; genus Croceicoccus; species Croceicoccus sp. YJ47. The sequence continues at coordinate 2,603,735 of NZ_CP067087.1, forward strand.
GGCCGGCTGGCTCTGCGCTACGGAACGTGTCGACCGCGCTCATCAAACCGGAAACGATGAGCGATGCCGACGTGGCCGCGATCGGCGGGACCGAAGGGCGATGCGTTTTCACGCTGACCGAGGTCAGTTTCCCGGCCTTCGTCTATACACCGGGGGAGCAGGGCTTCATCAAGCTCAATGGCACGCTCATTCCGCTCGACCCGGCGGGTGCCGACCGGTTCGAAAGTGGGCAATTGATCGTTACCACCCGGCTGCTCGACACGCGGGGTAATGCCGGATTGCGGGGCCTGGAGATGATCGTGGTTCCGCCCGGTGCCGGGGACGAGCTGGGGTATCGCGGCTATACCAGCTGCGACGGCTGAACCGGCGGCGATCGTCTTCGCTACCCGTTTGTTAACCCTGCCCGGCGCACCGCAACGATCCGTGGCCGGTGCTCCGTAATCCCCGGTAATCCGAGGGAGAGGGGGTTGCCACCAGATCCGATCCATCGGGATGCGATTGCATCCGGATCGGACCGGCCTTCCTTTGCCGCGACCCTCGCTGCGGGATAACCCCTAGGGCGTTGCAGACGGCGGTTTTACGCAATTTGAGGTAACTCCTGTCGGCACGCAACGGATGGATCGAAAACCTTCCCGATTTTCGACATCTCCCGATCGCTTGCCGATCACCGGGTTCGGGGAGGACAGGAGTAGTAAATGGCGCGCATCATTTTGGCCGAAGACGACGAGATCGTCGGGGAAATCGTCCGCGATACGCTGATGGATGCGGGCCATGCCGTCGGCTGGTGCAAGGATGGCCGGTCGGCGCTCGATGCCATTCGGTTTCGCCCGCCGCATCTCGCCATCCTCGATCAACGCATGCCTGAAATGTCCGGGATCGAAGTGCTGCGCTCCATGCGGATCAGCAAGGAACTCGCCATGGTTCCGGTCCTCATGCTTACCGCGGTGCGCACCGATGCGGATCAATCGATCGCCTATTACGACGGGGCGGACGATTACATCACGAAACCCTGCAACATGGAGCAATTGCTGTTCCGCGCGGACCGCCTGATACAGGGTGCGATGCGCCGCATTTCGGGCATGGAAGGCATGCCGCAATTCGGCAAGATGGTCGCGCGTCCGGTCTGACCCTGTGGCGGGGCCGGAGATCCGCGGGACCGGTAACCGCGTTATCGGCGGCCGGGGGATCAGATTGCCCGCAGGATCACCGGATCTGACAATCGGGCGACAGGCGGAAATCGAGGTAATTGTCGACAGAGCGCATGAGCTCGTCGAATTCATGCTCGAAAAAATGGTTCGCGCGCGGAATCTCGTCGTGGTGAATGGTGATGTGCTTCTGCGTGCGCAGCTTGTCGACGAGCTTCTGCACCGAAGACGGCGTCACCACCGTATCGGCGGCACCCTGAATCATGATGCCGGACGCGGGGCAGGGCGCCAGGAACGAGAAATCGTACATGTTTGCGGGCGGCGCGATGGAGATGAAGCCGCGAATTTCCGGGCGCCGCATCATCAGCTGCATCCCGATGAGCGCGCCAAAACTGACGCCCGCGATCCACGTGACCTGTGCCTCGGGATGGACCGACTGCACCCAGTCGAGCGCGCTGGCCGCATCGGACAATTCGCCGACGCCATTGTCGAAACTGCCCTGGCTGCGACCGACGCCGCGAAAGTTGAAGCGCAGGACGGCGAAACCGCGCGCGGCAAAATCCTTGAACAGGGCTTGCGTGATACGCTCGTTCATGGTGCCGCCGCCCTGCGGATGCGGGTGCAATATCATGGCAAGCGGCGCACGCGGACGCGGGGCGGGATGATAACGGCCTTCTAGGCGGCCTTCGGGACCGGGAAAAATAACGGCTGGCATGGGGTGATGTCGTTACCTGATGCTGGCCCCATGCTGCGGCATTGTGGTCGAAGCGCGCACGGGGGTGTGATTTGTGGACGCAGCCTATATAGATGCGTTGCCAAAAAGAACAATGCGAACCGTCACCCGTTCCGCCTCCCGTTGCGGGGCGGGCGGGTACGTCATCGAACGGTGGAAACGCTCTGAACACAATTACCTATCTCGACCACGCCGCCAGCGCGCCGATCCTGCCGCAGGCGCGCGATGCACTGCTGCGGGGCATGACGCTCAACGCCAATCCGAGCAGCCCGCATGCGCCGGGCCGTGCGGCGCGTGCCGCTCTCGAACAGGCGCGCGCCGACGTGGCCGATGCGCTGGGCTGGCAGGGCGAGATCGTCTTTACCAGCGGGGCGAGCGAGGCTCTGTCGATTGCGCTGCATCGTTCGCATGCGACGCGGCGGATCGTGAGCCAAGTGGAGCACGATGCCGTCATGCGGCATGCGACGGGCGCGGCGCGGATTCCCGTCGGCGTCGCGGGCATGATCGCGCCCGGCGATCTTCCCGATGTGACCGATGCGCTGGTCGCGATACAACAGGTCAACAATGAAACGGGCGTCATTCAACCGCTCGACGCGCTTGGCGATGCGATCCGGGCGGGCGGCGGGCTGCTGCTGGCCGATTGTTCGCAAGGGGCGGGGAAAATCCCGATGCCGGCTGCGGACATGGCGGTGATCTCCGCGCATAAATTTGGCGGACCGACGGGCATCGGGGCGCTGCTGTTGCGCGATTTCGGGATGATCGCGCCCGATGGAGGGCAGGAACGCGGCTATCGCGGGGGGACGGAAAACGTGCCTGGCGCGATGGCGATGGCCGCCGCATTGCAGGCCGGACATGGCTGGATGCGGGAAGCTCTGCGACTGCGCAGCAGGCTGGAGAACGCGATCATCGATGCGGGCAGGAGGTCGTCGCCGACCGCAGCCCGCGCATCGCGACCATCGGGTCCTACCGCCTGCCCGGCGTGGCCGCGGCGGTGCAGCTTATCCGACTCGACAGCGCAGGGATCGCGGTGTCGGCTAGGAGCGCCTGTTCCTCCGGTTCGCTCCGGACGAGCCACGTGCTCTCGGCCATGGGGATGGATGACAAGAGCGCGGGCGAGGTCATCCGCGTGTCCATCGGGCCCGACACGCGAGATGCCGACATCGACCGATTCCTCGACGTGTGGGGCGATATTGCGCGGGGACGGCGGCGGCCATGATCTATCTCGATTATCAGGCGACGACGCCGCTTGCGCCCGAAGCGCGCGAGGCGATGGTGCGCTGGCTGGACGGGCCGGATGGCACTGGCTTCGGCAATCCGCACAGCCCGCATCGCCTGGGACGGATGGCGGCGGCGGCGGTGGACATCGCCCGCGAACAGGTGGCGGCGCTCTTCCCGCCGGGCGGACAGGTCGTTTTCACATCCGGCGCGACCGAGGCGATCAACCTCGCCATGCGGGGCACGGTACGGGCGGGCGACGAACGGCCGGTGGCGATCAGTGCGATCGAACATGCCGCCGTGCGCGATACCGCCGCGGCCCTCGGCGTCCCGGTGCACGAATTGCCGGTCGGTGACGACGGCGTGGTGGCCGCCGACGCCCCCTGGCCGGACGCGACGCGGCTCGTCGCGCTCATGCAGGTCAATAATGAGATCGGCACGGTGCAACCGGTCGGCGCTTTGGCGGAACGGGCACGGGCGGATGGCGCGCTGATGCTGTGCGACGCGGTGCAGGCGGCGGGGCGCATGCCGGTCGCCCATGCCGACCTCATCTCGGTATCGGCGCACAAGCTGCACGGGCCGAAGGGGATCGGCGCGCTATGGGTGCGCGACGGGGTGACGCTCGATCCGCAGATCACCGGCGGGGGGCAGCAGGACGGCATGCGTTCCGGCACGCTCAGCCCCGCATTATGCACAGGGTTCGGGGCGGCGGCGGCGCTGGCCATCACCCGGATGGAGGAGGATGCCGCGCATGTTGGTCGTCTTTTCGACAGGGCGCGCGCATGGTTCGCAGGCTGGACTCTCAACGGGAGCGAGGCGCTGCGCTGGCGCGGGAACCTCAATCTCAGGCGCGACGGGCTGGACGTGGCCCGGCTCATGTCCGAGGTGCGCGAGGTCGCTTTTTCCGCCGGTTCCGCATGCGCGTCGGGATCGGGCCTACCCAGCCATGTCTTGCAGGCCATCGGATTGACTGACACAAAGGCGAAACAATCGATCCGGCTCGGGTTCGGACGCTACACACGGGAAGAGGATCTGGAACATGCCGCGGCCTTGATACAGGCGGCGGCGAAGCAACAGGGATTCTGAACCGATGGTCTGCGTCAATATCACCACCGCCAAGGGCGAGACCGTCAAGGCCGAGGGCGAGGACGGCGCGAGCCTCCTCGAAACGGCGCAGGCCGCGGGCATGCCGCTCGAAGGGACGTGCGAGGGGCAGATGGCCTGCTCCACCTGCCACGTTGTCGTCGCGCCCGAATGGTTCGACCGCCTGCCGCCTGCGACCGAGGATGAGGAAGACATGCTCGACCTCGCCGCGGGAGTGCAGCGCACGAGCCGCCTGTCGTGTCAGATCCTTCTCGACCCCGGGCTCGACGGGCTCGCCATTTCCATCCCGCTCGATTCGCACGACATGCGCGGCGTGGGATAGGAGCCGGGCACCGCGATACGCATGAAAAAGCCCGCCGCGGCGTGATGCCGGGCGGGCCTTTTTACATGATCGCGCGCTGGCGCTTATGCCATGGCGGGCGATTTCGCATTTTCCACCGCATCGATGATGGCCTTGGAAAAGGCGGGAATGTCATCCGGGTTGCGGCTGGTGATGAGATTGCCGTCGACGGCGACTTCCTTGTCCACCACGCTGGCACCTGCATTTTTGAGGTCGGTACGGACCGAGGGCCAGCTCGTCACGGTCTTGCCCTTCACCACGTCGGCCTCGACCAGCATCCACGGACCGTGGCAGATCGCGGCGACCGGCTTTCCCGCATTGGCGAAATCCTTGACGATCTTCACGGCCTTTTCCTCAAGCCGCAGGATGTCGGGATTGATCTGCCCGCCGGGAAGGACCAGAGCATCGTAATCGGCGACGTTCACTTGGTCGAGCGTCTTATCCACCTTGACCGTGTCGCCCCAGTCGCTCTGATCCCAACCCTTGATCTCGCCGCTTTCGGGGCTGGCGATGGTGACGGTCATGCCGGCATCCTCGAAATTAGCCTTGGGCTTCATGAGTTCGCTCTGCTCGAACCCGTTGGTCGCCATGATGAGAATCTGTTTGGCCATGATTGTAACTCCTTGAATCGCTTTGTTTGCGTGTTGCCTTTGAAACGGATGGGGGACGGGATGCGTTCCGCCATTTGCCTCGGCCCGTCGTGCTGCTAAGCCGGTTCGTGCGATGCCCAGCGATACGACAGAAAAAACCGAGCCCGATCCGTTCGATCGCCTGATCGACGCCCCTTTCGACGCCGCCTTGTCGGAGCGTTATCTCGTCTATGCGCTGTCCACGATCACGGCGCGTTCGCTGCCCGATCTGCGCGATGGGTTGAAGCCCGTGCACCGCCGGCTGTTGTGGGCGATGCGGCAATTGCGGCTCGATCCGGGGCAGGCGTTCAAGAAATCCGCCCGCGTGGTCGGCGACGTCATCGGCAAGTATCACCCCCACGGCGATGCGTCGGTCTATGACGCGATGGTGCGCCTGGCGCAGGATTTTGCGCTGCGTTACCCGCTCGTCGAGGGGCAGGGGAACTTCGGCAATATCGACGGCGATAATGCCGCAGCCTATCGCTATACCGAGGCGCGGCTGACGCGGACTGCGATGCTGCTGATGGCGGGGCTGGACGAGGGGACCGTCGATTTCATCCCGACCTATAACGGGGAGGAGCAGGAGCCGGAGATCTTCCCCGGCATCTTCCCCAACCTGCTCGCCAACGGGGCGAGCGGGATCGCCGTCGGCATGGCGACCTCCATCCCCAGCCACAATGTCGCGGAGGTGATCGACGCCACTTTGAAGCTAATCGACAACCCGCGCGCCGAACATGGCGAGTTGATGGAGGTGTTTCGCGGACCCGATTTCGCGACCGGCGGTCTGGTGGTCGACAGTGCGGAGGCGATTTCCCATGCGTATGAAACCGGGCGCGGTTCGTTTCGCATGCGGGGCCGTTTCTATGCGAGCGAGGCGGCAAGCGAAGCCGACCGCGATGCCGGGATCGAACGGCTGGGCGGGGGGCAGTGGCAGCTCGTCATTTCCGAAATCCCGTATCAGGTGCAGAAGGGCAAGCTGATCGAGCAGATCGCCAATCTGATCGCCGACCGCAAATTGCCGATCCTCGAAGACGTGCGCGACGAAAGCGACGAAACGATCCGCATCGTGCTCGAACCCAAGAGCCGCAAGGTCGACCCCGAACTGCTCAAGGAAAGCATTTACAAGCTGACCGATCTGGAAAGCCGGTTCTCGCTCAATCTCAACGTGCTGGACGCGACGCGCACGCCGGTCGTGATGGGGCTGGGTGAGGTGCTGCGCCACTGGATCACGGCGCAGATCGACATTCTCCTGCGCCGCAGCCGCCACCGGCTGGACAAGATCGCGGCGCGGCTGGAGCTGGTCGAAGGGTATATCGCCGCCTTCCTCAACCTCGACCGGGTGATCGAGATCATCCGTACCGAGGACGAGCCGAAACCGATCATGATGGCGGAGTTCGAGCTGACCGACCGGCAGGCCGAGGCGATCCTCAACATGCGGCTGCGCAGCCTGCGCAAGCTGGAGGAGATGGAGCTTCGCCGCGAGCGTGACGCCCTGCTCGCCGAACGTGGCGAGCTGGAGCAGCTCATCGAAAGTCCGGCCCGCCAGCGCACGCGGATCAAGCGCGACCTGAAGGCGCTGCGCAAGGAATATGGCGAGGATACGCCGCTCGGTGCGCGGCGCACGACCATTGCCGAGGCGGAACCCACCGTCGAATTCAGCATGGACGCCATGATCGAGAAGGAGCCGGTCACCGTCATCCTGTCACAGCGCGGCTGGATCCGCGGGATGAAGGGGCATGTCGACCTTGCGGGCGAATTCAAGTTCAAGGAAGGCGACGGCCCCGCCTTCGCCATGCATGCGCAGACGACGGACAAGGTGCTCATCGCGTGTGACAATGGCCGGTTCTACACCATAGGATGCGACGGATTGCCCGGCGAGCGCGGTTTTGGCGAGCCGGTGCGCTCGATGGTCGACATCGATCCGGAGGTCGCGATCGTGGGCGTCCACATCTATCGGCCCAAGGGGCAATTGCTGCTCGCCGCCGACAACGGGCGCGGGTTCGCTGCGGAAATGGACGAATTGCTCGCCGAAACGCGCAAGGGCCGCCAGGTCGTGAATCTAAAGAAGGGCAGCACGTTGCGCGTTGTCCATGCCATCGCGCCGGCGCACGACCATGTCGCGGTGGTGGGCGACAATCGCAAGCTCGTCATCTTCAACCTCGAAGAATTGCCGGTGATGACGCGGGGGCAGGGGGTGCAGTTGCAACGGTACCGCGACGGCGGCCTGTCCGATGCGACGACGCTCACGCTGGAGGACGGGCTGAGCTGGACCATGGGCGGGGAAACCGGGCGCACCCGCACCGAAAAGGACATGTGGCAATGGAAAGTCGCGCGCGGCGCGGCCGGACGCCTGCCGCCGACCGGTTTTCCCCGCGACAATCGCTTTTGAACGCAATCGCTCCTGAACACGGCGCATGAAAAACGGCGCGGAAGCCGAAGCCCCGCGCCGTCGTTTTCGTGATCCGTAAACCGGACGGGATCAGTTCGATCCACCGGCCCGTGCCGGCTTCGGCCCGCGGGGACGGCGGTTGCGCTGCCCCTCGGCGCCTTCGCGGCGTTCGCCGCCCTGCCGCTGGCCTTCGGGCTTGGGGCCACGCCCGCCGCCGCCATTGCCGCGGCCGCGTCCACCGCCGCCGTTGCCGCGGCCACGCCCGCCGCCGCCGCCGCCATTGCCGCGACGTTCGCCCTGCGGCGCGCGTTCGGCACCCGCGGGTGCGCGGCTCGGCTTGGGCAGGGTTGCAGCCTGCAGCGTGAAATCATCGGGCAGCGGCATCGGGGTGAGCTTCACCCGCGTCAGCTTCTCGATATCGCGGATATAGGGTTTCTCATCCGGCGCGACATAGCTGATGGCGACGCCATCGGCCCCGGCACGCGCGGTGCGGCCGATGCGGTGCACATATTGTTCGGCCACGTTCGGAATTTCGAAGTTGAAGACATGGCTGACGCCCGTCACGTCGATCCCGCGCGCGGCAATATCCGTCGCGACCAGCACCGGCACGCGGCCCTCGCGGAACCCGTCCAATGCGCGGGTGCGCTGCGCCTGCGACTTGTTGCCGTGGATGGCGGCGGCGACGATCCCGGCGGCGGCGAGATGGCGCACCACCTTGTCCGCGCCATGCTTCGTGCGGGTAAACACGAGGCAGCGTTCGATCTCGCCCTTGTCGAGCCCTGCCTTCAATGAAAGCGTGAGCAGCGCCTGCTTTTCCGCCTGGTTCACGAAGGTCGCATATTGCTCGACCCGTTCCGCGGTGGTGGATTGTGGCGCGATCTCGACCTTCACCGGATTGGTGATGAATCGCTTGCCGAGTTGCTGGATCGCTTGCGGCATGGTCGCGGAGAAGAACAGCGACTGACGCTTTTCGGGCAGCATCGCGGCGATCCGGGTCAGCGGCTTGATGAAACCGAGGTCCATCATCTGATCCGCCTCGTCGAGCACGAAGATTTCGACATCGCGCAGGGTCAGCGCACGCTGATCGATGAGGTCGAGCAGGCGGCCCGGTGTCGCAACGAGCACGTCGGTGCCATGGGTCAGCTTGCGCGCCTGCTTGTTCGCGGGGACGCCGCCAAAGATGCACTGGATCGAAAGATCGAGGTTCTTGGCGTAATAGCCCATGTTGTCGGCGATCTGCGCGGCCAGTTCGCGCGTCGGCGACAGGACGAGCATGCGGCACGAGGCCGGCTTGGGCGAACCGCCGCTATCCGCCAGACGGTGCAGCGAGGGCAGCGCAAACGCCGCCGTCTTGCCGGTGCCGGTCTGCGCAATGCCGAGCAGGTCGCGCCCTTCCATGAGCGAGGGGATGGATTTGCGCTGAATCGGGGTCGGCTCTTCGTAGCCCTTGGCCGAAAGCGCGCGCAGGATGGGTTCGGCAAGGCCGAGTTCTTTGAAATAGGACATGATGGTCACTCGTATACAGGCGCATTCCCGCCGCCGCGCGCAATTGCAAAGCGCAGCGGCGCGCGAAATGCGCGGGGTCAAAATCGCGACCCTAGCGTGAATGGGGAAGCTTTGCGGTGCGAACCGTAAATCGGGTGCGGACATCTGCCGATTTGTCCCGGCAGCGTTCACGCTTGCATCCGATGCCGCGGGTGATCCCGCGCTGTCACATCGGGGCAGATAGGCGCATCGTTCGGCAGATGCAAACCTTATTTCGCGTGATCCTAATTATATTTCGTCGGCGTCCGTTTCCTGCGCCGGAGCAGGGGTCAGGATCAGCGTCCCGTCCTCCACCCGCCAGCCATCGAGCCGGGACAGGAAATTCATGCCCAGCACGTTCATCCCGCCCATCGACGGGGCGACCACTACGTCAAGATCGCGGGCCACGATATTGCCCGCGCGCAGCTCCGCAATCGACGCCATCTGTCCCGGCGCCGCGCCATTGGCGGTGCGCAGCGCGATCGTCCCGCGCAGCGCCTCACGCTCGATCCCGCCGGCCTGTGCGGTTTCGGGCGCGATGGCGGTAAGCGAGGCGCCCGTGTCGATCAGGAACCGTTCGGGATGGCCGTTGATCGTCGCCTCAACCCAGTAATGCCCGTCCCGGCCGAGCGGCACGCGCGTTTCATCACCTTCGACCACCTGTTTCGGCATGCCCAGTTGCGGGAGGGCGAAATCGACATCCGGGTTCATGCGGGCCACGTCGATGACGGTGAGGATCAGCACGCCGGCCAGCCCCACGCTGCCGAGCGAGCGCAGCGCGGCGCCGGGCGCAGGAGCCACCCGCGCAACCATCGAGCCGATGATCGACACGAGCAAGGCAAACAGCGCGAGCGCAAGCAGCGGCTGCGCCTCGAGCACGTCGCCGAAAGGAAGCGCGTCGAACGGGATGAAGGAAAGATCCATGTCTCCGCCTTAGCAGCCTGCTGCTTTCCCGATGCTGACCGGAGCGATCAGGGGCGGTCCGACCAGGGCGGGACGCGAAGTCATCCGACCTCCTCGCGCAGGATGGCATGGGTGCGGTCGGGGCCGGGAAACCCTTCGTCAATCCACCGGGCCTGGACCTTGTGCAACACCGCCGCCACCGCGGGGCCTTTTTCCACGCCTGCCGCCATCACGGCACGCCCGTCGATCGCAAAGGCGGGCGGTTCCCATCCCGCGATAGGCCGAACCGATGCGCCGAGCAGCAGAAGCCGATCCTCCGCCCGTTCGCGTCCCAGCCGGAACAGCAGGCCGCGCGGATTGGTGGCATCGCCGGCCTCCCGCTCCGCCGCGCTGATGAGCCGTTTCTTCTGCGCATTGGAAAGACGCAGCCGCGCCGCGACCTGTGCCGCGACATCGCGCCGCGGCGGCAGCAGGGCGGCAAGCTAGCGCATCGCATCGGGGGCGATACCCGCCGCGTCCTCCGCCTCGATCAGCCGGCTTAGCGTGTCGCGCTCATCCGTCCCGCATTCCGGCAGGATCACGCGCAGCACGCCAAGGTCGGCCATGCGCCGCACCGTTTCGGCAGGCCGCGGCAGCGCGAGCAATCGGCGCAGTTCCTGCCCGATCCGTTCGCGCGAAAGCCCCATCAAGGTCGGTGCACATTCCCGGCATGCCGCTATTGCCTCGGCATCGGGCGCGCCGGAGCCGAAACGCGCCTCGAACCGGAAATAGCGCAGGATCCGCAAATGATCCTCCGCGATCCGGGTGCGCGCATCGCCGATAAAACGCACGATCCCGGCCTTCAAATCGTCCAGCCCGCCGAAATAATCGTCGATGGCCAGCGTCAGGGGATGGGCATAGAGCGCGTTGATCGTGAAATCGCGCCGCGCCGCATCCTCCCGCCAATCGTCGGTGAAGGCGATCGTGGCATGACGCCCGTCGGTCGCGACATCGCGGCGCAGCGTCGTGATCTCCACCGATGCTTCGGGAAGGAGCGCGGTCACCGTACCATGATCGAGCCCGGTCGGAATCGTCCGAATGCCCGCATCGTTCAGCCTGCGCATCACCGCATCCGGCGCATGGCGGGTGGCGATGTCAATGTCCTGCGCCGCGACGTTCAGCAACGCATCGCGCACGCATCCCCCGACATAGCGGCACTCCTCGGCGCCGAGCGCATCGACGAGCGCGCGCAGGCCGTCCCACCGCGTCCAGGGCAGGGCGGGGAGCGTCACCGGCCGGTCCAGCGCAGGCGCCGCGACAGATTGTCGAGTATCGCCGCGGTAACGCCCCAGATCCTGTGCCCGTCCCAGTGCATCTCGATGAAATGGCGCTTCGTCCCCTTCCACGTGGCGCTGCGCGCGACATGGTTCGCAGGGTCGAGCGCGAAGGACAGCGGCACCTCGAACCATTCGTCGACCTCGGCCGGATTGGCGCGCAGCGGAAGATCGGGCGGCACGGTGGCGAGCACGGGCGTGATGGCATATCCCGTTCCGGTGCGATATCCGTCGGTGCGGCCTATGATGTGGACCCGGCTGGGCGCAAGGGCGATTTCCTCGTGCGCTTCGCGAAGCGCCGCCTGCTCCGCCGTTTCGCCCGCGTCGATGCCGCCGCCGGGAAAGGCGACCTGCCCGGCGTGGGTGCGCATTTTCGCGGGCCGTTCGATGAGCAGCACGCCGGGTTCGTCCGCCCGCTCCGTCACCGCGATGAGCACGGCGGCGGGGCGCGCCGTATTGTCGTCCATGAAATCGGCATCGTCGCGAAGATCGGTCAGCGGCCGGGCATGGCCGCGGCGGTGCATGGCGGTCAGCGCCTCGCGGATCGTGCTCATTCCGGGGTCAGCGGGAACACCGCACCCCTGCTTTCCACGGCCAGCGGTTCGCCGCCGCGCGCGATGGCGATCTCGGCCAGTTGCGCATAGGTCGACCGGTCGAGCCGGGCGAGGAGGCCGTCGCGCATCTCGACATAGAGCGCGGGCGTATCGGGGTCGCCCCGCGCGAAGATGGGATGATCGGCATCGGCCGTCACCAGATCGTCGGTATTGCTGCGAAAGGCGAGCACGGGGGCGCCGTCCACCTCGTGCCGCGTCACGTCGACGGCGACGAAGGGCGCGTCATCCACAGCGATCGACAGTTTTTGATACGGCACGACGAGCCAGTACGTGTCGCCTTCGCGGCGCAGCAGGCTGGAAAACGCGCGGACCATGGCCGGGCGCGTGATTTTCGAGCCCTGATGATACCAGGTGCCGTCGGCGGCGATGCGCATCTCGCTGTCGCCGGTGTTTTCGGGGTTCCAGCTCGACACCGGGGGCAGCTTGCGCGCAGCGACTGCGTCGGCCACCTCGGCAAGGGACATGGAGGCGAGATCGGGGGTCGGTTCGTAGGGCACGGACCCTATCTGGCACCGGCACGCGCAAACGCCAAGACCTGCGTCCCCGCTTTTATCGCGGCGATGCTATCCTGCGGCGCGGGCGGCCGCACCCCAAGGGCCGAGCACGCCCTTTTCCGGAAGGACCGCCGGGTTGTCCGCACGGCACAGCAGCCGCGCTCCCCACTCCCCCGGAAGCACCCAGCCGCCGGTATGCGCCGCGGTAAAGCCGAAGAAGCGCCCGTAATATTCGGGATCGCCGATGAGCACCTGCGGCAATGCGCCCTGCGGCCCCGATACGTCGCGAAGCGCCTGCAGCGCGGAGAGCATCAGCATCTTGCCGAAACCCTCGTTCTGCATCGCGGGGAGCACCGCGACCGGTCCCACCATGACGAGCGGCACGGCGCGCCCCTCCGGCGTGTTGAGCGCAACCGGCCAGCACTGTATCGTGCCGCACAGCATGTCCTGGTCATCGAGCGCGGCAAAGGACAACGCCGGCAGCCAGTCCATCCCCTCGCGCACGACATAGGCGGTGCGGCGGTGCCGCTCCGGCTCGAATGCGCGGTCCAGCAATTGCTCGACCATGGCGGGATCGACATTGGCAAGAGGGATGATCGTGGACATGCGCGGGCCGATAGGGCGCGAAACGCACGCTGTCGATTGCGAAAAAGCGCAAGGGGGCGATAGAAACGCTATCCCGTGGGTTCGCGGCCCGCCGTGAAGTCAAGCGCGGGCAAGCCGGTCGCGTGCCGTCACTCCGCCGGCGTCAGGCGCCAGAGCCGCGCGTCGCCCTCATCCTCCACCGCCCATATGGCGCCGTCCGGCCCCTGCGCCACTTCGCGGATGCGGCGTTCCATTGGGTGGCGTTCGAGTTCGGTCGGCGTGGTCCCGTCGAAACCGACGCGGATGATCGCCTTGGTCTTCAACCCTGCGATGATGGCCTGCCCCTGCAACGCCGGGAACATGTCGCCGGTATAGAAGATGAAATTGCCCGGCGCGATCACCGGGGTCCATCCGATGCGCGGCGCGATGAATTGCGGGCGCGTATCGTTATCGGGAATGGGCGTGCCGTCGTAATTCACCCCGTTCGACACCGCCGGCCAGCCATAATTGCCGCCCTTCTGCACGAGATTCAGCTCATCGCCGCCCTTCGGCCCGTGTTCGAGCACCCAGAGACGCCCCTCCGGATCGAAGTCGATGCCGAGCATGTTGCGATGGCCATAGGACCAGATCTGTGCCGAAGCGCCGCCGCGATCCGCGAACGGATTGCCGGGCGCCGGCGTGCCGTCGGGAAGCAGGCGGACAATCGTGCCGAGCGTGTTCGAAAGATCCTGCGCAGGGTCTTTCTTCTGCCGCTCGCCGCTGGTGATGAAGAGATATTGGCCGTCCGGCGAAAAGGCGATGCGATGCGAATAATGGCCGCGGCCTGTAACCTTGGGTGTCTGCCGCCAGATCGTTTCGAGCCCATCGAGCGTGCAGTTCGTGCCGCTTTCCTCGCAGATCAGCCGCGCGCGTCCCACGACTGCGCCGCGCGTGTCGCCGTCGCCCGCCTCGACCCAGCTCAGATAAACCTGCCCGGTGCGCGCATAATCGGGGCCGAACACGAAATCGCCGAGGCCGCCCTGACCGCCGTAATCGACGCGGGGCACGCCGCTCACGCTGCCCATGGCGCCATTGGGTTCGCGGATGCGGATGTTGCCCTTTTTCTCGGTGATGAAAAGACGGCCCGTGCCCGGCTCGAACGCGAGCGCCCAGGGTTCGTCGAACGTCCCCATTTCGGCGAGGGTGAAGCCGGGAAAGCCGTCCGTTTCGGAAGAGGGCGCAGCGGCCCCGGATGTTTCGCGCGGTTCGGAGGCATTGCTCTGCGGTGCGGGCGCACAGCTTGCAACGACGACGCCGACGAGCGAAAGGGGGACGGTGATGGAAATCGGGCGCGGAATGATCATGAACACCATAATTCGAGTGCGGGGCCAAAGGTTCCGCCGACGCGCATGATTGTGGGCGTGGACGAGGCGGGACGCGGGCCGCTCGCCGGGCCGGTGGTCGCGGCCGCGGTGCTCCTGTGCAAGCCGCGCCCGCCGGGTCTTGGCGATTCGAAAGTGTTGTCGCGCGCGGCGCGCGAACGGCTGGACGAGGCGATCCGCCGCCGCTGCGTCTTTGGTGTCGGCGTGGTCGAGGTGGGCGAGATCGACCGGCTCAACATCTTCGGCGCGACGATGCTCGCCATGAGTGTCGCGGTGGAACAATTATGCGCGAAGATCGGCTGCGACCCTGTCGAGGTGCTCGTCGACGGCAATCTGACGCCCGCGGGCCGGCGCCCGGAATGGCGGTGGAAGGCCCGCGCCATCGTGAAGGGCGATGCAAAGGAACCGTGCATTTCCGCCGCGAGCATCGTGGCCAAGGAACATCGCGACCGCATGATGCGCGATGCGGCGCTGCATCACCCGCAATATGGCTGGGACCGGAACATGGGTTACGGGACGAAGGACCATCTGGAGGCGTTGCGCCGTCATGGCCCGACCCCACTGCACCGGCGCAGCTTCGCCCCTGTTGCGCAGGCGGATCTGTTCGGTTGATCCTTCGCGCGCGCTGCTGAGTCTTTCGCGCCACACCGCAACATGTCGAGTCCATGGACGCGGGCGGGACTCCACATCATGTGGCGGCGCCCTGACATGCGCCCGGCCCGGTCGCGCGATGATGAACGGGCCGAAAAAATCGGCGCTTGACGGCGAGTCGCTATGGATTCATCACGGTTGTCCACAGGGGAAAACGACCGATGGCAACCATGCTCAAAACGCGCGCGAAGGCCGCGCCGACGACTCGCGAAACGGCACAGGAGCTGCGCGCGCGCCTGCCGCTTGGCCGCATCCTGGATGGGGATTGCATCGCCGCGATGCGCACCATTCCGGACAACAGCATCGACATGGTGTTCGCCGATCCGCCCTATAACCTGCAGCTGGGCGGCGATCTTTCCCGGCCTGACGGCAGTGCGGTCGACGCGGTCACTGACGATTGGGACAAGTTCGCCAGCTTTGCGACCTATGACCGTTTCACTCATGACTGGCTGGCCGAGGCGCGCCGTATCCTGAAGCCGAATGGCTCGCTCTGGGTCATCGGCAGCTATCACAATATCTTTCGCGTCGGTGCCGCGTTGCAGGATGCGGGGTTCTGGATCCTTAACGATGTGGTGTGGCGCAAATCGAACCCGATGCCCAATTTCAAGGGCACGCGTTTCACCAATGCGCATGAAACGCTGATCTGGGCGTCGATGGGGGAGAAGGCGAAATACACCTTCAACTATCGCGCGATGAAGACGCTGAACGATGAATTGCAGATGCGGTCCGACTGGGTCCTGCCGATCTGTTCGGGCGGCGAACGGTTGAAGCAGGACGGGGCGAAGGTGCACCCGACGCAAAAGCCGGAGGCGCTGCTTTACCGCGTGATGTTGGCGACGACGAAGCCGGGCGATGTCGTGCTCGACCCGTTTTTCGGAACCGGGACGACCGGGGCCGTGGCGAAACGGCTGGGCCGCGAATGGATCGGGTGCGAGCGGGAGGACCGCTATCGCGGCGCGGCGATGGAGCGGATCGAAATGGCGCTCCCGCTCGACGAAAGCGCGTTGAAGACGATGCAGTCGAAGCGCAGCGCACCCCGCGTGGCGTTCGGCGCGCTCATCGAAAATGGCTATATCGCGCCGGGCACCGTGCTGACGGACAAGAAGCGCCGCTATCGCGCGGTGGTGCGCGCGGACGGCTCGCTCATGGCCGAGGGCGCGTCGGCGAAGGGGGCGATCGGCTCGATCCATTCGCTGGGCGCCGAGATGCAGGGCGCGCCGTCGTGCAATGGCTGGACCTTCTGGCACACGGACGGGGCGGACGGGCTGACCCCCATCGATGCCGCGCGCAATCTCTATCGTCTGGCGACGGAGGACTGACCTCGCTACATGCGGGCGATGGAAAAGCTTTATCTTAGCCCGATCAGCTTCGTCGACGCGCCGCAGGCGGTTGGCGGGGACGCGGTGCGGCTTGCCGGATCCATGGTCTATGCCCGCGAATTCGCGCTGATCCGCCGCGGGGCGGACGGCGCCATCGCGGCGCGCGAAACCGTCACCGCGCCCGATATGGCGGCGGCCATCGCGCGCCTGCCGGACGATTTGGGTGCAGAGGCGGAGCGGCAATGGGCGAACCTGCGCATGGCCCATCCGGCGCTTGCCCTCGCAACGCCGGGCGGGGCGCGGACGATCCGCCTCGACCAGCCGCAGGTGATGGGCATCCTCAACATCACGCCCGACAGCTTTTCGGACGGGGGGCGCCTTGCTGCGGGTACCGATGCGGCGGTGGACCACGGTGCCGCCATGCTGGAGGCGGGGGCCGCGATCATCGATGTCGGCGGCGAATCGACCCGCCCGAACGCGGACCCGGTGCACGAGGGCGAGGAACTGCGCCGCGTGATCCCGGTGATCGAACGGCTGGCGCGCGGGGGGGCGGCGGTATCGGTCGACACGCGCAACGGCACGGTCATGGCCGAGGCGATCGCGGCTAGGGCCGGCATCATCAACGACGTGTCCGCACTTCGCCACGATCCGCGCGCGATGGACATCGTGGCGCAGGCGCAGGTGCCCGTCGTCGCGATGCACGCGCCCGGAAAGGGCGGCGACCTGCATGGCGATGCCGTCTATGGCGATGTGGTTCTGGACGTGTTCGACTGGCTGGCCGCGCGGCGCGATGCGATGATTGCGGCGGGGATCGCCCGCGCGAATATCGTGCTCGACCCCGGTATCGGGTTTGGCAAGACGCTGTCCGAAAACCTCGCACTCATCAATGCGTTGCCGCTGTTCCATGCGCTGGGACATCCGCTTTTGCTGGGCGCCAGTCGCAAGCGGTTCATCGGCGCGCTGGCGAAGGAGGTGCCCGCGCCGCAACGCATGCCGGGCTCGCTTGCCATCGCGTTGAAGGGGATGGATGCGGGCATGGCGCTCCTGCGCGTGCATGACGCCGCCGAAACGGTGCAGGCGATGCGGGTGTGGCGCGGCCTGCGCGATGCGGCGCTCACCGATTTTGCCCGTCTCGCGGAATGAACCTGGGCCGAATTGCGCGCATCCGCCACTGGGCCGGCGACGCGATGCTCGATTTCCGGCATGATTCGCAGAGCGGGCATGGCGCGGTATTCAGCCGATGTGGCCGCTATCGCTATCTCCTGTGGCGCGATGCGCCATTTTACGCGATTGCGATGCTGAACCCGTCGAAGGCCGACCACCTCAGCAACGATCCGACCATCGCGCGCTGTCACAACCGGGCGCGCGATGCGGGCGCGGCGTTGTTGGTGTGGAACCTGTTCGCGCTGCGCGAGACCGATCCGGCAAAGCTGAAACGGCGGCGCGGGCCGGTGGGGCGTCATAACGACGATGCTGCCCGGCTTGCGCTATCGCTTGCGGATCGGACCGTGGCGGCGTGGGGCGTGCACGGCGCCCATCGCGGGCGCGGGGACGCCGTGCTCGCGCTCTGCCGGGAGGAGGGCGGGGCGCTGCATCATTTCGGCCTCACGAAACACGGCCACCCGCGCCACCCGCTCTACCTTCCGCGCGATGTGGCGATGCGCGAATGGTAGGGCGCCGTCACGTCGCGCTGTCGATGCCGAGTTCGGCAAGCTTGCGATAGAGCGTCGAGCGCCCGATACCGAGCCGCCGCGCGACCTCGCTCATCCGGCCGCGATAATGGCCGATGGCAAGCCGGATCACGTCCGATTCGATATCCTGAAGCGAGCGAATGTGGCCATCGCTTCCGAAGAGGGTGATGCCCGCGGCCTGCGGCGCGGCACTGGGCGTATGGTCGCCGACGATGTCGAGCAATTGCGGAAAATCGCCGGGCGAGAGCGTCTCCACATCACAGAATACCACCGCGCGGAACAATACGGCCTGCAGCTGTCGAAGGTTGCCGGGCCAGTCATATCCCTCGAGCAGGGCCAGCGCCTCGTCCGAAATGCTGAGCTTGCGCAGGCCGGGCTGCTCCCCGATGAGCGTGAGGAAATGGCGGCACAGCGGCGGAATATCCCCGGACCGCTCGCGCAATGGCGGCAGGCTGACCTCGTTCGGGGCAAGCAGGTCGCACAGGCGGTCATCGAGGATACGCGTGTCGCGCATGTGCGGCGCGGGATGGCTGGCGGCGGCGAGAATGCGCACGTCGACGCGAAAGCCATGCGCCGCGCCGACCGGCTTCACGTCGCCGCGCTCCATCGTGGTGGCGAGCCGCGCCTGAAGCGTGGGGTGCAACCGTTCGATGTCGTCGATGAACAAGGTCGCGCCATCCGCCTTTTCCAGAAGGCCGACATGGCGTTCGAAAGCGCCGGCAAATGCCCCTTTTTCATGGCCGTAGAGCGCCGATTCCATATGGCTGGGCGCCACGCCGGCGAGATGCACGGCGTGGATCGCCTGCTTGCTGCGCGGGCTGGCGGAATGGATCGCGCGGGCGAGCAGTTCCTTGCCTGTTCCCGCCTCTCCCGACACGAGCACCGGGGCGTGGCCGCGCGCCAGCTTGGCCGCGCGGGCGAGCGCGGCGCGCAATTCGGGCGCGGAGCCGATCATCATGTCGAAGCCGAGATCGCGCCCGATCTTCTCCGCCAGCGGGGCAAGCTCGTCCTTTTGCCGGCGCCCCTGAAGGCTGCTTTCCAGGGCGTAGAGCAGCCGTTCCGAACCGACCGGTTTCACGAGGTAATCGACGGCACCGGCGCGCATCGCCTGCACCGCGAGCAGCGATGAAGACGCCTCGGTCAAAAGCAGGACGGGGAGGTCGGGGAGCAGGCTGCGGACGTCGCCGATCAGCTGCGACGTTTCCTCACCCGCGACGCGATCGTCGACGAGAAGCGCATTGGGCGGCACGATATCGTCCTGCGACAGCCAGGCGAGTGCCGCGGTCGCACTCGCGATGCGGGTCGTGCGCCATCCCGCGCGCGCCGCCATCGCACTGATCTGCCGCGTCCGATCGGCATTGTCATCGACCAGCATGAGATGCCGGTTCTGCTCATCCGCCATACATACCCCGGAACGTTACGACCCACCCCACATCGACGACCTCCTGCATACGCGAAACCTGACGCCAGATCGGCGAATCCCTTCGTTTTTCGTTCCGGCGCGAATGCACGGGTCGAAGGCCGGACGGATATGCCATGCCGCCACCTGCACTCTATTACCATACCAAAGCGTTATGATTTTCATAAGTGCGGCAAAGGTTTTTCGAATTTCGCGCAATAATAATGCCCGGCCCAGGGCGCGGCCACGGCTTGTGCGGTGCGCACAGCCGCGATACAGGCAGGCAATGGGGGAACAAGTGCCGGCGTGCCTGGACGATGGACCTCTGCGAAAGAGCAGCTTACGATACAGGAAACGGGTTTTACGAAAATGGCGAAGCGTAACGATATCAATGCGGCCAAGGAAACATACGAAGGTTTCATCGGCTATGCGAAATGGGGCGCGATTGCAGTCGCCGTTCTTGCCGCTATCGTGGTGTGGATCATAGCCTGACCGGAGTATAATCCGGCATTTCAAGGGGGAGGGGCTGCCGGACATGACGACCATCGCGATATTGAGGGAACGGGCCGCGGGCGAAACCCGCGTCGCCGCCACGCCGGAAACGGTCGGCAAGCTTGCCAAGCTGGGCGCGACGGTGCGGGTCGAGGCCGGCGCCGGGCAATCGGCGTCGATCAGGGATGCGGATTTCGCCGATGCGGGCGCGGCGGTCGGCGACCTTTCGGGGACGGTGAACGGCGCCGATATCGTGCTGGGCGTGGCGGCGCCGGAGCCGGCCCTGCTCGACGGCGCGAAACCGGGGGCGATAGTCGCCGCGATCTGCGATCCGTTCGGCCGCCGCGACAATGTCGATGCGCTGGCGCAGGCGGGATACGAGGTGCTCGCCATGGAATTCATGCCGCGCATCACCCGCGCGCAATCCATGGACGTCCTCTCCAGCCAGTCGAACCTCGCCGGGTACAAGGCGGTGCTGGCCTGCGCCGATAATTTCGGACGTGCCTTTCCCATGATGATGACGGCGGCGGGCACGATTCCCGCCGCGCGCGCCTTCGTCATGGGGGTCGGCGTCGCCGGATTGCAGGCGATCGCCACGGCAAAGCGTCTGGGCGCTCAGGTTTCGGCGACCGATGTGCGCTCCGCCACGCGCGAACAGATCGAATCGCTCGGTGCGAAGCCGATCTTCGTCGACAAGGTCGAAGGGATCGAGGGCGAGGGCAGCGGCGGCTACGCAACCGAGATGAGCGACGAGTACAAGGCCGCGCAGGCCGATCTCGTCTCCTCCCACATTGCCCGGCAGGACATCGTGATCACTACCGCGCTGATCCCCGGGCGGGCGGCGCCGCGCCTCATCACCGACGAACAGATCGCCACGATGAAGAACGGGAGTGTCATCTTCGACCTCGCCGTGGCGCAGGGCGGCAATGTCGAGGGATCGGTCCCCGACACCACCGTCGAACGCCACGGCGTGAAGATCATCGGCTATGCCAACACGCCCGCACATCTTCCCGCCGATGCGTCGGCCTTGCTGGCGCGCAATTTCTACAATTTCCTGTCCGCATTCTGGGACGAGGAGAAGGGCGCGCCGGTCCTCGACGAGGAGATCGGCGACGCCATCCGCCTGACGCACAGCGGCAAGGTCGTTCACGACCGCCTGTCAAGCTGAGCCACAAAAAGGGGGAGTGCCATGGGATTGTTCGATGCAACACCCGCCGATCCGGGCTCCCTGACCAGGCCGCTTGCCGAAAAACCGGATTGTTGAGGAGAGGACACCTATGGATTTCATCGCGATCCTGTCGATTTTCGTGCTGGCGTGTTTCGTCGGCTATTATGTCGTGTGGTCGGTGACGCCTGCACTGCACACGCCGTTGATGGCGGTGACCAACGCGATTTCCTCGGTCATTATCGTCGGCGCGCTGATCGCATCGGCCTAGGCCGGATCGGTCGCGTCCAAATGGCTCGGCCTCGCCGCCGTCGTCATGGCGAGCATCAATATCTTCGGCGGCTTTGCCGTGACCGAACGCATGCTGGCCATGTATAAAAAGAAGGAACGGCCCAAGCCCGTCACCAAGGGGGAGGACCGTTAGGATGGATATTGCAAACGCATTGGCCATCGCCGCCGATCCCACGCTCGCCCAGGCCACGCATGCGGTAAATCCGTGGGTCGCGCTCGCCTATCTCGCCGCCGGGATCTGTTTCATCTTTGCGCTGCGCGGCCTGTCCTCGCCCGCGACATCGCGCAAGGGCAATCGCTACGGCATGGCGGGCATGTTGATCGCGGTGGTCACGACGCTGGTGACGCACGACATCGCAAGCCTGCTCGAAATCGTGATCGCCATTGCCATTGGTGGCGGCATCGGGTTCGTCATTGCGCGCAAAATCGCAATGACCGACATGCCGCAACTCGTCGCCGCTTTCCACAGCCTCGTCGGCATGGCCGCGGTCCTGGTCGGCTGGGCGGCCTATCTCAACCCCGGGGCGTTCGACATTCTGATCGACGGCGTCATCAACCCGGTCAGCCGGATGGAAATGGGGCTGGGCATCGCGATCGGGGCCATCACCTTTTCAGGTTCGGTCATCGCCTTCCTGAAACTTGCGGGCAAGATGAGCGGCGCGCCGATCATGCTGCCCGGGCGGCACGTGATCAACCTTGGCACGCTGGCCGCGATCCTCGCGCTCACCGTGTATTTCACGGCGGATCAGTCGATCTGGGTCATCGCGGTCATCACCGTGCTGGCGTTCGTCATCGGCTTCCTGCTCATCATCCCGATCGGCGGGGCGGACATGCCGGTCGTCGTGTCGATGCTCAACAGCTACTCCGGCTGGGCCGCGGCGGCGATGGGCTTTACCCTGCACAACACGGCGATGATCATCACCGGCGCGCTGGTCGGTGCATCGGGGGCGATCCTGTCCTACATCATGTGCCGGGCGATGAACCGCAGCTTCGTGTCCGTGATCGCGGGCGGTTTCGGCGCCGATGGCGGCGGCGATGCGGGTGATGGCGCGGCCAAGGTCGACCGCCCGTGGAAACGCGGCAGCGCCGAGGACGCGGCCTTTCTCATGAAGGAAGCCGGCCAGGTCATCATCATCCCCGGTTACGGCATGGCCGTCGCGCAGGCGCAGCACGTCCTGCGCGAAATGGGCGATCTTCTGAAAGAGGCGGGCGTCACGGTCAAATACGCCATCCACCCGGTCGCGGGCCGGATGCCGGGCCACATGAACGTGCTGCTGGCGGAGGCGAACGTGCCCTATGACGAGGTGTTCGAGCTGGAGGACATCAACGGCGAATTCAGCCAGACCGACGTGGCCTTCGTCATCGGCGCGAATGACGTGGTGAACCCCGCCGCGCGCACGGACAAGAGCAGCCCCATCTACGGCATGCCGGTGTTCGATGTGGAGAAGGCCAAGACGATCTTCTTCATCAAGCGTTCGATGGGCGGCGTCGGCTATTCCGGCGTGGACAATGACGTGTTCTACATGGATCAGACGATGATGCTTTTGTCGGATGCGAAGAAGATGGTGGAGCAAATTAACAAGGCACTCGCCGAATAGCGCGGCATTGCGCCTTTCGCGATAAAAGGGGCGGTGCGTCGCTGGACGGGCCGCCCCTTTTGTTTCTAGGAAGGGTTGGCACCGAAACTGGATCGAATTGCAAAAAGCGAGGACGCGAGTGTTGCGCAAACTTGGCCTGATCGGCGGGATGAGCTGGGTCTCCACCCGCGCCTATTACGAAGACATCAACCGCATCGTGCAGCGGCAGGCCGGCCCGGAAAGCAGCGCGCCCATGCTGATCGAAAGCCTGAATTTCCGCCCGCTCTATCGCATCGGCGAAAAAGCGGAATGGGACAGGGCGGCCGACGTGCTGATCGAATCGGCACGGCGGCTGGAATCGGCGGGGGCCGAAGGGCTCGTCATCGCGGCCAATTCGATGCACCATGTCTATGACAAGGTGGCCGCGGCGGTGTCGATCCCCATCATCCACATCGCCGATTGCGTCGCGAAGGCCATGCAGGAAAAGGGCGTCGACCGTGCCGCCCTGCTGGGATCGCGCAATGTCATGATGCAGGATTTCTACCGCGAACGGCTCGTCGCGCAGGGGATCGAGATCCTCCCCCCGGACGAGGAGATTGCCGACCGGCTGGATGCCATCATCTATGACGAGCTGATGATCGGCAAGGTGACGCGATCGTCGGAGCGGGAGTTGAAGACGATCCTGACCAACCTTGGCAAGGACGGGGCCGAGGCGGTCGTGCTCGGCTGTACCGAGCTTGAGCTGATCGTGGATACGGACGCCAATGTCCTGCCGGTGTTCGACGGCGCGCATATCCATGCACGCGCGGCGGCGGAATTCATCCTCGGCGAGGGGTAGGCCGCCGCGCGCGCGCAGGTTCCCGATTTGATCCCGTTTCCGCGACACCCTCGATCTGGCATCAGGCCGGATCATGAATTCCCCGTTCCGTCCCGAACTCGCCCCGCGCGCCCGTTACGCCAGCGATCCCGACCATAGCCGGGGGCGCGAGTTCGGCCCGCCCGACAACGCGGTGCGCGGTCCCCGCGGCCCGTTTCAGCGCGACCGCGACCGGATCATCCATTCCATCGCCTTTCGCCGCCTGCGTCACAAGGCGCAGGTTTTCGTGGCACCCGACGGCGATCATTACCGCACGCGCCTCACCCACAGCCTCGAGGTGGCGCAGATCGGCCGCGTCATCGCCCGCGCGCTCGGCCTTGACGAGGATCTGACCGAGGCCTTGTGCCTGTCGCATGACATCGGCCATCCGCCCTTCGGCCATGCGGGGGAGCGCGCACTGGATCAGGCGCTCGCCGCGCATGGCGGGTTCGATCACAATGCCAATACGCTGCGCGTGCTGATGCGGCTGGAGAGTCCGTATTGCACGCATGACGGGCTGAACCTGAGCTGGGAAGTGCTGGAGGGGCTGGCGAAACACAATGGGCCGGTCGCGCCGGATGCGCCGCTGCCGTGGGCGCTGCGCGAACTCGATGCGGCGTTTCCGTTCGACCTGGCGCGCTGGCCTTCGCTCGAGGCGCAGGTCGCCGCGATTGCCGACGACATCGCCTATGACAATCACGACATCGACGATGGCCTGCGCGCCGGGTTCCTGTCGATGGACCAATTGCTGAGCCTGGATTTCATCGCGGATCAGTGGCGCGGGATCGAGGCGCGCTTTCCCCACGCGCCGCGCGATCGGTTGCAGCGCGAGCTGGTGCGCGGGCAGATCGGCTGGATGGTGAACGACGTCATCGCCGAAACGCAGGCCCGCATCGCCGACCACGCGATCGTGACGGCGGACGATGTGCGCGCGGCGGGGGCCGCCATCTGCGGCTTTTCCGAAAGCACCGCGGCGCAGGAACGCCGGCTGAAGCGGTTCATGTACGACAATCTCTATTTCCACCCGGCACAGCTGCGCACCGCCGATCTCGCCAATGATCTGCTGGCGAAGCTGTTCTCTGCCTATGACGCGCAGCCCGACCTCCTGCCCGACGACTGGCGCCGCGCGATGCCCGATGCCGAACCGGAGCGCAGCCGCCATATCGCCGATTTCCTCTCCGGCATGACCGACCTCTACGCCATTCGCCGCTATACCGAGATATTCGGGGCGCCCGCTGCGGAATTGAGCAATGTCTGATGCCGTCGTCCTCGTCGGGGCGACCGGGCTCGTCGGCGGGTCGGTCGTGCAGCAGGCGGAGGAGCGCGGCGATGACCGGATCGTGGCCCTCGCGCGGCGCGGGAATCCCGCTGTTGCCGACCCTTCGCGCAGCATCGTCGCGCCGACCGGGGCATGGCCGGCGATCATCGCGGACCTCACGCCCGCCGGCCTGATCTGCTCACTGGGCACGACATGGCGCAAGGCCGGGCGTTCGCAGGAAGGCTTTCGCAGCGTCGATCAGCATCTCGTGATCGATTGCGCGCGTGCGGCCCATGATGTGGGCGCCCGGCGCATGATCGTGGTGAGCGCGGCCGGCGCCGATGCAGGCTCGCGCAATTTCTACCTCTCGGTAAAGGGCGAGGTCGAGGATACGCTCAAGACCATCGGTTTCGCGCGGCTCGACATCCTGCGGCCCGGCCTCCTTCGCGGATCGCGCGGGGCCGACCGGCGGGTGAAGGAACGGCTCGCCATTGCCGTAGCGCCGGTTTTCGACCGGCTGCTGCGCGGGCGGATGCGGGCCATGCGGTCGATTCCGGGCGAGACGGTGGCGCGCGCGATCCTCGCCCTTTCGCGTGAGGCGGGAGAGGGCGTTTTCATCCACGACAACGATGCGATTCATGCGCGTGCCGATACGCTCGCCGATTGACTTGGGCCGCGGGGATGCGCATGGCTGCACGCCTATCGCTGACCGCGCGGGAGAGTGTCGCCGCGATTCGTTCATGCCGAACGCATCGTGTCGTCCGCCGAAGGAGCAACCGCCCCGGAAACTCTCAGGCACCAGGGACCGCGCCGGTCGATAGCGATGCTCTGGAAAGAGTCCTGCCCCACCGGGCCGGGCCACCGACGGTGTAACCTCGCGTCACGCGGGGAAGGCTCTCAGGTTTCCGTGACAGAGGGGGCGTATCGGGTCATCATGGCCCGGCGCGACCTTTTTGAACG
Source organism: Croceicoccus sp. YJ47 (assembly GCF_016745095.1). Lineage (NCBI taxonomy): Bacteria > Pseudomonadati > Pseudomonadota > Alphaproteobacteria > Sphingomonadales > Erythrobacteraceae > Croceicoccus > Croceicoccus sp. YJ47. The sequence goes on from NZ_CP067087.1 coordinate 2,629,743, forward strand.
GAACCGAACGCATGAACGACATTGTGGAAGACAGCGACGCGGTGGAGGTGATGACCCTCCCACTCGACCAATGGCACCGTGACGCGGGTGCGCGCATGGTGGAATTCGCCGGATACCACATGCCGATCCAGTATGAGGGCATCATCGCCGAACATGGCTGGACGCGCGAACATGCGGGCCTGTTCGATGTCAGCCACATGGGGCAGCTCATGGTGACGGGACCGGATGTCGCCGCCGCGCTGGAACACGTGCTTCCCGGCGATATTTCCGCGTTGAAGGACGGGCGGGTGCGTTATTCGCTCCTGCTCAATGAGGATGGCGGCATTCTCGACGATCTCATGGTGACCAACACGGGCGAGGGATATTACCTCGTCGTCAATGGCGCGACGAAATGGGACGATATTGCCTGGCTCCATGAAAACCTGCCCGAAACGGTGACGCTGACGCATCTCGACGAATCCGCCCTGCTCGCGTTGCAGGGGCCGGAGGCGGTGACCGCGCTGGCCCGGCTCGTTCCGGGCGTCGTCGATCTGTCCTTCATGCAGGCGATGGTGGCGGAGTGGAACGGGCACAGGCTCGGCATTTCGCGGTCGGGCTATACCGGCGAGGATGGCTTTGAAATCTCCGTTCCTGCCGAGGCGGCGCACGCGCTGGCGGATGCGCTGGTCGCGATGGACGAGGTGAAACCCATCGGGCTCGGCGCGCGCGATTCGCTCCGGCTGGAGGCGGGGTTGCCGCTCTACGGGCATGACATGACCGAAACCGTGGACCCGGTGACGGCCGATCTCGCCTTTGCCATATCGAAGCGGCGGCGGAGCGAGGGCGGCTTCATCGGCGCCGATGCGGTGCTGCCCCTGCTCGAACGCGGGGCCGGGGCCCGGCGCGTGGGTTTGACGATCGAGGGCCGCATGGCCGCGCGCGAAGGGGCCGGCGTCTTTGCCGGCGAGGCGCGCATCGGCACGGTGACGAGCGGCGGTTTCGCGCCCAGCGTCGGCCAGCCCATCGCCATGGCCACCATCGCCACCGGCCACGACATGCCGGGCACGCGCGTCACGATCGAGATGCGCGGCCGCCAGATCGAGGCGACCGTTGCCGAAATGCCCTTCGTCCCCCATCGCGATCATCGCAAAGCCAAGACAGGAGCCTGACATGACGACCTATTTTACCAAGGACCACGAATGGATCGCCGTCGAAGGCAACACCGGCACCGTCGGCATCACCCAATATGCGCAGGAACAGCTTGGCGACATCACCTTCGTCGAATTGCCGGGTGCGGGCGACACGGTGAAGAAGGGCGACGCGGTGTCCGTCGTCGATTCGGTGAAGGCCGCCTCCGACGTCTACACCCCGGTATCGGGCGAGGTGACGGCGAGCAATGATGCGCTGGAGGACGCGCCCGAAACGGTGAACTCGGACCCGGAAACGTCGGGCTGGCTGTTCAAGGTGACGCTCTCCGATCCGTCCGAACTCGACGGCTTGATGGATGAGAGCGCCTACAAGGATTACGTCGCCAGCCTGTAATCTGCGCTGGCCAGAGGAAAGACCCGCACATGCGTTACCTGCCGCTGACCCCCGACGACCGGACCGCCATGCTGGCGAAGATCGGCGCGGACAATATCGATGCCCTGTTCGCCGACGTGCCGGAGGGCGCGCGCCTGTCCGGCCCGATCGACGGCCTGCCGGCCCATGCCAGCGAGATGGCGGTCGAACGGCACATGCGCAGCCTCGCCGCGCAGAACCTGTCGGCGGCGGATGCGCCGTTCTTCCTCGGCGCCGGGGCGTATCGACACCATATTCCGGCCACCGTCGACCATATCATCCAGCGCGGCGAATTCCTCACCGCCTACACCCCGTATCAGCCCGAAATTGCGCAGGGCACGTTGCAGGTCCTGTTCGAGTTTCAGACGCAGGTTGCGCGCCTGTTCGGCACCGACATCGCCAATGCGTCGATGTATGACGGCTCCACCGCATGCTGGGAAGCGATCGCGATGGCCGGGCGCATCACCCGGCGCGACCATGCGGTGCTGTCGTCCGGCCTGCATCCGCATTACGTGTCGGTCGCGCGGACCATGGCGAAATATACCGGCGATACGCTGGACATTGCGACGCCCGAACTGATGGCCAAAACCGACGACGATCGCGTGATCGCGGGCATCACCGACGCGACATCCTGCGTGGTGGTGCAATATCCCGATCTGCTGGGGCGCATCCCCGACCTTTCGCGCATCGCCGACGCCGCGCATGAAAAGGGTGCGTTGCTGGTCGCCGTCGTGACGGAGCCGGTCGCACTGGGCCTGCTCGAAAGTCCGGGCGCGCTGGGCGCCGATATCGTGGTGGGTGAGGGGCAATCGCTCGGCGTGGGTTTGCAGTTCGGCGGTCCTTACCTCGGCCTGTTCGGCGCGCGGGAGAAATATGCGCGGCAGATGCCGGGACGCCTGTGCGGCGAAACCGTGGATGCGGACGGAAAGCGCGGCTTCGTGCTGACGCTGTCGACGCGCGAACAGCATATCCGGCGCGAAAAGGCGACGAGCAACATCTGCACCAATTCGGGGCTGTGCGCGCTGGCGTTCTCGATCCACATGACATTGCTCGGCGGGGTCGGGCTGGACCGGATGGCGCGCATCAACCATGCCCGCGCGGCGAAGGCGGCGGCGCGGCTGGCGCAGATTCCGGGCGTTTCGCTGGTGAACGACGCGTTCTTCAATGAGTTCACCATCCGCATCGGCTGCGACGCGCGCGAGGCGGCACTGCGCATGGCGAAGAACGGCGTGCTGGCCGGCGTGACCATGGGGCGCCTGTTCCCCGGTCAGGACGCGCTTTCGGACGGGTTGATCGTGGCCGTGACAGAAACGGTCAGCGACGAGGATATCGAGGCGCTCGCCACTGCGCTCGCCCAGGAAATTTCGGGAGACGCCGCATGAACGCCCCCAACGCATCGGGCTGGAAACCGCAAATGGGTCCGGCCTACCGCAGCGAAACCCCGACGAGCAGCGGCGACATGGCATTGAACCTCGAAGAGCCGTTGATCTTCGAGCTGGCCAATCGCGGCAATTGCGGCGTCGATTTCGATGAGGAGCCGGACGACATCAGCCCCGCACTCGCCAGTTTCGCGCGGAAATCGCCGGTCGACCTGCCCGGCCTCGCCGAGCCGGAAGCGGTGCGCCATTATACGCGCCTCTCGCGGCAGAACTATGCCATCGACCTCGGCCCGTTCCCGTTGGGATCGTGCACGATGAAGCATAATCCCCGGCTGAACGAGGCGGTTGCCCGCATGCCCGGCTTTGCCGACATCCACCCGCTACAGCCGATGGACACGGTGCAGGGCGCCTTCGCCGTGATCGAGCAGCTGGCCGAATGGCTCGTGACGCTCACCGGGATGAGTGCCGTCGCGATGAGCCCGAAGGCCGGCGCCCATGGCGAGCTGTGCGGTATTCTCGCGATCCGTGCCGCCCTGGAGGCGCGCGGCGACAAGCGTGCGGTGATCCTCGTCCCCGAAAGCGCGCATGGCACCAATCCTGCAACCGCCGCCTTTGCGGGGTACGCGGTCGAAAACATCCCCGCGACGAAGGAAGGGCGCGTCGATCTCGAAGCGTTGAAGGCGCGGCTCGGCCCCGATGTCGCGGGCGTCATGATCACCAACCCCAACACCTGCGGCCTGTTCGAGCGCGACATGAAGGCGATTTCGGACGCCGTGCATGCAGCGGGCGGGCTCGTATATTGCGACGGCGCGAATTTCAACGCCATCGTCGGGCGGGTGCGTCCCGGCGACCTCGGCGTCGATGCCATGCACATCAACCTGCACAAGACGTTCAGCACGCCCCACGGCGGCGGCGGGCCGGGGTCCGGTCCGGTCGTCCTGTCGGAGGCGCTCGCCCCCTACGCGCCGATTCCTTTCGTCCGCCGCGACGACACGGGCCGCCTGCGCATGGTGGAGGAGCGCGGGGCGAAGGACTTGCTCCCCGACAGCTTTGGCCGGATGGTCGCGTTTCACGGGCAGATGGGCATGTTCACCCGCGCGCTCGCCTACATGCTCAGCCACGGGGTCGACGGGTTGCGGCAGGTCGCGGAGGACGCGGTGCTCAACGCCAATTACGTGCTGCGCAGCCTCGACGACGTGCTCGACGCGCCGTTCGGCGGCAGTGGGCCGTGCATGCACGAGGCGCTGTTTTCCGATGCCGGGCTGGCCGAAGGGTTCACCACGCTCGACATTGCGAAGGGGCTGATCGACGAAGGGTTCCACCCGATGACGGTCTATTTCCCGCTCGTCGTGCATGGCGCCATGCTGATCGAGCCGACCGAAACCGAGAGCCGCGCCGGGCTGGACCGGTTGATCGCCAGCCTGCGCCACGTGGTCACCCGCGCAAAGGACGGGGACGAGGCGCTGAAATCCGCACCGCATTATGCTCCGCGTCGGCGGCTCGACGAAACGCAGGCCGCGCGCAAGCCGGTGCTGGTCTGGAAGGGCGATCCGGCCCCGGCGGGCGAGCCGACGCGTAGCGAGACCGGCGGACGTTGAACGACCCCGGACACGAAGGCGGCGCCGGTCCGCAACCTTTCGTGTTCGGGGGCGAAGCGCGCCGCGACGCCCCCGCGACTCATAGCAACCGCGACGCCATCGCGGCGGTGCTGCGCGACGTGCTTCCCGGGCGGGGCACAGTGCTGGAAATCGCGTCCGGGACGGGGCAGCACGCGGCATATTTCGCGTCGCTGTTCCCCGCGCTGGTCTGGCAGCCGAGCGATCGTGATGCGCAGGCGCTTTCCTCCATCGGGGTATGGGGGGAGGACAGCGGGCTTGCCAATCTTCGCGCGCCGGTCCGGCTCGATGCGAGCGCGACCGAATGGCCCGTGCAAAGCGCCGATGCGATCCTGTGCATCAACATGGTGCATATCAGTCCCTGGTCCGCGACGCAGGGTCTTTTCGCAAACGCCGCGCGGGTGTTGCGGGAGGGTGGCCCGCTCATCATCTATGGTCCGTTCCTTCGCGATGGGGTCGAAACGGCCGCGTCCAACCTGGCTTTCGATCAAAATCTCAAGGCGCGCGACCGGAGGTGGGGATTGCGGCGGGTGGACGCGCTTGACGCTCTCGCGCAGGAAAATGGCTTGCGGTCTGCGGAGCCGATCCCGATGCCGGCGAATAATCTGATGCTGATCTACCGGCGATAGAGCGCACGAAAAAGGCCCGCGGGACGGGCAGTCCTGCGGGCCTTTTCAAAACGGGCAAAAGAGCCCGCCGTGTCTCAGATGGCGCGATCTGCCGCTTCGCCGACGGATTCGATATCCTCGCCAGCACCTTCTACGGTGTTGCAGGCGGCGGCGGCGAGAGCCAGGCTGCCGACGGCAGCGGCGAGTGCAATACGACGGATCATGGGATGCTCCTTGCTGATTGTTCCGCCACCCAACGAAGCGATGGGCGCGTTGTTCCCCATAATTCGTTCAAAGTTCGCCAAATTCATTCCGCGTTTTCGACAGGCGATGTTCGCGCCATACGATGATGGCGCCCGCCGCGATGACGAGCGGCGCGCCGAACCACAGCATGACGGACGGCAGATTGTCGAAGACCAGCCACCCGTAAAGCGTGGCCCAGATCAGCATGGCGTAATCCATGACGATCACGCTCGACACCGTGCCATAGCGGAGCGAATTGGTCAGAAACAGCTGCGCCGCGGTGCCGAACCCACCGACCAGAAGAAGGAGCGCGTAATCGGTCCAGTCGGTCGGCCAGGGAAAGAACAAGGAGACGATGAAAAGCACCGGCGCGGAGAACAGCGCGAAATAGACGACGATCGCGATGCTGTCCTCCGTCCGTGACAGGTCGCGTATCTGGATCGAGATCAGCGCGACCATGAACGCCGCCGCGATGCCGACTGCCGCGCCAAGCGGGTCGATATCCGTTCCGCCGGGCCCGGCGATGATCGCAATGCCCGCAAACCCCAGCAACACGGCGGACCAGCGCCAGCGTCCGACCTTTTCATGCAGCAACAGGGCCGACAGCACCACGGCAAAGATCGGCGAGGTAAAGCCCAGCGTCGTCGAAACCGCCAGCGGCAGGAGGATCGGCGCACCAAAGGTCAGCGCCATGCCGGTCGATCCGGTTATCGCGCGGATACCGTGCGACACGAGCCTGTTGCTCCGCAGCCGGCCCATTTCCCCCTCACGAGCAGGAAACCCAGCAACACCGGCACCGACACGGCCTGCCGAAACAGCAAAATATGCGGCAGATCGACACCGCGCGCCGACACGAGCTTCACCAGCATGAGCATCGTCGCCAGCGTCGCGCCCGCGCCGAGCCGTAGCAGCAAGGCATACATCGGACGCTGCACCGGGCCATCGCGCGGCGGGATTTGCGAGCCGGGGAGGCGCGACGATGACGAAGAACCGGGGGCAGAGGGCATACAGCCCTACTGCGCCGCGCCGCCGATGCGATCAACCTTCGATTGCGCGGCCGCGCCGGTTCGGGCAGGGAGCCGCCCGTCATGCTGAATTTCTGGGATAGCGAGGCGGGAATGCTGGCCGCCGTTGCGGCAGGCGCGCTGCTGCTCGCCGCGATTGCATGGGTGGGCGATCTTCGCCGGACACGGCGGCAACGGCCCGACGATGTCGGCATCGTGCCGTGGGGGCCGTTGTTCCTCGCCGCGCTCGGCATTGCGGGGCTGTCGGGTTTCGTCGCGCTGCAATACTGGCTCGCAACCGTTTGACGCGCGGCGCACAGGCCTCAGAGGCAGGCTTGCAGATACGCCTGATCGAAGCCGAATTGCCGCGCTTTTTCTAGCGTGTAGGGGCGCAGGCCCGATGATTTGAAATCGCCGACGATCTTCCCGTCGGATCCCTCGTCGAGATATTCGAACTTGAACAATTCCTGCGTCACGATGACATCGCCTTCCATGCCGATGACCTCGGTGATGTTGGTGGTGCGGCGCGACCCGTCGCGAAGGCGCTTCACCTGTACGATAAGGTCGACGGATTCGGCGATCTGCCGGCTGATGGCTTCCTTCGGGATCTTGATGTCGCCCATCAGGATCATGTTCTCCATCCGACCGAGGCATTCGCGCGGGCTGTTGGCGTGGAGCGTGCACATCGAACCGTCGTGGCCCGTGTTCATCGCGGCGAGGAGGTCGAAACATTCCGCCCCGCGAATTTCGCCCAGGATGATACGGTCGGGACGCATGCGCAATGCGTTCTTCACAAGATCGCCGATCGTGATCGCGCCTTCGCCCTCCAGGTTGGGCGGCCGCGTTTCGAGCGGAAGCCAGTGCGGCTGTTGCAGGCGCAGCTCGGCCGCATCCTCGATCGTCAGCACGCGCTCGCCCGGATCGATCATTTTCGACAGGGCATTGAGCATCGTCGTCTTGCCCGAACCGGTGCCGCCCGAAATGACGATGTTCATCTGGCACGCGCCGGCGATTTTGAGCACGGTCGCCATCTTTTCGCTCATGCTGCCGAATTCGCGCAACATGTCGATGGTGATGGGCTTTTCCGAAAACTTGCGGATGGAAATGGCCGTCCCGCGCAGCGAAAGTGGCGGGACGATCACATTGACGCGGCTGCCATCCTTCAACCGGGCATCGGCGAGCGGCGTGGTCTGATCGACGCGGCGGCCTACCTGATTGACGATGCGCTGGGCGATCTGGAACAGGTGCTGTTCGTCGCGGAACTGTATCTTTGCGAGCTCGAGCTTGCCCTTGCGCTCGACGTAGGTCTGCTGCGGCCCGTTGACCATGATGTCGGAAATATCCGGGTCGGACAGCAATTCCTCCAGCGGGCCGAAGCCCAGCAATTCGTCGATCAGCACCTTTTCGAGCGCGAATTGCTCACGCCGGTTCAAGGTGATCTTCAATTCGGCCAGCACTTCGAGGATGATCGGCCGGAATTCCTCGGACAGTTCATCCTTGGTCAGGGTCGCTGCGGCCTCGGGATCGACGCGTTCGAGCAGGCGCGGCAATACCTGCTCCTTGATCCGGTGGACCGACACTTCGAAACCTTCGGCGGTGTAATTGCCCTCGGTGACCGAATTGGCGCGTTCGGCAAGCCGGGCGAGCGCGTCATCCTCCGGATCGACCCCGATCTCGGGAAGGGGGGGGAACGGCTCCGGTTCGGGCGGGGGCGGGAGTGGCTGCGCGCTTGGCACGGCACCGGTGCCCTTCATCGGCCGGGCCACGCCAAAGCTGGCGCGCGGGTTCGACTTGGAGGCCAATCCATCCTTTCGGCTAAAAGCACTCATAAATTCAGACCTTTGTGGCGCGCATCTTCCTGTGCCAGACGGAAGCGGTGTCACGCTTCGCATGGTGGATCCTCTATGGCTGGAATTGGTGAACAACTCGCTAACCATGGGCTCGCTCCGACACGGTGCTGGCTCTGCGAAAGGCCGCTCGGCGGCAGGGTCGAGCATCATCACACGGTCCCGAAAAGCCGCAAGGGTCGCGAAACGGTCGCGGTGCATCCGATCTGCCACCGCACGCTCCATGCGCAATTCTCGAACGCGGAACTGGCCCGGTTCGGGAAGGATGTCGAATTTCTGCGGCGCAACGACGGCGTTGCGAAATTCCTGCGCTGGATCGCGAAGCGTCCGCCGGACTTTCACGCAAAAACGCGCGGCCCGCGAAAATAGCATCGTTGCCACGGCGCAGCGGAACGCCGCCGCCCCACGCAAAACGCCGCCGGAACGTGTCCGGCGGCGCTCTCTATGCGATCAATCGCGGTTCAGCCTGCGACGTGTTCGGCCAGCACGGTCAATCTGCCGTCGGCCACCTCGGCGAAGCCGCCGGCGACCTCAATTTCGTCGGGCGTCGCACCCTGCGAGGCGAAGATCTGGATCTTGCCGTCGCGAATGGTCGACATGAACGGGGCGTGCCCCTCCAGAACGCCGAACTCACCGTTGCTGCCGGGGACGACCACCATGTGGACCTCCTCCGACCGCACCAGCTTGGCCGGGGTGACGAGTTCGAAATGCAGCGGCATGGCGATCAGGAATCCTCGGCCAGCTTCTTCGCCTTGGCGACCGCTTCCTCGATCCCGCCGACCATGTAGAACGCGGCCTCGGGAAGGTGGTCGTATTCGCCTTCAACGACGGCCTTGAACGACTTGATCGTGTCCTCGATCGCGACGAACTTGCCGGGGATGCCGGTGAAGACTTCGGCGACGTGGAACGGCTGCGAGAGGAACTTCTGGATCTTGCGCGCGCGCTGCACGGTCAGCTTGTCCTCTTCGGACAGCTCATCCATGCCGAGAATGGCGATGATGTCCTGCAGCGACTTGTACTTCTGCAGCGTTTCCTGAACCTTGCGCGCGGTTTCGTAGTGTTCCTGGCCCACGACGCGGGGTTCGAGCACGCGGCTCGTCGAATCGAGCGGATCGACCGCCGGGTAGATGCCCAGTTCCGAGATCGCACGGTTCAGCGTGGTCGTCGCGTCGAGGTGGGCAAACGAGGTCGCCGGCGCCGGGTCGGTCAAATCGTCGGCCGGCACGTAAATCGCCTGCACCGAGGTGATCGACCCCTTGTTGGTGGACGTGATGCGCTCCTGCAGTGCGCCCATGTCGGTCGACAGGGTCGGTTGATACCCCACGGCCGAGGGAATACGGCCGAGCAGCGCCGAGACTTCGGAACCGGCCTGCGTGAAGCGGAAGATGTTGTCGACAAAGAACAGGACGTCCTGCCCTTCCTCGTCACGGAAATATTCCGCCATGGTGAGGCCCGACAGCGCCACGCGGCTGCGCGCGCCCGGCGGTTCGTTCATCTGGCCGAAGACCAGCGCGACCTTGGACCCCTCGGAGGTGGCGTTGCCGTTCTCGTCCTTGGCGATGACGCCCGCGTCGAGGAATTCGTGGTAAAGGTCGTTGCCCTCGCGGGTGCGTTCACCGACGCCCGCGAACACGGACACGCCGCCGTGACCCTTCGCGATATTGTTGATGAGTTCCTGAATGAGCACGGTCTTGCCCACGCCCGCGCCGCCGAACAGGCCGATCTTGCCGCCCTTCGCATAGGGGGCGAGCAGGTCGATGACCTTGATCCCGGTGACGAGGATCGCCGCTTCGGTCGACTGGTCGACGAATTCGGGAGCCTTGGCATGGATCGGGGCAGTGTTCATCGCGCCGATGGGGCCCATCTCGTCGATCGGCTCGCCAATGACGTTCATGATGCGGCCCAGCGTTTTCGGTCCGACCGGAACCTCGATCTGCGAACCGGTGTTGCGCACGCTCTGCCCACGGGTCAGGCCGTCGGTGCCGTCCATCGCGATGGTGCGCACGGCGCTCTCGCCAAGGTGCTGCGCCACTTCGAGGACGAGGCGGGTGCCGTTGTTGTCGGTTTCCAGCGCGGCCATGATCGGCGGCAGTTCGCCTTCGAAGACCACGTCGACGACGGCGCCGATGACCTGGCTGATCTTGCCCTGCGCGGGGATGTTCGATGTGCCCGTATTGTCGAGCGTGGGTGCGGTGGCCATGATATCGTATCCTTGCCGTCTGTGCCTTAAAGCGCTTCCGCGCCGGCGATGATTTCAATGAGTTCGGTGGTGATCGCGGCCTGGCGGCTGCGGTTGTACTGAATGGTCAGCTTGTCGATCAGGTCGCCGGCGTTGCGCGTGGCATTGTCCATCGCGGTCATCGAGGCGCCCTGTTCCGATGCGTTGTTTTCGAGCAGCGCACCGAACAATTGCGTTTTCAGATAGCGGGGCAGCAGCTCCTCGAGGATTTCCTCCTCGCTCGGTTCGTAATCGACGACCGCGCCGGTGGGGGCGGAATTGTCGGTCGTTGCCGCATCGGGCGCGGGGACGGGGATGATCTGCTGACGCGTGGGCGTCTGGGTCAGCGCGGACTTGAACTTGGAATAGAACAGGTGCGCGATGTCGAACCGGCCATCCTCGTACATGCCGATCAGCTCCTCGGCGATCTTCTCCGCCTCGGCATAGCCGGGTTCGCGCACGTCGGTCGTGTCGAAATTGACGCCGACCCGGTCGGGATAGGCGCGCCGGATCGGGGCGCGTCCCTTGCGCCCGATGAGGTAGAATTCCACCTCCTTGTCCGCGGCGATGAGTTCCTTCGCCTTGGCGAGAGCGGCGCGCACGATGTTCGAATTGAACGCGCCCGCCAGCCCCTTGTCCGAATTGGCGACGACCAGCAGGTGCCGCTTCGTCGATCCCGTGCCGGTGAGCAGGCGGGGCGCATTGTCGCTGTCGCCGGCACGCCCGGCAAGGCTCGCCATCACCGAGGCCAGACGCTCGGCATAGGGGCGCGCCTCTTCGGCGGCCGCCTGTGCCTTGCGCAGCTTGGCCGCGGCGACCATCTGCTTGGCCTTGGTGATCTTCTGGGTCGACTTGACCGAGTTGATCCGACCCTTGAGTTCCTTGAGGCTAGCCATTTCGGCTCCCTATCTGGTGTGAACCGGCTTAGCCGAACTGCTTGGCAAAGCTGTCGAGCGCGGAGACGACCTTGTCCTTCGACGGGTCGAAGGCCTTGCTTTCGCGGATCTCGGCAAGGACGCCGGGATGCTCGGCGCGCATGTAGCCCAGCATCGCCGCTTCGTATTCGGTGACGCGGTCGACCGGCACGCTATCGAGATAGCCGTTGGTGCCGGCAAAGATCGACACGGTCTGTTCCTCGAACGGCATGGGCGAGAACTGCGGCTGCTTCAACAGCTCGGTCAGGCGCGCACCGCGGTTCAAAAGCTTCTGCGTCGAGGCATCGAGGTCCGAGCCGAACTGCGCGAAGGCCGCCATTTCGCGGTACTGCGCCAGCTCCAGCTTGATCGAGCCGGACACCTTCTTCATCGCCTTGGTCTGCGCGGCGCCGCCGACGCGCGACACCGACAGGCCGACGTTGATGGCCGGACGCACGCCCTGGTAGAACAGGCCGGTTTCGAGGAAGATCTGACCGTCGGTGATCGAGATCACGTTGGTCGGAATATAGGCCGACACGTCGCCCGCCTGCGTCTCGATGATGGGAAGGGCGGTCAGCGACCCGGCGCCGTTTTCCTCGTTCATCTTCGCCGCACGCTCGAGCAGGCGGCTGTGCAGGTAGAACACGTCGCCCGGATAGGCTTCGCGGCCCGGCGGGCGGCGCAGCAGCAACGACATCTGGCGATAGGCATTCGCCTGCTTCGAAAGATCGTCATAGACGATGACGGCGTGCATGCCGTTGTCGCGGAAGAATTCGCCCATCGCACAGCCGGTGTAGGGTGCAAGGAACTGCAGCGGGGCCGGTTCCGATGCGGTTGCGGCCACGACGATGGTATATTCCATCGCGCCGTTTTCTTCGAGGCTCTTCACGATCTGCGCGACGGTCGAACGCTTCTGCCCGATGGCGACGTAGATGCAGTAGAGCTTCTTCGTCTCGTCGTCGCCCGCGTTCGCTTCCTTCTGATTGATGAAGGTGTCGATCGCGACGGCGGACTTGCCGGTCTGACGGTCGCCGATGATCAGCTCGCGCTGTCCGCGGCCGACGGGGACGAGCGCGTCGATGGCCTTGAGGCCGGTCTGCACCGGTTCGTGGACCGATTTGCGCGGGATGATGCCCGGCGCCTTCGTTTCGACGCGGCGGCGTTCGGTGCTCTCGATCGGGCCCTTGCCGTCGATCGGATTGCCGAGCGCGTCGACCACGCGGCCGAGCAGGCCCTTGCCCACCGGCACGTCGACGATGGTGCCGGTCCGCTTGACCTGGTCGCCTTCCTTGATGGCGCTGTCCGAACCGAAGATAACGACGCCGACATTATCGGCCTCGAGGTTGAGGGCCATGCCCTGAACCCCGTCGGCGAATTCGACCATCTCGCCGGCCTGAACCTTGTCGAGGCCGTGGATGCGGGCGATGCCGTCGCCGACCGACAGCACGGTGCCGACTTCGGTGACCTGTGCTTCGGTGCCGAAGCTGGAGATCTGGTCCTTGATGACCTTGGAGATTTCTGCGGCGCGGATTTCCATGTTCAGCCTTTCATCAGCCCTTCATCGCCGAGGCGAGGGTATTCAAACGGGTGCGGATCGAACCGTCGATCTGGCGGCTGCCGATCTTCACGATCAGCCCGCCGAGAATGTCGGGATCGACCTCGGTGCGGATTTTCACATCGCGGCCTTCGCGCGCGGTCAGTTTCTGCGTGAGCGTCGCGAGCTGCCCCTGATCCAGGGGGTGCGCGCTCGTCACCTCGGCGGTGACCTCGCCGCGCTGTGCCGACGCGATGGCATGGAATGCGCGGATCATCGCGGGCAGTTCGCGCAGACGCCGGTTCTGCGCCAGAACGCCGAGGAAATTGCGCGTCAGCGGCGCCAGCTCCAGATGGCGGCCGATGCCGTCCATCGCGGCGCCGGCCTGTCGCCGAGAAATCTCCGGATTGCGAATCAGCGAGCGCATGTCGTCCGACGCCGCCAGAGCCTGCCGCAGCGAATCCAGGTCGCTTTCGACCGCGGTCACCTGGTTGTGCTCGACCGCGAGGTCGAACAGGGCCGAGGCGTATCGCCCTGCTAGACTGGCCTTTATGCCGCCCGAAATATCCACGCGCGTAATGCCCCTTGTTCAATTGCGTAAAAGATTATGTCCGTTCGAAGACGGTTTCCAAACTCATGCGCCGCCAGACGGGGCGCGTTTGCGTCCTTCACGCTGGCGCGCCTAGCAATACGCTTCGCAAATGACAACCGCTTCGCGTCGCTTCGGCGCGGCGGGGGCTGCAAATCCGCGGCAATGGGGCGTTTCGCCGCGCTTCCGTCTTAATCGGTCACGTCCTCGCCCTCGCCGAGAACGGCGTCCGCCGCCGGTTCGCAGATATAGGTCAGCCGTTCGTTGGGCATGTCCGGCAGCATCGCGCGAATCGCGTCCTGATTTTCGCCGAGTTCGCGGGCCGCATCCTCGCCGCCGCCGCATGCCGGCGTCTGATACTGTCCGCGTGCCTCGCGTGCCGCGTTCATCACGGACAGGTCGACGAGGAAACGATCGGTCGTGAAAATGCGCTTTTCCGGGTCGTAGCGATTGACCGACACGGTCTGCTCCGAATTGGGGACGAGCACGCGTGACCATTCCCCGTTCGACAGGCCGTATTGCGTCCGCCCGTTGACGCAGCCCTCCGCGTCCCAGCCGAGCGAAATATCGCTGGCATCCGACACGGTCACGCGGCTGCGTTCGGGCACGAGCCGACAGGTAAAGCGGCCCTTCTGCATGTCGGGCGAGACGGGCGCGCGGTCCGCCGGCTGATCGAGCGCGGCCTCTTGCGCCGCTTCGCCGCGCCGTTCGATTTCGGCAATACCCGGCCGCGAAAACCACGCGACGAGCGCCCCCAAAAGCGCCACACCCGCGAACACGCCGCAGGCAAGCGCCGCCTCGCGCCGGTCGCGATCGTACAGGACGACGGTGCCGATCACGGCCAGCACCATCACGGCCAGCAATGCGCCCGCGAGTGCCATCATCGTCTCGCGCTGGTCCAGCGCCTCGAGCTCGGCGCGGCGGCCGGCACGTTCGGCCTCGTCGCGCAGGCGGGCGGCGGCGGCGGCTTGCCGGGCCTGCATCGCGCTGGCCTCGCGCATGGCACGGGCGTCCTGCTGCGCGTCATATTCGCCCATCGACCGGCAGGGTTGCGCGTTGAAGCGTGCATTCACCCCGGCCTCGCGCAGGAAGGGGGCGATTTCGCGCATGGACACGGCAAAATAGAACTCGGAATCGCTGCCGTTGTCGCTGATCGTGCCGAAGCTGTTAACGCCGACGACGCGGCCACACGGGTCGAGCAGCGGCCCGCCCGAATTGCCGACACCGATCGGCGCTGTATGCAGGATCGTGTCGTACTGGCTCGCCGTGCGCCCGCCCGAAACCTGCCCGCGCGATTTGACCGGAGCCTGCGGCGAAGTCAGCGCACCGAGGCCCAGCCCGATCGCCTGGTCCACATTCGCCGGGTAGCCGACCGCGAACACGTCCGAACCATCGCCCACCGCCCCGGAATACAGCGTCGCCACGGGAAGCGTCGCATCCTCGGTCAATTCGATGAGCGCAAGGTCCACATCGGACGCGACCCGCACGATCCGCGCGAAATAGCCGCTCTTCCCCTGCGCCGGCACCACGCCGAGCTGCAACCGTTCATCCTCCAGCAGCGGGGCCAGCACATGCGCATTGGTCACGATGAGCGTCGGCGTCACGGCAAAGCCGGTGCCGTGGCCGATCACGTCATAGCCGGCCGAATCGCGCTGCACGATGACGACGCGGACCACGCTGCGCGCTGCTGCGTTGATGTCGGCGGTATCGGCGCGCGCGGTCGCGGGCACGCAGATCGCGATGCACGCCGCCAGAAGCGCAAGGAACCCCACGATGGCGCGCCGCCCCGTCCGCACGAGAGGCGCCCCCATGGAAGGCATCGTCATGTCATGTCCTGTCGGCGCGGTGTGTCGCATGGGCAGCGCCTTTAACGCGGTTTCGCGGCCTTGGGCAGGGGGCAATCGCCCGCGCGGCGCTTTCGTCTTTTACCCACGCACCGGTTGCGGGTAGGATTGCCGTGATGGGGGAAGAGGCGAAACGATGACTCAATCGGCATGGACGGATGGCGGCGCGGGCGTGACGATCCGCTGGGGCAGGGCGCCGACCGCGGTGGGCGACGTTCTGGTCGCGGCGAGCGAGGCGGGCGTGTGCCGTGTGGCGTTCGGCAAGGGACGCGACGATCTCGCAACGCTTTTTCCCCGGGCCGATCTCGTCGAAGGTGGAGAGGATTTCGCCCCGCTCATGGCCCGCGTGGTGGCGGCGATCGAATCGCCCGGCGGTGCGGCGGATATTCCGCTCGATACCGGCGGGACGGTCTTTCAACAGCGCGTGTGGCAGGCGCTCCGCGATATTCCGGCGGGCGAGACGCGGTCCTATGGTGCGCTCGCCGCCTGTCTGGGGCAGGCGGGGGCATCGCGCGCGGTCGGGCGGGCCAATGGCGCCAACCGGGTGGCGGTGTTGATCCCGTGTCACCGGGTCGTGCGGGCGGACGGGGCGCTGGGCGGTTACGAGTATGGTCCGGCGATCAAGCGGGAACTGCTGCGCCGTGAGGGGCTGACCTTCTAATCCCGCGCCCATCCCGCGCGCGCGGGTGCGAGCGTTTCGAGAAACGCGTCGGCGCTCGCCATGTATTCGTCCCGCCGTTCCTCCTTCATCCGGTCCCATGTCGAATAGACGCGGGCCACCCGGTTGTTGCGCTCCAGCAATCGCCGGTTGCGCACCATGAAATGCCAGTACAGCGCGTTGAACGGGCAGGCGCCTTCACCCGTTTTCTTCGACACCGAATAATGGCAATCGGGGCAATAATCCGACATCTTGTTGATGTAATTGCCCCCCGCGGCATAGGGTTTCGACGCGAGCCGCCCCTTGTCCGCCCAAAGCGCCATCGCCGCCACGTTCGGCAATTCCACCCATTCATACGCATCGGCATAGACGACGAGGAACCAGTCCTCCACATCCTGCGGCACGATCCCGGCGATGAGTGCGAAATTGCCGAGGATCATCAGCCGCTGAATATGGTGGGCATGGGCATTGTCCCGGGTCGAGCGCACGCAATCGGCGATGCATCGCATGTCGGTCTCGCCAGTCCAGTAGAATTCGGGCAGCGGCCGGTCCGCGTCCAATGCGTTCGCCTCGGCCAGCTCCGGCATTTCGAGCCAGTACATGCCCCGGATATATTCGCGCCAGCCGATGATCTGCCGGACGAACCCCTCCACCGCGTTCAGGGGCGCATCGCCCGCGTCATACGCCGCCTCCGCCCGGCGGCACACCGCGACGGGGTCGAGCAGGCCGAGATTGATCGAGGTCGAGAGCAGCGAGTGGAACAGATCGTCCTCGCCATGCACCATCGCGTCCTGATACTTCCCGAACAGGGGCAGGCGGTCGGCGATGAAGGCATCCACGGCCTTCTCCGCCTCATCCGCCGTGACGGGCCAGGCGAAGCCGCCGGTGGTGCCGAAATGGTCGGGAAATTCCTGCTCCACCATGGCGATCACGGCGCACGTGGTTGCGTCGGGCGCGAATTTCGGGGCGGGCGGCGGCTCCATCGCATCGTCGGGGCCGGCGCGGTTTTCGCGGTCGTAATTCCATTGCCCTCCCGCCGGTTCGGGCGCGGCATCGCCGTCCGCTTCTTCCATGAGCAGGCCGGTGTTGCGCCGCATTTCGCGATAGAAATATTCCATGCGCAATTCGCCGCGCCCCTGCGTCCAGCCGATGAATTCGGGGATGGAACACAGATAGCGGTCGTCGGGCACGATCTCCATCTCGCAGGGGAGCGGGCCCATCAATCCCTTGAACGCCTTGTCGAGCCGCCATTCCCCCGGCTCCACCACCCGCACCAGATGGGCATCGTGCCTCTCTGCCGCACGCATGATCTCGCCGGTCAGGCTTCCCGTATTGTCGGGGTCGCACAGTTCGATGTAATCGACGGTCCAGCCATCGCTGCGCAAGCTTTCCGCAAAATGGCGCATGGCGGACAGGATCAGCGCGATCTTCTGCTTGTGATGCTTCACATAGGTGCATTCCTCGCGCACCTCCATCAACAGGACGACGGTGTCGCCCTTGTCGCAATCGCGCAGAGAGGCGAGGCCGGGCGAAAGCTGATCGCCCAGTACGGGGACGAGAACGGGCACCCGCGGTTCAGTCCAGCATGGGACGAAAACCCGGCTCCGCCTTCGCCATGGCCGCGCGATAGGCGGGGCGTTCCCCGATCCGGCGCAGATAGGCGCGGGCATTGGGGCACGCGTCGAGGTCGAAATTGATGAACATGCGCCCCGTGGTCATGACGAAAACGATCATGATGTCGGCCAGCGTCAGCCGCTCGCCTGCAAAAAACGGCGCCTCGCCCAGCCGCTTTTCCAGCATGGACCAGGACCGGCGTTTCCGGTCGACGAAGAAGAAGGGTGGCTCTTCCAGATCGGCCAGCACGACCACCGTTTCCATGTACATGTTCGGCATCAGCGTGCCATTGGCGAAGTGAAACCAGTAAAGGAAATCGGCGTAATCGGGATCGTCCGGCTGCGGCGTCAGCGCGCCATCGTTGTACCGCGCGTCGATATACTGGCAGATGGCCGCGCTTTCGCCGAGGATCCGGCCGTCATCCTCGATCACGGGGGCGAGGCCCATGGGATGGATGGTCTTGAGCGCTTCGGGGGCGAGCTTGTTATCCTCCCGCCGTTCGTGTCGCACCATCCGGTACGGAAGCCCGATTTCCTCGCATAGCCAGATGACACGCTCGGACTGGGACACGCCGAGATGATGGACAGTGAGCAATGTACGCCTTTCGCAGTTCAGACAAAACTATACGGGTCGATGTCGATGCCGACCCGAACGCCCGATGGAAATGCAAGCGAGCCGAGCCAGTTCCGGAGCGTATCCTGCAATGCCGCGCTCCGCCTCGCGTTGATCAATAGGCGATAACGGTAACGATTGCGTAAAAGCGACAGCGGCGCGGGCGCGGGGCCATACACGGCAAGATCGTCCATGCGCGGCGCGGCGCCGCCGATGGCGCGGGCCGCATCGCGGGCTTCCGCCTCGTCCTCGCTCGACACGATGATCGCGGCCCACCGGCCAAAGGGCGGGGCGCCCGCATGGCGGCGTGCCTCCGTCTCCGCGGCGTAGAACGCATCGCGGTCTCCGGCTGCCAGCGCGGCGATGACGGGCGCTTCGGGGTGGCGGGTCTGGATCATCACCTCGCCTGCTTTTTTCGCGCGCCCGGCCCGGCCCGCGACCTGCGCGATCTGCTGATACGAGCGTTCGGCGGCGCGCAGGTCGCCCCCTTCGAGGCCGAGATCCGCATCGATCACCCCGACGAGCGTGAGTTCGGGAAAATGATAGCCCTTGGTGACGAGCTGCGTGCCGACGATCACGTCGATCGCCCCGGCATGCGCGGCATCGACGAAGGCGCCGATCTTTTCCGGATTCGACAGCGTATCGGACGTGATGACGGCGGTGCGCGCGTCAGGGAAAATCTGCGAGACCTCGTCGGCGATGCGCTCCACGCCGGGGCCGCACGCGGTGAGGCAATCGCGCTCCCCGCATTCGGGGCACGCTTCGGGGCTGGGCACTTCGTGGCCGCAATGATGACAGGCGAGCCGCGCCGACAGCCGGTGTTCGACCAGCCACGCCGAACAGTTCGGACATTGAAAGCGATACCCGCAATTGCGGCACAGCGTCAGCGGCGCATAACCCCGCCGGTTGAGGAAGAGCAGCGCCTGCTCCCCCCGGTCCAGCCGTTCGCGCATCGCCTCCACCAGCGGCGGCGCGATCCAGCGGCCGCGCGGCGGCACCTGTTCGCGCAGGTCGACGATGGCGATGTCGGGCAGGTTCGCGCCGCCGAACCGTGCCGGCAGGTCGAGCTTTTCATAAACGCCCGCCTCCGCCATCTGCAGGCTTTCGAGCGCGGGCGTCGCGCTGGCGAGGATGACGGGCGCGCCTTCGAACCGGGCGCGCATGACGGCGACGTCGCGCGCATTGTAACGCACGCCGTCGTCCTGTTTAAAACTGATCTCGTGCGCTTCGTCGACGACGAGGAGGCCAAGCCGCGCAAACGGCAGGAACAGCGCCGAACGCGCGCCCACCACCACCTGCGCGCCGCCGCTCGCCACCTGTCGCCAGGCGCGGCGCCGCTCGGACGACTTCTGGTTCGAGTGCCACACCACCGGGGCGGTGCCAAAGCGCGCCTCGAACCGTTTGAGGAAATTTTCGGTCAGCGCGATTTCGGGGAGCAGCACCAGCACTTGCCGATCGCTGCGGATCGCCTCGGCCACCGCTTCGAAATAGACCTCGGTCTTGCCCGAACCCGTTACCCCGTCGAGGAGGAAGGGCGCGAACCGGCGCTCCGCCACCGCGGCGACAAATCGGTCGGCGACCGCCTGCTGCCCATCGTTGAGCGCAGGCGGCGCATGGGCCGGCTCGGCGGCGGGGTAGGGGCGGTCGATGTCCACCTGTACAGGCTCCAGCGCGCCTGCATTCACCAGCCCGCGCAGGACGGCCTCCGACACCTCCGACAGGGCGGACAGTTCGCGGATGGTGCCCTGTTCGCCCTGCAACGCGTCCAGCGCACGTTCGCGCTGCGGCGTCATGCGGCCGGGATCCTCGCCCGTGAGCCGGTATTCGGTGATGCTGCCGCCCCCGCGCAGCGCCGCGCCGGACGACAGCGCCATGCGCGCGACGCTGCTCATCGAGGCGCAGTAATAATCGGCGGTCCATTCGATCAACCGTCGCAGCGGCGCCGACAGCGGCGGCACCGGCATCACGTCGAGGATCGGACGCAGCTTCGCAAACGGAACCGGCGCGCCGGGAAGGCGTTCCGTCTCCCACACGATCCCCGTGACCTGCCGGGGGCCGAGCGGTGCGATGACAACGCTCCCCGGCTCCACGTCAAGCGATGGGGGCACGGTATAGTCGAGCGGTCCCAGCGCCGCGTTCATGACGAGCAGGCGGACACGCGCGCGCCCCGCGGGCGGCGTTTCGGAGGGGGAGGTTTCGGTCTGGTTCATGGGCCGCGCCCCATATGGGACGCCGAAACGCACAACACAACGCGGCAGCGTCGCCGCATGCGCCCGCGAGCGAGCGGGCCGACTGGTGAAGGAAAGACCGACGATGGAAATGACGACCACCCCTGCGAGCCGCCGCCGTTTCATCGGCCTTTCCATGATGGGCGCCGCGGCGATGAGCCTGCCGGGCTGCGCCAGCTATGGCGGGTTCAGCCTCGACGAGGCGATCCGCCGGCTTCTCACCATATCGAGCGTGAATGCGTTCGACCGGATGCTCGCACCCGGCGGATTCTACGATACGCAGATCGCCTCGCTCGACCTCGGCACGATGCTGGGCGGGGTTCGCGGTGGGGCGGTGGAACGCATTCTCGGTTCCTCGCTGGTGCGCGACCGGATGGCCCGCGCGCTCTATGACGTGGCGGCCGACGGGGCCGCGGCCGCCGCGCCCGCCGTCGCCGATGCGATCCGCGTCGTGGGGATCCGCAATGCCATCGACCTTATCCGCGGCGGCGATACCGCGGCGACCGGCTTTCTGCGCGCGAGCATGGGACGCCGCCTGATCGACGTGATGTTGCCGGAGGTGCGCGATGCGATGCGGATCATCGACGACCCGCTGCTCGGTCCGGCGCTGTCCGACCTTGCCGGTGTGGATATTCAACGGGTTACGGGACGTTTTACAGATGAGGTCGAAAATACGATCTGGACCCAGATCGGCCGGTAAGAAGCGTATATCCGCGAAAACCCGGACAGCACGAACGATCCGCTCATCCGCCGGGTCTTCGGGCTGAACGATCTTGGCGATGCGGTGCTGTGATCATGGCGGGGTGGCGTCGGCGGCGGGGGATGCATATAGGCATGGTCAGATCTGTATTTGACGCATGACCGCATTTTTCGCGAAGGGCACTACCCATGAAATTCTTTGCCGACACCGCCGACACCGCCGAAATCCGCGAGCTGGCCGAAACCGGACTGCTCGACGGGGTAACGACCAACCCGTCGCTGATCGCGAAATCGGGCCGTGATTTCAAGGAAGTGACGAAGGAAATCTGCGGCCTGACCGACGGTCCGGTGTCGGCCGAGGTCGTCGCACTCGACCATGAAACCATGATGCGCGAGGCCGAGGTGCTGCGCAAGATCGCGGATAATGTGTGCATCAAGGTGCCGCTGACCATCGACGGGCTGAAGACCTGCCGCAAGCTCACCGACGATGGCACGATGGTCAACGTCACCCTGTGCTTTTCCGCCAATCAGGCGCTGCTGGCCGCGAAGGCGGGTGCGACTTTCGTGTCTCCCTTCATCGGGCGGCACGACGACAACGGCATCGACGGCATGCATCTGATCGAGGACATGCGCCTCATCTACGACAATTACGGGTTCGAGACGCAGATCCTCGCCGCGTCGATCCGCCATGCGACCCATGTGCTGCAGGCGGCGAAGATCGGCGCCGATGTCGCGACCATGCCGCCCAAGGTGATCAAGGCGCTGGCCGATCACGTGCTGACGCAAAAAGGGCTCGAGGGGTTCACCGCCGACTGGGCGAAGACCGGCCAGAGCATTCTTTAAGAGAACCTCGGCTTGGCAGACGAATCCCCTCTCGACCGGTTCCGCGCCGCGCTGACCGCCACGACCCGTGCCGTCGCGCGCGAGCCCGAACTCGACGTCAGCTGGACCAGCGACGCGCCTGCGCAGGTCGGCAACACCGTGCGCGTGCCGATGCCGGGCCGCAAGCTGGAGGCGGGGCCGGTCGCCAGCGCGCGGGGCGTCGCCGACAGCTACGCTCTCAAACGTCGTTACCACGATGCGCAGCGGCATTTGCGCGCGCGTCCCGCGGAACCGATGGCCCGCGCCGCCTTCGACGCGATCGAGCAGGTGCGGTGGGAGGCGTTGGGCGCCAATGCCATGGGCGGGATGCGCGACAATCTCGCCGCCGCGCTGGACAAGCGGATCGCCACCGACCCGATCAGCCGCGCCGACCGGGTCGAGGATGCGCCGATTTCCACTGCGCTCGCACTGATGCTGCGTGAACATCTGACGGGCGAGGCTGTGCCGCCGGCGGCGCGCGCCGGCGTCGACCTGCGCCGCGAACAGATCGAGAGCGCGATCGGCGGCGATTTCGACGATCTGCTCGCCGCGATCGCCGACCAGTCCGAGTTTCAGAAGAAGGCGATCGGCCTGCTCGAACATCTCGAACTGATCGCGACCGAGCCCGACCCCGAAGAAGCGGGCGAGGAAGGCGACGAGCCGGAGGGCGAGGAAACGCAGGACGAAGAGGACGACCTGTCCGATTCGAGCCAGGAGGACATGCGCGTCGATCAACAGCCCGGCGACGCCGATCCGGACGCCGAAGGCGACGGCGAGGAGGAGGGCGAGGCCGAGAGCGAGGGCGAGCCCGATCCCGCCGACGGTGCCGAGGACGGCATGATGCCGGTGCGCCCCAACCGGCCATGGACCGAGCTTCCCGACGATTTCGATTACAAGGCATTCTCCAACGATTTCGACGAGATCGTCGCCGCACATGACCTGTGTGATGAAGAGGAGCTGGCCCGGCTGCGCACCTATCTCGACGCGCAGCTCAAGGGCTTGCAGGGAATCGTGACCCGGCTTGCCAACCGGTTGCAACGCCGTTTGATGGCGCAGCAGAACCGGAGCTGGGACTTCGACCAGGAGGAAGGCCTGCTCGACGCCGCGCGGCTGGCGCGGGTGGTGACGATGCCGGGGCAGGCCTTGTCCTACAAGGTGGAGCGCGATCAGGAGTTCAAGGACACGGTCGTCACGCTGCTGATCGACAATTCCGGCTCGATGCGGGGGCGCCCGATTTCGATCGCGGCGATCAGTGCCGACGTGCTTGCCCGCACGCTGGAACGTTGCGGGGTCAAGACGGAGATCCTCGGCTTTACCACCCGCGCGTGGAAGGGCGGGCAGGCACGCGAACAATGGCTGGCCAAGGGGAAGCCGGAAAATCCCGGACGTCTCAACGATTTGCGGCACATTGTTTACAAGCAGGCTGATGAACCCTGGCGCCGGGCGCGGCGCAATCTCGGCCTGATGATGCGCGAGGGATTGCTGAAGGAAAACATCGATGGGGAGGCGTTGCTGTGGGCGCATTCCCGCCTGCTCGCCCGCCCCGAAGACCGCCGCATCATGATGGTCATTTCCGACGGCGCGCCGGTCGACGATTCCACGCTGAGCGTGAACAGCGCCGGCTATCTCGAAATGCACCTGCGCAAGGTGATCGAGTGGATCGAGAAGAAATCGCCGGTGCAACTCGTCGCGATCGGGATCGGGCACGACGTGACGCGATATTATCGCCGCGCCGTCACGATCATGGATGCAGAGCAACTGGGCGGTACGATGATCGAACAGCTGGCCGGATTGTTCGAGGAAGACTGACGTGTCCGCTTTCGTGATCCGTTCCGCCTCGGGCGCCGAAGATCGCGAATTCATCCGGACGCTCGACGATCGCCTGATCGATGTCATCGTCGCACCTGCCCATTCGCGTGCCGAGGTCGCCGCGTTTCAGGCGCGTTTCACCGCGACCGCCTTTGCCGCAAGCGAGGAGGCCGGCGCGACATTCGTGGCCTGCAATGCGGATGGGCGGCGGCTGGGCTATGTCAATGTGCGGCCCGGCGTGGACGATATCGCAGACGCACCGTGCGCCTATATCGCCCTGCTCGCCGTCGTGGAGGAGCAGGAGCGGACCGGCGTGGCGCGGGCGCTGGTCCAACACGCGGAAAGCTGGGCCATGCAAAAGGGTTATGAGCGGATCGCTCTCGACGTTTTTGCAAGCAACGCGGGTGCGCGCGCGTTTTACGAGTCTGCGGGATATGGTGCCGAAACGCTGCGCCTGGTTCGGCAGATCTGACTGCACAGGGCGGGCCTTGCGAAAAAATGCGATGCTTGCCGCCTGCGGGCGCAGCGCCTAGACACTCGGACATGGCAGGTGAAATTCTCGACAACCGGGGGCGTGGCGAGGCCGGGTGGGCCTTGCCCCCTGTGCATCCCGAAGGCCGCAAGTTTGCGTTGATCGCTGCGGGTATCGCGCTTTTGTTCTTCGTCATCGGGTGGAGTTTCCTCGCCTGGACGACGGTGGCCGCGACGGGCGGCGTGCTGGCGTTCTTCCGCGATCCCGCCCGCGTCGTGCCGCAGGATGACGACGTGATTGTCGCGCCGGCAGACGGGCTCGTCACCCTCATCGCGCGCGTTCCCCCGCCGCCCGAATTGCAGGTCGACGACGGATCGGGCCACGGCGGCATGGCGGGCGATCCCGTCACCCGCATCTCGATTTTCATGAGCATGTTCGACGTGCACATCAACCGCAGCCCGATCGCCGGCACGGTCCGCCGGGTCGCATATATTCCGGGCAAGTTCGTCAATGCCGACCTCGACAAGGCGAGCGAGGACAACGAGCGTCAACATTTCCTCGTCGCGCGCGCGGACGGCGTGCAGGTCGGCTTTACGCAGATCGCCGGGCTGATCGCGCGCCGGATCGTCCCGTTCGTAAAACCGGGCGACATGGTCGCGGCGGGGCAGCGTATCGGCCTGATCCGGTTCGGCAGCCGCGTCGATGTCTATCTTCCCGCCGGCACCGAACCGCGGGTCGTCATGGGGCAAAGCACCATCGCCGGGGAAACCGTCCTCGCCACGATCGGCCATGCCCCACTTCTCGAAGGAGTTTCGCTTTGAACCACGACGATGACCGCCACGCCGAACCGGGCGATGTCGGGCCGCGCATCTCGCATGGCGAGCGCGCCGTGCCCTCGCGGCGGAGCCGTGGGCTTTCGGTGCGGGCGGTGGCGCCCAATGCCATTACCGCCGCGGCGCTGTGCTTTGGCCTGACGGGCATTCGTTTCGCGACCGACGGTTTGTGGGGGATGGCGGTTCTCGCCGTGATCGTCGCCGGGCTGCTCGACGGGATCGACGGGCGGATCGCCCGCCTGCTGAAGGCGCAATCGCGTTTCGGGGCGGAGCTCGACAGCCTTGCCGATTCGCTGTCCTTCGGCGTTGCGCCCGCGCTGATCATCTTCATGTGGTCGCTTCAGGAATTGCCGCGGCTGGGCTGGTTCGCGGCGCTGGCGCTGGCGCTGTGCTGCATGTTGCGGCTCGCCCGGTTCAATGCGCAGATCGACGAGGATGAACAGCCGCACAAATCCGCCGGCTTCCTGACCGGAGTGCCCGCGCCGGTCGGGGCGGGGCTGGCGTTTCTGCCGCTGTACCTGTGGATGGCGTCGGGGGAGGCGATCTTCCGCAATCCGGTGCTCGTCGCGATCTGGATCGTGTTGATGGCGTTCCTGATGATTTCCAATCTCGCGACGCTGAGCTGGACCTCGATCAAGCCGGATCGGTCCATCCGGATCGAGCTGATCGCCTTGCTGGGTATTCTGGGTGTTGCGCTGATGCTGGAGCCCTGGCTCTCGCTCGTCGGGCTTTGCGTGGTGTATCTCGCGCTCTTGCCGCTGGGCTGGTGGCGCTACCGCAAGGTCAGGCGAGCGCGGGCCGCGGCATAGTGGCCGGGCCGCTGCGCCGCGCCGTGCTGCGCGGTGCGGGACGGGGTCGCGCCTTTGGTTGCGGTGCACGGGCCTTCGACACGGAAGGCTCCCCATGCCGCAACAAGGGCGCCAGATCCTTCAACCATTTGCAGCTCATGACGCAACCCGCGACGCCGCAAAGGGCGAAGAACAGGAGGGGCAGGACTGTCGTCGCGAAATGTGTCATGGTCTGATCCTTCGTTCGATCGCGGCAGGGGTGTGTTTACAAACCTTGTCACAAACCTGTCGAAATCCTGTGGATAACGGGATATCCCGTAAGCTGTTCCGTTTCTTCCCTTAATGTTCCTCTTTTGTTCACTCTGGTCAAGCGGAATTTGCGGCGGGGCGAATTGCGCATCCGACAAACCGAATGGCCGGGCCTGCCTGTTTGTCCTTTGCAAAGCGGGCGTATTGGGCTAAGGGCGCGTCGTTCGCGTCTCTTGCCGACGGGCAGGGGGCGCGGACATTTTAACTCCACATGGTCGGCACACATACCGGTGCCGTGGGCGTATCGCCCCGGTTCCCGCTGGCCAGAGGCTCAACCGGAAAGGAATTCCCTATGGCGTCCACTGGCGTCAACATGCAGCAATTGATCGAGGCCGGCGCGCATTTCGGCCACCAGACCCACCGCTGGAACCCGCGGATGAAGCCGTATATCTTCGGCGCCCGCAACGGTGTTCACATCATCGACCTGTCGCAGACCGTTCCGCTGTTTCAGCGTGCACTGGATTTCGTATCCTCGACCGTGCAGGCCGGCGGCAAGGTGCTCTTCGTCGGCACCAAGCGCCAGGCGCAGGATCCGATTCGCGAAGCGGCGCTGGCGAGCGGCCAGTATTTCGTCAACCACCGCTGGCTGGGCGGGATGCTCACCAACTGGCAGACGATTTCGAAGTCGATCAAGAAGCTGAAGACCATCGAGGAGCAGCTGTCGGGCGACACGTCCGGGCTGACCAAGAAGGAAATCCTCGACATGACGCGCAAGCGCGACAAGCTTGAAATGTCGCTCGGCGGCATTCGCGACATGGGCGGCATTCCCGACGTGATGTTCGTGATCGACGCCAATGTCGAGGAACTCGCCATCAAGGAAGCCAACGTGCTCGGCATTCCGGTGGTCGCCGTGCTCGACACCAATGTCGATCCCTCGGGCATCGCCTTCCCGATCCCGGCGAACGACGACGCCAGCCGCGCCGTGCGCCTGTATTGCGACGCGATTGCAGAGGCCGCGACGAAGGGCAATGCCAAGGGTATCGCCGATTCGGGTGCCGACATCGGCGCCATGGACGAGCCGGTCGCCGAAGACGCGACCGCCTGATTTTACAATGACGTCAGGGCGGTCATCGCCCTGACGCATTCATGTTTCAGCCCGCCGGGGACCGTCGCCAGACGCCCCGGCGGCGCATCATTTTATTAAGAGGGTAAACGCCATGGCTGCTTATACCGCTGCTGATGTGAAGAACCTGCGCGAAAAGACCGGCGCGGGCATGATGGATTGCAAGAAGGCTCTCGAAGAGACCGGCGGCGATATCGAAGGCGCCGTCGATTTCCTGCGCGCCAAGGGTCTTGCCGCCGCGCAGAAGAAGTCCAGCCGTACCGCGGCAGAGGGCCTCGTCGGTGTCGCGGTCGAGGGCACGCGCGGCGTCGCCGTCGAAGTGAACTCCGAAACCGATTTCGTCGCCAAGAACGACCAGTTCCAGGATTTCGTACGCAAGGTTACCGAGCTCGGCCTGAAGACCGACGGCGACGATGTCGAGAGCCTGAAGTCCGCCGCGTATCCCGATGGCGGTTCGGTGCAGGACAAGCTCACCAACAATATCGCCACCATCGGCGAGAACCAGTCGATCCGCCGCATGAAGACGGTGCAGGTGTCGAACGGCGTCATCGTGCCCTACATGCACAATGCCGTCGCCGATGGCCTCGGCAAGATCGGCGTGCTGGTCGCGCTCGAAAGCGATGCCGGTGCCGACGTTCTCGAACCGCTGGGCAAGCAGCTGGCCATGCACATCGCCGCCGCGTTCCCGCAGGCGCTCACCGCCGACGACCTCGACGCCGAGGTGATCGAGCGTGAACGCGCCATCGCGCGCGAGAAGGCTGCCGAGAGCGGCAAGCCCGAAAACGTGCAGGAAAAGATGGTCGAGGGTGCCGTCGCCAAGTTCGCCAAGGAAAACGCGCTGCTCAGCCAGGTTTTCGTGATGGACAACAAGACGCCCGTCGCACAGGTCGTCGAAAAGGCCGGCAAGGATGCGGGCACGAAGATCGTGCTCAAGGATTTCGTCCGCTTCCAGCTGGGCGAAGGCATCGAGAAGGAAGAAAGCGACTTCGCCGCCGAGGTGGCTGCTGCCGCCGGCGTCTGATCGCCGCTTTTGTCCGAACGCAAGAGGGCCGGGGCATTGTGCTCCCGGCCCTTTTTCGTGGCCGCGCCGATTGCGGCCCGGCTTTCCCTTTGCGCGAAGGCGGCGGTGGGGTTAAGGACCGGCTTCACCCCAGAATCGAGCGGAACCCGTCCTTCCCATGGCCCTACCCCAATATAAGCGCATCCTTCTCAAGCTTTCGGGCGAGGTATTGATGGGCAATCAGCAATTCGGCATCGACACCGAATATGTCGATCGCTTGGCCGAAGAGGTGGTCGCGGCAAAGAATACGGGGCTCGAAATCTGTCTTGTCATCGGCGGGGGCAATATCTTTCGCGGGATGGCGGGCGCGGCCAAGGGGATGGACCGCGCGCAGGCCGATTACATGGGCATGCTCGCGACCGTGATGAATGCATTGGCGATGCAGAGCAGCCTCGAAAAGCTGGGCGTATCGACCCGCGTGCAATCCGCGATTCAAATGGACGCCGTGTGCGAGCCGGTCATCCGCCGCCGCGCCGAACGCCATCTTGAAAAGGGGCGCGTGGTCATTTTCGCCGCCGGTGTCGGCAGCCCGTATTTCACCACCGATTCCGGTGCGGCCCTGCGCGCGGCGGAAATGAACTGTCATGCCTTGTTCAAGGGCACCAGCGTGGACGGCGTGTACGACGCCGACCCGAAGAAGGACGCGAACGCCACCCGTTACGACCAGGTCGGCTATGACCGCGTTCTGGCCGACAATCTGAAGGTGATGGACGCGTCGGCGGTCGCACTGTGCCGCGACAACCAGATCCCCATCATCGTGTTCTCCATTCGCGAGCGCGGCAATCTTGCCCGCGTGCTCGCCGGCGAAGGCACGCAGACCATCGTGGGCGAGGCGGCCTAAGGCCCGCACCCCCGCCAAGAATCCAAGAGAGGAATCAAGACGATGCCCAAATATGACAAGGCCGACCTGGAACGCCGGATGGACGGCGCCGTGGATTCGCTGAAGAGCGATCTTGCCGGCTTGCGCACGGGCCGTGCGAATACGACGCTGCTCGATCCGGTCGTGGTCGAGGTGTATGGCGCGAACATGCCATTGAACCAGGTGGCCACCGTCTCGGCGCCCGATCCCCGCATGTTGAGCGTGCAGGTCTGGGACAAATCGAACATGACGCCCGTTGAAAAAGCGATCCGTTCGGCGGGCCTCGGTCTCAACCCGATGGTCGACGGGCAGAACATCCGACTGCCGATCCCCGACCTGACCGAGGAGCGCCGCAAGGAGCTGGCGAAGCTCGCCGGCAAATATGCAGAAGGCGCCAAGATCGCGATCCGCAACGTGCGCCGCGACGGGATGGAAGCGCTCAAGACCGACGAGAAGAAGAAGGAAATCTCCGAGGACGACCGCAAGCGGCTCGAGGATGAGGTCCAGAAGATGACCGACACCCACATCGCCGAGGTCGACAGGGCGTCCGAGGCGAAGGAAAAGGAAATCATGAGCCAGTGAGCGCCAGCGCGCCACGATCCCAGCCGGTCGCGCACGCGGCGGGCGGTCCGGACGGCCCGCGCCATGTCGCCATCATCATGGATGGCAACGGGCGCTGGGCCAGGAAACGCCACCTGCCGCGCGCCATGGGGCACAAGCGCGGGGTGGAGGCGGTTCGCAGCCTGCTGCGTGGGGTGCGGGACATGGGGATCGAGGCGCTCACGCTTTATGCGTTCAGTTCGGAGAACTGGCGGCGCCCGGCAGAAGAGATCGACGATCTCACCCGGTTGATGAAGCATTTCATCCGCTCCGACCTCGACGAGATCGCCGCGAACGGCGTCCGGCTGAAGATCATCGGCGATCATTCCGCATTCGACGAGGAAGCGGTCGCATTGATCGACGGGGCGTTGACGCGCACGGCGGGCAACACCGGCACGACGCTGGCCATCGCGCTCAATTACGGGGGGCAGCAGGAAATCGTGCGCGCCGCCCGCGCCGCCGCCGCGCAAGGCGAGATTACCGAGCATACGCTCGCCGCCCATCTCGACACGGCGGACATGCCGCCGCTCGACCTGCTTATCCGCACGTCGGGCGAAATCCGGCTGTCCAATTTCCTGCTGTGGCAATCGGCCTATGCCGAATTGTGCTTTACCGACGTGTTGTGGCCCGATTTCACCGTCGATCATCTGCGGGAGGCGGTCGCGCAATTTGCCGGGCGGGAGCGTCGTTTTGGCGGACGGTGAGATGAAATCCCCCGCCGTCCGGCCCGAAGGACGGCGCAAGACCGACCTTCCCGTACGCGCGGCGAGCGCCATCATCATGCTGGCCATCGCCGCCTTTGCATTGTGGCAGGGGGGCTGGGTGCTCGACCTGCTGATCATTGCGGTCGCGGGCGTGACGCTCTGGGAATGGCAGAGGCTCGTCCGGCGGTGGCAATTGCGGTTTTCCGCCGCGCTGCTGTGGCTGGTGGCGGGCGCGTTCTATATCGGGACGGCGGCGTGGCTCGCGGTGGCGATGGATGCGTGGCTGTTCGTCTTCGCATTGGGCGTGACGGTGATGACCGATACGGGCGCCTATTTCACCGGGCGCGCGATCGGCGGACCGAAGATCGCCCCGCGCATCAGCCCGTCGAAAACCTGGGCCGGGCTGGTCGGGGGCATGATCGGGGCGGCGGCATGGTGCTGTTTCGGGTTGGCCTTCATCGGTTCGCTGGCGGCCTCGCTCACGAGCGGGAACGCGACGCACGGGCTCGGCGCTGCGGATTTCGCGCTTGCCGCGCTGACCGGGGCGGTGCTGGCCGTGTCGGCGCAGGCTGGCGATTTCTTCGAAAGCTGGATGAAACGCCGGGCCAAGGTGAAGGACAGCTCCACGCTGATCCCCGGCCATGGCGGGCTGTTCGACCGGACCGATGGCATGTTGCCGGTGCTGCTGCTCATCGGCCTTCTGCACGAAATCGTGTTATAGGCGCCTATGGGAAAGCCTGTGGGGGACGATATGCGCAGCATCGCGATATTGGGCGCGACCGGTTCGGTCGGCGCCTCGACGCTGGATCTCGTGCGGCGCAACCGTGATGCGTGGCGCGTCTGCGTGCTCACCGCCAATGAAAGCGTGGAGGCGCTGGCGACGCTCGCCCGCGAATTCGTGCCCGATGTCGCGGTCGTCGCGGACGAGGCCCGCCTTCCCGAATTGCGCGCCGCCCTTGCGGGTAGCGGGGTCGAATGCGCGGCGGGCGCCAAGGCGCTGAACGAGGCGGCGGGGCGGGGCGCCGACCTCACCGTCGCGGCCATCGTGGGGTGTGCCGGGCTTGCGCCGGTCATGGCCGCGATCGAGCGGGGCGGCACGATCGCGCTTGCCAACAAGGAAGCGCTGGTGTCCGCGGGCGAGGTGATGACCGCCGCCGTCGCACGGCACGGCGCGACGCTCCTGCCGGTGGATTCCGAACATAACGCGATTTTTCAATGCCTTCAGGGCAATCGCCTGTCGGACGTGCGCTCCATCACCTTGACCGCGAGCGGCGGGCCGTTTCGCGACAGCACCCGCGAAGAGATTGAGGCCGCCACCCCGGCACAGGCTGTCGCGCACCCGAACTGGGACATGGGCGCGAAGATCAGCGTCGATTCCGCCACCATGATGAACAAGGGGCTGGAGCTGATCGAGGCGTTTCACCTGTTTCCCGTGGGTCTCGATAAATTGCGGATCATCGTGCATCCGCAATCGGTCGTGCATTCGATGGTGGAATATCGTGACGGTTCCACGCTGGCGCAGCTCGGCCCGTCCGACATGCGCGTGCCGATTGCCAGCGCGCTGGCATGGCCGCGGCGGATGGATACGCCGATGGGTTCGCTCGACCTCGCCGCGATCGGTCGGCTTGAATTCCGTGCCCCGGACGAAGATTTGTTTCCCGCCACCCGGCTCGCGCGGGAGGCGTGCGCGAACGGCGGTGCGGCGCCGGCGATCCTGAATGCGGCCAACGAGATCGCCGTTGCGGCCTTCCTGTCCGGTCAGATCGGGTTCACGCGCATCGCGGCAATGGTGGCCGATATGTTGAACGATGGCCCCATGCCTGCCGCGCCCGGAACGCTGGACGATGTCCTGGCGATTGATGCGGATGCGCGCCGCCGGGCCGGCGAATTGTTACAGACCGCCTGATGTTCGATAACGCCAATATCTTTACCGCGATCCTGGGTTTCGTCCTCGTGCTCGGCCCGCTGGTCGTGTTGCACGAGCTGGGGCATTATCTCGTCGGGCGCTGGTTCGGGGTCAAGGCGGAGGCGTTTTCCGTCGGCTTCGGCAAGGAGTTGGCCGGATTCACCGATTCGCGGGGGACGCGCTGGAAATTGTCGGCGTTGCCGCTGGGCGGATATGTGCAATTCGCCGGCGACATGAACCCGGCGAGCCAGCCGGGGCAGGACTGGCTCGACCTCCCGACAGAGGAGCGCGAGCGCACGTTTCAGGCCAGATCCTTGGGGCAGCGCGCATGGATCGTGGCGGCTAGGCCGCTCACCAACCTCCTGATCGCGGTGCTGATCCTCGGCGGGTTCAGCCTAGCCTATGGCAGGATGGTCGCCGAGCCCGTCGTCGATGGTTTCGTCGAGGGGTCGCCCGCCGCCGCCGCCGGGCTGGAGCTGGGCGACCGGATCGTGGCCATCGAAGGCCGGCGGATCGACGGGTTCGAGGAGGTGCGCGACAGCGTCATCCCCTATCCGGGCGAGGATATCACGCTCACCGTGGAGCGCGACGGCCGCGAATTCACCACCGACATGACCATCGGCCTCCACGTGGAGGAGGACCGCTTCGGCAATACGTTCCGCATGGGGCAGATCGGCGTCTTTTCGAACACGGGCGAATTGCGCGATGTGGGACCGGCCGAGGCGATCGGCATCGGCGTTACCGAAACGGGCAAGTTGCTCAAGCTTTCGGTGGTCGGCATATGGCAGATCATCTCGGGTCGCCGCCCCATCGAAGAGCTTGGCGGGCCGATCAAGATCGCCAAGTTTTCGGGCGAACAGCTGGTGTCCGGGTGGCAGAGCTTCGTCTATTTCATTGCCATGATTTCAATTAACTTGGCATTCATTAACCTCCTGCCAATTCCCGTGCTCGACGGCGGGCATCTCGCTTTCTATGCCGCGGAGGCAGTGCGCCGCCGACCGGTCTCGCAAGCGACCCAGGAACTGGCCTTCCGGACCGGGCTGGCGTTCGTCCTGGCCTTGATGGTCGTCGTGACCTTCATCGATCTGGCCTCGCTGGATCTGTTCGGGAGTTGAGGCGGGAGGACAGTTGGCACGCAGGTTTCGGTGCGGTTCGCCGCTCGCTCCGCTTGATTGACGCAGGCGCATCGGGCAAGGGCGACGATTAATTCTGAGACAGAAATGGCAATTCGCAGGCTGAAACGGAACGGATCGGCCGCGCAAGGGGCCGATCGAAGGGGCATCATCGCGGTTGCAGCGGCACAGATCGCCGCAAGGCGCGGGTTACGAATAGAGCGACGGGATAGATAGTGACAGCAAGCCTTAATTCGGGACGAAAGCCCCTTTCCACCTTCGCGCCGCGCATGGCCTCGATGGCGGTCGCGCTGATGGCGGGAACGGCCTTGTCCGCCGTGCCGGCCGCGGCGCAGGACGCCCCCGCCGATCCGGCCGCCGCGCCGCAGCAGGCGCCCGCCACTGCGCCCGCCCCGCAAGGGCAGATCATCCAGACGATCAGCGTTTCGGGCGCACAGCGGCTCGAGCCGCAGACGATTCTGTCCTATATCTCCATGCGTCCGGGCGAACCCTATTCCACGGCCAAGGCCGATGCCGCATTGCGCGACCTCTATGCCACCGAATTGTTCAGTGACGTACGCATCGGGCAGGACAGCGGCAATGTCGTGATCGAGGTGCAGGAAAACCCGGTCATCAATCGCATCGTGCTCGAAGGCAACAAGCGGCTGAAGAACGACAAGATCCTTCCTGAAATCCGGCTGGCACCGCGGCAGATCTACACCCGTTCGAAGGTTCGCGCCGATGTCGCCCGCATCATCGAGCTGTACAAGCGGCAGGGTCGCTTTGCCGCCACGGTCGAGCCGCAGGCGGTGATGCTCGACCAGAACCGCGTCGACATCGTCTTTGAAATCACGGAAGGCCCGAAATCGAAGGTTCGCCAGATCAACATCATCGGGAACGAGCAGTTCTCCGACGGCGAACTGCGCGGCGAGATGCTGACCAAGCAAACCGGCTTTCTGACCTTCCTCACCGGTAATACCAGCTACGATCCCGACAAGCTCGCCTTCGATCAGCAGAACCTGCGCCGGTTCTATCTCACGCAGGGCTATGCCGATTTCCGGGTGGTGTCTACCGTCGCCGAGCTGACCCCCGATCGCAAGGATTTCATCATCACCTACGTGGTGGAGGAAGGCGAGCGGTACAAGTTCGGCGATGTCGCGGTGGAAAGCGAGATCCGCGATTTCGACGATGCCGCGCTGACCGCGACGCTGCCGATGAGGACCGGCGACTGGTACAATGCCGAGCAGGTCGAGAACACGATCGAAAGCCTGGCCGAAACAATCGGCGCGTTCGGCTATGCGTTCGGCGAGGTGCAGCCGCGCTACAATCCGAACCGCGAAGACCTGACGATGGACGTCACGTTCCAGATCGCGGAGGCGCCGCGCGTCTATGTCGAGCGGATCGACATCAACGGCAATACGCTGACGCAGGACAAGGTGATCCGCCGCGAATTCCGGCTGGCCGAAGGGGATGCCTTCAACTCGCTCCAGGTGCGCCGGTCGACCGCGCGCATCAATTCGCTGGGCTATTTCCAGGAGAATTTCGAGGTCGAGCAGGGGCCGGGCAGCGCACCCGACCGCGTCGTCCTGACCGCCAATGTCGAGGAACGCCCGACCGGCGAACTTCAGCTTTCGGCCGGTTTTTCGAGCCTGGAACGCTTCATCCTGCAGGGTTCGATCCGGCAGAACAATTTCCGCGGTCGAGGGCAGTCGGTCGGTCTTTCGCTGAACTATTCGCGCTTTTCCAAATCGGCGCAGGTCAGCTTTACCGAACCGTACGTGTTCGATTCCAACATTTCGTTCGGCGCCGACATCTACCGCCGCGATTTCAACAGCTTCAACCGCTTCAACAACAGCCGCAACACGACCTACGAAAACAGCTCGACCGGGTTTTCGGTGCGCGCCGGCACCGCGCTCAGCGAATATATGCAGTTCATCGGCCGCTACACGCTTCAGGTCGAGGACGTGACGCTGGGACAGCAATATTTCGCAGATCTCGACGGCGATGGCGTCCGCAATTGCGAACCGCTCATCGCGGGGCGCTATCTGTGCGACGCTCTGGGCAAGCGGACGAGCTCGATTCTGGGCGCGTCGCTGGTGTATGACACGCTCAACAACCGGCTGCGGCCTTCGGCCTACCACCGGGTCGTGCTGAACGGGGATTTTGCCGGGCTGGGCGGTTCGGTCAAATATCTGCGGGGTAAGCTGAACGCGTCGAAATTCTGGGGCGTGGGTTCGGGCTTCATC
Organism: Croceicoccus sp. YJ47; assembly: GCF_016745095.1. NCBI lineage: Bacteria > Pseudomonadati > Pseudomonadota > Alphaproteobacteria > Sphingomonadales > Erythrobacteraceae > Croceicoccus > Croceicoccus sp. YJ47. Next base: position 2,665,511 of record NZ_CP067087.1, read on the forward strand.
TTCTCGCTGCAGGGCGAGGGCGGGTATATCCACGCGTTGAGCGACCGGGCGGGCGCGAATATCGACGATGTCCGCCTGACCGACCGGTTCTTCCTCGGCAATCCGCAGATGCGCGGCTTCGACATTCGCGGCGTCGGTCCGCGCGTCATCCGCAAGCCCTTGCTCGACACCAATGGCGACGGCATTTTCGAAACGGTGAGCGAGGATCGCGATACCTGGACCGATGACGCGCTGGGCGGCCGGGCCTATTATCTCGGCAGGGCAGAGCTGGAAATTCCGCTCGGCTCCGGCGCGCGCGAACTCGGTCTGCGGCCGTCGATCTTCGTCGATGCAGGTGCCGTGTTCGGCCTGACCGACCCGGTGACGCAGACCTTCGATCAGCCGCTCTATGCGCAGCGTGTCGATGTCAATGGCGACCCGCTCGACGAAATCATCTACACCAATGACCCGCTGGCGCCCGATGGCGAAACGCAGAATCAGCGGATCATCAGCCCGTTCACCGAACAATTTCTGGGCGACAGCCCGAAACCGCGCGTTGCGGTGGGCATCGGCGTCAACTGGAATTCTCCCTTCGGACCGCTTCGCATCGACCTGTCGAAGGCTCTCTTGAAAGAAGAGGGCGACGATCCGAGGACATTTTCCTTCAACGTAGGAACGCAATTCTGATGAAAAACACGACCAAGCTTCTCGCCGCCGCGCTGATGGCCGGCGCTCTGCCCACCGCGGCGCTGACCGCTGCGCCCGCGTCGGCGCAGGTTGTGCCGGGCATCGGCATCGCCAATCCCGATGCGATCGTCGTCAACACCGCGGCCTTCCGCCTCGCGGAGCAGCAGCGCCAGACCACCTATGCCGCGCAGATGCAGCAGGCGGAACAGCGCCGCGCCCAGATCTCGCAGCAGCTTCAGCCGCTGTATCAGCAGATTCAGACTGCGAGCCAGCAGGCGAACCCCAATCAGCAGCAATTGCAGCAGCAGGCCGCACAGATTCAGCAGATCGAGCAGCAGGCGCAGGCCGAGTTGCAGCAGATCATGCAGCCTGTCGCCCTGTCGCGCGCCTATGTGCTCGAACAGCTCAGCGAGCAGTTCAACACCGCGCTCACCAATGTGAAGCAGCGCAAGCGGCTCACGCTCGTCCTGACGCCGGATTCGGTGCTCGACGCGGATCAGGCGTATAACATCAACCAGGACGTCGTGACCGAAATGGATCGCCTGGTGCCCAGCGTGCAGATCGTGCCGCCGGCGGGCTGGCTCCCGCGGGCGCAGCGCGAGGCGCAGGCGCAGGCGCAGGCCGCGCAGGCGCAGCAGCCGCAGCAGGGCAACGCCGCCGCGTCCGGCGGGCGCTGAGGCACGGGGACGGGGTATGAGCGAGACGACCGGGTTCGACCACGCGCGCATTCTTGAACTGCTGCCGCATCGTTATCCGATGCTGCTGGTGGACAGGGTCGTTTCGCTCGACCCCGAAAGCGAGATCCACGCGGTGAAGGCGGTGTCCTTCAACGAGGATTTCTTTCAGGGGCATTTCCCCGGCCGGCCGATCATGCCCGGCGTGCTGCAGGTGGAGGCGCTCGCGCAGGCGGCGGGTATCCTCGCGGTGGAGGCGCTGGGCCTCGCGGGCACGGGCAAGCTCGTCTACTTCATGGCGATCGAGAATGCGAAATTCCGCGCGCCGGTGGAACCCGGCCATCTCCTCAACCTGCGCACCGGCTTCGTTCAGAAACGCACGCGCGTGTGCAAGTTCTGGGGCAAGGCCGACATCGACGGCAAGGTCACCTGCGAGACGGAATTTACCGCGATGATCGCCGATTAAAAAAAGCCCCGGTTTCGCGCCGGGGCTTTTTCAATGCATCCTTCGTGACGGCGCCGCTCGATCAGAACAGCCCGCCACGCCGCCGCCGGAACGTGTAGTTGAGCGCAACGCCGCCGGTCCACTGATCCTTGCTTCCGAACAGTTCGACCACCGGCGAATCGGCGGCATCGCCGACGAGCCGCTGATACCCGGCAAAACCCATGACGCCCCACGGGCCGCCGAGCGCGAAATCCACGCTGACCACGCCGCCCGCCGATTGCAGCCCGCCATCGGCATCGTAGGCGGCATAGCCGCTCGCCGCCGATTCCTCGGGCGTGATGCCGAAATAGGCCTGGCTATGCGTGGAATCGCCGTAGGTTACGCGCGGCCCGGCCGACACGACATAGCGGTCCGCATCGCGCACGATGTAATCGAGCCCCGCCTGGCCGGTCCAGCCATCGTGCCCGCCGATCCCGCGGCGAAGCTCGACAAAGCTGTAGAGATCGTCGCTGATGTAGACCTGCGCGGCGATGCCCGCCTCCAGCGTGGTGCCTATGGTACGCAGGCCGGGCGCGGTGTCCTTTTCCTTGCGGCTGTTGGTGATGGATGCCGTCGGACCGAGATAGACGCCGCCGAACTGGAGGAGCGGGAAGCCGAAGCTTTCGGTCGGGGCCTCGAACGCGAAATCCTCGCCCTCCGCCCGGCGGTCGATGTCGAAGAACGGGCCGAGCCGCGCGCCGTCCGCACCGGGGTAGGCGGGTTGAAACTGCGGGCCGATGCCGATCCGCACCTGCTCGAACTCGTTTGCGTCCTGCGCCTGTGCGGCGACCGGAACGATCGTGCCGGCCAGGATCAGTACGGGCCAGATTCGGCAATTCACCATGGTTTTCCTTCTTATTCGCGAATATCGGCCATAGGGGCTCTGGCCCGTCCTGTCACGCGATGGCCCCTTTGCGGACCCCAAGTTTTCGTCGCCCGCTTGCCAAGCGGGGTCGGACTGGCTAAGGGCGCGGGCTTGAACGAACAATCAGCCCCGCGCGCCCGGTCGGAACCGGTCGCGAATACGGAGACGACGCGATGAAGAACGACATCCACCCCGATTACCACATGATCACGGTCAAGATGACCGACGGCACCGAGTATCAGACCCGCTCCACTTGGGGCAACGAGGGTGATACGCTGACGCTCGAAATCGACCCGACCTCGCACCCGGCATGGACCGGCGGTCAGCGTCTGGTGAGCGAAGGCGGCCGGGTCGCACGCTTCAACAAGCGTTTCGGCGGTCTCTCGCTCAAGAAATAAGCGACGCGGACATTGCTGTCCCACGCGCGAAAGGCGGTCCGCACGGGCCGCCTTTTTCGTTATGGGCGGCGGCGGAATCTGTTACGCGTCGGGAACTGCGCGGGGGCGCCTTTCGTCTCTTGAGCGAACAGTTCCATCGAATGGAGAATGAGCGATGAGCAGCCGCAAAGCCGAACCACGCGAATATCACGGGGCGGCGGGCGGCTTCGGGTCGTTACAGGGTATCGCGCGCATCGAATTGAAGGAGCGCGCCGGGCCCGGGGCTGCCGAAACGCTCTATCGTCAGAACAAGCCCGAAGGCTACATGTGCTCGTCCTGCGCATGGGCGAAGCCGCCGAACCCGCATCTTGCCGAATTCTGTGAAAACGGGGCGAAGGCGACGCTCTGGGATCTGACCAGCGAGCGTTGCACGCCGGAATGGATTTCGCGCCACACCGTGACCGAATTGCGCGAGCGCAGCGGGTACGAGCTGGAAATGCGGGGACGGCTGACCGAGCCGATGCGCTACGATGCCGGGACCGATCGCTATGTCCGCGCGAGCTGGGACGAGGCGTTTGCCGCCATCGGCGCGCAGTTGCACCGGCTCGATCCCAAATCGGTGACCTTCTACGCCTCGGGCAAGGCGGCGCTGGAACCGTCCTATCTCTATGCCGTGTTCGCGCGGGCCTATGGGCATAACAACCTGCCCGACAGTTCGAACATGTGTCACGAAACGACGTCGGTCGGGTTGAAGAAGGTCGTCGGTTCGCCGGTCGGCACCTGCACCTTGCAGGATCTCGACCATTGCGACGCGATCTTCTACCTCGGCCAGAATCCGGGCACCAACAGCCCGCGCCTGCTGCGCCCGTTGATGCAGGCGGCGAAGCGTGGCTGCAAGATCATCACCTTCAACCCGCTGCGCGAAAAAGGCCTGCTCGAATTCATCGACCCGCAGGACCCGGTCGCGATGCTCACGCAAAAGCCGACCAAGATGTCGCACATGTACATGCAGGTGAAGCCCGGCGGCGACATTGCGGCCTTGATGGGCGTGATCAAGCGCGTGCTGGAAATCGATGACGAGGCGAAGGAAAAGGGGCTGGCCCGCACGCTCGACGATGCGTTCCTGGCCGAACATACGCATGGGTTCGACGCGCTGCGCCACACGGTCGAGAATACCGGCTGGGACGCGATCGAGGCAAATTCGGGCATCGCGCGCGCCGAACTGGAGCGGGCGGGCGATGTCTATGCCGGGGCGAAGAACGTCATCGGCATCTACGGCATGGGGCTGACGCAACATGTCCACGGCTCGCAGGCGATCGGCATGCTGGTCAATCTCCTGCTGCTCAACGGCAATATCGGGCGGCAGGGTGCCGGCTGCACCCCGATCCGCGGCCACTCCAACGTGCAGGGGCAGCGCACCGTCGGCATTACGGAGAAGACGAAGCTCGCCCCGGTGGAGAAATATCGCGAATTGCTCGACCTCGAAACGCCGGAGGAGGACGGCCACACCACGGTCGAATTCCTGGAGGCGCTGCTCGACGGGAGCAACAAGGGTTTCATCGGGCTTGGCGGCAATCTGGCTCAGGCGGTGCCCGACCATGAACGCGTGCACCGCGCATGGGGCGAGATGGAGCTGACCGTGCATATCGCGACGAAGCTCAACAAGACGCATCTGATGCCGGGCAAATCCTCGTGGATCCTGCCCTGCCTCGTCCGGGCCGAGGAGGACATCCAGGCGAGCGGCCCGCAAACCGTCACGATGGAGGACAGCTTCAGCCACATCTACGGCAGCATCGGCAAGCGCAAGCCGGCGAGCGAACAGCTGAAAAGCGAAACGGCGATCGTCGCGGGGCTGGCGAAGGCGACGCTGGCCCATCGCGAAACGCGCAATGCAAAGCTCGCATGGGACGAATGGACCGGCGATTATGCGCGCATCCGCGACCTGATCGCGCATACGTTCCCGGACGAATTCCATGACATGAACGGGCGGATGAACCGGCCCGGCGGATTTTATCGCGGCAATGGCGCCCATGACCGCATCTGGAAAACGGAAAGCGGAAAGGCGGAATTTACCGATCCCACCGTGCTGAATGCCTGCGGGATCGGGGAGGCGGACGGCCGGTTCCACCTCGTCACCGTCCGCTCGAACGATCAGTTCAACACGACGATCTACGGCCATTCGGACCGGCTGCGCGGGCTCGAAGGGACGCGCATGATGGTGATGATCAACCCCAACGACATGGAGCGCCACGGACTGTGCGACGGCGATCTCGTCACGCTCATCGGCGATGCGGAGGATGATATGGAGCGCACGGTCCGCGGGCTCAAGGTGACGCCCTATCGCCTGCCGGACGGATGCCTCGCGGGGTATTTTCCGGAGCTCAATCCGCTCGTCCCGCTGTGGTATCACGACAAGCTGTCGAAAACGCCCGCATCGAAGGGCATTCCCGTCCGCATCGTGAAGGAATGACGCGTAAAGCGATGCCGGGGGCACCACGGCCGCCCGTTTCACCGAACATTTCGCCGATGGCCGATCCGCGCGGCAGGTGGAGCGCCCGCTTCCAGGCGAAGTGCCGGTCGCGCTCGAATTCGACGGGGTGACGTGGGCGGTCATGATGGCGACGCCTGAAGATCTTGCCGATTATGCGCGCGGGTTCGCCATTGGCGAGGGACTCATTTCGCCCGACGCTCCCCCATTGTCCGTCGATGTCGCGCGGATCGACGATGGATGGATCGTTCGCGCGCATCTTCCGGGCAGCAATGCCGGAACTATGGCGGAACGGGTGCGGCGCCGGATCGGCGATTCCAGTTGCGGGCTGTGCGGCATGGACACGTTGGCCGAGGTGGCCCGCCCGTTGCCGCCGGTCGCGGTTCCGATGCAGCCCGAACCCGCGGCCATTTTCCGCGCCGGCGGCATGTTGCGCGACCATCAGCCGATCGGCCGCGCGACCGGTGCCGCGCATGCGGCCGCGATCTGCACGATGGATGGCGCGATCGCATGCGTGCGCGAGGATGTCGGCCGGCACAATGCCTTCGACAAGGCGATCGGCGCGTGGACCGCCGCCGGGGCGGCGCCGGGCGGCGCGGCCCCGCATTTTGCGATGTTGAGCGCGCGATGCAGTTTCGAGCTGGTCGAAAAAGCGGTGCGGGGCGGATTGAGCGCGCTCGTCACGATCTCGGCACCGACGAGCATGGCGGTGGAACGGGCACGGGATGCGGGGCTTCCGCTTTTCGTGCTGGCGCGCGGGGATTCGGTGCTCGAGCTGACGTGATTCAGCCCCAGGGGCGTTCGCGAAACCATTTCGTGATGACATATTTGGTGCCCTTGCGCACCTTCATTCCGTGGTGGAGCGTGCTCGCATTGACCGCGCCATCCCCCTTGCGATTGTTCCACGCGACGAGGCGCCCGGTTTCGGGCTGAAACGTCTTGCCGATCACCTTGAAACGGGTGGCGCCGCCCGCGTCCGGTTCGTTGAGATAGATCATGAAGGTCCAGGTCCGCTGCCCCGCGACGGCGCAGAATTTGTCGTAATCCTCGCCGCCGGGGGAGAAATAGTCGGTGTGCGCCTTGAACTCCTGACCGACGGCGTAACGCTGCCCCTGAAGCGGTTCGCCATGCGCGGGGTTGAGCCCCGACAGCGCGCAGATCGCGGCATCTAGCCGGGCGACGACCTCGATCCCGGAATCGAGGTCGCACGTTTCGCTCGTCCGGAAATAGGCGTCGCCATTGGGGTCGGCGATGGTGGACGGGCGCCGGTCTGCATCGATGAGCGCGATGAGCGCGGTGCAATCGTCGGGAGAGAGAAATCCGCGCCGGGTAAACAGTTCCAGCTTGGGCGAGGGGTGCTGCTGCACGGCGGGGTCTTCGCGCAGCCGGGCCGCGACCGATGATGCGTGGGAACTCATGGCGTCTCTCCATAAGCAAGCCGGTGCGGCGCGCCAAGTGTCCGCGCGAATCGAATGCAATGGGCGCGCGCGGCGAACGGCTGGCGACAAAAAAACGGGCGGCGATGGAATCTTGCGCAAAATCCGGGGTTTGACGTTTTTTGCTTCCCTTCTCGCAATGGCTGTGCAACAGGGCGAACCCGCTGGCGATAGCGCTTGACGTCGTCGCCCGTCGGTGAAAACAGGCACGCCCGGCCCGGGAATTCCCGCGGTCGGCATGTTTATGGCGATCGTAGCTCAGTTGGTTAGAGCGCCGGTTTGTGGTACCGGAGGTCGGGGGTTCGAGACCCCTCGATCGCCCCATTTTTCACTGGCAGCGGGCGTTCGATCCCCCGCATTGCCCGCAGCATCGGAGACGCGCCGCGATGTGGAGCAATCCCGCTTTCGACGATCATGAAAAAGTCACGCTGGTCCATGACCGCAAGAGCGGGCTGCGCGCCATCATCGCCATCCATTCCACGCATCTTGGCCCGGCGGCGGGCGGCACGCGGTTCTGGCACTATGCCGATTCCGCCGATGCCGTGACCGACGCGCTGCGCCTGTCGCAGGGGATGAGCTTCAAGAACGCGATGGCCGATCTCCCCATGGGCGGCGGCAAGGCGGTTCTGCTGGCCGATGCGGACGGTACGAAGACCGATGCCATGCTGGAGGCTTATGGCCGCGCCGTCGACGCGCTCGGCGGGCAATATGTCACGGCCGAGGATGTCGGCATTTCGGAGCAGGACATGGTCGCCATTGCCCGCGCGACCCCGCATGTCACCGGCCTTCCGACCGAAGGCGCGCAGGCCGCGGGCGGCGATCCCGGCCCGTTCACCGCGATGGGCATATACCTCGGCCTCGCCGCCGCGGTCCGTCACAAGCTTGGCCGCGAAACGCTCGACGGGGTGCATGTCGCGGTGCAGGGCACCGGCAGCGTCGGTGGCCGCCTCGCGCGCATGCTCGCCAAGGATGGCGCGCAGCTGACGCTGGCCGACGTCAATGCCGAACGCGCCGCAACCCTGGCCCGCGACCTCGGAGCGCGCGCGGTTGCAGCGGACGAGATCATGGGCGTTGCCTGCGACGTGTTCAGCCCCAACGCGCTGGGCGCCATCCTCGATGACGAGGGCATTGCCCGGCTCGACACGCAGATCGTCGCGGGCGGCGCCAATAATCAGCTGGCCCGACCCGAACACGGGCAGATGCTGGCCAAGCGCGGCATTCTCTACACGCCCGATTACGTGCTGAATGCGGGCGGGATCATTTCGGTTACGATCGAATATCTCGCGCGGCAGAACGGCCGGACCGCCGATGTGAACGAGGTGCGTGAGAAAATCCGCCAGATCCCCGGCCGGCTCGTCGAAATCTGGGCCGAATGCGACCGTACGGGCGAAACCCCGGCGACGATCGCGGACATGATGGCCCGCCGCCGCATCGGGCGCAGCTGACCGCCGCTGCGCAGTCAGTCACGCCTGTCCGCACCGCCGCGGCGCGGGGCAGGGGCCGAGTCGGTGCCTTGCCGCGGCGCGACAGCGGTGCCAAAGCGGGCGGCGTAACGCTATGCATGGTTTTGCCAATCCTAAACGCTTCCTGACGATCGCCCGCTGGCTGACGCCGGCGTTGCTGGTGACGGGGATGATCGTCGCCGGCGGGGCGCTCGCGTGGGGACTGCTGGCGACGCCGGCGGACCGGTTGATGGGCGAAACGGTGCGCATTCTCTATCTTCACGTGCCGGCGGCGTGGCTGGGGATGGGCGGGTGGACCGCCATCGCCATCGCCAGTCTGGTCGAGCTTGTGTGGCGACATCCGCTGGCCGGAATCGCGGCGCGCGCGGCGGCGGTGCCGGGTGCGGCATTCACCGCGATCTGCCTTGTCACCGGGTCCATCTGGGGCCGCCCGACATGGGGGACATGGTGGGTGTGGGATGGCCGGCTGACCTCGATGCTGGTGCTGCTGTTCCTGTATTTCGGCTATATCGCGCTGGCCGGCGCGGCACAGCGGGACATGGCCGCGGGGGCCGGTGGCAGCCGTGTGACGGCCATTTTCGGGCTGGTCGGGGCGGTCAATATTCCGATCATCAATCGTTCGGTGGTGTGGTGGAACTCGCTCCATCAACCGCCCAGCATCACGATGGGGCAGTCCGCGATCGACCCGGTCTTTCTCGTGCCGCTGCTGCTGTCGACGCTTGGTTTCTCGCTTCTTTTCGGCGGGATCGTGCTTGCGCGCATGCGGGCCTTGCTCGCCGATATTCAGGCGGAGGCGCGCCTGCGCCGGCGTGCGCTGGCGTGACCGTTCCGGCATGACCGAAGGGCTCGATCAGTGGCCGTTTGTCTGGGCGGCCTATGCGGTGGGCGTGGGCGGCACGTTCGCGACCGCGGCGTGGGCGTGGGTCGCGATGCGCCGCGCCGAACGCCGCCGCGACCGGGCGCGCGGGAAATGAGCGCGTCGCTCAAACCCAAGCATCAGCGGCTGGTGCTCGTGATCGTCGCGCTGTGCGTGCTCATCGGGGCGGGGTTGCTGGCGGCCTATGCGCTGCGCAATCAGGCGAGCTATTTCTACGTTCCGTCCGACATCGTGTCCGACCCGCCCGAACCGGGGCAGGCGGTGCGGCTGGGCGGGATGGTCGCGGATGGCTCGATCGAGACGATGGACGATGGCGTGACGATCCGCTTTACCGTGACGGATGGGCAGGCATCGGTCCCGGTTGAGTTTTCGGGCATCGTACCCGACCTTTTCGTCGAAGGGTCCGGCGTCGTCGCCGAAGGGTCGATGGGCCCCACCGCATTCGTCGCGACCAACCTGCTTGCCAAGCATGACGAGAATTACATGCCGCGCGAATTACAGGACATGACCGACGCGCAGCAGCGCGAAATCGTCGCCGAAACCTACGAGGCGCAGGCGCAATGATTGCGGAACTCGGCCTTGCGCTGCTATGGTTTGCGGCGGCATTTGCGTTGCTGCAGCTTTTTACGGGGCTGCTGTCGCTCCGCGAGGCGGGCGCCGGGTTCGCCGGATCGGTGCGCCCCGTCGCGGTGATGCAGGGCGTGCTGGTGACGCTGTCGTTCTTTGCGCTGATCTGGCTGTTCCTGCGCACCGATCTTTCGGTGTTGCTGGTCGCGTCCAATAGCCATGTGGACAAGCCGTTCGTGTTCAAGCTCGCGGGGACATGGGGCAATCACGAAGGCTCGATGCTGCTTTGGGTGACGGTCATGGCGCTTTCGGGGGCGGCGATCGCGCTGCTCGAACGGCGTCTGCCCGAACGCACCATGCTGGCGACGCTTGCCGCGCAGGCATTCGTGAGCCTTGGCTTCTACGCCTTCCTGCTGTTTTCCTCCAACCCGTTCACCCGGCTCGAACCGGCGGCGCGGGTGGGGGCGGGGCTCAACCCGCTGTTGCAGGATCTCGGCCTCGCGTTCCATCCGCCCACGCTCTATCTCGGCTATGTCGGGCTTTCGGTTGCGTTCAGCTTTGCAGTGGGCGCCTTGATGACGCGGGAGGTCGGGCCGCAATTCGCGCGCGCGATGCGGCCCTGGGTGCTGGGCGCGTGGATATTCCTGACCATCGGGATCACGGCGGGCAGTTACTGGGCCTATTACGAGCTGGGCTGGGGCGGCTGGTGGTTCTGGGACCCGGTGGAGAATGCCTCGCTCATGCCGTGGTTGGCGGCGACGGCGCTGCTCCATTCGGTGAGCGTGCTGGCCGCGCGCGATGCCTTGCGGATATGGACGATCATGCTGGGCGTCGTGGCGTTTTCGATGTCGATGGTGGGCACGTTCCTCGTGCGCTCCGGCGTTTTGACCAGTGTGCATTCCTTTGCGGTGAGCCCGGAACGCGGCAGTTTCATCCTTGCGCTTCTGTGCCTCTATATCGGCGGGGCGCTGGTGCTGTTCGGCCTGCGCGCCTCCACCGTGAACGAGGGCAAGCAGTTTGCATGGAGCAGCCGTGAAGCCGCGCTGGTGTTCAACAATGTCGCGCTGACCGCCATTCTCGGCATCGTGATGGTCGGCACGCTCTACCCGCTTTTGACCGAGGCGTTCGGCGTGCGCGTGTCGGTCGGGCCGCCCTATTTCAATCCGGTCGGCGCGATCTTCGCCTTTCCCATGGTGGCGGTCATGGCGATCGGCCCGCTGCTGCGCTGGCGGGAGGATCGCTTTGCGCGCGTCGGGCGCCGGATGATCGTGCCGGTGGCGATATTCGCAATTGCGCTGGTGGCGGCTCTCGTCCTCGCGCCGGGGATCGGGATCCTGCCACTGCTCGGCCTCGCGCTCGCCGCAATGCTGGCGATTGCGAGCGTGTTGCCGGTGGTGGGCCGCAATCCGCGCCGGGTAAAGCTTGCCGTGTGGGGCATGGTGGTCGGGCATTTCGGCCTCGCCGTGGCGCTTGCCGGGATGGCCAGCAATGCTGCCTTTACGACCGAGCGGCTTGCCGCGGCGGCCATCGGCGATACGGTCGCGGTCGGCCCATGGGACGTGAGGCTCTCCGAAATCGAGCCGATCGCCGGCCCCAACTGGACCGCGCTGGAGGGGACGATGACGGCCCGCTATCGCGGCGGGGCGCCGGTCGTGCTTCGCCCGCAGGCCCGCAATTTCTTCTCGCCCCCCACGGCCACGAATGAATCGGCGCTGGCGACACGCTGGAACGGGCAGCTTTATGCCGTTCTGGGACAGGAAGCCGACGGCGGGCGCTGGCAATTGCGGCTGTGGTGGAAGCCGTTCGTGACGCTGATCTGGCTGGGCGGGTTGATGGTGGCGCTGGGCGGTCTGCTCGCGCTGATCGGGCGGGTCATCGCCGACTGGAAACAGCGGGCGATCCGGGTGCGGCTCGCCGAGCGGCGCGAATATCGCGAGGCGCAGGCATGAGCGCGCCGACGCCCGGACGCCGGTCGCGCTGGACCATCTGGCTTCCGCTTGCGCTGTTCATCGGTTTCGTGGCGCTCGTCGCATACGGGCTGATGGCGCCGGGGGAACGCGACGTGCGCAGCGCGATGGTCGGCAATCCGCTCCCGCAATTCACGCTCCCCGCCGGCGTAGAGGGCACGCCCGGACTGTCGCGCGCGGGTTTTACGAAGGGTGAGCCACGCCTGCTCAATATTTTTGCAAGCTGGTGCGTGCCCTGCGCGGTGGAGGCGCCGCAGCTCGATACCCTCGCCGCGCAGGGGGTGCCGATCGACGGTGTCGCCATCCGCGACCGGAGCGAGGATATCGCGCAGTTTCTGGAGCGTAACGGCAACCCCTATCGCGCGATTGGCAAGGACGATGTGAGCGCGGTCCAACTCGGCATCGGATCGTCCGGCGTGCCCGAAACCTTCGTCATCGATGGCGACGGGATCATCCGGTATCAGCATATGGGCCCGATCATGGAGCGCGACATTGCGCAGATCATGTCCGAATGGCGCAAGGCGAAAGAGCCGCTATGACCCGAGCAATCCTCGCGTTCGTGTCGCTGTCGCTCGCCGCCGCCGCGTCCGTCGCCGCGGCGCAGGACAGCATGCCGCCCGCGCCCTACGCCTATACGCAGCTCGACGATCCGGCGCAGGAGGCCGAGGCGCAGGCATTGATGGAAACGCTGCGCTGCGTGCGGTGTCAGAGCCAGTCCATCGCCGATTCCGACGCGCCGATGGCCGGCGACATGCGCAGCCAGGTCCGCATGCGCATCGCCGCGGGCGAGGAGCCGGAGGCGATCCGCGCCTGGCTCGTCGACCGGTACGGCGATTACATCAGCTACAAGCCCGAGTTGAAGCCGCTGACCTGGCCGCTGTTCGCCGCGCCGGTGGTGCTGGCCGCGCTGGCCGCGCTGCTGCTGCGCCGCCGGTTCCGGAAGGGCGCGCGGACGGGCGGGGGCATGGCATGAGCTGGATCGTGATCATCGGCGCGGCGGTGGCGGTGTGGCTGGCGTTGAATTTCGTGCTGCGGATGCCGCGCGGCGGGCGCGAGATCACGGCGGCGGCGCTTTTGTTCGGGCTCGCCGGCTATGCGGTGCAGGGCAGTCCGGGCCTTGCCGGCGTGCCGGGGCAACCGATTGCGGAGAGCGATGACGGACAGGCCGCGCTCATCGAATTGCGCAACGCGATGAGCGCGGATTTCGGCTCCGGCTCCAACTATCTCATCACTGCCGACGCGCTCGTCCGGCAGGGGCAATATGGCACGGCGGCGGGCCTGCTTCGCGGCGCGATCCGGCAAACCCCCGACGATCCGCAATTGTGGCTCGCGCTCGGCAATGCGCTCGTCGGTCATGCGCAGGGGATGCTGACCCCGGCGGCGTCGCTTGCCTATCGCCGGGCTTCGCTGCTGGCGCCGGGCAATCCGGGGCCGGCGTTCTTTACCGGCCTGGCGCAGGCGCAATCGGGGCAATTTGCAGAGGCGCGCGAGACATGGATGCGTCTTCGCGCCCGCCCTGCGATCGCCGGCTCTCCGCTCGCTCCGATTCTCGATGCGCAGCTGCGGCAGCTCGACACGCTGATCGCGATGCAGGAAGGCCGCGGACCGGAGAATGGCGCTGCGTCGCTGCCGCCGACATCGGCGCAGGGGCGGCAATGATGGGCCCTGCATGCGCCTGCTTGCCGGGCGGTTCGCCCGCTGCTAAGCGGCGATCCGCTATGGCCCGCCTGGCATCATGTGCCGGCAATACGTTGCACGCCCGCCCCCATGGCAGGAGTATCCGATGAGCGAGACCGCCAAGGGCGAGACTTCTCCGACGCTGCCTGCCGGGCTTCCGGCAGACCAGCATCGCAGCCATGAAAAGAACGTCCTGAAACTCGCCGTCGGTGCCATTGGCGTCGTGTTCGGCGACATCGGCACCAGCCCGCTTTACGCGATGCGCGACACGTTTGCCGGGCATCATCCGCTTCCGCTCGATCAGCTGCACGTGTTCGGCATCATCAGCCTCATGTTCTGGTCCATGATCGTGATCGTGATGATCAAATACGTGACGATCATCATGCGCGCCGACAACCGCGGCGAGGGCGGGAGCCTCGCGCTCATCGCGCTCATCCAGGGCGCGATGCGCAAGGACAAGCGCGTGACGAAGTTCGTCGTGCTGATGGGGGTGTTCGCGACCGCGCTGTTCTACGGCGATTCGATGATCACGCCGGCGGTGTCCGTGCTCGGCGCGATCGAGGGGCTGGCCGTCTATTCGCCGGGGATGAAGGATTTCGTGGTGCCGCTCGTCATGGGCATCATCGTCGGGCTTTTCTTCATACAGTCGCGCGGGACGGCGCGCGTGGCGAAATTGTTCGGGCCGGTCATGCTGGTCTATTTCGCCACCATCGCGGTGCTCGGCCTTGCCAGTATCTTCCGCATGCCCGACGTGCTGTGGTCGCTGTCGCCGCATTATGCCGTGTCGATGTTCATTGCCGATCCGCTGCGCGGGTTTCTCGCGATGGGTGCCGCGGTGCTCGCCGTGACGGGGGCGGAGGCGCTCTATGCCGACATGGGTCATTTCGGGCGCCCGCCGATCCGCGTATCGTGGATGACGCTGGTGCTGCCGGCGCTGACGCTGAATTATCTGGGGCAGGCTGCGCTGCTGCTGCGCAATCCCGCCGCGCTGGAAAGCCCGTTCTATTATCTCGCACCCGACTGGTTTCAGTGGCCCTTGCTCATCATCGCGTCGATGGCGGCGGTCATCGCCAGCCAGGCGGTGATTTCCGGCGCGTTCTCCGTCACGCAGCAGGCGATACAGCTCGGCTTCGTGCCGCGCATGACGATCAAGCATACCTCGCTGCATGCCGGGCAGATCTTCATTCCGCTGGTGAACTGGGCGCTGATGACCGCAGTGCTCCTGCTGGTTGTGGTGTTCCAGCGTTCGTCGAACCTCACTGCCGCCTATGGCATTGCGGTGACGGGCGCGATGATGATCGACAATTTCCTGCTCGGCGTCGTGCTGCTAAAACTGTGGAAATGGAAATGGTGGCAGGCAGCCCCGCTGCTCATCGTGTTCTTCCTTCTGGACGCGGCCTATCTCGGCGCGAACCTTACGAAAATTCCCGATGGCGGCTGGGTGCCGCTGGTGATGGGGCTGGTCATCTTTACCCTGCTGACCACGTGGAACCGGGGCCGCGCGTTGATGAAGGAGAACATGGCGGTGGAATCGATCCCCATCGGCGTGTTCGCGAAATCGGCGCATAATTCGGCCGCGCGCGTGCCGGGAACGGCGGTCTTCATGGCCAGCGCGAATGCGGGCGTGCCGTCCGCGCTGCTCCACAATATCAAGCATAACAAGGTGCTGCACGAACGGGTCGTGATCCTCACCGTGATCATCGAGGATGTGCCCTTCGTCGATGCGGGCCATCGCTCCCATGTGGAGCAGTTCGGCGACAGCTTCTTCAAGGTGACGCTGCATTTCGGATTTCTGGAGGAAACCGACGTGCCGCGCGCGCTCAAGACGATCGAGATGTGCGGCGCACCCTTCGACATGATGCAGACGAGCTTCTTCCTCTCGCGCCAGACTTTGTTGAGCGCGGACAAGCCCGGCATGGCGCTGTGGCGGGAGAAGCTGTTCGCATGGATGCTGCGCAATGCGGCGAGCGCGATGGAATTCTTCCGCCTGCCGACCAATCGCGTCGTGGAACTGGGCAGCCAGCTGAAGATTTAGCGGCGCTGCCGGTCCCGGCCTGCCTTATGGGGCGGGCGCCGGGTCCGGGTCACTCGCCGGTGGGCGGCTGCTCGCTCATCGCTTCGTCCGCCGCGCCGCCACCGAGCCCCTCGCGCATCATCATCGGCAGCTGGCTGAAGGTGAAGAGGAACGAGAGCGGCATGAACACGTAGAATTTCGTCGCCAGCCAGCTATCGAACGACAAGGTCGCGCGCAGCACCTCGTTGAGCACGGCAAGACCGATGAAATACAAACCCCAGTTGCGCGACAGCTTCATCCATCCCCGATCCGAAAGCCCCTCGAACGCGGCATCGAGCAGATATTTGAGCAAGGCCTTGCCCCGCCAGACGCCGATGAGCAGCGCGGCGGCAAAGAGGGAGTAGATGATCGTCGGCTTCACCTGTACGAACACCGGATCCTGAAACAGGATGGTCAGCCCGCCGAAAAACACGATCAGTGCGGTCGAGAGCATCAGCATCGGCGTGACATGGCCGAGCTTCCACTTCGACACGGCGAGCGCGACCAGGGCGGCTACGATAAAGGCCACCGTCCCCTTCACCACGGCCAGAACCTCGCCGACCGCATTGCCGTAATCGTCCGGGCTGGCCCAGCGATAGACGATGAAGAACACGAGCAGCGGCCCGTAATCGATGGCGAGATTGAGCAGGCCGGACTTGCGCTTCGGCGCCGGGGAAGGGGTGGGGCGCTGTTCCATCAGGCGATTCCTGCAATCACGCGGGCGACAAGTTCGGGATCGAAGGGGCGCAGATCGTCGATCCGTTCGCCCACCCCGATCGCGTGAATGGGCAGCCCGAACTGCTGCGCCGCCGCGACCAGCACGCCGCCGCGCGCGGTCCCGTCGAGCTTCGTCATGATGAGGCCGGTGACATTGGCGCTCTGCTGAAACACCTCGACCTGTTGCAGCGCGTTCTGTCCATTCGTCGCGTCGAGCACGAGGAGCACGTCATGCGGCGCCTCGGGATTGAGCCGGTAGAGCACTTTGCGGATCTTGGACAGCTCGTCCATCAATTCGCGCTTGTTCTGCAAGCGTCCGGCGGTGTCGACGATCAGCGTGTCGATGCCCCGCTGAGTCGCGGCCTTCACCCCGTCGAACACCACGCTGGCCGGGTCGCCGCCTTCTGGTCCGGTGACGATGTCGATGCCGAGCCGGTCCGCCCATACCTTCAACTGCCCGATGGCGGCGGCGCGGAACGTGTCGCCGGCGGCCAGCATGACCGAATAATCCTGCTCCTGAAACAGATGGGCGAGCTTTGCGATGGTGGTCGTCTTGCCCGATCCGTTGACCCCGATGACGAGGATGACCTGCGGCCTAGGAAAGGCCACGATGTCGAGCGGCTTTGCCACGGGGCGCAGGATTTCGGCGATCTCCTCGGCGACGGCTTCCTGTATCGCGCGCTGGTCGGCGCCGCGCTCGAACCGCTTTTCGGCAAGATGGTCGCGAATGCGCATCGCCGCGCGCGGGCCGAGATCGGACAGGATCAACGCATCCTCAAGCTCGTCGAGCTGATCCTCGCTCAACCGCGTGGCGCCGGTTATGCCCGACAGGTTTTCGGACAGCCGGGCCGATGTCTTGCGGAATCCTCCGAAAACGCGGTCTTTCCAGCTTTCGCTCATACGATACTCCCGGTGACGAGGCCATGTTCGACCGCGCCCGCTTTCATGGTGACGATGGTGCCCGCCGCGACCCCGTCGGGGAGGCGGAACCGGGCGAAATTCTCGGCATGGCCGGTGCCATCGCGTTCGGCGAGCACCCGATGCACGCTTCCGTGAAGCCCGCGCAGCCACGCATCGCGCGTTTCGGCAACGGCGGCGCGCAATTCCGCGGCGCGCCGTTTCACGATGGGCGGCGGCACCTGCGGCATGCGCGCGGCGGGCGTGCCGGGCCGCGGCGAATAGGGAAAGACATGCCCGTGCACGATGCCGCATTCGCGAATGATCGACAGGTTGGAGGCATGCATGGCGTCGCTTTCCGTCGGAAATCCGGCGATGAGGTCGGCGCCGATGGCCATGTCGGGGCGCGCGGATCGCAACCGTTCGACGAGCGTGATCGCCTGCGCCCGGGAATGGCGCCGCTTCATCCGCTTCAAGATCATGTCGTCGCCCGACTGGAGCGAGAGATGCACATGCGGCATGACCCGCGCTTCGTGCATGAGGAGCGCGGCGAGCGTATCGTCCATCTCCGCCCCGTCCACGGACGACAGGCGGAGCCGGGCCAGCCGGGGAAACGCATCGAGGATCGCACCGACGAGCGTGCCGAGCGCAGGACGTCCCGGCAGATCGCCACCCCACGAGGTCACGTCCACGCCGGTCAGCACGATCTCCGGTGCGCCGAGCGCAAGATGGCCCTCCACCTCGCGAAGCACGTGCGCGATGGTGAGCGAGTGGCTCTGTCCGCGGCCCTGCGGAATGACGCAGAAGGTGCAGGCGTGATCGCACCCGTTCTGCACCGCGATGAAGGCGCGCGTGTGGGCGACATCGGGGCGCGGCACGGTGGCGGCGGGCACGTTCCAGCTGCGCGGATCGAGCTTTGCCGTATTGGCGACGATGCCGTCCACCTCGTCCATCGCCGAAATCTGGCTGCGTTCGATATCGGCCGCGCATCCGGTGACGAGCAGCCGCGCATCGGGGCGCGCACGGCGCAGGCGGCGGATTGCCTTGCGCGTCTGGCGCACGGCCTCCTCCGTCACGGCGCAGCTGTTGACGACCACGGTATCGGGGCTGTCGGCGAGCATGGCGCGGATGCTGTCGCTCTCGGCGATATTCATGCGGCAGCCGAGCGTCACGATCTGCGCCTCGCTCACGCGTAATCGCCCCAATCGAACTGTCCTGTAAAGGCGATGGTCGCCGGGCCGGTCATGGTGATGCGGTCATCATCGTCCCACCGGATGGAAAGCGGGCCGCCCGGCAGGGTCACGGTCACGTCACGGCCCGTCAGCCCCCGCCGCATCGCCGCCACCGCGGTCGCGCACGCGCCGGTTCCGCACGCACGCGTGAGCCCGGCGCCGCGCTCCCATACGCGCAGAGAGATCGCGTCGCGCGCCGTTACGCTTGCGACATTGACATTGATCCGTTCGGGAAAGACCGCATCGTTTTCGATAACGGGGCCAAGCGTGTCGAGTGCCACCGCATCGGCATCGGCGACGAAGAACACCGCATGCGGGTTGCCGACATTCACGCACACCGGATTTTCGAGGCCGTCCCACCCCAGCGGCAAGGAAAGCGTGTCCATTGCATAGGCGAGCGGAACATCCTGCCACCCGAAACGCGGCACGCCCATGTCGACCGCAATGCCGCCGCCGTCGGGCACGGCGCGAATATCGCCGCCCAGCGTTTCGAGCGATACCGCCCCGCCGATCAGCATGCCGACCGCGCGGGCGGCATTGCCGCAGGCCTCGACCTCGCTCCCATCGGCATTGAAAATCCGCATTTTCCAGTCCGCATGCCGCGACGGTTCGATCAATACGAGCTGATCGCAGCCGATGCCCGTGTGACGGTCGGCGAGCGCTGCGGCCGTGGCCGGGCCGAGTGGCGGCAGGCTGCTTTCGCGCGCGTCCAGCACGACGAAATCATTGCCCAGCCCGTGCATCTTGGTGAAAGGGATCTGCATGGTCCCGGCTCTAGGCAGTGCAGCGGGCAACGTCCAGTGCGCGGTGACAGGATCCGCGCGCACCATGCGCCGGTTTCAGGGGCGCCAGGCCGTGTTCGGATTGTCCCTCTCGGCCTTCGTGGCATCGCGTTCGGTGCGCGGCGGCTCGTTCACGACAAGGCGCGCTTCGCTGCGCAAGCGGGCACGGACCCGCTCGGCCGGTTCGGGGCGCCCGTAATAATAGCCCTGTCCCTTGAACCGCCCCATCTTGCGCAGCAGGTTGCGCACGGGACCACTTTCGACGCCCTCGACCGTGACGGGGAGGTCGAACCCTTGCGCGATGGCGCTGATCGCGTGCACCGCGGCCTCGCTCTCTTCCTGACAGGTGAGCTGCGCGATGAAGCCGCGATCGATCTTCACCCTGTCAAAGGGCAGCGCGCGCAGTTCGGACATGGACGCATAGCTGTTGCCGAAATCGTCGAGGCTGACGCGCACCCCCTGATTCTTGAGGCTGGTGATCATCGAGCGCACGAGCGCCATATCCTCGCGCAGGCATCCTTCGGAAATTTCGATTTCGAGCCGCTCGCCCGGAAAATTCGCCGCAGCCAGAAGCTTGACCAGGCGATGCGCGAACCACGGATCGCGGATCTGCACCGGGGAGATATTGACCGACAGGATCAGCTCCCGATCCCATTCGCGTGCATCGCGCAACGCCTGCGCAATCACGGTCTCGGACAATTCGGCGATCACGTTCATTTCCTCGGCAACGGGAATGAACGCATCCGGGGTGATGAGCCCCAGTTCCGGATTTTGCCAGCGGGCAAGCATTTCGAAGCCCGTCAGCCTGCCGGTTTCGAGGTCCACCTGCTGCTCGTAATAGGGAACGAATTCCCCTTGTGCGATGCCGCGGCGGATACCGTTTTCGAGCGCGCTGCGCCGTTGCAGTTCGCTCTCCATCTCCGGCGTGTACCAGTGGAATCGGTCGCGGCCGTGCTTCTTGGCGTGATACATCGCCATGTCGGCCATGTGCAGCAGCGCGGCCGAACCGGGCGCCTTGCATTTTGCGATATCGAGGCTCGACGCGATGCCGAGCGAAAGCGTCACGCAGATCGAGCCGCCGGCAACCGCAATGGGCCGGCTTGCCGCGACGACGAGCCGCGCACACACTTCCTCCAGCGCGCCGGGTGCGTCGCTGTCGTAATCCAGCACGCAGGCAAATTCGTCACCGCCGAGCCGCGCGATGCACGCATGGTCGGGCAGAAGCGCGCGTATGCGGGAGACCACCTCGACGAGGACGGCATCGCCCGCGCGGTGGCCGTTGAGGTCGTTGACCTGCTTGAACCTGTCGATATCGACCATGAGAAAGGCCACGGCGCGCCCGGTATTGCGCGCCTGTTCGAGCCGTGCGTCGAGTTCGGGCATGAGCGAGCGTCGGTTGAGCGCCCCGGTCAGCGCATCGGTAAGCGCAAGCGACCGGGCGCGGCTCGCATCGCGGCGATGGGCGGCGATTTCGGCCCGAAGATCGCGATACCGGAACCATCCGAGCAGGATGAGCGCGATATTGAGCAGAAGCGCGCTGATCGGGGTGAGGTCTGCGCGCGCAGCGGTATTGC